>PXRG01000001.1 GCA_003021105.1 Halobacteriales archaeon QS_1_68_17
CGATGGCCCGGCCCGTGCGCCTCGAGTGGGACAATCACGAGTGGCGGCCCACCACAATCGCCCCGCCTGTTCGGCGGGCAAATCCCAAAGAGGATCGCACAGACCGGAGTACCCGCTGCGAGGTGGGGAAAGTTGCCTCTGGGGCTTCAGCATCAGGCTGAAATCCCCACCGGAGGAATCCCACGGCTTCAGCCGTGGGAGGAGGTCAAGGTGGTTCGCTGTCGGGCGGCAGTCACCGACGCCAGTGCCGGAGGGTCGTACCGTCGGCACTCACCGCGACCGTCGCCGGAGCGCGTAGCCCGCGAGCGCGACGACCGCCAGTACCGCCGCGAGCGGGCCGAATCCCGGTCCGGACGTCTCGGTCGCGGTCGGGGTCGGCGTCTCCGTCGGTTGTTCCGTCCCGGCCGCCTCGGTCGGCGTCCCGGGGGAAGCGCCGGTCTCCGTCGGCTGTTCCGTCGGGGTCGGCGTCTCCGTCGGTGATTCGGTCCCCACGTCGGTCGGGGTCGGCGATGGCGTCGGTGTCCCGGCCGGCGTCGTCGGCGACGGCAGGGGCGTGGCAGTCCGGCGCGGTCCCGTCCGCACGGTGACGGTCCGGGACGCTCGGTCCAGGTCGCTCCCTTCGAGGGTGATCCGGAAGGTGCCCTCCTGCTGGTCCGAGAGGTCCAGTTGCACCGACCCGCCGCTGGTGGTGATCCGGTCGCCCGACGCGACCTCGCGGGTCACGTCGACGCCGTCGGAGTCCTCGACTGTCAGGTCGAGCCGGTCGGCCTCGGCGAAGTTGTACTCGGCGGTGACGGTGAGGCTCTCGCCGTCCGGCTCCCAGGCGTTGGTGACGTTGGCACCGTTCTGGTTCCGGACGACGACCTTGGTCACGCGCGGTTCCGCGACCGCGAACTCGACGCCGTCGTCGCCGTCGGTCGAGACCCTGTAGGTGCCGGTCTCGAAGCCGCCGAGGTCCGCGTCCGTGGGATCGGCGATCGTCTCGACGGTGCCGTCGGCGTCGCCAGCGACGCCGACCAGTTCGACGCTCCCGGTCCCGATGGTGCCACCGCCCGTCAACTCGACCGCCGAGACATCCAGCGTCTCGCCCACGAACACGCGCACCGGCGGGGCGGTGTCCGACGGCCGGTTGCGGGGACTCGGGACCGCGGCGACGCTCCCGGACACGACCAGCAATGCGACCAGCAGGACTGGACGTATTCGGAGGGCTGGCATCGTATCTTCGAACCTACGGAACGGGCAGTATTGAAATCGGGGGTGAGCGGGGCACGAACGCCCCGGGGAGCGTCAGTCGAGTCCCGCCGCGTACTCGAAGTCGGCCTCGGTCGCGGTGGGGAACTCCCCGTCGAGTTCGACCCGCCACCCGTCTAACACGGTTGGATCGTTAAGCGCGTTCGTGAGCGTGGTTCTGACGCCGAGAACGTCGACCCCATAGTAGTCATTCGGGACGCCATGGAGATATTGTAACGCCGTCTCGAAGAGGCTCCGCATACCGTCGTCATTTTCAAAGTCAAAGTGCTTGTACGCGCCCGCCGCGACTTGCACCATTCCGTGAGCGAAGGCGCTTTCGGTGGTCCCGCTCCCGTAGTTATACCACTCTGATTCAAAGCAGTCATGCGATTCATGAAACGCGCCGGCGTTGTAGAGGCGGACGCCGTGGACGACGGCCCGGCGGAGCGTCCCGTGTTCCCACCGCGACTCCTCGGGCAGCCACCCCGTCGGCGTCCCCGCGGCGGGCGGGGCCACGCTGTCGTCGCGGGTGTGTTCGTCCATGCCTCCCCTTGTTGTCCCGCCGTGGTAACCCCTCCGGTGGCCCGTGCGCTCCCGAGGCGGCCGACGCCATTCCCGGCGTTCTTCGGGCGCGCCGCGCCCGCCGAGTCAGCCGGTTTCGATCAGGCCCGCGCCGACTTTGAAGGCGATCGTGACGAGCGCCGAGGCAAGCACCCCCAGGAGGATCTGCTGGGTGATCAGCAACGAGTACAGGAGGATGACGGCGACGATGACGACCAGGACCAAGGTCCACCTCCTCCCGTCGCCTTCGAGGGAAGGGAATGACAGTCGTCCCGTCCCCCCGGAGGTCCGTCCCACGCGGCGAACTGCTCACGGCAGTCCTCGAAGTCGTCGAGATGTCGGTCGAGACCGTCGGCGTCGTCGGCGAGGCGGGCACCGCAGAACGGGCAGTAATCCGGCCGGGCGGGCATACTTCCATACGGAACCCGAGATGTACAAACTGCATCGAAGACGGCGACCGGCGGCCGATCCGTGGATTCTTTATGGGCTCCGGTTCCGAGTTACACCTGCCCGCGTGCGAGGGTAGCCAAGCCTGGAAACGGCGGCGGACTCAAGATCCGCTCCCGTAGGGGTCCAAGGGTTCAAATCCCTTCCCTCGCATGACGGCGCGGCGCGATCGCGCGCCGCGGTGGAATGCACGCACTGTCGGCCGCTACGGCCCCTCGCAAACAGTGCGGAAGTCCGCGCGGAGCGGTCTTCCCTCGCATCATTCGGTTCTGGAAGATCCGGTAGCGACGGCGGCGGACGTAGCTTTATGCCGCGCCGGTCCCGATTACGACCATGGGGACGGACAGATCAGACGGGACGTCTGCGAGTGTGCCGCCGCTCGAACACCCCGCGTACTTTTCCATCGACACCGTGGAGGGGTACGTCCGGATCGACCAGTCGACGGGCAACAAACCCCTCTACACGCCCGACGAGGCCCGGGACATCGCGGAGACGATCCTCGCCGCCGCCGACGAGGCCGAGGCCGAAAGCGAGTAGTCCGGCGACGAACTCGTAGTGATTGTTGTGAGTCGTTCCGGTATCGACCGCACGAGGTCGTATGGTCGAACCGGTAAATGGTCACAACAATCACTATCAGTCGCCCCGCGACCGCACCCAGGCCGCGAGTCCGACGGCCGTCACCGCCAGAAACGCGATCAGCGACTGGTTCGGGATGGTGAGCGCCCCGAACAGCCGGAACTGGATCGCACCACAGCCGGCGAACGAACAGGTCGCGCTCTCCGAGACCTGGAGGGACGAGTGGTAGCCGGCCAGCGCGACCCCCGGCACCGAGAGCGGCAACACGAGCAGGTGGAAGTCGCGCCGGCCGGTCGCAAGCGCGTACCCGAACGCGACGACGAGCGGGTACATCAGGATGCGCTGGTACCAGCAGAGGCGACAGGGAAACAGCCCCATCCCGAGGCTGTAATTGAGGCTCCCGAGGGTGGCGACGGCGGCCACAGCGAACCCGAGGGCGGCCGGCACCCGTCCCCGCAGGCGCACTCCGTTCCCCCCAGCCATGTTCGTTACTTCTATCTACCGGTGAAAAAAGCAACGGTACGGGAAGCGAAAGCGGAGCGCCTATGCCCGGTCGGGGAGCAACGGGGGGTATGGCAGGCGATGGTCCGCGGGTCGAACTGGCCGAACGGGCCGCCCGCCGGGGGGCAGAGGTCGCAACAGCACGGTTCAGGGAGGCCGTCGCCGTCGAGTCGAAAGGGCACAAGAACGACCTGGTGACGGCGGCGGACGCCGCCGCACAGGAGGCCGTCGTGGAGACGATCGAGGAGGAACGCCCCGGCGAGTCGATCGTCGGCGAGGAAAACCACAGGGCGGGGGCGGTCCCGGAGACGGGCCCGTCGTGGATCGTCGACCCCATCGACGGGACGACGAACTACGCGCGAGGGATGCGGATGTGGGCGACGAGCGTGGCCGCCATGGTCGACGGTCGGCCGGTCGCGGCGGCGACTGTTCAGCCGGCGATGGGCGACGCGTTCGTCGCCGACGAGACCGGTGTCCGCCGGAACGGCGACCCCGTCGCGGTCAGCGACAGCAACGACCCGGAGACGTTCCTGGCGGCCGTCAACGGCTGGCACCCGGCCGCCGACAACCGACCGTACACCGACCTGATCGAGTCGGCCGTCGATCGGTTCGCCGACGTACGCCGGTTCGGGAGCATGCAGTCGTCGCTCGCCGCGGTCGCCGCCGGCAGTCTCGACGCGCACCTGACAAAGCGGACGCCCGAGCCGTGGGACTCGGTAGCGGGCGCGTACATGGTCGAACAGGCGGGCGGCACCGTCACCGACATCGACGGAAACCCGTGGCGGTACGATAGCGAGGGCCTCGTGGCGTCGAACGGGCGGGCCCACGAGACGGTGCTGGCGGCCGTCCGCGCGACCCGTTGACGGCGTGTGCGGCCGCCGCACGCGACCGGAACGCTAAAACAGCCGTGGCGCGCGGACTCTGGCATGGAGGCGATCGACGGAGTCGACCGGGGACGCGCCTGGATCGCGGTCGCGCTGGCGGCCGTGGCGGCCCTCGCCGGTGGGTCCCTTGCCTTCCCGCGCCGGATCTACGACGGGTTCCTCTGGCACTACTTCTGGGGCCCGGTCTACGCCGACGCGCACAACGCCGTCTGTGCCACCAAGACGGCCGGCGGCGTCGAACTGCTCGGGTCGAGCGATGCCTGTACGGCCGCCGAGCGCGCGGGGGCAATCGTCGCGGAGCCCGGGTACACTCCCGTCTCGGAGGTCGGGTACATGGTCGTGTTGCTGTTCATGCTCGTTGGCGTCCTCTTTCTGTTGCGGCGTCTCGACGTCGCCCGGGACCCGGGTCTCTTCTACGCGCTCGTCCCGTTCATGCTGTTCGGCGGGGCACTCAGGGTCGTCGAGGACGCGTTCGACGCGGTTCCGGCGGGCGTGACGCCCGCGGTTACCTACCCGGCGAACGTACTGATCATCAGCCCCGTCATCTACTTCACCGTCTTCGCGGTGACGCTGGCGGCGCTGGTGGCCGCGGTCCGGCTGAAACGGACCGGACGGGTCGAGAGCTACGAGACGCCCCTCGCGCTCGCGGGATCGACGGCGTTCCTGCTGACCTTCGGCTACCTGCTCTGGCAGGGCCTGACCGCCGAGTACGTCGGCTTCCACCCGCAGGTGCTCGTGACGGTGGTCCTGCTGGCGACGGTGCTGTCAGTGGGCCTGTACGCGGCCGTCGACAGGGTCGCACCGCAGATAAACGCCGGAACCGGACTCGTCGGGCTGGTCGTCCTCTGGGGACACGCAATCGACGGCGTGGCGAACGTCGTCGCCGCCGACTGGATGGGGGCACTCGGCGTGGCCGTCGAGTACAGCGCCAAACACCCGGCGAACCGGTTTATCATCGACCTCACCGAATCGGTGCTCCCGGCGTCGCTTCTGGCCGCGACCGGCAGTTCCTGGCCGTTCCTCGTGGTGAAACTGGCGGTCGCGCTGGGCGTCGTCTGGATCTTCGACGAGCAAATATTCGAGGAGAGCCCCCGGTACGCCGTGTTGCTCCTCGTGGCAGTCGTCGCGGTCGGTCTCGGCCCGGGTACCCGCGACATGATCCGCGCGACCTTCGCAATCTAGCCCGGGTCTCGATCCCGCCCGCCTACGGGAAAGGGTGATGATCCCGGTCCGTCCGGGGTTCGAACCCCAGTTCGCGCGGGACCGCCTCGGCCCGGTCCCCGAAGAACGGATCGTCGAAGAAAAGCGGCTGTGCGGCCGGGACGAGCACCCTGACGGCCTCGAATCCGATCGACGCCACGTCCCGGGTGGTGAGCCGCGCGACGTACGGGGTCAGGTCGGCTGCCACGACCCGGTCGGACAGCGCCGTCAGTTCGTCGCGGCCGGCCAGTTCCTCGTCCGGCGCGACGGACGCGGCTGGTACGGTCCGCTCGGGCGCGACGAAGTCCGCGGCCTCGCCGGGGTCCGCGGCGTACTCGCCGATGGCCCCGTCCACGTCCGCGGCGTCGTCCGGTCCCATGCCGCGCAGTTCCATCCAGTTCTGGAGGGCCTCGGCCAGCGCCGACCGCGCGGCCGCGGCCGGATCGAGGTCCGCGTCGGAGCCCAGCGCGAACCGCGGCCAGTCGTCGCGCTCGACCGCGGCGGCGACCACGGGCACGTCGACGTCCTGCGTGAGCAGGACGGCGCTGACGTCGAGGCCGACGCTCCGGGCGCGCCTGGCGAGACTCTCGAACCCCTCGTCGTCGATCCGGAGGCCCAGCGGCTCGAACGTCGAGTACCACGAGAGCATCGCCGCGTCCCGCTCGACGGTTTCGTAAAGTCCCGACAGGGCCGCTCCGACCGTTCCGTTCCCCAGGCCGAGGCCGGTCGTGACGGCGGGCCGGCGCTCCTCGGTCGGCGGCGGGAAGACGACGAACTCGGCGGGGAGCCACGCGGCGTCGCCGGTGTCGAGCCGCTGTCCCCGGTGCCAGTCGAGCGGCGTTCCCGGGTCGGCGTCGCCGTACCACGGCAGGACGAACTGGTCGGGAGTGACGGCCCCGTGGAGCTGTCCCGCCGTTCCGCGTTCGAAGGCCGCTTCCCGGTAGACGCCCGCACAGTACCGCTCCAGGGCCTCTCCGAGTGCCTTCACGAACGCGGCGTTCCACGCGGCGTCGACGCCCGCGGCTTCGGTCGCCGCGGCGGCGTCGCTGAACCCCGTCGTGTCACAGCTCCGGGCGAGATAGTAGGGTGCGGGGAACGACTCGGCCTCGCTGACCCCCCCGACGACGCCCACGCGCTCGTCGAGCGCCAGTTCCGCCCGGCTCAACGACTCCTCGACGCTCCGGTCGACGTGGTCGAACGCGGGCGACGGATCGGGATCGTCGCTACACCCGCAGTGGGGGAGCGGCAGCACCCGGCGCTCGGCGTACGGGAGTTCGACGACGCCGCCGAAGGCCGGGTGGTCCTCGCCGGCGACGAACGACGCCGCGGCGTTGCCGGCGACCGCGCCGGCGAACCGCGCCGCCGACGCCCCGGGGGCCGGGACCGGGTCGGCGTCCTGCTCGACGTTCGCGCCGACGCGCCCGCGGAGGCAGTCGTAACAGGCCGTCCCCGGACGATAGCCGGACACCGCCGCGTCGACGACGGGATAGCCGCCGACTCCGCCGAGTTCGACCGCCAGCCACGGGGTGGCGGTGCCGGCGACCGTGCCGAACGCGGCCTCGCCCGCGGTCCCGACCACGACGCCCAGGTCCCACTCGTCGGCGTCGTCGGGGACCGTCTTCGTCGGCGTCGCGTTCACGTCGGCGAGTGCTGCCTCGATTGCCTCGACGGCGGGGCCTGTCCCGACGATCCCGACTCTCATACCGGTCGAGATGGGGGCGGGGAAAAAAAGCGCGGGGGGTTACGACGCGAGCAGGCTCTGTGCCACGCTGGCCAGTTCGTCCGTGTTGGCCTCGCGGAGGCGGTCGTCGCCCAGCATCAGCCGGAGGCGCGGGCGACCCACGTCGATGGGGACCTTCTCGGTGTCGATCAGGCCCATGTCCTCGAGGGTCGTCTTCGTCCGCGAGAACGTCGCCTTGCTGGCGAGACCGACGTCCTCGCCCCACTTGCTGATGTCGTAGAGCAGTTCGCCGTTTTTCGCCGCGACGAGCAGGCTGATGGTCACCTCGTCCAGGCCGTCACCGTTCCCGCGGGCGGTCTGGAGCGAGTTCAACACGCTGTCGAAGTCGTCGGCCACCGCCTGGTCGATGTCCGAGGCGAGGGTCTCGCGGACGCGCGTCAGCGGCGGCGTCCGGAGCGAGAACTCCTCGGCTTCCTCCCAGGCCTCGGTGTAGTGGTTGAAGGCGTTCTCGACGAACCGTTCGTCCTCCGCGGCCAGGCCGCCGACCTGCTCGCCCGCGAACACCATCGCGATCACGCGCTCGTCCGTGACCAGAAGGGAGTTGCCCGGCGGCTCCTCCAGCACGCGCAACGACAGCCGTTCGTCGGCGACCAGGTCCGCCGCGGTGCTGGCCACGATGAAATCGCCCATCACGTCCTTGAGCGGCCGCTCCTCCGCGAGCAACCGCACCGTCGGCCCGCCGTCCCGTTTTTTCATCACCGAGACGAGTTCCTCGACCGTGTCCGCACGTGGGTTGATGACCAGTACTTCGTCCGATTCCTCGTCGAGCACCGTTCGGAGAACGTCGGTCGCGCTCGGTTTCATCAAATTCTCACTCATCGCTTATCGGAGTATGTATTGTCTTATCATATTTAATTTTACCGGGTTCGATCGATTGAATTCCCCCCAGATTACATAAACCCCCGTTCATTCCCGGCGATAAATATATACTCCGAACGTATCTTCCGGCGGTCGGCCAGAAGGTTTAAATATGTGGTGGTGTCGACAGCACGACCCGTCCTGCAGGCACTGGCTTCGGCGTCGCCGAGGTCACGAGCGCCGGGGGAAGCCGGTTGCGCCAACCACGGGGAGAGCGGCCTCGCGGGGTCCGGTCAGAGCGACACGGCCTCGGGCGAGATTGCAGTCTCTTCGGGCACCCGCGCGTCGCCGACGGCCAGCGTTCCCGTGGAATCGGTCGGGTCGTCCCCGTCGGGAAGCAGAATCGAGGCACCCGCCACGAGCGGGGCGACCACGCCCGCGACGACGGTTCCCGGGCGACGGAGGGAGGGACGGAGCGCGACCACGTCCGTCCGGTCGATAGCGTACTCCGCGATGACGTCCTCTGTGGCCGCCAGCACCGCCGCGTGTGTGTACGCGCTCCGGTCGGTCACGAGTGCCGTCGCGTCCGGTTCGACTTCCCGGGGTGGCACGGTCGGGTTCTCGCTCCAGATTCCCCGCTCGAACTGTTCGACCTCCGGGTCGTCCGGGACGCCGCCGAAGGCGAACCGCTGGCCGCCGGGCGGCAGGTCGTAGTCCCCGACCCGGTCGACCGGTGCCAGGACCGCCCGCACGTCGGTGTCGGCCGGCGGATCGAACCTGACGGCCGCCCCGAGCAACGCCGCGCCGAACGCGGCGACCAGCGGCTGTACCGCCGGCACGTCCGCGACGCCGAGGGTTCGACCGGCCACGAGGCCGTTGTACCTGAACAGGTTGGCTGCCTTCCACGTCTCCGTACAGAACGTCCGGTAGCTGTAGGGCCGGCCGTCGCCCGTTTCGACCGCGGGCCGGTCGCTCCGGCGCTCGCGCCCGACGACCGCCGCGAGGGTCTCCATGGCGAGCGTTCGGACCGCAGGATGATACCGCCTACGGAAAGCTGGCACGAATCCGCTGGGGGGAAGTTACGCACAGCGCAAG
Source organism: Halobacteriales archaeon QS_1_68_17 (assembly GCA_003021105.1). GTDB lineage: Archaea > Halobacteriota > Halobacteria > Halobacteriales > Haloarculaceae > QS-1-68-17. The sequence goes on from PXRG01000001.1 coordinate 9,034, forward strand.
TATCGGATCCGTGCCATCCGGAGGTTCTACGCGCCGTCTTGAAAACCCCTCACTGTCGGAGAAATTGGCCGGAGTCTGTGAGACCGGTGACCGGGCCGTCTCCCGGAACGATCCGACCGCCGCGAGGTTTCTCGGCCGGTCGGTACCGCGGGGCGTGGCTCCCTAGAAGCTGTTGCGGAGGCGCTCGAAGAACCCCTGGTCGACCTCGACTTCCTCGCCACCGGCCTCGGCGAACGCCTCCAGCGCTTCGCGCTGCTCCTGGTTGAGGCTCTCGGGGGTCACCACCTGTACCTGGACGAACATGTCGCCGCGGCCGCGGCCCCGGAGCCGCGGCATCCCCTTGTTCCGCAACCTGAACCGCTCGCCGCTCTGTGTCCCCTCGGGGACGTCCAGCGAGACGGGTCCGTCGAACGTCTGGATCTCCACGCTGTCGCCGAACACCGCCTGCGGGAACGAGATCGCCTCCCGGTAGTAGAGGTCGTCGCCGTCGCGTTCGAACTCCGGGTGGTCCGCGATCCGCACGTCGACCAGCAGGTCGCCGTTCGGCCCGCCTCCTTCGCCCGGTGCGCCCTCGCCGCTCATCCGGAGCGTCTGTCCGTCCTGGATCCCGGCCGGAACCTCCAGCGACAGGGTCGCATCGTTGCGGACGACGCCGTCCCCGTTGCAGGTGCTACACGTCTCCTCGTAGAGGGTGCCCTCGCCCTCGCACCGCCGGCAGGTCCGGGTTTGCTGGACCCGGCCCATCGGCGTCTGCTGGACGTGGGTCTCCTGGCCCCGGCCGTTACACTGCGGACAGGTCCGTGAGTCGCTCCCGGGCGGGTGGCCGCTCCCGTCGCAGTCCGGGCACCGTTCCGGCCTGGCGACGGTGAACTGCTTTTCCGCGCCGCGGTAGGCCTCCTCGAGGTCGATCTCCAGTTCCGTGCGCAGGTCACGGCCCTGTCGCGGGCCGTCGCGCCGGCCGCCGCCGAAGAACTGCTCGAAGATGTCGCCGAACCCTCCCTCGCCGAACGGCGACCCGCCGAAGGGGTCGCCGCCCGCGCCCGCGCCGTTCCCGGCGGCTCCGTCGAACCCGCCCTGCTTCTGGGCCTGCTCGAACCGCTCGTGGCCGAGTCTGTCGTAGGCCTGCCGCTTTTGCTCGTCCGTGAGCACCTCCTTGGCCTTCTTGACCTTCTTGAACTTCTCCTCGGCCGCGGGGTCGTCGCTGACGTCCGGGTGGTACTCGCGGGCTTTCTCGCGGTAGGCCTCCTCGATCTCCTCCTCGCTGGCGTCCCGCGACACGCCGAGTACGTCGTAGAAGTCCTCGCTCATTCGTTGCCGGGACCTATTCGGTTGAGGTACTTGAAAAGAACGGGTCCGGCGACGCCGACTCGACGGCCGGGAAGACGGCACCCAACACCGCGCCGTCGATGGCGTGCCAGACGAGCGTCGGGACGGTCACGTTCGGCAGCGACGGCGGCGCGGGAAAGCCGGCGGCCGACAGCCGGATCGGCATTACGATTCCCGCCGTCGACGGTGTACCGCGCGACCTGGCGACTTCGGCGTTGCGTTACCGCAATATTGAATAGCCACTGTTCGCACGGCGACCGCGGCACAGAGGGGCGACCCCGGCGGACCAGGTCAGTGGCACGGACATCAGCAGTCCGGAACGTCGAACTCGTCGAGGTACGCCTCGAACTCCTCGAACCGCGGCCCCGGCTCGATGGTCCCCTGCTCGCGGTCCCACGTGATCACGCCCGCCTCTTCGAGCATCGGGAGGTGGACGTCGTACAGTTCGGACTCGATCGAGTCGCTCGAACGGACGACCACGTCCTCCGGGACTCTGAGGGTCCTGCCGTCGGACTGCTGGATCTCGCAGACCAACTGTTTCGACCGCCGGGTCCGGGTGGCCCAGCTCTCGCGCGTTGCCATGTATATATTACACGGCTGGCGACTGAAAATACTTGGGACCCTGTCGACAGCCTGATTTTCGACCGGTCCCGTCGGGGCGTATGGGCAACTATGTCGGCGTCGACTGGGCGGCCGGCCGGTGGGTCGCCGTCGCCCTCGACGGGGACGGCGGCGAGGTGTCGGTCCACCCGACGCTCCTCACCGTCTGGCACGCCCACAGCGGGGCGGATCTCGTTCTCGTGGACGTGCCGATCGGGTTGCCCGCGGACGGCCGGCGGGAGTGCGACGAACTGGCCAGGGAGTACCTCGGGGAGCGGGCGAGCAGCGTCTTTCTCACTCCGGTCCGCGAGGCGGTCTCCGCCGAGAGCTACGCCGAGGCGAGCCGTCGCAACCGGGAGCGGACGGGCGACGGACTGTCAAGCCAGACCTGGAACATCCTGCCGCGCGTCCGCGAGGCCGACGTCTTCCTCCGGGAGTTTCCGGCCGCACGGGACGGCTCGGCCGCGGGGGCGACAGTCCGGGAGGCCCACCCGGAGGTTTGCTTCGCCGCGTTCGCCGGCGAACCGCTGGCCACCTCCAAACACGACGACGGCGGGGTCGAGGAACGCCTGGCGGTGCTCGGACGGGTCGACCCGTCGCTCCCGGACCTCTACGAGCGGACCGTCGAGTCGTTCGTCCGGGAGCCCCCGCGCTTCGCCCGCAGGCTGTCCAAGACCGCGACCGACGACATCGCCGACGCGGCCGTGCTGGCGCTGGCCGCCCGGGAGAGCGGCGGCGACCCGTCGACCCTGCCCGCGGACCCGCCGATCGACGCCGCCGGCCACCCGATGGAGATCTGCTACCACGAACCCTAACACGGGTGCTCGCGTAGACGGGTCCATGACGGTCGACAGCTACGAGCGACTCGACGTGGAACGGGACGGCCCGGTCGCGGCGATCACTCTCGACGGCGCGGGCGCGTTCAACTCCCTCGACGGCCGGATGACGCGCGAACTCCGGGAGGCCGCCGTCGAACTCGCGGCGGACGACGCGGTGCGGTGTATCACGATCACTGGTGCCGGCGATGCCTTCTGCGCCGGGGCCGACCTGAGCAAACTGGCCGGCGACGCGAGCGACGAAACCACGATCCGGCGGATCGCCGGGACGCTCCACGACGCGGTCAGCCAATTCCACTACGCGCCGAAGCCGGTCGTCACGGGGATCAACGGCCCCGCCGCAGGCGGGGGGTTCGGGCTGGCGATCATGGGCGATCTGGCGCTTGTGAGCGACGGGGCTCGCCTCGAATTTGCCTACCCGCGGATCGGGCTGACCGGCGACGGCGGCGCGACGTTTTTCCTCCCGCGGATCGTCGGCCACCGGCGGGCGATGGAGATCGTCCTCGACGACGAACCGATCGGCCCGGCGGAGGCCGTCGACCTCGGCCTGGCGACCGAGGTGGTCCCGGCCGGGGACCTCGACGACCGCCTCGCCGAGCGGGCCGCCGCCCTCGCGGCGGGACCGACGGCCGCCTACGCCCGGACGAAACGGCTGCTCGTCGAGAGCTTCGACCGGGACCTGGAGGGACAGATGGCCGCCGAGACCGACGCCATGGCGGCCGCCGTCCGGACCGAAGATTTCAGCCGCGGCCACGCGGCGTTCTTCGGCGACGAGGACCCCGAGTTCACCGGGCAGTGACCGCCCGACTCCGAACCGCGGCGGCCGGTGTCATAGTGATTACTGTGAGTCTTTACCGCCGTGACGATCCGTGTCGATGATGAGAGCCACTGAATCGGCATCTTTCGACATCGCCGATGAAACTATTCACAGTAATCACTATCAGTCCAGGTCGGTCAGGCGGTCGACGTGGCCGCGAGCCTCCGCGAGCGCGCCCTCCTCGCCGTCGGCGAGGTACCGGCCCAGCGCCCGGGCGGCGTGGACCAGCCCGTCGGCCGTGGTCGGGGGCACGTCGCCGTCGAGCGCGTGGACGCGCCTGCGGTGGTCCGCGATCGACCCGAGGACCCGTCGTGCCCGCGCGTCCTCGTGGTCGTCCAGATAGGTCCGCAGGTCGCGGGCGTAGTCCTCGACGGCGTCGGCTGCCGCCAGTCCCCGGGCCGACCGCATCGACGGCGGCACGTCCCCGGCGTCCGGACGCTCGCCGCGGTCTGCACCCCGCAGTAGCGACAGCAGGTAGAGTTCCTCGGCGTCCCCGACGCGCAGGCTCCGCCCCACGAGCGAGGCGGCCGCCGCCAGTTCCGCCGCGGCGACGTAGGTCCACGAGAGCGTCCGCAACTCGCCCCCGTCGATGAACCCCTGCCGGCGGCAGTACTCCCGGCACCGCTCCGCGGCCACATCGGCGACCTCCTCTAGCGGTGCGGTCTCGACCTGCTCGCGCGCCGGCGACAGGTCCAGTTCGACGGGGCTGGCGGTGTGGCGCTTCCGCTCGCCGACGCCGACGCTGTGGAGGCTCTCGCAGTCCGGACATGCAACGCTGCCGGTCTCGTAGTACGACCACCGGCGGCCACACTCCTTGCACTCCCGTTCGCCGCGCACCTTCATGTCGCTTCCTACGGACCGGGCGCTCAAAACACCGGTGGCGACGCCCGCCGCACGCCGCTGGCAGCGGCGTCGTCCACCTGGACCGGGGCCCGGCGTACTTACGGCTGCCGGCCGAAGACGGGAACGGATGGCGGACCCTACCTCCCGTGGAACTGGCGCCACCCCGGACGGGAGGCTGATACTGGTGGCTGTAATTCTTTTACTCAACAGTCTCTGCTATCTGTGGATACAGACCCTTTCCGCCTGGATTCTCAATTCGAGTTTTCACGTACTTACAGCCACCAGTATGAACACTCTTCCCGCGGGAGTCCGTAGCGCCGGTATGCGAGACGAAGCCGAGATCCGCGAGCAGTACGAGTTCCTCCAGGAACAACTCGACTCCGAGGAGATGCGCCACGAGGGCGTCCGGCAGATGTTCACGTACTACAAGCGGGCGCTCGGGTGGGTTCTCGAAGAGGAGTACATCTGATACCGACGGGGTCCGGTAGGTTTAAGTGAATCCCGGGGGATTCCTAATGTGACGCTTCGCTTGGAGGGCCGAAGCGTCAACGGGGACCAATTCAGGGCGGCAAAGCACTCGCGCGGGCGTTTTCACCCCGCGCGATCTGCTTTCCTAACCCATCGATTCACCCGCGAGAGCCATCCGTGTCTCGTTACGCGTCTCGCGTCGTCACACGGCGATCGCCCGGCGTCCGACGCCCCGAAGAGTGGCGACTCCAGCACGTTACTATCGACAAAAATCGGGCGACGTTGCTATCGAAGCACGTCGACGTCGCGGGTGGCGAATATCCGTCGCGGTTTCGTCGCCGTATCAGCTGATCTCTAGCGAGCCGCCGGACCCGTTCTCGTGCCACTCGATCTCGAACTCGACGCTGAGTTCGCCGGGTCCGTCCGCCGGCCCTTCGCGCTCTGCCTTCACTTCGAACTCGACGTGCTGTGGCGGGGTCACACTGATCGAGTCCGCCCCGTCCTGGAGCGAAATCTCCTCGCCGGCCGCCAGTCGGTCGGCGACGGTCCGGAGGTAATCGGCGACGGCCTGGCGGCTCTTGCGGTGCTCGCTCTCGAACAGCACTTCTTCGGACATGGCGGCTACTACGCGTTGCGACATACAAACGCCTTCCGCACGGGACATGCCAGCTATGCGAGTATAACCCCTCGTGGACACGTCGGAACCGACGAATGTATCCTGACTGTTACCAATTCGGGATTTCGAACGCCGCGTGTGACGCGCGATTGGTGGCCAACCCGCGGGATCAGCCGACATATTTATGATATATCGACAATAAATAATCGAACGTACGTCACCGATGTACGACCTGACAGGATTCCAGCGTGATCTCCTCTATGTCATCGCCGGGAAAGAGGAGCCGCACGGATTGGCGATCAAGGAAGAACTCGAAGAGTACTACGAGAAAGAGATTCACCACGGACGCCTCTACCCGAATCTCGACACGCTGGTCGACAAGGGGCTGGTAGAGAAGGGGCAACGTGACCGCCGGACGAACTTCTACAGCCTGACCCGCAGGGGTCGGCGCGAGATCGAGGCCCGGCGGGACTGGGAGGAACAGTACGTCGAGCTCTGAGGGAGACGAACGGATCGAGGGGGGTCGGGGGGAGCCGCTGGAACCCGGCGGACGGATTCTGTCAGCTGCTCGCCGGCCCGCTTTCCCCAGCTTCGCCGCGCGACCGATCGCTCTCGCGTCCGGTCACGGACTCTTCGGCCGACTTCGTCTCCTCGCCAGTGACATCTATCGCCCGCGGTTCGATCGGAACGCCGTGTAACAGTTCCGGGACGATGATCCGCGAGAAGTGGACGACGACGACGAGGATCAGCGGCCCCAGGAAGAGCCCGTACCAGCCGAACAGCAGCGGGCCGAAGATGTAGGCGAACATGAGAGACCCGGTGTGGATGTTCCGGCCGGACACGTAGGGACGAAGCACCAGGTCCGGGATCGTGTCGACGACCACGAACGATACGGCCACGAATGCACCGACGAACCACCAGCCGGTCCCGACCGTCGCCGCCACCGCGGCGAGGTACCCCGTTACCGGGACGTAGACGAGTTTCATGCCCACGACGGGGACGAGGCTGGCGACGCCTGCCAGCAGGCCGACTAGCGCGGGGTACGGGATCGACAGCGAGGCCGGCGCGAAGGCGTCGAGGACGCTGAAACAGAGCGCCCCGATGGCACCGGTCATGATCGCGTTCAGGATGTTTCCGAAGAAGACGTTGTGGAAGCTCCGGTCGACGGCCTCGAGGAACGTCTCGACGACGCCATCCCCGTCCGTGAACGACCGGGTCCAGGCAGCCAGCCGGTGGTCGTCCCGGAGCAGGTAGAAAGCGAGCGCGAACATCACGAACAGGTGGAGAAGGCCGTTCCCGACGAACCCGAGGTAATCGATTGCGGTCGTGAGCGACCGCTGTATCGCGTCGAGGCCGCCGGTCGTGGTCACCAGCGACTCCGGGTCAGTCACGGGGTTCGAGACGTCGAAGTACGGCTGTGCGATCGAGAGGTATGGATCGAGGCTGATCCGCCTGGAGACCTTCCGGAACTCCTGGAGCGAGATGGCCACAGTGTACGCGAGCAACACCATCACCGGCAGGGCCAGCAGCAACAGCGACAGCGCGGCCGCGAGGCTCCGGTGGGGAACCCGGCGGGCGACGCCCCCGGGAACGCGACGGCGGACTGCTCCCGGCACGCCGAGTTTGATCGCATCCGGGAGCCTGTCCTCTATTTCGCCGTACAGCGGCCGCGTCGCGTAGTAGAGAAAGAGCCCGAAGACGAACGTCCCGACGAACGAGTAGAGTACGAACAGGACCGCGGCGAAGAGAACGGCACCCACTGCCCACCAGCTCGCCCGCGTCCGGTCCAGATCGATCCTACTCATGGTTTGCCATGTCCGGTGGGTTACAAAAACGTCCCGGCGTGAGTCTTTAATGGCGGCGATGAGTAGCCCGAACAGATGGATCCGGTCCAGATCGGCCAATTGCGGGTCGACGAGCAGGTCCTCCGCATCGCTCTGGCGGGTGCTCTCGGGCTGTTCCTGGGGCTGGAACGCGAGTGGTCACACAAGGCCGCGGGCGTGCGGACGTTCTCGCTCGTGAGCCTGCTCGGTGCCGTGTTCGTCATCGTCGGGCGGGGACTGCCGATACTGGGTGGCGTGCTGGTGATCGTCCTCGGTGCCCTGCTGGCCGTCCGCGGGATCCTAGAGGAGGACGAGGGCCTCTCGCTGACGACGTCGGTGTCGATGCTCGTCGCCTACGGCGTGGGGATGCTCGTCGTCGACGGGTTCCTCGTCGAGGGCGTGTCTGTCGCCGTCGTGTCGTCGCTGTTGCTCGTTCTCAAGCGGGAGCTCCACAGTTTCGCGTGGGGGCTCTCCCGCGAGGAACTCCGGTCGGCCACCGAGTTCGCCATCCTCGCGTTCGTCGTCTACCCGCTCTTGCCGCCCGGTTCGGTGCCGGTGGACGTGGGCGGGCTTTCGGTCTCGTTCGAGCCGCGAGTGATCTGGCTGATGGTCGTCACCGTCGCCGGGATCGGCATCGTCAACTACGTGATCGTGCTCGGCTACGGCGGCCGGGGGATCGCGGTGACGGGCTTTTTCGGGGGACTCGCCTCGTCGACGGCCGTCGTCGGGACGATGTTAGACCACGTCAGCCAGCGCCAGGCCGCCACCTCGTACGCGGTGGCCGCGATCCTGCTGGCCGACGCCGCGATGGCGCTCCGAAACCTCGTGATCGCGGTCGCGTTCACGCTCCAGGGGACGCCGCTCTGGGAGGCAGTCGTCCCGCTGGGCGCGGTGATCCTCGGGAGCGTCGGCATCGCCGCCGTGACCGCCGACTGGTCGGAGTCGGTCGACCTCGAACTCGAGAGCCCGTTCTCGATGCGGAACGCCCTGGGCTTCGGCGTCCTCTTTCTGGTGGTCGTCCTCGCCGGGGCGGTGGCGAAGGGGCTGTTCGGGACGACCGGGTTCTACCTCACCGCCCTGCTGTCCGGCCTGGTCTCCAGTGCCGGCGCGACGACCTCGGCGGTGTTGCTCTACCGCGGCGGCACCATCTCCGCCTCGACGGCCGTGCTGGCGGTGCTGCTGGCGACGGCGGCCAGCATCGTCGTGAAAGCGGGGCTGACCGCCGCGAGCCCGAACCGGCGGTTCGCCCGCCAGGTCGCCGTCTGGAGCGGCGCGATGCTGGCCGGATCGGTGGTCGTGACGCTTCTGGTCCTGGCCTGACGGTCAGTCGGTGGGCTCGCCCGACTGCGTGCCGGGCGCGTCGCCGTCGACCTCCTCGATTGCGGCGTCGGTCAGCACGGAATCGACTTCGACGCCCTGCTCGGCCGCGAGCGCCTCGACGATGGCCCGCTGTTCGGCGAGGTCCCGTTCGAGGCTCTCGACCTGGTCGCTGGTCGTCTCGACGGTCTCGCGGAGTTCGACCAGTTGCTGGCGGACGTCGTTCATCTTCGCGTAGAGGTCCTCGGCGGCGTCAGCGACCTTCTGGAGCTTTTTCGCGGTCGATCCGAATCCCATGTGGCCCCGTTGTCAGCGCGGGTACGTGGACGTTTCGGCCTGGCGGCGTCCCGACCGACCGTCTTAAGGCCCGAGCGGGCGGAGCGGCCCGCATGGACGACCTGCGGCTCGCTCCGAGCGTCGGTATCGTCGGCTGCCTGGCCGTGCTGGCCACCCTGGCCGCGCCGTACGTCCTCGCGGCCGACTCCGCGGCCGTGGGAACCTATTACGGAACGGGCGCGGTCAATCCCCTCGTCGACGGCCTGTTCGCGCTCGTCCTCCTGATCGTCTTCGCCGCCGGTCGGGAGGGCCGGACTGATCCCGGGTACGCGGCGGGCATGGGGCTGGTGTTCGGGCTGTTCATGATCGGGGTGGCGCTGGCCTGGGCGCTGACGGTCAGGGTCGACGCTGTCCTCGTCTCCGAGTCCCACCGCTGGGTGCTCGTCGCGGTCGCCGCGCTCCCGGCCGTCGCGTCTGCCTGGTACGTCCGGGCGCTGGGGCTGGTCTGATAGTGATTACTGTGAATAGCTTCGTCGGCGGTGTCGAAAGATGCCGATTCAGTGGCTCTCATCATCGACACGGATCGTCACGGCGGTAAAGACTCACAGTAATCACTATGAGCCGCGACCGCGAGACGACAGCGGGGCGAAGGGAAAGGTCCTTAAGGGACAACGGGCTACGTCCACCCGGACTAGGTCGGGCAGTTAGGCCCTGCTCGGAACCCGCGGTATGGTCTTCAGCGGGGACCGAAACCCGGGGGCGTCCGGTCAGACGGGCACGGGCCCCGCGAGCCAACGTCGAAGCCTCGTCCTGCGGGGACGGCGGTCCGCGTCGGCGCGCCTGCAGGGGCGCTCCGGCGGGGTTAACCGGTGGCACCGGGCCAGGCACGGAAGTGAGCAGCCCACCACCGGACAGCCGTCGCTCGGAGGGTCGCGGGGTGGAGGAGGCAAGCGGGACTACCCGCGTCCGGACGCCGGGCAGTCCCGGGGTCCGTTCCATTCATACCCGACCACCTTTTTCGAGGAGGGGGTGCCGAGCGGAGCGAGGCACCCCCTCCCAAAAACGTGGGCGAAAAAGCCGGACGCTCGGCCACGGGCCTCGCGTCCGGCGAACCGCGCTCACATCGTTCGCGCGGATGCTCTTCCCGGGAAGGCCGCCCAATCCGGAACGACGAAATAACCGCTCTCTCTCGGATCACTTCGAGATGCGGAGGTGCGAGCGAGTCGATCACACGAGAAGACAATCGAGCGAGCACACCGGAATCGAGTGTGGAGCCCGAGATTCCGGTCTTTTTCGCCCACGTTTTTGCCGCGAGCGGTTCCGCGCCGCTGGTGCGGACCCCGAGCGGGAAAAACGTGGTTATACTGGTGGCTGTAAGTACGTGAAAACTCGAATTGAGAATCCAGGCGGAAAGGGTCTGTCTCCGCAGATAGCAGAGACTGGTGAGTAAAAGAATTACACGGAGATGTCCCGCTGGGGGTAGGGGATGTTGATGCCGGCGTCGTCGAAGCGTTCCTTGACGGCCGTGACGTACTCGGCGCGGATCTTCACGAAGTCGGCCCGGCTCGGGTCGGCGATCCAGATGCGCGACTGGAGTCCGACGTAGGAGTCGGCCAGTTCGGTCAACCGGACCGAGGGCTCGGGGTCCTCGAGGATCTCCTCGTGGGTGTCCGCCTCTTCGAGGATGATCTCGGTGGCCCGGTCGATGTCGTCGTCGTAGCCGATGCCGAAGACGAACTTCAGGCGGAGTTTGTCCTTGGCGGTCGGGTTCTTGATGACGTCGTCGGTGAGTTGCGAGTTGGGGACCGTCAGGAGTTCGTTGTCGAAGGTCCGGACACGCGAGACGCGGAGGCTGATGTCCTCGACGATCCCGGAGTTGCCGTCCCACTCGATCCAGTCGCCGATCCGGAACGGCTTGTCGGTGAAGATGAAGATGCCGGCGACGAAGTTCTGGATGACGTCCTGCATGGCGAAGCCGATCGCCAGCGTCGCCGCCGCGGCGACCGTCGCCAGCGCGGTCAGGAAGTTGCCGTAGCCCGCGAAGCCGAACGAGAGCGCGATCGCCGCGAAGACGAGCAGGATCAGCGCGACCTTCTGGAGCGGTTTCTTCGCGTGTGCGTCCAGCCCGCGCCTGTCGAGGACGCGGTCGACCAGCGGCATCACGACCGATTTACCGAGCACGTAGAGGATGACGAACGCGACGAGGAACGTGATCGCCGAGCCGACGGGATTGGCGTAGTCGACCGGGATTCCGGCGTCGGCGAGCAGTTCCGCCACGAACCCGGTCGTCTCAGGACCCGCGGACTGCAACGCCGGGGTCATCGTGCGAACACCCCGGTGTGCCCGCGGGTGTCGACCAGGTCGGCGTCCACGCGGTCCGCGAGGTCGGCCGCCAGGTCCTCCGTGGTTGTCCCGCCCCGGGCCGCCCGGAGGAACTTCACTTTCACGAGGCCCCTGTCGTCCAGCTGGTCGTCGAGTTCGTCTTCCACCGGGCCGAGGCCCTTCTTGCCGACCCACACGGTGACGTCGAGGTCGTGGATGCGCCGGCGAATATCGTGTTCGGACATTGACGCAACATTGACCGCACTGCCGTATCAAAGTTTACGAAAGTGCGAGGAGAAAGCCTCGCGCTTTAGCGCGGGGATGAATCCGACAAATGCTAACCACCCGAAAGTTACACTACCCCCGGCATCGTACCGTAATGCAAGCCAATCGCGTAAAGTTTCAATCGGAAGATACGGGGCCG
>PXRG01000002.1 GCA_003021105.1 Halobacteriales archaeon QS_1_68_17
GGCCGGCGGCCGCCGCGGTCAGCGGGCCGTACAGGAGGTACACGACCCCGACGAAGGTGGCCGATCCGGCGAGGAAGCCGAGCCACTTGACCGGCGGGGCCGTCACTGCGCCGGCGAAGCCGAAGACGATGGTCGCCGCCTGGAGCGCCGCCAGCGTGCCGAGCCGACGCCGGTCCGCGTCCACGAGCAGGCCGACGTAGACGACGTGCATCGGCGTCGTCAGTAGCCAGTCGAGATACCGCGGCCAGAAGACCGGCCGCCCGTCGATCCCGAGTCTGCCGACGCCGAGTGCCATCCCGAGGTACGCGACCGTCGCGATGGCCCCGATGCCGATCAACAGCAGGTCCGCGGTGTCGTCGTCGGACGACACGCGCAGGTAGCTCCAGGCCAAAAGCCCCGTTCCCAGGGCCATGCCGGCGGTACCGAGCCAGAACCAGGTGGTGATGTTTCCGAGTACCATGGTCAGTCGTCGTCAGTGGTGACCGGGCTGTGTCCCCCGGTAGTGTCGGCGTCGACGGTCGCGCTCCTGGCGGTGAACCGGTCGAGCAGGTCCCGGAGGTCGGTCGCCCCTTCGCGGAGCCGGTCCGCCGAGTCGGACACCTCGCCGATGGTCGTTTGCTGTTGCATCGCCGAGTCGGCGACCGTCTCGGCTTCCGCGACCGTCTGCCGGCTGATCGCGGTGAGTTCGTCGATGGTCGCCATCACGTCCTGGGCGGTGCGTGCCTGTTCCTCGGTGGCGTCGTCGATTTCCTGGATGCCGGTGTCGACCTCCTCGGTGTACTCGACGATGGTTTCGAGGGCGTTGACCGCCCGCTCGACGGTCTCGACGCCGTCGGAGATGCGCTCGCTCGTCGCCTCGATCGTGTCGACGGTGTCGCCGGCCTGGGACTGGATGCTGTCGATCCGGTTCTCGATGTCGCCGGCGGCCTCCTTGGTCTCCTCGGCGAGGCTCTTGATCTCGTCTGCCACGACGGCGAAGCCGTCGCCGTCGGCGTCGGCGTGGGCGGCCTCGATGGAGGCGTTGAGCGCCAGCATGTTCGTCTGCTCGACGATGTCGGTGATCAGACCGACGATCTCGCCGATCTCGTCGAGCTGGTCGTCGAGAACGGTGATCTCCTCGACGGTCGCCTCGGTCTCGGCCTCGATGGCGTTCATCTCCTCGATGGCCTCCTGGGCGGCCTGCTTGCCGGTCTCGCCGACCTCGGCGGCCGACTGCGAGGTGGTAGCGACCTGCTGGGCCGAGGAGGCCACCTGCTGGGCCATCGCCGAGAGGTTCTCCATCTCGCCAGCGGCATCCTGGAGGCGCTCGCTTTGCTCGCTCGTGCCGTCGAAGATCTCCTCTATCGATTCGGTCACCTGCCGGCTGGCCTCGTCGACCTCGGCGGCGTTCGCCCCGACCGCCTCGCCGGCGGTGCTGACCTCGTCCGCGAACCGCTGCATCGTCGCCATCGTCGTTTCCAGGTCCTCGATCGCCGTGTTGATCGCCTCGCCGACCGACGCCATCGCGTCGTCGCGGGTCCCGGTGTCGGCCCTCGCCGAGAGGTCGCCGTCCGCGACCCGGTCGAGCACCGTCTCGTACTCGGCCGCACGCCGTTCGAGGTACTCGTTGCGCTCTCTGGTTTCCTCGCGTTCGCGCTCGGCCTCCTGGCGGGCCTGTTCGGCCTCCGCGCGGGCGGCTTCCGTCTCGTCGATCTTCTCTCGCAACGAGTCGCGCGTCTCGGCCAGGGATGCGAACAACCGGCCGATCTCGTCGTCGCGCGCCGACCGGAGTTCGACGTCGAGGTCACCCTCGCCCATCCGCTCGGCCCGCCCGGCGAGTCTGTTCAGCGAGAGCGCCGTGTTGCTCCCGACGGTCACCCCGATCAGCCCGAGGTTGATCACCGCCAGCAGGATCAACCCCAGCAGGTCCGACCGCACCTGGTCCCCCAGGGCGTAGGCCTGGCTCTCCGGGGCGTGGATCATTACTGTCCAGTCGTTGCTTTGCATGGCGGCGTATCCCACCATCATCCCGTTTTCCGTCCGGTGGAACCCGCTCCCGTCAGCCGTGTCGAAACTGTGACCGTGCTCGGTCCCGATCCTGCTCGGGTCCGGGTGTGCGACGTACTTGCCCTGGCTGTTTACCACCACGGTACTGGCTCCCTCGATACCGCCAGTGAACGCCTTGGTGTGGGCGTTCATGTCCGCCATGAAGACGACCGCGCGGTTGGGCTGGTCCGGGACCGGCGAAATCGCCGCTACGATCCGGTGGTCGACGACCGGAATCCGAAACGGATCTGTGACGTAGACGTCGTCCGGACCGTCGAACTCCGGGGGGTTCGTGGCGAACGGCGCTCCCTGCTCCCGCGGGCTGACCCCGACCATCTCTTCGTTCGAGGAGGTGACAATCCGCATCTCCTCGGTGTCGAGGTAGTGGACCGCGACGACGTTGTCGGGCACCTGGCCGTTCTCGACCATCCGGTCGAGTGCTGGCTCGATCTGTTCCGGATCGTCGGACTGGAACACCGCGAGCCTGGACGTCGTGCGCGTCTGGCCGCGCACGGCCGACAGCCAGGTGTCCATCTGCTCGGCCCGGGTGTCCGACAGCGAGACGAACTTCTGGCGGACGTCCGACTCCAGTTGGTTCGACGCCTCGTAGCTGATCACCGCCCCCGAGACGACGACGACCAGCACGGCGAGCGCGAGCGCGAACCCGAGCCTGAACGAGTACCGCGACCTGATTGCTTCCGGCAACAGGTTCAGTCGTTTGTCTGCCATTACGATTACATGCCACGAACTCGTCTAAAACGTTCTCCCGCCATTTTCATCTGTAAAAACGAGAGCCCCCGGCGGCACTCGCGGCGCTGGCACGATACTGCTGGAGTTACGACATAGACGAACTCGCCGAGGCACACCGCGCCGTCCTCGAGGACAGCTTCCTCGGGAAACTGGTCGTGACGCCCTGACGCGAGCGGCCATCTGAGGGGGCTTTATGCGGATCCGGGCGCAACCCGGAAGCATGTCCGTCGAGTTCGACTTCGGGGGCGACGTGGTACTGGTCACGGGCGCGAGCGGCGCGCTGGGCAGCGCGGTCGCGGAGGCGTTCGACGCCGCGGGCGCGACGGTCTGCGGTGCGGACCTGGTCGCCCCGGACGACGACGACGCGCTCGTCGACCCGGACGCGGTCGAGTTCTACGAGGCCGACGTCACCGACGAGAGCGCGGTCGAGGAGGTCGTCGGCGATGTCGTCGACGCGCACGGGCAACTCGACTACCTGGCCAACGTCGCCGGCACCTGGCGGGGCGGCGATCCGGTCGACGAAACCGACGCCGACCTGTTCGATATGCTCTTCGACGTGAATCTCAAGACGATGTTTCTCGCCAGCAAGCACGCGCTCCCGCACCTCCGGGAGACGGGGGGAGCGATCGTCTCCGTGTCGGCCCGCTCCTCGCTGGAGGGCGGCGAGGGCGACGCCATCTACCGCGCCACGAAGGCCGGGGTGCGGTTGCTCACGGAGTCCATCGCCGAGGAGAACGAGGGGACCGTCCGGGCGAACGCGATCATGCCGAGCGTCATCGACACGCCGATGAACAGGGAGATGATGTCGGGGGCCGACTTCTCGAAGTGGGTCGACCCGGCCGACATCGCGGAGGTGATCATGTTCCTCTGTTCGGACGCCGCGGACGTCACGAGCGGCGCTGCGGTGCCCGTCTACGGCGAGGCCTGATTGTCGGTTCGTTACCAGTCGGTATCGGGACCAGGAGCTCTTTTCCCCGAATCCGGGGTAGCTACCGCACGATGGTCGAGTTCGAACGCGAGACGTGGGCCACTCGTATCGGCTTCATCGCCGCCTCCGTCGGCAGCGCGGTCGGCCTGGGAAACGTCTGGCGGTTCCCGTTCCAGACGGCGACGAACGGCGGCGCGGCCTTCCTGGTCGTCTACCTGATCGCGGTCGTCGTCGTCGGCTTCGCCGCGCTGCTGGCGGAGTTCGTCGTCGGCCGGCGGGCCGGCCTGAACGTCGTCGACGCCTTTCCCGAACTGGGCTACCCCCGCTGGCGGCTCGTCGGCGCACTCGGGCTGGCGACGGGATTCGTGGTGCTGTCTTACTACAGCGTCATCGGCGGGTGGGTCATCAGGTACATCCTCGGCAGTGTGACCGGCGCGTACTTCGGCGCGCCCGAGGCGTACTTCGGCACCGTCTCGGTCGGCGTCGACGCCGTCGGCTTTCACGCAGTATTTATGCTGTTGACGGTCGGCATCGTCGCCCTCGGCGTCCAGGAAGGCATCGAGGTGGCGACGAAGGTGATGGTCCCGAGTATCGTCCTCCTGATGGTGGGGCTAGCGGCGTACGCCGCCACCCTCACGGGTGCCGCGGCCGGCTACGACTACTTCCTGTCGCCCGACGTCGGGACGTTGACCGCGAACCTCGGGAGCGTGATCCCCGCGGCGGTCGGCCAGGCGCTGTTCTCGCTGTCGCTCGGGTTCGGGATCATGATCACCTACGCCTCCTACATCGGCGAGGACGAGAACCTCGGCGTCGACGGCATCTCGATCGCCGCGTTCAACACGTTCGTCGGCGTCCTGGCGGGGTTCGTGGTGTTCCCGCTGCTTTTCGCCCAGGGCGTCTCGCCGGAGACCGCGGGTCCCGGCGCGGTGTTCGTGAGCGTCCCGACCGCGCTCGCGGCGCTCCCGGGGGGGAGGCTCCTTGGGATCGCCTTTTTCGGCATCGTCCTGATCGCCGCCCTGTCGAGTTCGATAAGCCTCCTGGAGGTCGTCGTCTCGTACGTCGTCGACCACTACGCGGTGGGCCGGGTCCCCACAGCGGTCGCTATCGGTGTCGTCCTGTTCGTGCTGGGCGTCCCGTCCGCGCTCGAGACGGCCTGGCTCGGCTGGGCCGACTCGCTGGCGGTGAACCTCCTGCTCCCCCTGGAGGTGCTGCTGGTCGTCGCGTTCGTCGGCTGGGTGCTCGCCGAGGACGCCGTCGCCGAGATCGGCCTCGGCACCGACGGCGTCCCGACGCTCGGCCCCGCCTGGCTCTGGACGGTCCGCACGGTCGTCTTCGTCGCCGTCGCCGGGACGCTGGTGCTCGGGCTGTTGCAACTCGCCGAATCGGGGTTCCTGCCACCGGTGTAGTTTCCCCCGCCGGTGGCCAGTCGCGTCCCGGCGATCACCGCACGTAGTAGGTCTCGCCGTCCGCGAGGAACCGTCCGAGGTCGGCCTCGCGGCGGTAGTCGGTCTCCCGGAGCGAGGCGAGCGCCTCGCCGACCCGGTCCTCGTGGTCGTCGGTCCACTCGGCCGGGTCCAGCAGCGGCACCACCAGGAAGCCGGCCCCGAGCATCTCCGTCGCGTGGACGGCGTCCAGGTCGGCCGGCATCTCCCTGGCGGTGTAGTTTGCCACGACGTGCCCGACCGCGCGCTCGCCGACGGGGAGCAGGACGTGTGCCGTGATCGCCCGGAGTTCCGCGTCGAAGAAGGGTTCGAGCCGCGCGTAGTCGTCGTCGGTCGGGTCCCCGTTCCCGTCGTTCCCCTCGTGGACGCAGGCGTGTAGATACGAGAGGAACGTCCGGTCGACGGTCGGCGGCCTGCCCGCCCGCTCTAGGAGGCCGCCCGCGACCAGCGCCCGCTGGAGGCGTTCGCCGGCCCGCGAGTCCGTGAACGGGAGCCCGGAGTCGGCCCCGCCGTGGACGCCCGGGTGGTCGCCGATCACGTGGAAGTGAGCGTTCGCGTCACCGTACCCCGGGACGAACCGCTCGCAGGGTGGCCGCATGTCGAACGGGTTCGAGCGCCTGTCGGTGACGTTCTCCACGGTCCGTCTCTGGACTGGCGAGGCCAAAAGTCACGCGGTCCGGCGCGCTCGCCCCCGGGTGGCTGGCCCGGCATGCTCGTCACCGAGCAGGCCGATGATGAGCTCGTCTTTCCGACAGAGCGCTGGGCGGCGACCTTCCGGTCGCACGTCCAGCTTATTCTCCACGAACTCGGCGAGTACCTCGGCTACTCACCACCGCCGCTGCTCGAACGGCTGATCGAAGACGCTCAAAAGATCCACAAGCAACGACCGATCTTACAAGAGACGCTCGCTACCGCTACACAACCGAGGTGTGAGGCTTAACTAAAGACGGATGACCCAGTGTGTCCCGGACGCGACCCCCGGTCCGTAGGACAACCCTTTTTTCGGGCGACTTCGAGCCGTGGCACATGACTTTATACCCGCGGAGGCGTGGTGGGTGACGATGGAGGACAGCATCGAGGAACTCCGCAGGCGGAGAGCGGCGGCCGAGAAGGGCGGCGGCCAGGACCGGATCGAGGCCCAGCACGAAAAGGGCAAGCTGACCGCCCGCGAGCGGATCGACTACTTCCTCGACGAGGGCACCTTCACGGAGATCGACCAGTTGCGCGAACACCGGTGTACCAACTTCGACATGGCCGACCGCAAGATCCCGGGCGACGGCGTCGTGACGGGGTACGGCGAGGTCGACGGCCGGACGGTGTTCGTCTTCGCGCACGACTTCACCGCCTTCGGCGGGTCGCTCGGCGAGGTGTTCGCCGAGAAGGTATGCAAGGTGATGGACCGGGCCGTCGAGAACGGCTGCCCCATCGTCGGGCTGAACGACTCCGCGGGCGCGCGCATCCAGGAGGGGATCGACTCGCTTGCCGGCTACGGCGAGGTGTTCCACCGCAACCAACTCGCCTCGGGCGTCGTTCCGCAGATCTCGGTCATCATGGGACCGTGTGCCGGCGGCGCGGTCTACTCCCCGGCGATCACCGACTTCGTCTACATGGTCCAGGACACCAGCCACATGTTCATCACCGGGCCGGACGTCGTCGAGACGGTCACTGGCGAGGAGGTCACCTTCGACGAACTCGGCGGCGCGGGCACCCACACGGCCGAGAGCGGCGTCGCCCACTTCTCCGCCGCCGAGGAGAAGCAGGCGCTCGACGAGGTCCGCTACCTGCTCTCGTATCTCCCCTCGAACAACGTGGCCGACCCGCCGCGGGTCGATCCGCGGGACGACCCCGGTCGGGCCGACGAGGAGTTGATCGACGTGGTCCCCGACAAACCGACCAAGCCCTACGACATGCTCCGGGTCGTCCGGGGCGTGGTCGACGAGGAATCGGTCTTCGAGGTCGCGGAGGCCTACGCCCGGAACCTGGTCACCGCCTTCGCGCGCCTCGACGGCTATCCCGTCGGCGTCGTGGCGAACCAGCCGCGGGTCAACGCCGGCACGCTCGACATCGACGCCTCGCTGAAGGGGTCGCGGTTCGTCCGCTTTTGCGACGCCTTCAACATCCCCGTCGTCACGTTCGTCGACGTGCCGGGGTTCATGCCGGGGACCGACCAGGAGCGCAACGGCATCATCAAACACGGCGCGAAACTCCTCTACGCCTACTCGGAGGCGACCGTCCCCCTGGCGACGGTCATCACCCGGAAGGCCTACGGCGGCGCTTACGACGTGATGTCCTCGAAACACCTCGGCGCGGACGTCAACTACGCGTGGCCGACCGCCGAGATCGCGGTCATGGGACCGGAGGGGGCGGTGAACATCCTCTACGACGACGAACTGGAGGCCGCCGACGACGTCGAGACCCGGCGGCAGGAACTCATCGAGGAGTACCGCGACGCGTTTGCGAACCCGTACACCGCGGCCGAACGGGGGTTCGTCGACGACGTGCTCGAACCGAAAGAGACCAGGGCGCGACTCGTCAGCGACCTCGAAATGCTCCGGGGCAAGCGGACCGACCACCCCGACAAGAAACATGGCAACATCCCGCTGTAGCCCGGCCGACGAGGAGGGGCCGCCACCGGAACTGCTCGCGGCCGTGGTGCGGTCGGTCCCCGACGCCACCGAGGCCGAGGCGGCGGCCATCGCGGCGGCCATCGGCAGCCACATCAGGGACCGCGAACTCGCGGCGCTGTCGGCGCTGTCGGCCCGGGAGGACGGCGAGAGCAGTGACAGGCACCGCTGGCGGCTGGCGGGGCGGTTCGACCGGCTCGGCGGGCGGCCGGTGCGCCTGCCGGACGACGCCCCGCGGGACCCCTGGGCGGCCGCCGGCCGGATCGACCGGCTGTGACCCCGGGTGGAGGCTCCGCACCTTTTATGACCGGACTCGGTGAAAAGCGGCCCATGTTCGACAAGATACTGGTCGCAAACAGGGGTGAAATCGCGGTTCGCGTGATGCGAGCCTGCGAGGAACTGGGGGTGGCGACGGTCGCGGTCTACAGCGAAGCCGACCGGCATTCGGGCCACGTGCGGTACGCCGACGAGGCCTACAACGTCGGCCCGGCGCGGGCGGCCGACTCCTACCTCGACCAGGAGGCGATCGTCGACGCCGCCCGGAAGGCCGACGCGGACGCGATCCACCCGGGCTACGGCTTCCTGGCCGAGAACGCGGCGTTCGCGGCGCGCGTCGAGGAGGCCGACGGCATCACCTGGGTCGGCCCCACGAGCGACGCGATGAAACGACTGGGGGAGAAAACCGAGGCGCGGAAGGTGATGCGCGACGCCGGCGTGCCGATCGTCCCCGGAACGACCGACCCGGTCGACGATCCCGAGGAGGTGGTCGCGTTCGGGGAGGAACACGGCTTCCCCGTGGCGATCAAGGCCGAGGGCGGCGGCGGCGGGCGCGGGATGAAGATCGTTTCCTCGGCAGACGAGGCCGCGGACAAGCTCGAATCGGCCAAACGCGAGGGCGAGGCCTACTTCTCGAACCCCTCGGTCTACCTAGAGCGGTACCTGGAGAACCCGCGGCACATCGAGGTCCAGATTCTCGCCGACCACCACGGCAACGTCCGCCATCTCGGCGAACGGGACTGTTCGCTCCAGCGCCGCCACCAGAAGGTCATCGAGGAGGGGCCGTCGCCCGCGCTCTCGGACGCCCTGCGCGAACAGATCGGCGAGGCGGCCCGGCGGGGCGTTCGCGCGGCCGACTACTACAACGCCGGCACCGTCGAATTCCTCGTCGCCGAGGAGGACCGCGGCGACGACCCGCTAGACGAGGACGCGGACTTCTACTTCCTGGAGGTCAACACCCGCATCCAGGTCGAACACACCGTCACCGAGGAGATAACCGGGATCGACATCGTCAAGTGGCAACTCCGGGTCGCCGCGGACGAACAGCTCACCTTCGAACAGGACGACGTCGGGGTCGACGGCCACGCCATGGAGTTCCGGATCAACGCCGAGAACGCCGCGGACGGCTTCGCCCCGGCGACCGGCGGCGAACTAGAGACCTACGACCCGCCGGGCGGGATCGGCGTCCGCGTCGACGACGCGCTCCGGCAGGGCGACGACCTCGTGACCGACTACGACTCGATGATCGCCAAGCTGATCACCCACGGCGGGGACCGCGCGGAGTGTATCGCCCGCGGGAAGCGCGCACTCGCCGACTTCGACATCGAGGGCATCCCCACGATCGTCCCCTTCCACCGCCTGATGCTCACCGACGAGCAGTTCCTCGCGGGCAAACACACGACGAAGTACCTCGACGAACAGCTCGACCCGTCCCGCATCGAGGCCGCACAGGAACAGTGGGGGTCCGCCGCGGCGGCGACCGACGACGACGACGAACCGGTGGTCAGGCGGAACTTCACGGTCGAGGTCAACGGGAAACGGTTCCAGGTCGAACTCGAAGAACGGGGGACACCGCCAATCCGGGTCGGGGACGACGGCGGAAGCGGCGGCGGGACCCGTCGGTCCCGGCCGGGTGGCGGCCAGTCCGGCGACGGTACCGCGACCGCCGGGGCCGACGCGGAGGCCGAGGAGACCGGCGGCCCGGCGGCCGACGGCGAGGAGATCACCGCCGAGATGCAGGGGACGATCCTCGACGTCGCGGTCTCCGAGGGCGAGTCCGTCGCGGCCGGCGACGTGCTCTGCGTGCTGGAGGCGATGAAGATGGAAAACGACGTCGTCGCCGAACGCGGCGGGACCGTCACCCACGTCGGCATCGCCGAGGGCGATTCGGTCGATATGGGCGACGTGCTCTTCGTCCTCGAATAGGTTTGTAATCCCGGGGTGCGAACGCCCGCCCATGCAGGAGACGAGGCGGCGGATCCTCGACGCGCTCGGGGAGGGGCGAGCCACCGGACCGGAACTGGCCGACCGGCTCGGCGTCTCCCGGTCCGCGGTCTGGAAGCACGTCGAACAACTCCGGGAGGCGGGTTTCGGGATCGACAGCGGCGCGAGCGGCTACCGGCTGGTCGGCTGCCCGGAGTTCGGCGGCCTCGCCGTCGAGTACGGCCTCGACGCCCCCTACGCGGTCGAGTTTCACCGGACCATCGACTCGACCAACCGCCGCGCGGCCGAACGGGCCGCCGACGGCGCGACCGACGTGGTCGTGCTCGCCGACGAGCAGACCGGCGGTCGCGGCCGCCTCGCCGGCCCACGCCCCGATATTCACGCTCGCGGCCGCCGTCGCCGTCACCCGAATCGCCACCGAGTACGGCGTCGACGCCCGCATCAAGTGGCCGAACGACGTGCTCGTGGCCCGCGAGAGCGAGACGAACGGGAACGGCACGGGGAGCGCGAACGGGAAGGGAAACGCCAGCGGGAACCGAAACGAGACCGGGACCGGCAGCGAGAACGGGCACGGATCCGGGCCGCGGAAGCTTGCGGGCGTGCTCACGGAGATGGCCGGCGAGGCCGACCGCGTCTCCTGGCTGGTCGTCGGCGTCGGGATCAACGCGAACGTCGACGCCGCCGCGCTCCCGGCGGGGGCGACAAGTCTCCGGGCCGAGCGCGGCGACGTGGACCGGCGGGAGTTCACACAGCGAGTGCTGGCGGAGTTTCACGCACTCTCGGCGGATCCGGAGCGGGTACTGGACGCCTGGCGGGACCACGCGGACACGCTCGGCCGCCGGGTCCGGGTCGACACGCCCGGGGGCGAGGTCGTCGGCGAGGCCGTCGACGTGCGGTTCCCCGGGGCGCTCGTCGTGGAGACGGCCGGCGGAATCGAGACGGTCTCGGCGGGCGACTGCGAGCACCTGCGGCCCGCCGACTAGCGGCGGCCCCGGTCAGAGGATCACGTCCTTGATGTCGGCGACGCCCGCCCGACGGACGACCGCGCGGACGGGATCGCGTGCGCCCGCGAGGTTGTCCGAGTCGCCGTCGAGCACGAGCAGCCGCGCCTCCCGGCCGGGTTCGATGAGCCCGCAGTCCAGCCCGGCGATCTCGGCCCCGGCCACCGTCGCCATCGCCAGGACCTCGCGGGCGCTCACGTCGAAGAGTTTCGCCGCGAACTCCATCTCGCGGAACATCGAGGGGCTGTTTAGCATCACGTTGTCCGTCCCGAGCGCGACCGTGGTGCGGTCGGCCAGTTCCGCGACGGGCGGGAGGCCGACGCCGGTGACCAGGTTCGAGCGCGGACAGACGACCACCGGGACGGACCGGTCGGCGACCCGCCGGAGGTGGAGGTCCTCGGCGTGGACCATGTGGACGAGAAAGTCCGGGTCGAGGTCCAGCGCGGGGTTGATGTCGGCGGCGTCGCGCTCGCCGGCGTGGATGCCGAACAGCTTGTCGGCCGTCCTCGTCGCGGTCCGCTCGCTCCCGAACTCGCCGTCCCTGGCGCCGCTGGCCCCGAAGCCGTCCGCGGCTTCCATCGCGTCGACGGTCTCGCGGCCGAGCACCACCGCCTCGATCTCCAGTCCCGCCAGCGCCTCGTCTATCGTGCGAACGCCCTCGACACCGCCCTCCCTGAACTCGACGAACGCGCCGGTCCCGGCCGACTCCATAAATCGGAGCGTGCGGGCCATCGTCTCGACCAGGTCCGCCCTGTCTGCCGCCCGGAGGAGGCGGTGTTTCAGCCCGTCCGGCGGCGCGACGAGTTCGTCGAGGGTCAGGCCCGCGCCGGCTTCCTTGGCGATGGAGTCGCCGATGTGCGTGTGGGCGTTGACGAACGCCGGGACCACGAGGTCGTCCGACCGGGCCTCGCCCTCCTCGACAGCGACGACTGTCCCGTCCTCGACGACGACCTGGCCCTCGACGGGGTCGAACTCGCGGCCGCGGAGGATCGTGCCCTCGATGATCATGGCGTGGTGTCTGCGCGCGCTGTCTTAAGAGCCCGTGAACTCGTCGAGGGTGGCGTGGACGCCCGGCCGCGTGTCGCTGACCAGCGGCCCGTCGATGTCCAGGCCGAGTCGTCGGACGGCGGCATGGCCGACGCGGTCGGTCGCGTCGGCCGGCGCGTAGACGCCGAGCCGCCACTGGTCGCGCTGGGCGGCCCTGAGTGCCGCGACCAGCGTCGACTGGTCGGCCAGCTGCCGAACCTCGCCGTTTACCAGCACGCGACTCGTCGATTCCTTCATCTCCGGCCGGCCGGGGACGTCCAGCACCACCGACCCCGGATCGAGGTCGGTGGCGTCGGCAACCGCGCGCTCGTGTTCCCTGACTCGGTCGTGGTCGAGGTCCAGGACCCCTTCCGGTACGTCGTCCATCTCGGCCCAGACCGCCCGCTTGTAGAGGTCGCGCTCGTCGAGCCGGCGTGCGTACTCCGCGGTCGGACCGGCCGACCGGAGCGCCACCACCAGGTCGTGGTCGTCCATCCGCCGGACCTCGGCGGGAGTCGCGTCCGTCTCCGCGATGAGCGTCCCGGTCGCGCGCCGGAGCATCGCCTTGGCGATCCGGGCGACGTGGTGTTTGTAGACCGTCGGGTTCATCAGCGCCCGCGCGAGCAGGAGGCTCTCCGCGGTCTGGACGTTCCCTTCGGCGAGCACGAGTTCGCCGTCCACGAACCGGAGTTCCCTGACCAGCCGGCCATGGTCGATGGTCCCGTAGGGGACGCCGGTGTGGTGGGCGTCGCGCACCAGATAGTCCATCCGGTCGACGTCGAGTTCGCCCGAGACCAGTTGCCCGAGTTCGCCTTCGCCGCCGACGAGGTCCGCGACCGTGTCGGGGTTGATCCCGTGCTCGGAGAGCACCCGGGCGACCGCGCCCGAGTCGAGCAGGTCGTGCACGTCGTCGTGGTACTTGCCGGTGTGCCGGTAGAGTAGCCGTTCGACGTTGTGGCTGAACGGGCAGTGACCGACGTCGTGGAGAATCGCCGCCGCCCGCACCCGCTCGGCCTGCTGGCCCTCGATACAGAGGTGGTCGAGCGCCTCGTCGGCCAGGTGGTAGACCCCGAGGCTGTGCTCGAAGCGGGTGTGGTTGGCCGACGGGTAGACCAGCGTCACGGTCCCGAGTTGCGTCACGTGTCGGAGCCGCTGGACGGCCGGAGTGTCCAGCAGGTCACGGGCGACCCCCCGGACCTCGATGTGGTCGTGGACGCTGTCCTTGATCGTCTTCATTGCCGGGTGTAGAACCGCCCGCACCAAAAGAATAGGCTCGGGGGATCCCGGCCCGCCCGCGGCGGGCACCGCTCGCACCGTCACGGCGACGAGCCACTTAAGGGTCCGTCCGACCGACTGCGGGTATGGTGACGTTCCTCGCCGGGGGGACCGGCACGCCCAAACTGCTCTCCGGGGCCGACGACGTCTTTCCGCCGGCCGAGACGGTCGTCGTCGGCAACACCGGCGACGACGTGGAACTCGGCGGCCTGCTGGTCTGTCCGGACGTCGACACCGTGCTTTTCCTGGACGGCGGCGTGCTCGACCGCGAGACCTGGTGGGGGATCGACGGCGATTCGACGGCCACCCACGACGAACTGAAGCGGCTCGCGGACGCGGCCGGCCTGGCGGCGGAGCCGCGGTACCTCCCGCCCGAGCGCCAGACGGCGGGGCGGGAGATCGCGCGCTGGCGTCGGTTCTCCGGCGTCGGGGAGTTCATGCTGATCGGCGACCGCGACCGCGCGGTCCACCTCACCCGGACGAGCCTGATAGACGAGGGACGCACGCTCACGGAGGCGATCGAACGCCTGGCGGCGGCGTTCGGCGTCGAACGGACGGTGTTGCCGATGAGCGACGACCCCGTGGCGACACTCCTCCACACGCCGGACGGGACGATGCACTTCCAGGAGTTCTGGGTCGGTCGCGGCGGCGAGCCGACCGTCGAGGACGTGGAGTTCCGCGGGGCCGCGACCGCGGAGCCGACCGACGCGGTGCTGACAGCGCTGTCCGATCGGGTCGTGATCGGGCCGTCGAACCCCGTGACGAGCATCGGGCCGTTCCGGGCGCTGCCCGGCGTCGAGCGCGCGCTCGAATCGACGACCGTGGTGGCGGTGTCCCCGTTCGTCGAGGACCGCGTGTTCTCCGGGCCGGCGGCGAAGCTCATGCGGGCGACGGGGCAGGAAGCCAGTACTGCCGGCGTGGCCGACGCCTATCCGTTCGCCGACGCGTTCGTGCTCGACGAGGACGACGGAACCCGCCTCGATTGCCCGGTCGTCAGGACCGACACGCGGATGGACGACGAGGCGGATGCCGCGCGGGTCGCGCGGGCCGTCGCCGAGGCGCTGGAGGTGGCCTGATGTTCGAACCGCGGGTCGCCCTGGCGAGCCTGAGCGGCCAGTCGGACGCCGACTGGGCGAGAGCGGCGGAGGCCTACGCCGGCGCGGCGTTTCTCGGCGGCATCGCGCTCGACGCCCCCACGCGGGCGGCGGCCAGGGATCTCGTCACCAGGGACCGGACGGAGTTTCTGCCGGACGACCCCGTGGCGTTCGTCGACGACCAGCTCTCCCGCCTCGACGACGCGCCGATCCGGGCGGGGTTCAACGTCAGGACGACCGCGACGGGGCCGCTCCGGGAGGCCGCGAGCGTCTGTGCGGACCACGGCGCGGTCGTCGAGGTGAACGCCCACTGCCGGCAGGACGAGATGTGTGCCGCGGGGGCCGGCGAGACGCTACTCCGCGACCGCGACCGGCTGTGTAGCTACGTCGAGGCGGCGGCGTCGACGGGCGCGACCGTGAGCGTGAAGGTCCGGACGGAGGTGCCAGGGGTCGACCTGCCGGGGCTGGCCGCGGCAGTCGAGGCCACCGGGGCCGACGCGGTTCACGTCGACGCGATGGACTCCGAGGGGGTCATCGGGGAGGTGGCCGCGGCGACCGACGCGTTCGTGATCGCCAACAACGGCGTCCGCGACGCCGCCACGGTCGCGGAGTACCTGAGCTACGGCGCGGACGCGGTCAGCGTCGGCCGGCCGAGCGACGACCCGCGCGTGCTCCGGCGCGTGCGGGCGGCGACGGACGACTGGTTCGCGTCGGCTGCCGGACCCGCTGACGGCGCGCCGGCGGAGCGATGAGCGACGGCGACCGCGACCGGTCGCTCGACCTGCTCCCGCTCGGGATCGGCGTCGCGGCGTCGGTCGCCGGGTACGCGCTCGTGGCAACCGTCACGGGGTTGGATGCGTCGGCCGACCTGTCGACGGTGCTCCGGCCCGGGGCGCTCGGGCTGTACCCGGGCGCGGTGCTGGCGGGCTACCTCGGCGACGGCGGCCCCAGGATCGGTGCCGATCTCGGCTTCCGAACCGTGTTCGTGGCCACGACCATCGCACAGGGGGCGCTGTTTCTCGGGCACGCGGCGCCGGCTCACTTCCTGCTTCTGGGACTGATGGGCGCGGCGCTGTCGTACGCGCTGGTCGGCGTCCCCGCGGGGGCCGTCGGCGGCGTACTGGGGCGACTGGCCGCGGATACCGGTTTCGAATCATTTTAGAAGCCCACAGCGAAAGGACGGGTATGGCCATCAAACCCGCCTACGTCAAGAAGACGGCGAAGGCACTCATGGAGCGATACCCCGACGCGTTCGGTCCCGACTTCGAGCGCAACAAGGAACTGGTCGCGGAACTCACCAACGTCGAATCCAAGGGCGTCCGGAACCGGATCGCCGGCTACATCACGCGAAAGACCGCGTCCGCCGCCGAGGCCTGACCCCTCGCGGCCGACCCGTCTTGCCAACCGTAGCACCGGGCCGCCGAGGCGTATCGCCGTTCCGAACGGGATACCGTGCTGTCGTGGCCGCTTCCTTTCTGATCCCGAAGTCGTGCCCCGAAGTCGTGCCGACGGTCGCCGTCGGTCCGGCGATCCACCGAGCGGGCGTCACTCGTCTTCGATGCGGATCTCGAAGCGCGCGCCGCCGTCCTCGCTTCGGGTCACGTCGACGGACCAGCCGTGGGCTCTGGCGACCTCCTCGACGACGTTCAGCCCGTACCCGGTGCCGTCTTCGGCGGTCGAGATACCCGGGTCGAACACCATGTCCTGATCTTCCGGCGGGATGCCCGGTCCGTCGTCGGCGACGTAGAACCCCGTCGCGTCTTCGAGCGTCCCGACGCGGACCCGGACGGCCGATCCCCCCTCTCCCTCCTCGTCGGGGCGATCCCCGGTCGAGCCGTGCTGGATGCTGTTTCCGAACAGGTTCTCGAAGACGCGCTTGAGACCGGGGCGGTCGGCCTGCAGGGTCATGTCGGACTCTATCGACAGTGTCGCGTCGCCGGTCTCGACGTGTCGCCAGCACTCGGCGGCCACGTCGGCCAGTACGACGGCTTCAGTCTCCGTGATGGTCTCCTCCTGCCTGGCGATCGTCATCAGGTTGTCGATCAGTTCGTCCGCACGGTGGAGTGCCGCGGTCGCGTCGTCGAGGTGCTGTTCCGGCGTCCCGCACTCGCAGTTCTGTCGGGCCAGGTCGACCTGCAGTTCCGCAACGGTCAGCGGGTTCCGGAGGTCGTGCGAGACGATCCCGGCGAACTCTTCTAGCCGCTCGTTCTGTCGCTCCAGGCGGCGCTCGCGTTCCTTGAACTCGGAAACGTCGGTGATCGCGCCGATGAGCCGCCGGACGCCCCCGCGCTTTTCGACCCGCGCCTGCTCTCTGACCCAGAGCCACTCGTCGGTCCCGGTCAGGATCGGGTATTCGGTCCTGAGCGAGGATCGTTCCTCGAAGGTTCGCTCGTAGGCCTCTCTCGCGGCGTCCTGGTAGTCGGGGTGGATGCGATCGAGTAAGTGTCCGGGATCGATCGTCCCCTCGTCGGGGTCGAGATCCAGCACTTCGTAGACGCTTCGGTGGCGCGTGATCTCGTCGGCCTCGTAGTCCCACTCCCAGACGCCGGTGTCCGTCGCCTCCAGGGCCAGTTCGAGCCGCTGTTTCACCTCCGTCAGCTCCCGCTCGCGTTTTTTCTGCTCGGTGACGTCGGTCAGGAACCCCTCCAGGGCGACGGTATCGTCGTCGCCGTTTTCGATCCCCCGCCCGCGTTCCCACAACCACCGGACCGCGCCGTCCCTGGAGACGATTCGATACGTGACCTCGAACGGCTCGCCGGCCGCGACCGCCTCGTCGACCGCCTCGGCGAGGCGGTCGGCGTCCTCCGGGTGGACGATCTCCGACTTGTAGTCGATTTCGCCCCGTTCGAGTTCCGCCGAGGTGTACCCCGCCAGGTCGGCGAACCCCTCGCTCACGAACTCCTTCGGCCAGCCGGGTTCGTGGTACGACCGGTAGACGACTCCCGGGAGGTTGCTGATGAGCGTCGACAGCTGGCGCTCGCGCTGTTCGAGGGTCTGCTTGGCGGTGCTCTCCTCGTAGGCCCGCTCGATCCGGTTGGCGAGCACGGCGTACTGGTCGGTGCCGGTTCCCTTCTGGAGGTAGTCGGTCACGCCCCGGGTGATCGCCTCGCTGGCGATCTCCTCGCTGCCCTTGCCGGTAAAGAGGAGAAACGGGAAATCGGGAAACCGGTCCCGGACCTCGTCGAGAAACTCCAGGCCGTTCGTGCCCGGCATCTGGTAGTCCGAGACCACACAGTCGATATCCGTCGCTTCGAGTCGCTCGAGGCCCTCGGTCGCGCTGGTCTCGGTGACGACCTCGAGCCGGTCGTTCTCCCGTTCGAGGAACTCGGCGGTCACGTCCGACAGGCCCGGGTCGTCGTCGACGTGGAGGACCCGGATCGTCTCGTCTCCATGCGTTGCTGACAGTGGGCGGGCCATACCTCGGTAGCTACTCGTTCAAGAGTAGTTGACATAATAAATCTGTCCTCCGTTCAGGGCTGTGTCACGCGTGGCTCCTCACCCGGTGGCCCCGTTCGTGACCGTCCGGGGTCCGCCGCCGATGCCCGTCGATTCGCTCGCCGGACCGGTCCGCGGCTCCCGGGCGATCGGGCCTCGATCCGGGTGACGGGGCAACTTCGGCCGTCGAGTCGCTCCCGCGGGGCAATCGCGCGACCGTTCGAGAACGACCCGGTGCCGTCCGCTTCCCTGCGGTCGTATCCAAACTGTTTTGACCTGTGCTGGTCCTACCTGCAGCCATGACCGTTCGTGTAGGCGTGCTGGGTGCGACGGGGGCAGTCGGCCAGCGGCTGATCCAGCTCGTCGACCCGCATCCGCAGTTCGAACTCGTTGCCGTCACCGCATCGGACGAGAGCGCGGGGAAGTCCTACCGCGAGGCCGCCAAGTGGCGAGTCGAGTCGCCGATCCCGGACGACGTCGCGGAGATGACCGTCGGCCGAACCGACCCGGCGGACGTGCCGGACGACGTGGACCTGCTGTTCTCGTCGCTGCCGTCGAGCGTCGGCGAGGCGGTCGAACCGGCCTTCGTCGAGGAGGGGTACGTGGTCTCCTCGAACTCCTCGAACGCCCGGACGGACGACGACGTGCCGCTCGTGATCCCGGAAGTCAACGCCGACCACCTCGGCCTGATCGAGGTCCAGCGCGACCGGCGCGGCTGGGACGGCGCGCTCCTGAAAAACCCCAACTGTTCGACGATCACGATGGTGCCGCCGCTGGCGGCCGTCGACGAGGCCGCCGGTCTCGACCGGGTGACCGTCGCAACCCTCCAGGCCGTCTCCGGGGCCGGCTACTCGGGGGTGACGTCGATGGAGATCATCGACAACGCCATCCCGCACATCGGCGGCGAGGAACTGAAGATGGAGTCCGAGTCCCGCAAACTCCTCGGGGAGTTCGACGGCGCGGAGGTCCACTGGCACGACGCGGACGTGGCCGCCTCGTGTAACCGGATCCCGACCCTCGACGGCCACCTGGAGAACGTCTGGGTCGACACCGTCGAGGACCTCTCGCCGGACGCGGCCGCCGAGGCGATGGCGTCCTACTCGTCGCTGGACCTGCCGAGTTCGCCCGAGCCGCTGGTCCACGTCTTCAAGGAGCCCGACCGTCCCCAGCCGCGACTCGACCGGATGCTCGGCGAGGGGATGGCGGTCGCGGCCGGCGGCCTGCGCGAAACCACCGAGGGCCTCCAGTTCAACTGCCTGGCACACAACACCCTCCGCGGGGCAGCCGGCGCCAGCCTCCTGAACGCGGAACTGCTGGCCGAAGAAGAATACGTCTGACTCCGGGCCCGTCGGGGCGGATCGTCGGGGGACGAACCAGCCTACCGAAACGCTACGTACGAGCGGCGCATAGCCCCGGATGATGGCGAGGCCCACTGGCGACCTCGGGCTGCTCTCAGTCGGGGCCATTTTCGTAGTGGTGCTGGCCGTCATGTGGGGCGGAGTCCAGTACTCGCGCGGGCAGTTGGTCCCCGAGGACGCGGTCGAGGAGCGCGAACGGCACGTCCGGATCGCCCTCTGGGATTCGTACAGCGAGTGGCGGGCGGACCGCGGCCTCGATCCCGTCCGGAAGTCGCGCCCGGTCGACGAGCTGGCACAGGGGACCGCCCGCGAGTTCGCGGCGGGCGAACACGACGCGGGTGCCAGCAACTCCTCGGACCGGCTGACCACGTCGTCGGGACAGCACAGTGAGGTGCGGTGCGCGCGCCTGCTGGCGTCGTACGACGTCGTCCATCCGAATTGGGAGGAGAGTTCGCTTGGCGTCCCCGGCACGTCCCCCATCGCGCACGCGGTTGCGGACAGACTGCTCGCGGCGCTGGTCGCCGCGGACACGGCAGGCGTCATGCGCCACACCGGTCCCGGGTGGACGGGAATCGGTGTCGTCGTCGAAAAGCGCGACCTGTCGGTGGCCGTCCTGGCCTGCCGGCCCGCCGCCTGATACTGGTGGCTGTAAGTACGTGAAAACTCGAATTGAGAATCCAGGCGGAAAGAGTCTGTCTCCGCAGATAGCAGAGACTGGTGAGTAAAAGAATTCGAGGTAGCAGACTGGTACGTCGAGGAACTCGGGTTCGAGCGCTCCTGGGAGTTCTCCAGCGGGGACACCCGGAACGTCTACGTCGCCGACGACAGCGGCGTCGAGATACAGCTCTCGGACACCGAGGGCGAAACGGCGTTCGAGGAAGGGACGGCCTGGGACCACCTCGCGGTGAGCGTCGACGACGTCGACGCCGCCTTCGCCGAGATAGACCACCACGGCGTCGTCCAGGAACCGGCCGACCAGCCCGCCGCGGGGGCCCGGACGGCCTTCGTCCGCGACCCGGACGGGCACGTGGTCGAACTGATCGCACCGCTGGAGTAGGACCGAACCTCTTTGTCCGTCCGCCGCGACCGGTCGCGTACCATGGCGGACCCCACCGACGAGCGAGCCGACGGAAACGGGAGCGACGATTCGGGGCGCGGTCCGACCGACGACGCAACCGAGTCTCCCGGTGCCTCCGCGAGTGATGATGCAGCCGGAGACGGCGACGACACCAGCGGTTTTGACACTAGCGAGGCCGACGACGTCGGCGATGCCGACGGCGGTCCTGACGGCGACGACGCTAGCGACGCCGACGAGACTGGCGACGGGGCGGTCGAAGTGGGGGACAGCCGGAAGAAGCACGTCTCGGTCGTCACCCGGTCGGGCGACCGCACCGACCACGGGGACGTGTACCTGCGCCACTCGACGGAGGCGTTCGCCGTTTCGCCGGACCCCGAGTTCCCGCCGGCGGAGACGACGCGCTACGAGAAGTCGGACCTCGTCCGCGTCGAGGTCGACCAGCACCACTCGGCGTGTTTCATCACGACCGCGGCCGCGGGCGAGGGGGCGACCCTGGACGCGCTCCGCTCGTTCCGCGACGGGGCCTTGCGGCCGCGACCGTGGGGCCGGGCGCTGGTCGGCCTGTACGAGCGGGTCAGTCCACCGATCGCGGCGACGATCGCCGCACGCCCGGACTCGATCACCGCGCGAGCGGTCGGTGCGCTGGTCGGGATCTGCGGTCGGCTGGCACGCGTCCGCGCGAACCGCGAGGGGCCGATCCGACCGGCCCTGACCGCCGTGCTCATTTTTCTTTACGCCGTGGGACTGTTCGTCGCCGCGGCCGGACACACCTGGCAGGCCTTCGTGGCGTCGGCCGGGAATGATACTGGTGGCTGTAATTCTTTTACTCACCAGTCTCTGCTATCTGCGGAGACAGACTCTTTCCGCCTGGATTCTCAATTCGAGTTTTCACGTACTTAATCGTCGAATACGCCGACGCCTCCCCCTCCCAGCGCGAGATCCGCGAGATCAACGCCGGCTTCTACACCGCCGAGACGGAGTTTCTGCTCGACCACCTCCCCGAGGTTGTCGTAGCTGTGCCAGACGACCGAATCCGCCTGCAGGAGCACCTCGTCGATCCCGTGGATCTCGAAGACCCGTTCCATCGACGCGGCCTCCCGCCTGTGCTTGCGCGTCGCCAGCCCGAACATCGGCGTGATGT
The DNA here is from genome assembly GCA_003021105.1 of Halobacteriales archaeon QS_1_68_17. GTDB lineage: Archaea > Halobacteriota > Halobacteria > Halobacteriales > Haloarculaceae > QS-1-68-17. Next base: position 21,398 of record PXRG01000002.1, read on the forward strand.
AGGAGTACTCGGCGATGTAGAGGCCGTCGTCGGCGAAGAACATCTCGGCCATCCGGAGCGGGAACGACCCCGTCATGCCGTAGTGGACGTGTCGCTCGACCTCGATCCCGGTCGTCGGGAGGTCGTCGAACGCCTCGGGGTCGACGTCCTCGGCCACGGTCAGGTTCCCCCGTTGCCCGCGTCGTTCCGTGATCCGGTTTCGTCGCCGTACGCGAAGCGGCCGAACAGCAGGGCACCGCCGACGAACACGAGCCCGAGGATCGGATTGACCTCGATGCCCGCGTAGACGCCGACCGCGACGCCGACGACAGCCAGCGCGACGGCGGCACGCTTCCGGAGCGGGTACTCGGCCGACCCGCCGCCGTCCCCGGGGCCGGCGGCCTCGCCGTCGAGTCCGACCCGTCGTTCCCCGGCGTAGGTGAGGATCATCCCCCCGAGGCTCGCGACCACGATCGCGGTCCGGACGCCCGAGGACACCTCGATCCCGAACCCGACCGCCAGAAACAGCGGCGTGCCGATGGCGACGGTGCCAGCGAGGTAGATCAACAGCCGGTAGCCCACGAGCAACTTGAAGAGGTCGTCCAGTCCGCTCCGGTCGGCCGGTGGTGCCATCCGTTGGGGTCTCGTCCGGCGGGTAAAAAATATCGTGGGACGTCAGGCCAGGAACCCGACGGCCTCGTCGGCGTTCTCGACCGTGTCCTTGGCGTCGAGTTTTGCCTTCGCCGAGCGCGCCATCGTGTACACCTGCACGATCAGCGCGAACAGGAACAGCGCGAGCCCGCCCGGGCCGCTGCTCACGACGTCGACGGTGGCCTCGAAGGCCTCGATCCCGAACCGGTTGACGAGCTGACTCCCGATCAGGAGCACGCTGAAGTAGCCGAAGAAGGCCGTCGCCCACCACATCGCGACGACGCGGCCCCAGCCGGGCTGGGTGTGCTCCGGGAGCCGGACCGTGTTCAGGATGATCGTCAGCGCGTTGTAGGGCCACATCATCACGCCGGCGATGGCCGCGCCGATCACCAGCAGGATCCACGGCGTGTTGAACTGCGCGCCGATGATGAGGATGCCCCACAGGGTGAAGATGGTCAGCAGGCCGAGGAAGACCCGCGAGACCTCCCAGCCCGCGGCCCGGCCGTATCCCTCGTAAAGGATGTCGACGCTGTTGCGGACGAACGACTCGACGATCGCGTACTGGGTGCTGAACAGCGCGATGAACAACACCGCGTACAGCAAGCCGCCGGTGATCCCGCCGAGTTGCGGGATGACCACGTCGATCCACATCGAGATGGCACCGTCGAAGTCGGCACCGCTCGCGAACTCCGCGGAGATGGTCATCGCCACCGTCGCCACCACCAGCAGGCCGAGCACGAACGTCAGGAAGTGCTCGCGCTGGGTCGTCTTCCACCACGCCCGCCAGCGGCGCATGTTCGTCGGGGTGGGCTCGAAGGTGAACCCGTCGTGGACCTCCTCGGGGTCCGTGCCCCGGAGGGGGTTCTTGATCCGACCCTGGTAGGTGCCCATGCCGTAGCCTTTCTCGCGGGCCCATACGCCCTGCGAGAGGTTGATGTACCCGCCGGCTCCGGCGTAGGCCAGCCCGCCCAGGAAGGTCGCAATGTCGAGGTCCGCGGGCAGCGTCCCGAAGCTGATCGCCCCGGCGGGGATGTTGGCCAGCTGCCCGATCGATCCCACGATGAACACGAGGATGATCGCAGACACGACCGCGATGATCATCAATGCGACCTGGGCTTTCTCGATGACGTTGTACAGCACTGGCCCCGCCTGGTAGGACAGCCAGATGACGATCATCGAGATGATGCCGATGATCCACCAGTCAGCCCGCGGGACGACGCCCGTCCAGGCGGCGAATACCTCGGACGCGCCGGAGGCCCAGCCGGGCCACCCGAGGTGGAAGAAGCCGGCGAGCAGGAAGAACCACGGCCAGATCCCGTTCAGCCGGCCGTAGGCGCTGAAGATGCTCTCGCCGGTCGCCATCGTCCACCGCTGGAGTTCGGTGTTGATGAAAAACTGGGTGATCACGCCCACCCAGAACGCCCAGTAGAGCGCCCAGCTGTTGCCGGCGATCAGCGTCGGCCAGAACATCGTCTCGCCGCTCCCCAGCGACGCGCCGAGCATGATCGCACTCGGGCCGACCAGGTGCCTGACCTTCGGCACCTTCGGCAGGTCGGCCAGCCGGAACGACGCGCCGTCCGAGGAATCGGGGTACTCCTCGGTGTTGGGCGCCTCCTCGAGCGTTGCGTAGTCGAGGTCATCGTAGACGGTATCCCGGTACTGTTCCCCGACATCCTCGGTGGTGAAGATGTCGTCCTCTACGACGCCGCCATCGGCTTCGACTGTGGCCCCGTCGTCGTGATCTGACATTGTTATGAGGTATCGTTTGACACGCCGGCTTCATTGACGACCGCCTCGCCAACCGACCGGTACATTTGGAAGGAACTATATAATGAATATTAACTATTACGGATAATAACTAAGTATATTCTCGTATAATGGTATACATTTGTCATTAGGTCGCCGTCGATCCGTGCCTTTTTCGGTGTTGGTAGCCCTAGCAGGCCCGAGTACCCGACGGACCGTTCCGGGCGGCCGGGTGACCGGACGATCGGTATCTCGAACCACCATGGGACTGTTTGCACTCGTCCTGACACGAATCATTCTCGTCGCTTCCGTAGTGCTGACGATGCTGTTCGCGGTGAACCAGGTGTATCACGTGGCGCTCGCGTTCACGATCGCTCTCTGTGGGTACGCGTACCTGCACATGTGGGGAGACCTCCGCATCGAGGACGTCCTCTAATACTGGTGGCTGTAAGTACGTGAAAACTCGAATTGAGAATCCAGGCGGAAAGAGTCTGTCTCCGCAGATAGCAGAGACTGGTGAGTAAAAGAATTACACGGGCGTGAAGCCGGCGTTGTGCGGCGTGATCAGGACGTTCTCGAAGTTCCAGAGCGGGTGGTCCTCCGGAAGCGGTTCGGGGTCCGTCACGTCGAGTGCGGCCCCCCGGAGGTGGTTCTTCCGGAGGGCGGCCACGAGTGCGTCCGTCTCGACGACCGGTCCGCGCGCGACGTTGACGAGCACCGCGTCCGGGTGGATCGTGTTCAGTTCCGCCGCGCCGATCAGCCCCTCGGTCTCGTCCGTCAGCGGGCAGGCGAGGACGACGTACGCGGCCTCCGCCAGCGCCTCGTCCAGTTCGTCGAAGCCGACGACCTCGTCGGTGGGGCCGCCCTTCGCCGGCGTGTACCTGACGCCGACCGTCTCCACGTCGAAGGCGTCGAGGCGATCAGCCGTCGCGGTGCCGATGGCACCGAGACCCACGATAGCGACGGTGCTGCCGGCCAGTTCGCGGGTCGGGTAGGACCGCCACTCGCGGTGGCGCTGTCGGCGTAATCCCTCTTGGAACCGCCGGGTGAAAAGGAGAATCGTCCCGACGATGTGCTCTGCGACGTTCGGGCCGTGGACCCCAGAGGCGGTGGTGACCGTCACGCCCCGCTCGGCCAGTTCGTCGACCGGGAGGTGGTCGACCCCCGCGTACGCACAGGCGAACAGCTGGAGGTCACCGACGTGACCGAGCAGGGATTCGTCGAAGTGACTCCCGGTCGCAACGGCCGCGGTGCGGACCAGTTCCCGTTCCTCCCGGGGCGTCCGGGCGACTGCGACCGTCAGGTCGTCGAGCCGCTCGCGGAGCGCCCTCGCGTAGTCGTCGGCCGGAAGTCCGTGGAAGTTCCGCCTGAAGACGACTACGTCCGCTTGGTCTACCATCGGTGCCGCTCCTCCTGGGACTCGCCGATCATACAGGTGGTGCTACCACGGGAAACAAAAATGGTACCGCCGGGAAACGCCGCCGAAGGTAAGCAATTTTAAGCCCCGCCCGGTCAGCGTAGGGATATGGAACGGGTCGACGTCGCGATCGTCGGCGGCGGACCGGCCGGTTCGTCCGCGGCCGGCGCGGCCGCCCGACGGGGTGCCGACGCGGTCGTCTTCGAGAAAGGGGTGCCGCGCGCCGACCGGGAGGGCCTGGGGCCGGACTCGACCGACGCGGCGGGCATGCTCGACTACTGGATCGACCTGATGGACTACCGACCGGAGGAGATCCCCGACGACGTCATTCTCAGCCGCCTCGACGGTGCGGAGTTCGTCGGTCCGACCGAGCGTGTCACGCTCTCGGACACCGGCATCGAGGCGTCGTACGACGGCTTCGGGTTCGCGTTCCACCGGGCGCGGTTCGACGACTGGCTCCGCGCGGAGGCCGAGGCCGCCGGCGCGACCTACCGCGTCGGAACGGCCGTCAGGGACGTCGAGACCGACCTCTCGGGCGGCCACTCCCACCGCCTGACGCTCGCGGACGGCGACGAAATCGAGGCCGAGTACCTCGTGCTCGCGGACGGCCCACAGCGGACGGTAACGATGGGCGTGCTCGACCAGTTCGTCCCCGACGGCCGGAGCATGCGCGACCACCTGGCGTCGACGACGGCGAACCACATCGCCTACCAGGAGCACCGGCGGTTCCCCGCGGACGTGTTCGATCCCGAACTGATCAAGTTCTGGTGGGGGCTGATCCCCGGACACACCGCCTACCCGTGGGTGTTCCCGAACGACGATCGGGTGGTCCGGGTCGGTCTCACGATGCCGATCGGCGTCGACTTGGACCGGGTCCGCAACCGGGACGCGTACGACCTCCTCAGTGACGAGGACGAGCAGGTCCCGCCCGGGCGGGTGTACCTCCGGCGGTTGCTCGAACGGGAGTACGGCGACCGCTACGACGTCCCAGAGGACTTCCCGCTGGTCGAGGACCGGGGCAAACAGGGCGGCACCGAGGCCTATCCCATCTCGTCGACGCGCCCGATCGAGTCGCCGACCGCCGCCGGGGTCGCCGTCGCCGGCGGCGCGATGGGAACGACCTCAGCGTTCCACGAGGGCGGCGACCACGTCGCCGTCCGGACCGGAAAGCTCGCGGGCGAACTCGCCGCCGAGGGGCGGCTGTCGCGGTACAACGACGCCTGGCGGGACGCGATCGGCGAGGAGATCCGCCGGAACGTCGCCATGGCCGACCTCGTTCGGGGCTACGAGCCGGCCGACTGGGACCGCACCTTCCGGACGGCCGACCGGCTCCTGGACCGCGGCGGCACCGGCCTCGTCGAGGCACTGACGACCGGCGTGGACGCGGTCAAACTGGTCGGCGCGTACAAGCGCCGGAAGTTCGCGCTCCGGAACGGCGGCTACGTCCAGTTCCGGGAAGACGAGTACGCCGTCTGACCCGCCCGCGCGGCCGCGGTACGTTTAATCGTTGGCGGTTCCTACCTCCGGTGCGTGCCTCAAGTCCCCGCCCGAGCAGTCCCGCCAGGGCGCGATGACCGCGCGGCGAACCCGGGCACGCGACACCGGGACGGCTATCGCCGTCTCACACCCGTCGGGCCTCGCGGCCCGACGCACGCCGCAGCGGCACCGCCGCTTCGGCACCCGGTCCTGCCCCGCAGGACCCGCCCGGCACGAGGGTTTCCCGGCTGACCCGGCACGCCGCCAGGAGTGAGGCCGGACGTTAGTGTTCCGGGCGACATTCTACTATCCTCCAGATACTTCTCCAGCATTTCGACGTCGTGACTCTCAACGCACTATCTTCATCCGCAGCTGTCGCTCGTTGCTGCGAACAACTGCTATCGTATTTCAGGCGAGCTCGCGCACAAACGCACCGTGTTGAACGTCCTCGATCAACGACGGTCGGTGTGGATTCGGATCTATGGACGCGGCGAGCAACAGCTCCAGCAGGTGCTCCTCTGGCGGATCGTGCCCGAGATACCGAGCTATGCGCCGGAGGATCAGCGTGGTACAGCGCGGAACCCCACCCGTTCACGGGTGGGAGGAAGCGCGCCCGCTCTGTGCCGCCGACCACCGTGCTCTGGCCCGCTGGCGGTTT
>PXRG01000003.1 GCA_003021105.1 Halobacteriales archaeon QS_1_68_17
AGCGTTTCAGCTCCGTCGTGAAGTGTTCCGAAAACCGGGTGAAGAAGCGCTCAAAACCATCCTCGAAACTGCGCTATGACTCACCAACAATCTCCGCCAAAAGAGCGTTGTACGGTATATCTGATGAACGACGGTTCCAATTTGTACATCGCTATCGACAGTCAGTTTAACGACGGATGGGATAATCACGCGAGCATACTCTTCGATGGAAACACTGACCACGACCTCGATGGGTCCTCGACCCAACCACACGAAGATGTGGTTGTCGTATGGCCTGGCCCGAGCGGCTGGAGTGGATATCGGCAATACAAACTCTTAGGGAGCGATAACAAGGTCTCTGCCCCCGACGCCGTGGAACGAGCGAGCGGCAACCACTCTGGAACCGTACACTATGAGTTCCAGGTTCCACTCACGGAAACGCTCGGAGCCTCTTCTGGCGATACCGTTGGAGTTTTCCTCCGGACCCACACTCCGGACCACGGCAGGGAAGAACGCTTTTATTGGCCATTAACACCTCAGGACGATTTCCGAGAAAACATCGACCAGTGGGCCAAGCTGATTTTAGAATAAATTTCTATATGAGTTGACGGCAGAGAAGATGTAGTTTTCATGCCTTTGTTTGATGTTTTAAATAACTCATTGTATTTTTATTCTGATTCCTATAGATGTTTGGCTCTTCGGGTAGTTTGACGGTTCCCTTGGCGTATCTCTCCGCTTTGTCTGGCTCTTTCCCGTACGTTATACTGGTGGCTGTAAGTACGTGAAAACTCGAATTGAGAATCCAGGCGGAAAGGGTCTGTATCCGCAGATAGCAGAGACTGTTGAGTAAAAGAATTACAGCCACCAGTATTAGCAGCCACTGGAGGCAGTCTTCGCGCTCGGAGCGATAATCCAGTAACTGTCGATGATTCAGGAACGACTCCGAGTTCTCGGTGACGACTGGATAGTCATCGAGATCAATCATCGTCCGGCCTCCGTACAGCGGTTTGCTGGCGATCCTGTGAGCTTGTGAGCGGTGGGCAAATTTCGGAATCGCCTGATTGCAGTCGGTTAGAAGGTGCGTCCTGCGAGTTCAATAGGTGTGGCAAAACGGAAACTCGCAAGACAGCGCGGTTGTGTGTGAATACTTCGAATCGGATTGGTCTGAGCATTAGGCGGAATCACCTGATTGTTCGCAAACCAGAACCGCAAGAATGAAGCCGGATTGGAGTGCTCCGGCGGGGATTTGAACCCCGGTCATTGCCTCGAGAGGGCAATATGATTGGCCGGACTACACTACCGGAGCGGCCCGTCTGCACCCGGATCGAAGGGACTCCCGTACTTAAAGGCCACTATCTCTCGTCGCACGGCCGGATCGGCATCACGCGGTCGTCGCCGGTCACTCGTCTTCCGCCTCGAACGGGGATCCGGCCGCTTCGGGTTCCTGGCCGCGCAGGCTGATGATGTTCTCCCGTCCGACCCGCAGTTTGCTGATCTTGCCTTCCTCCTCCATGTCGGACAGCAGCATGCTCACCTTGGACTTCGACCAGCCCGTCTCCTCGACGATGTTGACCTGTTTCATCCGGCCGTCGTTCTTTTCCAGGAGCCGGACGACGTGGTCGTCGTCGGTCAGTAACTCCTCGTCGGGCACGGCGGGTTCGGACGTGCCGGCGTCGGCTTCCTGCGTGCCCGTGCCGCCGCGGGGAGGTTCGCCGCCGATGGACCCGGGCGCGGAGCCGCCCCCGGGCGAGGAGACGGCGTCCGTCCGCCAGACGACGACGGCCGCCAGGCTCAGGACCACGATGAGGATCCCGAGAAACAGCATCGCCGGATCGTCGCCAGCCCGGTCGGTGCCAGCGGTCGTCGTGAGCGTGGGTGCGGCGGTTCCGGCCCTGGTTTTCTCCGGGGTCGCCGTCGGCACGGCCGTCGTCTGGGTGGCCCCACCGTCGTCCGGAGTCTCGTCCGCCTCCGCGACGGTGAAGACGACTTTCGGGCGGTTGTCCGCGAACTGTCGCTCCCCGAACCAGGTCACGGACGGATTCGACAGGTTCGAGGCCGAGTCGGGACGCGGTTTCACCTGCGAGAACGAGAGTCCCGGGCCGGTGTAGACGACCAGCCGCTGGTTCGGTCCGATGTAGAGACCGCCCTCGAACACGTCCCCGATGACGATGCGGTCGCCCTCGACGAACGAGAAGTTCGTCCACCGGAAGGACATCTCGACGCGGCCACGGTTCTGGAGCTCGTTGAGCGAGGCCTCGCGGCGGAACGCCCCCGCCCGCATCTCCCGGCCGGTCGCGTTCGAGCCACCCTCGACGAGGAGCCGCGCCCGGCGCTTGAACTGGGTGTAGGTATCGGTCTCCTCGGAATTGAACCGCTCCGCGTACTCCTGGAACTGACGACGCTCGGTCTCGTTGGCCAGCGTCCGGGAGTAGACGAACGTCCACCTGATGGACCCGTTTGCGTATGCGCGAATCTCGAACGTCGTGGTGTCGAAGTCATCGGGCGAGTCGAACGCTCCCCCGGTGGCGGTAGCAGCCGCCACACCCATCGGAGCCGCCCCGGCAACCCAGAGGAGAGTGACGACGAGCCCGACGGCAACCGGACGGTGCATCTACCCCACACCACCACAGGACGGAATAAAAGCGCTGTGACTACCCCGTGGACGGTCGGGCATGGGGCTTCTCGCCCCGGAATCACGGCCTGTACACTGCACGGTATGTCATCGGGCGGGTCTCGGATCGGAGAACGGGCAGGAAACGACGGGGACGGCCGGCCGCGGGAGGTCACCGGGTCGGTCCGGTCAGAGCACCGCCCACGCCGTGGGGGTGTCGGTCAGCCCGCGGACCCGGACCTGGCGTTCGCCCTCCGTTTCCCTGATCTCGATCAGTCCGTCGAACGCCTGTTTGAGCACCTGGAGGGTCTGTTCGTCGTGTGCGCCGGAGTCGATGGTGAACACGCCCAGATAGCCCGCGGCGTCGAGCCGCGAGGAGAGGACGTGACAGAACTTGAAGACGGTTTCGCGGTCGGTGTAGGTGAGCATCGTCGACAGGGAAATCAGGGCCATGCGCCCGCGCTCGGCCCCGCCGCCGTGCAACCGTTGGAGGGCTTTCGTGATCCCGATCCCGATCCCCGTTAGGTCCGCCGGGGAGGACACGTGGTGGACGAACTGTCCATCGAGGGACTGCGTCTTCGGGTCGCCCGCTCCCTCGTTCCGGCAGTCCACGACGGCGAGTGCGAACTCGTCCGTCCCGACCCGGCTCCGGTAGTCGTCGATGACGGTTTCCGCCTGATCGTTCGTCGTCACGATGACCGCACCTTCTCCGTCGCGGGAGCCGTCGGCGAGGATGTCCAGGGCCAGCTGTTCCTTGCCAGTCATCGCCGGACCGGCGATCAGCACGCTCGTCCCCGGCCCGATTGCCTTCACGGCGTCCGTTTCGAGTACCGTTGACAGATCGTACATAGCTACGTGAGATCACCCCCGTCGTTGAGGTCCCGCAGCGTCGCAATGAACTCCTCGTCGTCCTCGACGCCCCCGAACGTCCCCGCGAGTTCGTCGCGGAGTCGCTGGATTTGCTCCTCCAGCCTGACGAACTCCTCGTTCTCCGCGAGTTCGGCGTTGCTCTTCGTCGTCTCAAGGGTCGCCTGCTTTTCGATCAGCGAGTAGTAATCCTGGAGCAGGTCGTCGTACGCGGACCGTTCCAGGAGGCTCTCGACCGTCTCGTGGAGTTCGTCGCTCCTGATGGGCTTGTTCAGGTACGCGTCGAACCCCATCTCCATGATGTCGAAGTCGGGTTCGACGGCTGTGACCATCGCAACCCGGCAGTCGTATTCCCCCTCCCTGATGCGCTCGAGCACCTCGTCCCCCGAGAGCCCCGGCATCATGCGGTCCAGCAGGACCACGTCGACGTCATCGTCGAGTAGTTCCAGTCCCTCGTCGCCGTCTTCGGCGAGCCGGACCTCGTAGCTGTCGGCCAGCCAGAGGTTGTACGTCTCGGCGACGTCCGGCTCGTCCTCGACGATGAGGACGACTGGGGCCGAATCTTCTGACATCTCTTCTACCCCCCTGTTTGCCATTCATCCTACAAAGCCCTGTGGGTGCGAGAACTAAATTTGAGAACACCCGCCGCCGGTCGATATGCTCAAGCCCCGGCTCCCCGAACGGGCGTCCGTGATCCGGAACCTCGCGCGCGGCCGACAGGTGTTCACGAGCAACGCCTATTTCGTCGACGGCGACCGGCGGGTCCTGGTCGACGCCGGCAACGACTTCGACGTGGTCGCGGCCGTCCGTACCCACGTCGACGACTTGGACGCCCTGGTCCTGACGCACACCCACCCCGACCACGTGGGCAACGTCCCGGCCGTGAAGGATGCCTTCGACATCCCCGCCTGGGGGTTCGATACGGACATCGAGGGCGTCGACCGCCCCATCGGCGACGGGGACACCGTCCAGTTCGGCGACCACGACTACCTGGCCCTGCACACCCCGGGACACAAGGACGACCACCTCTGTTTCTACGCCGACGGGCCGGGCATCCTGTTTGCCGGCGACCTCGTGTTTGCGAACGGGAGTTTCGGCCGGACAGACCTCCCGGAGGGCGACCGCGACCGCCTCGTCGAGAGCATCGACCGGCTCCTCGAGGTGACCGACGAGAGCCTCGCGGAGATGCACACCGGCCACGGCCCCTCGGTCACCGTCGATCCCTACCACGACATCGAAATCGCGGCCCAGGCCGCCCGGCAACGCCGTTGATCAGGCATCCACGGACGACTCCCGCGCACAACGGGAGAGCGCCGCAGCAACGTTCCACGGAAAAGTCACAGCGGAAAACGCCTCTCGTCGCGGGCCACCGAGAGCAGGGCGTCGAAGGCCGTCTCGTATGCGGCCGCGATGGCCTCCGGGTCGCTCCGCTCCGCGGCGGACAGTGCCGGCAGGGACACCCGGGATCGGGGGTCTGCCAGTTCGACCACGGACCCGGTGCGCTCCTCGAGGCGACCCTCTTCGGGGCGGCCGCTGGCGACTTCGCAGGCCTTCCAGTACCGGTCGCCGTCGTAGATCCGGGCACGGGTGGGTTCGACCACCGCGACGGCGTCGGGCGTCGCGGATGCGACCGGGCGGGCGACGTCGGCGTAGGATTCGACCACGGCCGGATCGGCCTCGCGGATGCGTTCCTCGACGGCCCGCTGTGCCGCGGCGTGGCGCGTCGCCATCACCTCGTTGAACGCGGACAGCGAGTCGACCCGGACCGCGTCCGACAGCGGGAGCCGTTCCCCCGCGAGGTCGGGTACCGTCGCCGCCGCGTTGACGACGTACGATCCGGCGACCCGGTCGACGACGAACTGGCGGTCGTCGCGGCCGAGCATGCCCGGGTTCCCCGGCGCGGGCTGCCAGAGCCGGTGGATGGGGTTGATCTCCTCCGGGTCCGGATCGCCGTTGCTGGCCGCCGCCAGCCGGTTTGCGTCCTTCCCGTAGAGCCGGCCGTCCCCGACGGCCGCCCGGTAGTCGTCGTGGTCGAACCAGTAGTCGTTGCCGGCGCGGGGTTTGAAGCCGGTCCCGCCGATCCGCGCCAGCAGACCCACCGAGAAGGTCGTCTTCCCGGCGTCGACCTGGTCCGCGCCCGCGACGAGCAGTCTCATTCCGCGAGGCCGTAGTAGCCCGGTTCGTCCTCGGCCGCCGGCTCCGCGAAGACGAAGGCCTCGGCGTTCGCTACCATCCACGGGATCGCCCAGTCGAGCAGGACGTTCTCGGTCTCGACGTCGAGTTCGCGCCCGGGTTCGACGCCCTGGAGGAGCCGCGCGATCTCGTAGACGGTGTACATCATCCCGGGATCGAGCACCTCGCCCGGATCGCGGAACTCCAAGGGCCTGACTCGGTCGAAGTCTTCCTTCGGTCGGGGCATACCCGCGGGTAGGCGGGTCTCCCGTCTAAATGGCACGAAACGCGACGGACTGACGCGGGAGGCGACGGGGGACACCCCGGGCCGCGATGGAAATAGCGCGAAACACGACGGACACGACACGGGACGCGACGATAACCACATGGGACGCGACGTGCGACATCGTGGCCCGCGCGAAACCCGTCCGGGAACGCAACGCGAACGCCCGCGACTGGGGTCGCGGGAGGGGTCAGTCGATAGCGGCCGCGAGCTTCTCGACGGGGTGTGGCGGCCGGCTCTCGCCCGGCCGGTCGCCCAGTTGCGTCCGGCACGACGCGCCCGGCGCGACGACGGTTTCGCCGTCGCTCGCGTCGACCTGGTCGAAGAGGATGCGCCCGATGGCCTGCGAGAGGTCGTAGTGTTCGGCCTCGTAGCCGAAAGAGCCCGCCATGCCACAACAGCCCGAGTCGAGGTGGTCGACGTCGTAGCCGGCCTGCCGGAGGACGTTCGCCGCGTGGTGGTCCCGGTTGATCGCCTTCTGGTTGCAGTGGCCGTGGTAGGTCAGCGCCTCGTCGGCTGCCCCGAACTCCACGCCGTCTAACACGCGGTGGGCGTCGAGGTACTCGCAGATCCCGTAGGCGCTGGCACCGACCGCCGTCACGTCCTCCCCGTCGAGCAGGTCCCCGTACTCGTCCTGGAACATCACGGCGTCCGAGGGCTCGATGAAGACGATCGACCACCCGTCCTCGACGTACGGCGCGAGCGTCTCGACGTTCCGGCGGGCCTGTTCGCGGGCCTTGTCGAGCATCCCCATCGAGAACGCCGCCCGCCCGCTGGCGGTTACGTCGTCGGGAATCCGGACGTGGACGCCCGCCGCCTCCAGCACCTCGACGACCGCCTTCCCGGGTTCCGGGTAGCTGTAGTTGGTGAACGTGTCCGGGAACAGCACCACTTTCTCGTCGGCGTCGGCCAGCGGGACCCGTGGGCCGCGCTTCTCGAACCAGTCTTCGAGGGTCTCGCGGGTGAACGTTGGGAGTTTCCGCTCCGGGGCGATGCCGAACACCTCTTCTAACAGGTAGTCCGAGCCGGGGAGTTTCTGGGCCCAGTTCGACAGCGGCGCGAGCGCGCTCCCGACGGCGCTCGCGCGGTCGATGTTGCCGAACAGCCGCGATCGGAGGCTCGTGCCCTCCTCCTGGTGGTACTGGTGTTTGACCTCCGCTTTCAGCTTCGCCATGTCGACGCCGGTCGGGCAGTCGCTCTTGCAGCCCTTGCAGCCGACACAGAGGTCCAGCACCTCCTTCTGGAACCGCTCGGAGTAGAGTTCGTCCTCGTCGAGTTCGCCGCTGATCGCGGCCCTGAGCATGTTCGCCCGGCCGCGGGTGGTCTGGATCTCCTCCTTCGAGGCCCGGTAGGTCGGACACATCACGTCGGAGTTGGTCTGCCGGCAGGTGCCACAGCCGTTACAGAGTTCCACGAGGTGCGAAAAGCCGCCCTCGTCGGAGAAATCGAGCGCGGTCTGTGGCTCGACCGATTGGTAGGACGCGCCGTACCGGAGGTTCTCGCGGTTGTCCGCGCCCACGCCCCGGCCGCTGTCGGATCCCACGTCGCTGGGGCTGTCGCGGTAGACGACGTTGCCAGGGTGCATCAGCCAGTCGGGGTCGAACGCGGTCTTGAGTTCCTTGAACGCGTGCCAGAGATCCGGCCCGTACATCTTGGGGTTGAACTCCGTCCGGGCCATCCCGTCGCCGTGCTCGCCGGAGAACGCTCCGTGGTGTTCGAGCACCAGGTCCGTCACCGCGTCGGTGATCGAGTGCATCTTCTCGATGCCGTCCTCCTCTTTGAGGTTGAGGATCGGCCGGATATGGAGCGTGCCCGAACCTGCGTGGGCGAAGTAGGCCGCCGACGTGCCGTGGTCCTCGAGGATGTCCTCGAACGACTGGACGTACTCGGCCAGTTCCTCCGGCGGGACCGTGGCATCCTCGATGAACGGGTACGGCTTGGGGTCGCCCTCCAGGCTCATCAAAAGCGGGATGGCGGCCTTCCGGAGCTTCCAGAGGTCGGCCTGTGCCTCCTCGCTGTAGGCCTCCAGCACGTCGAAGGCCGCGCCGTTCTCGACGAAGTGCTCGTTCGTGGCCGCGACGGCCGCCTCGAAGTCGTCGTGGAGTTCGGAGTCGTACTCCAGCATCAGCGCCGCCTTCGTCCCCTCGGGGATCGGCTCGGCGTACTGGGCGAACTCCGTCGAGTCCAGCGCCAGCCGGAACACCTCGTCGTCCATCAACTCGACGGCGCTGACGTCGAAGGTTAGGGCCTCCGGGACCGCCTCCATCGCGTCCACCAGGTCGGAGAAACAGTACAGCGCCAGCGCGGTCTCCTCGGGCTTGGTGACGAGGCCGACCGTCGCCTCGACGATCACGCCGAGGGTTCCCTCCGCGCCCACGAACAGTTTCGCCAGGTTGATGACCTCCTCCCCGTCGTCGTTCTCGTAGATCACCTTCTGGAGGTTGTACCCCGAGACCGACCGCTTGAGGTCGGGGTACTTGTCGGCGATCTCGTCGGCGTTGTCCTCGACGAGTCGGCGCACCGTCTCGTAGACGTGGGCCTCGCGGTCGTCCCTGGCGACGATATCCTCGTACTCGTCGCTGTCGAGGACGACCTCCCGGGCGTGGAGCAGGGACCCGTCCGAGAGGACCGCCCGGACCTCCTCGGTGTACGCGTCGGTGATGCCGTACCGGACGGAGTGTGCGCCCGTGGAGTTGTTCCCGATGCCGCCGCCGACCGTCGAGCGGTTCGACGACGCCGGGTCGGGGGCGAACTTCAGCCCCCACTGGTCGAGGTGGTTGTCCAGGTCGTCCTGGACGACGCCCGGCTGGATCGTCGCCGTCCCCGCGTCGGGGTCGACGTCGAGAATGGCGTCCATGTGCCGGGACATGTCGAGCACGACACACCCCGGGCCGACCGCCTGGCCGGCCAGCGAGGACCCCGTCCCGCGGGGCATGATCGGCACGTCGTGGTCGGCAGCCACCTCGACCGCGGCGCGCACGTCGTCGGTGTCCGTCGGGAATACCACGCCGGCCGGCCGGGCCTGGTAGATGCTCCCGTCGGTCGCATAGAGGATCTGTGCGTATTCGTCGAAGCGCACGTCGCCGTCGACCGACCCGCGGAGGTCCGCTGCCAGGGCGGCGTAGTCTGCCTCGGAGGCGTCCGCGGTCCGCGCGAACTCGGACACCCCCTCGACCGCGTCAGCGGGGTGTTGTGTCGTCGGCGTGTCTTGGATTCCCATGCCCCTAAACAAGGGCCATCGTTCTCATAAACCCCCCGGCATCGGACCGCGGCGCTGTCCGCCAGGGACGCCAAAAAATCGGGTGTGCTCGACGACTTACTCCTCGTAGGTCGAGACGACCCGTTCGCAGTTGGCCGCGACCTCGTCCCAGTCGACGACCTCGAAGAACGCGTCGATGAAGCTGCCGCGGTCCGGGCCGTAGTCGTAGTAGTAGGAGTGCTCCCAGACGTCCAGGGCCATGATGGGGTGCGAGCCCCAGAGTGCGCCCTGGTCGTGCTTGTCGACCGCGATGTTCCGGAGCTGCTTGGCGACGGGGTCGTAGACCAGAAGTGCCCAGCCGCCGGCGGCCGAGGCCGCGGCCAGAACAGCGTGTGCAGGTAGTGGCCACAGCCGTTGTGGGTGACGTTCCTGATGGCCGCGGCACTCCCGCCGAAGTCACCGCTCTCGCGGTTCTCGGCCAGGGTCTGCTCGGCGCTGTCGAGGCCGTTCACGTAGCCCTGGTGGTGGGTGTCGTGGTGCCAGGTCAGCACCTGATCGGAGATGTGGGGCTCGAGTGCGTCGTAGTCGTACGGCAGCGGTGGCAGTTCGGGATGTGATTGCTCAGGCATGGTCGGGTCCTCCACTCCCTAAATTGCTCGGGGCGATGTTAAGTTTTTAGAAGTGGGCAGGGCACGGCTGGCCCCCGCCGGGCTCCGCAGTGATCAATCAGATCTCGGATACTCTCACGGCGGCCGCGAGCGCGCGGACTCGCCGGGGGATCGCTCCGGGCGGCCGTCGCCCGTCTCCTCGTCCCGGTTGCCGACAGCGGGAACGGTGACGGTCACGACGGCCCCGTCGTCGTTCTCGACGGTTATCGTCCCGTTCATCGTGCGGACTGCCCACTCGACCAGCCACAGCCCCATTCCGCTGGCGTGGTGGAGGTCGGTTTCCCGCCCGCTTTCGAGGATCGCCAGTTCCGCGTCCGGGATGCCGGTGCCGTTGTCCCGGACGCGCAATTCGGCGACCCCGTCCGCGGGTCGGCCGGTCGTCACTTCCACGACTGGATCGTCCGCGGCGTTGTGGTCGACGGCGTTCTCCAGGAGGTTCCTGACGACCGGTGCGGCCGGCCGGGGGACCTTCGCGCCCGCCGCGGACCCCTCCCGGACGACCGTGACCCCGGGGCGGCGCTCGCGCACCCGTCCGACCTCGATGTCCACCACCCTGTCCAGTCCGACCGCCGTCGACTTCTCGTCGCGGTCCCACTCGTCCAACACGCGGCTGATCTCTCTGGCCCGATCGCCGAGTTCGGCGACCTCCATCGCCTTCCGCTTGATCGTCGCCGCGGCCTCGGCGGAATCGATGTCCGGGTCGTCCAGGCGCTCGGCCTGCCCGTAGATGAAGTTCATCTCGTTGCGGAGGTTGTGCCTGAGGACCCTGTTGAGCACGTCGAGGTTCTGGACCCTGGTGCGCCGCCGGGTCACGTCGTGGACCACCAGGACGTACCCGACCAGCCGGTCGTGGCTGTCCCGCAGCGGCGTCTGAGTGATCTCCAGGTAGAACGACCGGTCGCCGCGGTCCCACTCGACGGTCTGGCACCGCTCCTCTTCCGGGTCGCGGAGGGCGTCGAATTCCGGGACGAACTCCGATGCATGTTGTCCGAGACACCCCTCCGGATCCAGGTCCAGGAGGTCGGCGGCGCTCTCGTTGACGTCCACGATCCGGCCGTCCGCGTCGGCGACCACGACCCCGTCCGCGATGCGTTCGACGACGAACTCCCGGGCGTGGCTGCTCGGAACCGGAACGGCGTCCAGCAGTTCGAGCTGGGTGAGTCCCCACAGCCCGGCCACGCCGGTTATCAGGAACATGAACGGTGCGAGGTTCAGCCCGGGGACCGGGAGCAGGCCCGCGGTGTGGACGACGTCGCCCGCCCACGGAGCCAGCACCGCGACCGCCAGCACCCACGCCTGGCCGCGGTAGACCGTCCGATCGCTCGATAACAGCCGGAGGACTAGCGCGCACCCGACCGCGTACGCCAGGTAACTGAACCCCGCGTGCATCCAGAACCACGGCCCGAAGGACGTCTCGACGGTGCTGATCGTCCCGTAGACGGCGACGCGCAGTGACTCGAATACCGGCCCGCCTCCCGGCGTCGCCAGGACGAACGCCAGCGTCGTCGCCGGAATCGCGGCCAGCGCCGCCACCGTCGACGGCGTGACGTACTCGTCGTGTCCGGTGTACTCCAGCGCGAACAGCAGCCACGCCGGCGGGACCACCACGGCGCCCACCCACCCCAGCCTGAATATCAACAGCCGGGTGTTCGGATCGACCGTGAACAGCCCGAGCGACGAACAGCCGATCCACCAGGCAGCGGCGGTCAGCAGGACAGCGAAGGGAGCCGCCCCGGGTTTCGGGCGCTGTCGCCACGCGAGCACGGCCAGCGAGACGGCGGCCGTGACCGACCCCAGAATCACCACGAGCGAGACGAGCAACGGAACTGGCATGCGTTGACGCGGGGAAACCTGCCGGCAATCTAGCAGGGGCCCGCATTAAACCCCCGGTTGAATTATTTGAATTGATAACCCGAGCCGTCGACAGCGACCCCTGCGAAACCCCGACCGGGAGAAACCTCGCTCGCAGGCCGACAGGATCAGTCGCCCCTGGCGGCCTCGAACATGGCGAGTGCCTGCTCGCGGCGCTCGGCGTGGTCGACGATGGGGCCGGGGTAGTCGGGGGCGAGGTCCTCGCGTTCGGACGCGTCGAGTTCGTCCCAGGCGTGAATTTTCTCGGGCGGAATGCCCCGCAACTCCGGGACGTAGTCGGTGATGTACGCGGCGTCGGGATCGTAGCGTTCGCCCTGCGTCATCGGGTTGAAGATGCGAAAGTACGGCTGTGCGTCCGTCCCCGTCGAGGCGGCCCACTGCCAGCCGCCGTTGTCGTTCGCGGTGTCGTGGTCGACAAGTTTCTCCCGGAACCACTCGTAGCCGACCCGCCAGTCGACCCGCAGGTCCTTGGTGAGAAACGAGGCGACGATCATGCGCACGCGGTTGTGCATCCAGGCCTCGGTTTTCAGCTGTCGCATGCCCGCGTCGACGATCGGATAGCCGGTTTCGCCGTCCTTCCAGGCCCGTATCTCCCCGGGGTCGTCGCGCCACTCGATCTCGCCGTCGTACTGCTTGTAGTTTTCCGTCACGACGTCGGGCTCGAACCTGAGGACGTGCGCGTAGAACTCCCGCCAGGCGAGCTGGCGCTGGAACTCCTCGACGGACTCCCGCTCGGTCTCGTCGGCGGCGTCCGACATCGCCTCCTCGGTCGCCTCGTACACCTCCCGGACGCCGATTGTCCCCCACTTGAGGTGTGCCGCCGGGCCTGGCCGGCGGCAGGTCCGCCTCCGGCCGGTCGAATCCCAGGTCGGACAGCGACGGGAGCGGGTCCCTTGCCCAGTCCGCGAGGCTCCCCGCGCCGGGTGCCGGAACCGGGCGGTCCTTCTCGCGGTCCATCCACTTCCGTCCGAAGTACGTGAACACGGAGTAGGGCTGGCCCTCGTTCGTCAGTATCGACCCCGGTTCGTGCAGGAGGGCGTCCTGGACGGTCCGCGATTCGACGCCGGCGTCGGCGAGCGCCGCCTCGACGCGCTCGTCGCGGCGCTGTGCCAGCCCGGAGTAATCGCGACACCAGGTCACCGCGTCGGCTCCGACCTCCGCGGCCAGTTCCGGCAACATGTCGGCGGGATCGCCGCGGCGCAAGACCAGGTCGCTCCCGTGCTCCCGGTACCACTCCCGCAGGGCCGCGAGGGCGTCCAGCATGAACGCCACCCGCGGTGGACTCGCGTGGTCGAGCACGGCCGGATCGAAGACGAACACCGGCAACACGTTTCCCCAATCCGTCACCGACGCGAGGCCGCGGTTGTCCGCGGCGCGCAGGTCGCGCCGGTGCCAGTGGATCCTCATGGCCCACCCCAAGGACGGCTCCCCCGTGAAAGTGTTCCTCTCCCGCGATCGGCCACGCACGATCCGGCCGCCGGTCGAAACGCGCGACGGCCCTGGTTCCGGACTCGTCCCGCCTGCACGTCTGAAGCTACCGCTCCGTCTGCACGTACGCGGCCGGAGTCACCGCTCCGGCCGGTGGCTACGAACTGATACTGGTGGCTGTAAGTACGTGAAAACTCGAATTGAGAATCCAGGCGGAAAGGGTCTGTATCCGCAGATAGCAGAGACTGGTGAGTAAAAGAATTACAGCCACCAGTATGAGAAAACGTCGCTCAGTCGTCGCTCCCTACGCCCGATACCTCTGCCGCGTCCCGTCGGTCCAGGCGCGCGTCCGGAACGAGCGGGGCTCCGGTTTCCTGGTTCGTGTACCGCGGTACGTCTTTCGTGCCGAACGCGGGGTCCGACGACTTCTCGTCGGCCGGGACGTCTTGCAGTTCTGGGACCATCGGTTCGATCTCGTCTCGGGTCGGGCCATCCACCATCTGGTATCTCGGGACTGCTCCCGTACCTCTCCAGACGGGACCATCCCACATAAACCTCATGATTTATCACAGTATTTTTCGCGGCGACTGTCCCGGGACCGGACAGGTCAGTCGCCGGGTGCAGTCCGGCCCGTGGGTTTTCCGGCGACGGGGAATCTTTTTGCGCCGTCCCGCACCGTCTGGAGGTATGGTTTCGGAGCTATTCGACCCGGACCGGTGGGAGTCGATCGGTCCCGACTTCGACGACGTCACGTACCACAGGGCGACCGACGTGGGGGCGGTCCGAATCGCCTTCGACCGGCCGGCGGTGCGCAACGCCTTCCGGCCGGGAACCGTCGACGAACTCGCCGCCGCGCTGGACCAGGCGAAGCGGCAGACGGACGTCGGTTGCGTCCTGCTGACCGGGAACGGACCCTCGCCGAAAGACGGGGGCTGGGCCTTCTGCTCGGGCGGCGACCAGTCGGTCCGGGGCGACTCGGGCTACGAGTACCGCGGCGACGACGCGGGGGACGCCTCGACCGGCCGGCTCCACATCCTGGAAGTCCAGCGCCAGATTCGCCACATGCCCAAGCCCGTCATCGCCGTAGTGCCGGGGTGGGCAGTCGGCGGCGGTCACAGCCTCCACGTCGTCTGTGACATGACCCTGGCCAGCGCCGACCACGCGAAGTTCCTCCAGACAGACCCGGACGTCGCCTCGTTCGACGCCGGCTTCGGGTCCGCCTACCTCGCCCGGCAGGTCGGCCAGAAGAAAGCCCGCGAGGTGTTCTTCCTCGGGAAGACCTACGACGCCGAGGAGGCCGCCGAGATGGGCATGGTCAACGAGGTCGTCCCCCACGAGGACCTCGAATCGGTCGCGCTGGAGTGGGCCGAGGCCATCCTCTCGAAGAGTCCGATGGCGATCCGCATGCTCAAGTACGCCTTCAACATGGTCGACGAGGGCCTGGTCGGCCAGCAGGTGTTCGCCGGCGAGGCCACCCGCCTCGGCTACATGACCGACGAGGCACGCGAGGGCCGGGAGGCGTTCAACGAGAACCGGGATCCCGACTTCTCTCAATTCGACTGGCACTACTGATTGATGGATCAGGTTCAATACCAGATATATTTGTTAAATGCAACTGCAATAGCCCCCCGCGACAACGGCAAGTATTATTTCCGAGGCAGTGCTGAGTATTCGCATGCCAGAGTATTACTCGGGCGACGTGCCGGACAACCACCGCGAGGCGATCGAAACGGCCCAGGAGTACATCGAGACCGACCTGCTGATCGGCGGGGAGTTCCGGGAGTCGGCTGCCGGCGAAACACGCGGCGGTCGAGGCGGCCGGGGACGCCGCCGAGGAGTGGGGCGAGACGGTGCCGCCGGAACGCCAGGACGTGCTCCGGGAACTCGCCGAGCGCGTGCGGGCGAACAATGACGAGTTCACGCTCCTGGAGAGTCTGGACTCGGGCAAACCCCTCGACGTCGCCCAGGGCGAAATCGAGCGGGCCATCTCGTACTTCGAGTACTACGCCGGCCTCTGCCGGTCGATCGAGGGCAAGCAGTTCCCCTACGACGCGGACGCACTGATCTACACCCGGCGGGAGCCCTACGGCGTCGTCGGCCAGATCATCCCCTGGAACTTCCCGTTCGTGATGGTGTCGTACAAGCTCGGGCCGGCGCTGGCGACCGGCAACACGGTCGTGCTCAAGCCCGCCGAGCAGACCCCGCTGACGGCGCTCCGGTTCGCGCGGGAACTCCAGGAGGTCGTCCCGGACGGCGTCGTCAACGTGGTCTCGGGCTTCGGGGAGGAGGCCGGCGATCCGCTCACGAGCCACCAGGAAGTCCGGAAGGTGGCGTTCACCGGCTCGACGGAGGTCGGACACCAGATCATGCGCAACGCCGCCAACCGCACCGCGCCGGTGACGCTCGAACTCGGCGGGAAATCGCCGTTCATCGTCTTCCCGGACGCCGACATCGACGTGGCCGTCGAGTCGGTCGCGGGCGTCATGTACTACAACACCGGCCAGTCCTGTGACGCCCCGTCCCGGGTGTTCGTCCACGAGGACGTCCGGGAGGAGTTCATGGACGCGTTCCTCGAACGGACCCAGGAGGAAGTCGTCGGCGACCCGCTCGTCGAGGGGACGACGATGGGGCCGCTCGTCTCGGAGGCCCAGTACGAGAAGGTCACCGGCTACCTCGACATCGGCCGCGAGGAGGGCGCGACCGTCGCCGCGGGCGGCGGCGTCCCCGAGGGCGACACCTACGGGAACGGCTGGTACGTCGAGCCGACCGTGTTCTCGGAGGCCAGCAACGACATGCGTGTCGCACAGGACGAGATTTTCGGCCCCGTCGAGACGGTCATCACCTGGTCGGACTACGACGAGATGATCCGGCAGGCCAACGACACCGAGTACGGGCTGGCCGCCGGGATGGCCACAGAGAACGCCAGTCTCGCCCACGAGACGGCCGCCGAACTCGAAGCCGGCAACGTCTGGGTCAACAAGTACGCGACGCTCCCGCCGGGCGTGCCGTTCGGCGGCTACAAGCAGAGCGGCATCGGCCGGGAACACACCCGCGAGACACTGCTGGCATACACGCGCTGCAAGACCGTCGACATCGCCACCGACCGCTCGCCGATGTAGCGGCCGTCAGTCGAAGAGACGGAACAGCGGGGGTCCGCCCCGACTGGCCACGAGCGGGCAGACGGGGAATCCGACGCGGAGGGCGACCCCGTCCCGCGCCGGCGGCAGTGTAGCGTCCCGGGCGCGTGGGAGCTACCCACGGGCCGGCGTCGGGGCGGTATGCCAACTTTGACACTGCTGCCCGCACTGCGTATAGATGATGGCTGCCTCCGAGGTTTCGCGGACCCGCGCCTGGCTGATGGCGGCGCGCCCGCAGACGCTGCCAGCCGGTGCCTCGCCGGTCGTCGTCGGGACGGGGCTGGCGCTCCACGACGGGGTGTTCGCGCCGGCGGCGGCGCTGGCAGCGCTGGTGGGTGCCCTGCTCATCCAGATCGGGACGAACTTCGCCAACGACTACTACGACGCCGTCAGGGGTGCCGACACGGCGGACCGCGAGGGGTTCGAGCGCGTCACCCAGTCGGGACTCATCCCGCCCGCCCGGGTCAAGCGGGCCATGTGGGCGACGTTCGGGCTCGCGGTCCTCGTGGGGACCTCGCTGGTCTACGTCGGCGGCGTCCCGATCCTGGTGGTCGGTCTCGCCAGCGTCGCCAGCGGCATCGCCTACACCGGCGGGCCGTGGCCGTTCGGCTACAAGGGCCTCGGCGACCTCTTCGTGTTCGTCTTCTTCGGTCTCGTCGCCGTGACGGGGACCTACTACGTCCAGGCTGCCGCCGCACTCCCGGGCGTCGGCCCGTTCCCGCTGTGGGTTCCCGGCGGGACCCTGCCGGCCGCGGCGGTCGCCGCGAGCCTCCCGGCCGCGGGGCTCTCGACGGCGATCCTCCTGGTCAACAACATCCGCGACCTCGAAACCGACCGGGCCGCGGGCAAGCGCACCCTGGCGGTCGTGATCGGCTACCGCTGGAGTCGGGTCGAGTTTGTGGCGCTGGTCGGCATGGCCTACGTTGTGCCGGTCCTGTTCGCGGTCGATCCCCGGTTCGGCCCCCCGGCGCTCGCGCCGCTGGCGACGCTCCCGCTGGCGGTCCGTGTCGGGCGGACGGTCCTGACACGGACCGGCGGCGACGCGCTCAATCCCGCGCTCGAACGGGTCGGACAGTTGCTCTTCGCACACTCCGCGCTGTTCGCGCTGGGGCTGGCTGCCCCGGCGGTGATCTGAATGGAGGTCCGCGCGTTCTCGGTGCCGCTGACCCGGCCGCTGTCGACCGCGGGCGGCGACCTCGAACAGCGCGAGGGCTACCTCGTCACCATCGAGCACGCGGGCGTCCGGGGGGTCGGCGAGGCCACCCCGCTTCCCGGCTGGACCGAACGGCTCGATGTCTGTCGCGTCGGCCTCGACATCGCCCGCACGACCGCCCGCGAGGAGGACTGGGGCGTCGCGCTCTCGGAATCTGACATGCCCGCGGCGCGCCACGGCGTCTCGCTCGCGCTGGCGGACGCGAAGGCCACCGCGGTCGACGAACCGCTCTACCGGTACCTCGGCGGCAACCGAGAGGTCCGCTCGGTCCCGGTGAACGCCACCGTCGGCGACGGGCACCCGGACGACACCCGGGCGGCGGTCGAACGCACGGTCGCGGAGGGGTTCGACGCCGTGAAGGTCAAGGTGGGGTCCCGCCCGGTCGAGGCCGACCTCGCCCGCCTCCGGCGCGCCCGCGACGCCGCCGGCGAGTCGGTCGAACTCAGGGCCGACGCCAACGGGGCCTGGACCCCCGAGGAGGCCGCCGACGCGATCGAGGGCATGGCGGACCTCGGCGTCTCGTACGTCGAACAGCCGCTGCCACCGGACGACCTGGCGGGCCACGCGGACCTCCGCGGGCGCGGCGTCGGGATCGCGCTCGACGAGTCGCTCCGGTCGCACTCGCTGGACGCGATCACCGAAGCCGGCGCGGCCGACGTCGTGATCGTCAAGCCGATGGTCCTGGGCGGTCCGGACATCGCCCGCCGGATCGCCGGCCGGGCCATCGACGCGGGACTCTCGGCGGTGGTGACCACGACCATCGACGCGGTCGTCGCCCGGACCGCGGCGGTCCACGTCGCCGCGAGCCTCCCGGACCCCCCGGCCTGCGGGCTGGCGACCGCCGGGTGGCTGGCCGAGGACCTCGCGCCCGACCCCGCCCCGGTGTCGGACGGCCGGATCACCGTCCCCCAGGACCCCGGGAACCTCGGCGTCGATCCCGGCGAGTTCCGGACGCCGGTATAGAAAACGAATTACGGGTCCGGTCCCTGGAAGCCGTCCATGGACGACTGGCTGGCCCACCGCGTGCGGGCGTCCCCGGACGCCACGGCGCTGGTCGACGCCGGGACCGGCGAGCAGTGGCGCTACGACGCCCTCGACGAGGCCGTCAGCGAGACCGCGGGCCGGCTCCGTGTGCTCGGGATCGGCCCCGGCGACCACCTCGGCGTGCTCGTGGGAACCCGGGTCGGGACCGTCCGACTGATCCACGCGGCGATGCGGATCGGCGCGGTGCTCGTCCCGCTTTCCGCCCGGCTGACGGCCGGCGAACTGGCCCCGCAGATCGACCGGGCGGACGTGACGGCCCTCGTCTGCGAGCGGGACACGGAGGCGGTCGCCGTCGACGCGGCCGACGTGCCGGTGGCGAGCGTCGATCCGCCGTCGGCAGAGGGCGTCAGCCGACTCGACGCGGTCGATCCGGCGGCCGCGGACCGCGACCGCGGGGAACCCCGGGACGCCAACTGGACCTGGAGCGATCCGCTCGCGATCCTCTGGACCTCCGGGACGACGGGCGAGCCGAAGCCGGTGGTCCTGACTGCCGGGAACCTGCTCGCCAGCGCCGG
Organism: Halobacteriales archaeon QS_1_68_17; assembly: GCA_003021105.1. Taxonomy (GTDB): domain Archaea; phylum Halobacteriota; class Halobacteria; order Halobacteriales; family Haloarculaceae; genus QS-1-68-17. The sequence continues at coordinate 18,989 of PXRG01000003.1, forward strand.
TGCGTCGGCGGCCCGGCTGGGGGTGCTGCCCGAGGACCGCTGGTTTCTCTGTCTCCCGACGTACCACATGGGCGGTCTCGCGCCCGTCGTCCGCTCGACGCTGTACGGCACGACCCTCGTGCTCCAGGAGGGGTTCGATGCGGAGTCGACGCTCGCGGCGATGGCGACCCACGAACCGACGGGCGTCTCGCTGGTACCGACGCAACTCCGCCGGTTGTTAGACGCCGGGTCCCTGCCGGACTCGCTCCGGTTCGTACTGCTGGGGGGTGCGCCGGCGCCCGGGTCGCTGATCCGGGAGTGCGCCGACCGCGACGTGCCCGTCTGTCCCACCTACGGGATGACGGAAACCGCCTCGCAGATAGCGACCGCGCGGCCGGAAGCGGCGTTCGCGGAACCGGGAACCGTCGGCCGGCCGCTGGTGTTCACGGACGTGACCGTCGTCGACGAGTCGGGCGACCCGGTCCCGGACAGCACCGCGGGCGAACTCGTAGTCGACGGGCCGACGGTCTCGCCGGGCTACTACGGGGCCCCGGAGGTGACCGCCGCGGCCCGCTGTGCCCACGGTCTCCGGACGGGCGACGTCGGCTACCGCGACGCGGACGGCAGGCTCCGGGTACTCAACCGCAAGGACGACCGCATCCTCACGGGCGGCGAAACCGTCGATCCAGGCGAGGTGATCGACGTCCTCCGGTCGCATCCGGCGGTCGACGCGGCGGCAGTCGTGGGCGTCCCCGACCCGGAGTGGGGCGAGCGGGTGGTCGCGCTGGTCGTCCCGGCGGGCGAGGACGCCCCATCGGCCGAGCGCCTGCGGGACTACTGCCGCGAGCGCCTGGCCGGCTACAAGCGCCCGAAGGCCGTCGGGTTCGCGGGCGAACTCCCGCGAACGGCCTCGGGGACGGTCGACCGGGAGCGAGTGCGGTCGCTGTTCGCGGGCGGCGAGTAGGGGGTGCGTTTACGGTCGGCGCCGCCATACGTCCCCGCGTGTGCACTCTCACCATCGCCTGGCAGGTGTTCGCGGACACGCCGATCGCCGTGGCGGCGAACCGCGACGAACTCCTCGACAGGCCGTCCCGGCCGCCCGAGGTGATCGCCGAGGAGCCGCGGATCGTCGCGCCGACCGACGCGGAGGCGGGCGGAACCTGGATCGGGTACAACGAACACGGCGTGTTCGTGGCCATCACGAACAGGTGGGTCGACGCCGACCTCGCGGGCGACCGCTCGCGGGGGCTGCTCGTCCGGGACGCGCTCGAACGCGAGAGCGCCGAGGCGGCGGCCCGCCACGTCGAGCGGTCGGTCGCGGACCACGAGTACGAGGGGTTCAACCTCGTGGTCGCTGACGCGGCCGCGGCGCTGTACTTCGAGTGGGACGGGTCCCTGCGCGTCGAGAACTTCGAGCCCGGGGTGCACGTCGTCGTCAACGTCGGGGCCGACGGGTCATTCGTGGTCCCGCCACACCGTCCCGAGGCCGGCGAAACGCAGGCAACGAACGCCCGCCAGGTCGCCACCGCGCTCCGGCCAGAACCCGGCGAGCGGGCCGGCGAGTGGATCGAGCGTGCGCGCGAGGTGATCAGCGATCACGACTACGGCGTCTGCGTCCACCGCGACCGTTTCGGGACGCGTTCCTCGTCGCTGATCACGATCGGCCCGGAGGGAGCGACCTACCGGTTCGCGGACGGCCCGCCCTGCCGGACAGCGTACCAGTCGGTCGAAACGCACTTGTGACCGTGTAACCGACCGTAACCCACGCATGAGTGTGGCAGCGGCGGAGGCGGACCTGTCGGACGACGAGCGAAGGGGACTCGAACTGGTCCGCGGGACCGGTGGCATCCACCAGAGCGACTTCTGGAAAGAACTCGACTTGAGTTCCCGGAAAGGGAGCCGGATCGTCGAGTCGCTGGTCGAGAAAGACCTCATCCAGCGGGAGGAAACCGTCTACGAGGGGCACAACACCTACTACCTCACACCCGCGCCCCGCGACCTGGACTTCTCGCTGCTGATGGCCGGCGACATGCTCTCGCCGTTCATCGGCGACGAGGAGATCAACCCCCACAGCGACGCCTTCTCGCAGTGGTTGATGAACCTCGCCTACGAGGAGTAACTCCGGGGATCGCGGTCGGCAACCTCGATAGCCGGATCGAGCACCGCCTCCTGTCGGCGGGCGGTCACGGATCGACTTCGCCGCGGGTAATCGTGGCGGGATGACACTCGCCGGGACGGACACGTCGCCCGGTTCTGTCCGGTCCCGGGTCGTCCGCCGGCCGCTCACTGCATGCCGACGCGGCGCTCCTGGTCCCCCCAGTACTGGTTCCGGAGTTCGTACTTCTGGACCTTCCCGGTCGCGGTCTCGGGGAGGTCGGCGACGAAGTCGACACTCGTCGGTGCCTTGTACCCCGCGAGGTGGTCCTCGACGAACGAAATGATCTCCTCCTCCGTCGTCCCCGGGTCGTCCGGGTCGCCGGAGCGGGGGACGACGACCGCCTTCGGCGTCTCGCCCCACTCCTCGCTCGGGACGGGAATGACCGCCGCCTTCAGGACCTCGGGATGGTCGTAGAGGACGTCCTCGACTTCGATGGTCGAGATGTTCTCCCCGCCGGAGATGATGATGTCCTTTTTGCGATCCTGGATCGCGATCATGCCGTTCTCGTCCATCGTGGCGATGTCGCCCGTGTGGAAGTAGCCCTCGACGCGCGACGAGAAGGCCTCCTCGGTGATCTCGGGTTTGTTGAGATAGCGGTCCATCACCTGGTTGCCCCTGACGATCACCTCCCCCATCGTCTCGCCGTCGCGGGGGACGTCCTCGCCGTCCTCGTCGACGACCCGCACGTCGGTACACAGGGTCTCCGAACCCTGGTTGACCTTGATACCGCGGCCCTCTTCGGCGATCCGTCGCGGCGAGTTGGAGGTGGTGATGATCGGCGCGGTCTCGGTGAGCCCGTAGATGTGGATGATCCGCCAGTCGAACTCGTCCTCGACGGTCTCGATGGTGGCCGAGGCGGGGGCGCTCCCGGCGGTCGCGATGCGCACGTCGCGCTCGCCGGTGGTCGTCACGTCGCCGTCCTCGTTCCCGTAGTACTCGATGAGCCGATTGAGCACGGTCGGCGCACCACACATGAACGTCACGTCGTACTCGCGGACCCGCCTGAGCGTCGCCGCCGGGTCGAACGTTCGCTGACAGACGTGGGTTCCGCCGGTCCCCGTGATCGAGTAGGTGTGTCCCCACCCGTTGCAGTGGAACATCGGCAACGTCCACAGGTAGGTGTCGTCGTCCTCGATCTCCATGTGTTGGTTGAGCACGAGGGCGTGCCAGTTTTCGGTCCTGTGGGTCCGGACGACCCCCTTCGGGTCGCCGGTCGTGCCCGAGGTGTAGTTGATCGTCGCGTCGTCGTCTTCGGACATCTCGGGTCGCTCGACCGGATCGCCGTCGTACCCGGCCACGAGGTCCGTGTAGTCCTCCCAGTCGCCGTCGATCCGGTCGGCCTCGTAGCCGATCAGGTGGTCCGCCGGTACCTCGTCGCGGATCGACTCGACCTTGCCCACGAAGTCGTAGTCGGCGACGAGGACCGACGCCGCACAGTCGTTCAGGATGTACTCCAGTTTCTCCGACCCGAGGCGGTAGTTCAGCGGAACGAACACCGCTCCGATCTGGTTGACGCCGTACTGGAGTTCGAGAAAGTAGTGGGTGTTGGGCGCGAGCAGCGCCACGCGGTCTCCCCGTTCGACGCCCTTGTCCCGGAGTGCGCGCGACACCTGGTTCACCCGCCTGGCGAACTCGGTGTACGTGTACTCGGTGCCGTCGTCGGCCACGACTCCGACCACGTCGTCGTGAAGATCCACGGCCCTGTCGAGGAAGTCCGTCGTGAGCATGTCCACCTTCATAATTGACTGTCCACAATCACGTTCTCTGGGCAGTGACTAAGCCCTTACTCCGTCTCGCACGCCCGGCCGTCAGGCCAGCGCACTGCCCGCGCGGATGATCGCTTTCTCGCCGAACGCCGGCCCGACGAGTTGCATTCCGACCGGGAGCCCGTCTTCGGTTTCGCCCGCCGGCACCGAGATGGCGGGCAGGTTCGCCAGGTTGACCGGCGTCGTGTTGGCGTCCGCGAGGTACATCGTCATCGGGTCCGAGAGGCTCTCGCCCATCTCCATCGGCGGTACCGACATCGTCGGCGACGCGAGCACGTCGGCCTCCGAGAGCGCCTCGTCGAACTCCTGTTTGATGCATGCGCGGGCGTCCTGTGCTTTCTTGTAGTACTTGTCGTGGTACCCCGCCGAGAGGGCGTACGTGCCCAGCAGGATACGTCGCTTGACTTCCTCGCCGAAGCCTTCCTCGCGTGCCCTGGCGAAACTCTCGTTCCAGTTGCCCTCGAAGCCGCCGGAGACGCCGTACCGGACGCCGTCGAAGCGCGCGAGATTGGAGGACGCCTCCCCCATCGCGATCACGTAGTACGCCTCGACGGCGTGACAGACGGACGGGATCTCGACCTCGTGGATCTCGGCCCCCCGGGATTCGAGGTCGTCGAGGGCGTCCCGAAACGTCTCGACGACGCCCTCGTCGGCCCCGTCGACCAGGTCCGTCGGGACGCCCACGTCCAGTCCGTCGACGTCGCCGTCGGCGGCCGCGGCGAACTCGTAGTCGGTCCCGTTCTCGCGCGCGTCGCGGGTCGTCGCGTCGCGGTCGTCCGGGCCGGCGATGACCTCCAGCAGTTCGGCCGCCGCCTCGACGGTCGGCGCGATGGGGCCGATCTGTTCCAGCGAGTTGGCGTACGCGACCAGGCCGTACCGCGAAACCAGCCCGTACGTGGGTTTGATGCCCACGACGCCGCAGAAGGCCGCGGGACACCTGATCGAGCCGCCGGTGTCCGATCCGAGCGCGAGGTCGGCCTCGCCGGCGGCGACCGCGGCCGCGGAACCGCCCGAGGAGCCGCCCGGGACGCGTCCCGGCGCGGCAGGGTTCTCGGTCGGGCCGAACGCCGACGTCTCGGTGGTCGTTCCCATGCCGAACTCGTCCATGTTGGTCTTCCCCGGGATGGTCGCACCCGCGTCGAGCAGGCGCTCGACCACCGTCGCGTCGTAGGGCGGGACGTAGTCGGCCAGCATCGCCGACCCGCAGGTCGTCCGCACCCCCTCGGTCGAGATGTTGTCCTTGACCGCGACCGTCCGGCCCGCGAGCGGCCCCTCGTCGGCTCCCTCGACGGTCTCCTCGGTGATGTAGGCGTTGTGGCTCATGAGACGCGGGGTCCCTTGAAGTAGCCGTCCTCCGTCTCCGGGGCGTTCCGGAGCGCCTCGGCCCGGTCCAGCGACTCCTCGACCTCGTCGGCCCGCATCACGTTCGCCAGGTCCGGCTCCGCCTCGACTTCCCGGACCTCGTCTAGCTGCTCGAACGACGCCAGGATGTCGGCGAACTGCTCGGCGAACCGGCTGACCTCCTCGTCGTCCAGGTCGACTCTCGCCAGGTCCGCGACGTGACGGACCTCCTCGGGGTCGACGGCCCTCTCGCTCATGCCTGTGGACTGGCCCGTCCCGGCGGTAAGGGTTTCGGTACGTCGGGTCGCGCGACGAATCGGACGTTTACGGCCGCGAGCGGCGCTCCTGCCGCCGAAGAATTTAAGTCGCCACGACCACAACAAAAACACTGAGGAGCAGTTCTGGGCGTTTGCCCGTCGTCGTTCACGACAATGACCGATACCTCTACCAGATACACGCGGGAGCGCACGAGTCAGCGAAACACGGACGTCGAGGAGAGCCAGACCGAGGAGGAACAGGAGGACGAACAGGTCTGTCCGGAGTGTGGCGGGACGCTCGCCACCGACGCGGAGCACGGCGAGACGGTCTGTACGGAGTGTGGACTGGTCGTCTCGGAGGACGGCATC
>PXRG01000004.1 GCA_003021105.1 Halobacteriales archaeon QS_1_68_17
GGCGCGGTAGACGGCGTTCTCGCCCGCTTCGGCCTCGCTGGCGTGGGCCGCCTCGCCGCTGGCCGCGATCGTAGAGCCCCGGCGGCCCTTGTGTGCGACCGCCACGTCGGTGACGCCCGGCGCGGAGTAGCCGGTCGATCCCTCGCCCACGACCGCCCGGTCCGGCCCGAACCCCTCGGCGACGGCGTGGCGCGCGCCCTCGCCGCCGACCTCCTCGCCGACGAAACTGGCGAAGACGAGTTCCGGGGCGGATTCTTGCAGATCAGCATCGCGGAACGCCAGCATCGCGGCCGCGACGGCAGCCTTCATGTCGGCGGTGCCCCGGCCGTGGAGCCGGCCGTCGCGCTCCTCGACGACGTATCCACCGTCCGCAGTCGTCTGGGAATCGTCCGGCGGCACCACGTCGTGGTGGCCCACCAGCGCGAGCGTCGGGTCGCCTTCCCCGCGCCGCGCGACGACGTTGCCCGCGTCGTCGACCGTCACGTCGGCGTCGGTGTGCTCGCGCAGCCAGCCCGCGAGGTAGTCGCCGGCCTCGGTCTCGTCGTCGTGGCTCGGGATCGAGACGAGTTCCCGCGTCAGCTCGGTCGCCTCCATGTCCCACGGGGCGGAGCCGACGGCTAAATGCGTGGCGACCCGGACGCCGGGCGTGGCCGGCTCCGGGAACCGTAATCCCAAAGAGACTTTTCGCGGCTCGCACAACCCGGAAGCGATGACCGCCCCGCCGGACGCGACAGAACAGTTGCCGACCCTCCGGGAGTCAGTGCCGTCGCTCCGCGAGTGGGTCTCGACGTTCCTGATCGGCATCTTCATGGGTTCGGCCGACGCGGTGCCCGGCGTCTCGGGAGGGACGATCGCGCTCATCGCCGGCATCTACGAGCGGCTCATCACCGCCATCACGGCCGTCACGCCGGAGCGTGCCGTCGGGTTTCTCGGGGCGCTCGCGCCCGTCGGCGGCGGCGTCTCGGTCCGCGAGGCGGTCGGCATCTTCGACGAGGTGGACGGCTGGTTTCTCGTCGCGTTGCTGGGCGGGGTCCTCGCGGCCGTCGTCACCGTCACCCGGGTCGTCCACTGGGCCGACCAGCAACACCCCGTGCTCCTGTTCGGTTTCTTCTTCGGGCTGATCGCCGCCTCGGCGGTCGTACTCCTGCGCGCGATCACGATCCGGACGGCCGGCGCGGGCGTCGCCGCCGTCGTGGGCTTTCTGGTCGCGTTCCTGCTCTCGGGCGAGGCCCAGGCGCTCGCCGGCGGCGGCCTGGCGGTCGTGTTCGTCGCCGGGGCCGTCGCCGTGAGCGCGATGATCCTCCCCGGCATCTCCGGGTCGCTCCTGCTGGTCATCCTCGGGCAGTACGTCCGGCTCTCGACCGCGCTCTCGGCGTTCGTCGACGGGCTGGCCGGCCTGGTTACCGACGGGCCGACGGCCGGGATCGCCCGGAAGGGGCCGGTCGTCGTGGCGTTCGTCCTCGGCGGTCTCGTCGGCCTGTTCACGGTCTCCCGCGTCGTCCGGGCGGCCCTCGACCGCAACCGCGAGGCGACGCTGGCGTTCCTGGTCGCGCTCGTCGTCGGGGCACTCAGGGCACCGGTCGTCGAGATCAGGCGGGAGGTCGGCTTCTCGCCCGACGTCGCTTTCGCGTTTCTCGGCGTCGCCGTCGTGGGTGCCGTCTTCGTCCTCGTGCTCGATTGGTACGCGGCCGACTTCGACATCGAGTCGGTGTGACGCGGGCTCGACGGCTCCCGGCGCATCACGGTGCTTATACCGGCCAGGCCGCTACGTGGCGTATGAAGATCGTACCGGACACGAGCGTGGTCATCGACGGCCGCGTGTCCGAGCAGGTCGAGGCCGGCGAGTTCGCCGGCGCGACCGTCCTCGTTCCCGAGGCCGTCGTCGGGGAACTCGAGGCCCAGGCCAACGACGGCCGCCAGACGGGCTGGGACGGGCTCTCGGAACTCCAGCGGCTGGCCGACTTCGCCGATGCCGGCGAGATCACCGTCCAGTATGTCGGCCGCCGCCCCGACGCCGTCGAGAAGCGGGAGGCCGGCGAGGGCGAGATCGACGCCCTCATCCGCGACCTGGCCGCCGACCGGGACGCGACGCTGGTGACAAGCGACGTCGTCCAGAGCGAGGTCGCCAAGGCCAAGGGGCTCGCGGTCGAGTACATCACCCCGCGCGGGCGGGACGTCGAATCGCTCGACGTCGAGGACTTCTTCGACGAGCGGACCATGAGCGTCCACCTCCGGGTCGGGACGCGCCCGATGGCCAAACGCGGCGAGATCGGCGACATGCACTACGAGACCATCCGCGAGGAGGTCTCGACGGAGGCCCAGCTCAAGCAGTACGCCCACGACGTCGAGGAGAGCGCCAGGGCCAGCCCCGACGGCTTCATCGAGATCGACGAACCCGGCATGACTATCGTCCAGTTCCGGGAGTACCGGATCGCCATCGCCCGGCCGCCGTTCTCGGACGCCCTGGAGATCACGGCGGTCCGGCCCGTCGTGAAGACGGACCTGGACGACTACGAGCACGCCGACGAACTCCGCGAGCGCCTGCTGGAACGCCAGCGGGGCGTGCTCATCTCGGGAGCGCCCGGCGCGGGCAAATCGACGTTCGCCCAGGCCGTCGCGGAGTTCCTCTCGGCGTCGGACTTCGCGGTCAAGACCATGGAGAAACCCCGAGACCTCCAGGTCGGCCCGCAGATCACCCAGTACACGGCGCTCGCAGGCGAGATGGAGAAGACGGCCGACTCGCTGTTGATGGTCCGGCCCGACTACACCATCTACGACGAGGTCCGGAAGACCAGCGACTTCGAGGTTTTCGCGGACATGCGGCTGGCGGGCGTGGGGATGATCGGCGTCGTCCACGCCACGCGGGCCATCGACGCCCTCCAGCGGCTGATCGGCCGGGTGGAACTCGGGATGATCCCGCAGATCGTCGACACCGTCGTCTACATCGAGGCCGGCGAGGTCGTGAAAGTCTACGACGTGTCCACCGAGGTCAAGGTCCCCGAGGGGCTGATGGAGGAGGACCTCGCGCGCCCGGTCATCGAGGTACGGGACTTCGAGACCGGCCGCCCCGAGTACGAGATCTACACCTTCAACCGCCAGGTCGTCACCGTCCCGCTCGGGGAGGACGACGGCCGCGAGTCGGGCGTCGACCGCATCGCCCGCCAGGAGGTCGAACGCGAGATCCGGTCGGTCGCGCGGGGTCACGTCGAGGTCGAACTCCAGAGCCCGGACCGGGCTGTCGTCTACGTCGAGGACGACGACATCTCGACCGTGATCGGGAAAGGTGGCGGCCGCATCTCCGACATCGAGAACCGCCTGGGGATCGACATCGATGTGCGGACCTTCGACGAGCGCCCCGGCGGTCGGTCGGACGCCGGCCCCGGCGGCGGACGCGGCGGGAAATCCGGCGGCGGCACCGCGGGGCAGGTCGTCACGCCGGAGATCACCTCCCGGCACGTCATCGTCCCGATGGACGGCCACGCGGGCGAGACCGTCGAGGTCACGGCCGACGGCGAGTACCTCTTCACCGCGACGGTCTCCCGGGGCGGCGAGATACAGGTCTCGCGGGGCAGCGCCATTGCCGAGGAACTGGAGCGGGCCATCGACCGCGGGAAGCAGATCCGGGTCGAACCCTCGTAGCGCGGCCGGCACGCGGTTCCCGGCTGGTTGACGAGTGGTGTCGAGTTACCCCGTGACCGGTCCCGATCGGATGCGGGCTACGGGCGGCGTGTGCGCCGCCTGTATCCGGGGACTGCGTACCCTTACCGGCCGCTCCCCGTCGCTCATGGTCGCCCGCGGTCGCTGGCGGTCGCCCTGTCGTCGACGGTCGCACCCGGTCGCCGGCCGGTCGCCGTCGAAGCAAGCTTTCAAGCGACCGGTCGTCCAACCGGGGGACATGTACGAGGGCATCAAGGGGTTCCGCGACTTCTACCCCGGGGAGATGCAGGCCCGCCGGTGGGCGATGGACACCGTCGAGGGGACGGCCCGCCGGTACGGCTTCCGGGAGGTCGGCACGCCGGCCCTGGAGCCGACGGAGATGTACGTCGACAAGAGCGGCGAGGAGATCGTCGACGAACTCTACGCCTTCACCGACCGGGGCGGCCGGGAGGTGGCGCTGACGCCCGAACTGACCCCGACCGTCGCGCGGATGGTCGTCGCCAGACAGCAGGCGCTCTCGAAGCCGATCAAGTGGTACTCGACGCGGCCGTTCTGGCGCTACGAGGAACCCCAGCAGGGCCGCTTCCGGGAGTTCTACCAGACCAACGTCGACATCTTCGGGTCGGCCGATCCCGCGGCCGACGCCGAGGTCCTCGCGGTCGCCGCCGAGAGCCTGACGGGGCTGGGCCTGACCGGCGAGGACTTCGAGTTCCGGGTCTCCCACCGCGACATCCTCGGGGGGTTGCTCGCGGCCTTCGACGCCGAGGTCGACACGGCCGCGGCGATCCGCGCGGTCGACAAACGCGAGAAGATCGGCGCGGCCGAGTACCACGACCTGCTCGCCGAGGCGGGGCTCACGTACGACCAGGCCGCGGAGTTCGACGACCTGCTCGACACCCCCGAGGACGACCTCGACGAACTGGTCGCGTTCGCCGGCACCGAGCGCGTCGAGGCCGCCGTCTCGAACCTCGCGTCGGTGCTGGACGCGGCGGCCGACTTCGGGGCCCGCGAGTACTGCACGCTCTCTCTGGATACGGCTCGCGGGCTCGACTACTACACGGGCGTCGTCTTCGAGTGTTTCGACTCGACGGGCGAGGTGAGCCGCTCGGTGTTCGGCGGCGGCCGCTACGACGACCTCATCGAGGGGTTCGGCGGCCAGCCCACGCCCGCGGTCGGGGTCGCGCCCGGCTACGCGACGCTTTCCTTGCTCTGCCAGCGTGCGGGCGTCTGGCCGGAAGAGACCCTCTCGACGGACTACTACGTCCTCCGCGTCGGGGACACGCGGCCGGTCGCGGCCCGGATCGCCCGACAGCTCCGGGACCGCGGTCACGTCGTCGAGACCGACGTCGCCGGCCGGAGCTTCGGGGCGCAACTGGACTACGCCGACTCGATCAACGCCGAGACCGTGGTGATCGTCGGCGAGCGCGACCTCGAAGACGACGCGGTGACGGTCAAGGACATGGGGAGCGGCGACCAGGTGCAGGTGCCCGTCGACGACTTCCCCGGCGACCGCGAGCGCCCGACCTACGGGGACTTCGCCTGAATGCGCGCCTACCGGGTCGCGTACGACGGCCGGCCCTACCGCGGGTTCCAGCGCCAGCCGGACGTCCCGACCGTCGAGGACGCGCTCTTCGACGCGCTCGGTGACATGGACGTCCTCGACGGGAAGCGGCCGCCGGGCTACGCGGCCGCGGGCCGGACCGACGCCGGCGTCTCGGCGCTGGCACAGACCGTCGCCTTCGACGCCCCCGACTGGCTCCGGCCGGCCGCGCTGAACAGCGAACTCCCGGCGGACGTGCGGGCCTGGGCGAGCGCCGACGTGCCCCGGGAATTCCACGCCACCCACGACGCCGCCGCGCGGACGTACACCTACCACCTCTACGCGCCCGACGCCGACGCTGGGCGGGCCGACCGGGCACTCGACGGGCTCCGCGGGACCCACGACTTCCGGAACCTCACGCCCGACGACGGGGAGACGACCCGCGAACTCTCGCGGGCGACGGTCGAGCGGGACGGCCCGTATCTGGTCTTCGAGTTCCGGGCACCGGGCTTTCTCCGCCAGCAGGTCCGCCGGACGGTGTCGCTGGTCGCCGAGGTGGCAACGGGGGCGGCGTTCGAGCGGATCGACCGGGTGCTCGGTGCCGACCCGGTGGACGGTCCCGCGGGCGTCGCGCCGGCCCCGCCGGAGCCGCTGGTGCTGACCGGCGTCGCGTACCCGGGACTGGACTTCGAGCGCGATCCGCGTGCGACCGGTTCGGCGCGAGACGTCTTCGAGGAAAAGCGGGTGACCCACGCGACGGCCGCCAGGGTCGCGGGGGCCGTCGCGGACCGCCTCTAGTCCCACCCGTCGGGCCAGATGCCGGCCGCCCGCATCCCGGCCTCGGCACCGGCCTCCCGGAGGTGGTCCCGGACGTCGGCGGGGTCGAGCCGTGGGAGTTCCGCGCCCGCGAGTTCGCGGACCAGCAGCGCCGTCAGCATCGCGTGTTCCCGTATCGTGCGGGCGTCGGTCTTGTCGCGGGTGTCGGCACGGGTGTGGGTCCAGCCGCGCTGCCACCGGCGGTCCCGCTCCGAGCGGCGGCTGTGCAACTGGAGCGCGGGCACCCCCTCGCGGACGAACGGCCAGTGGTCGCTGTGGGGGGGGGGCCGGGACTCGGCCTCGACCGGGTGGCCGACCCGCTCGGCGACCCGTTCGGCGACCGCCTCGGTCGCCGCGGAGCCGTGGGCGAGCGCGCGGAGCCGGCGGTACCGGCCGACGCCGTCGAGGTTGACCACCGCGCGCACGCGGTCGAGGTCGAGCCGGTCGGCCAGCGCCTCGCTGCCCAGGAGGCCGAGTTCCTCGCAGCCGACGCCGGCCAGCCGGACCCGGAAGTCGAGGTCTAGGTCGGCCAGGATCCGGGCCGCGCCCGCGAGCGTCGCCACGCCGCAGGCGTTGTCCAGCGCCCCCTCGCCGACGTCGTGGGCGTCGTAGTGGGCGACCACCAGCAGTTCCTCCCGGGTGTCGGGCCCCAGGACGGCGGTGACGTTCCGGCTCTCGCCCGGGGCCGTCGTCGCGTCGACCCGGAGCGTGGCGGTCGCGCCCTCGGCGGCGTACTCGCGGAGCCAGTCGCCGGTCTCGCGGCTGACGCCGACGCCGGGAATCGCGGCCTCGCGGCCGAACCGGAGCGACCCGGTCGGCGGGAGTTGCCCGGGGACGTGGTTGGCGAACACGAACGCCGCCGCGCCGGCCTCGGCGGCCGCGCCGACCTTCTCGACGCGGTGGAGGTAGCGGCCGAACCCCGGCGGCGTCTCCGTGCTGGCGACCACAACGTCGCCGGCCACGTCCGCGTCCGCGATGGTCTCGGGCGTGCCGTAGCCCACGTCGACCAGTTCGCCCCGGCAGTCACAGGGCGGGGTATACGGGAGGGCGACGGCCTCGAAGGCGCGTTCGATCCCCCGGTCGGGCACCGACACGGCGAGGTCGGTCCCCCGGCGAGTCCAGCGAGCCATCTCGAAGGGACGGCGGCGCACGTCGCGCGCGCCGGCCGCGTCGAGGGCGTCGGCGACGAGGTCGGCGGCCCGCCGCTCGCCCGGGTGGCCGCCGAGTCGGTCGTCGAGTTCGGTCAGGCGTGTCAGCAGGCGACGGGGAGCATCGTCGCGCCACGCCCGGCCGAGTGCGCGGTCGAGCGCGGGGTCGTCGTCTGTCACGGGCTGCCCTACGGAACCCCGGACCGAAAAGCCAGCGGGCGGGCGCGCCCCGAATGTTTGCGTCCGCGAGCCTCGACAAAATTTAGGCCGCCCGGCTCATATCCCGTCCCATGAGTTCGGTTCCCGAGCGGAGCGAAATCGACGACGAGTACAAGTGGGACCTAGAGAGCCTCTACGAGGACGACGAGGCGTGGGAGGCGGCCTACGAGTCCGTCGAGGCCCGGCTCGACGACCTCCGGGCCTACGAGGGGGCGGTCGCGGACGACGCCGACACCCTGCTGTCGGTGCTGGAACTCCACGAGGAGGTCATGCGGGAGGTGTCGAACGTCTCGGGGTACGCCCGGATGCGCCGCGACGAGGACACGACCGACAGCCACTACCAGGCGCTGTACGCCCGCGCCCAGTCGCTCGTCTCCGACGCCCGGAGTGCGGCCTCGTTCATCGAACCCGAACTCCAGGCACTCGACCGCGCGGAACTCGACGAGATGATGGCCGCTGAACCGGACCTTGCGGTCTACGACCACTACTTCGACGACGTGCTCCGGATGCAACCCCACACCCGGTCGGCGGAGGTCGAGAACCTCCTGGCGGAACTGGGCGAGGTCACCGGCGCGCCGGGCGAGGTCTACGAGATGCTCACCAACGCGGACATGGAGTTCCCGGCCGTCGAGGACCCGGCGGGCGAGCCCCGGCGGATCACGCTCAGCAACTTCACGACGCTCCAGAAACACCCCGACCGGTCCTTTCGCCGCGAGGTCTACGAGGCCTTCTACGACGAGTGGGAACGTGTCCGCAACGCCGTCGGCACCGCCTACAAGAACAGCGTCAAGACCGACGTGAAACTGGCCCGGGCGCGCGACTACGACACCGCCCGCGAGGCGGCGCTGGACGACCCGAACATCCCCGTCGAGGTCTACGACAACCTCGTCGAGACGGTCCGTGACAACCTCGACTCGCTCCACCGGCACGCCGAACTGAAACGCGAGGCCGTCGGCGCGGACGAACTCCGGATGTGGGACCTGTACGCCCCGATGGCGGACGGCGAGAGCCCCGAGGTCCCCTACGACCAGGCCCGCGAGTGGGTCACCGAGGCCGTCGCGCCGCTGGGCGAGGACTACCAGTCCCGTCTCGCCGAGGGGCTCGACTCCCGGTGGGTCGACGTCTACGAGACCGCCGGCAAGCAGTCCGGCGCCTACAGCGGCGGCACCTACGACTCCCAGCCGTTCATCCTGCTGAACTACCAGGACGACGTCGAGTCGATGTTCACGCTGGCCCACGAACTCGGCCACTCGCTGCACTCCGAGTACACCAGCGAGGAGCAGCCCTACGTCTACAGCGGCTACGAGATATTCGTCGCCGAGGTGGCCTCGACGGTCAACGAGACGCTGCTGACCCACCACCTCCTGGAGACCGTCGAGGACGAACGGCTCCGCCGGCACGTCCTGGACCAGTATCTCGAACGGTTCCGGTCGACGCTGTACCGCCAGACGATGTTCGCGGAGTTCGAACACCGCGCCCACGAACTCTCGGAGGCCGGGGAGGCGCTGACCGCCGACCGGCTGGACGACCTCTACCTCGATTTGAAGGCCGACTACTACGAGCCGGCCGCGGTCGACGACTGGATCGCCCGGGAGTGGATGCGGATCCCCCACTTCTACCGGGCATTTTACGTCTTCCAGTACGCGACGGGGATCAGCGCGGCCGTCGCGCTCGTCGAGGACATCCGCGAGGAGGGCCGGCCCGCGGCCGACCGGTACGTCGAGTTCCTCTCGAAGGGGTCCCGGGAGTACCCGCTGGAACTGCTCCGGGCGGCCGGCGTCGACATGGCCTCGCCCGACCCCGTCGAGGCCGCCCTCGCGGTGTACGACGATTACCTCGGCGAGTTCGCCGCGCTCGCGTAGCCCTGGTGCGGTCTGGAAATAGCCGCGACCCAAAGGCACTTCTAAGACGGACCGTTACATCCGGTAGTCAGATGTCGCGGAGCCCGTCTCTCCCGGACAGGCCGCGCCTGGACCTCGACCCGGACATGTCGCCGGACGAGCGTCTCGCGGCGTTGCGGGAGCACCTCTCGAAGCTCGTGGAAGTGAACCAGGAACTGTCCGACCAGCTCGCGGAGGCCCGGGAGCGGACCCGGGAACTCAGCGAACAGGTCGACCGCCTGGAACGGGAAAACGAGACGCTCAAGACCTCGTCGCTGTACATCGCCACCGCCGAGGAGGTGACCGACGAGGGGGTGATCATCAAACAGCACGGCAACAACCAGGAGGTCCTGACCGACGTCTCCCCGACGCTCCGCGACGAGCTCGAGGCGGGCGACCGGGTGGCTATCAACGACTCGTTCAGCGTCAAGTCGATCCTCGAAGCCGAGACCGACGCCAGGGCGCAGGCGATGCAGGTCACCCGGTCGCCGGAGATGACCTACGACGACATCGGGGGGCTCGACGAACAGATCCGCGAGGTCCGCGAGGCCGTCGAGGAACCGCTGGTCAACGCCGACCAGTTCGAGGCGGTCGGGATCGACCCGCCCTCGGGCGTGCTGTTGCACGGTCCGCCGGGCACCGGGAAGACGATGCTGGCCAAGGCGGTCGCCAACCAGACCGACGCCACCTTCATCAAGATGGCCGGCTCCGAACT
>PXRG01000005.1 GCA_003021105.1 Halobacteriales archaeon QS_1_68_17
CGAAAACCCGCAAAATATCGGCTGTTGTAACCCGGACTATTTCCCAGCGGTGCAGGATACGGGGGTACGCGGTACGGTAAAATCGGAGGTGTTACTCGTCGCTGTCGGTGTCACGACCGGAGTGGGTATCGCCCACCCTGGGCAGCCTGTCGATGAGCCAACGAGGGCCCTTGTACCCGCGGGCAGTCACGGGCCGACCGCCATCCTCTGTCTCTCTCATATCACAACGTTTCTTCCAAAGACCAATAAAACTGCCTGTGAATCACCGGCCTCCATTAGATGGCGACAATGACTCCCCAGGCAAGCAAAACCAGTCCGGCCAGAAAGAGCGCCTGTGAGATGAAGAGGTATATCCCGTTCGTGGATATCTCCTCACTATTTTCGTCTATCCAATCGGCATACCTGTCGAGGAGGTCGTTGGATACCTCTGTATCCGTGGAGAAGTTTTCAAATTCCGAGTCAAAGTAGCCGGGGCCGAGTCCGTAACTCGGTCTGTCGACGGTGTAGGTTAATACGGCAACGCCAAGCGATCCCAGCAGAAGCACGCCACCATAGATCATCGAGTCATTGATCGCACGAGCCGGACTGTCGGCGAGGGATCCAGCGGATGCGAGAAGACCGAGTATCAAACCGTTGATACGGGCCGTCGCCATCGCCTTCCGGTCAGTACCACGGAGGGTTTCCAGTTGCTCGCTGACGACGTTCCGGGCCTCCTCGCGTATCTGTTCTCTGGAGGACTCCGAAGGGCCCTTTTTATCGCCCATATCGTCAGGATATTTGTGATCCCTAAAAAATGCACGCCAGTAGCGGGGGGGTTCCGGTGGCGGTGACGGCCTACCGATCCGACGGTCGATCGAGGTTTCCGACATTAGGATTCCGGACGACTGAGCGGGTGAAAGTCCCCGACAGATGGGGAAATCTCACACGAGAGAGACCTTATATCCCTAATGTATCCGGAAGGACCCCTAATCGTATGAGGGTCAACCCTTTACCGGCCAGCGAGTGAGTGTTTGACATGGTAAACCCACACAGCGCCACCGGCGGGTCCGACGCGGGTCCGGCGGGTGCCGCGAGCGCGACCGGCCACGGGGAGGACATCGCGCGCACGACGCTGGCCCGGCAGGCCGTCGCGTTGCTCGGCGGCGGGCACGACCCGGACGAGGCGGCCGAACGCGCGGTCTCGGACCTGGCCGCGTCCACGGGCGGGACTGCCGGCGTCATCGTCGTGGACCCGGACGGCACCGCGGGCACTGCCCACAACGCGGCGGCGATGGGGACCAGCGACGCCAGAGAGTGACGCCGTTACCCCTGGCTCCCGTCTTTACGCTCGGTACGTTCGCCAGTCCGACGTCTCACCCGTCATAAAAAAACAGAAGGCGTAGCCGCGACCCCGTCAGCCGACGGTCGTCGTCTCGGTACCTGCGGCCCCTTCGGTGGGTGTCTCTGCGCCGGCTCCGCCTTCGGTGGGCGTCTCTGCGCCGGTTCCTCCTTCGGTCGGCGTGGCCGTCTCAGTGGGCGTTCCGGGCGTCGTCTCGGTCGGGGTCCTGGAGACGACCTCGACCGGCCCGAACGTCGCCGAACTGCTCGTGTAGATGCCGTGTTCGAAGTTCCCGACGAGGAAGCCCGGGCTCACCTCCAGTTCCACTGTCGTCGACTCCCCGGGCTGGACCGTGACGCTCTCGGTGACGACTGCGGTCCCGGCGACCCTGTACTGCACGTCGTCAGTCACCGGCTGGGTGCCCGGGTTGACGACCGTCGCCGACACGGTCGAGTTTTCGTCCTGGACGATGGTCGACGGCGCGTCCAGTTCCGTCACCACCACCCCGTCGAAGTCGGGAGCCGACAGCGTCAGGTTCTCGACCGACGCGTTACCGACGGTGACGTTATCGACATCGGGTTGTACGGTTGGCGTTTCGGTCGGCGTCTCACCCTCGGCGGGCGTGCCCTCGGTCGGCGTTGCAGTCTCGGTCTCCTGGAGCTTCGCGCCGGCCTCCGTCGGTCGTCTCCGCGGCGGCCGCCGTCTCGCCCTCGGCAGGGGTGCCCTCGGTCGGCGTCTCACCTTCACCTTCACCTTCGGTCGGTGTTGCAGTCTCGGTCGGCGTCGGAGTCGGCGTCTCCTCGGCCGCACTGAAGTCGACGGTCACGGTGTCGGCGGCCATCGTCTGGACCGAGACGTTTCCGATGACGACCTGCTCCTGCTGGAGCTCCGCGCCGGCCTCCGTCTCGGTGGGCGTGCCTTCGCCTTCGGTGGGCGTGCCTTCGCCTTCGGTGGGCGTGCCTTCGCCTTCGGTGGGCGTGCCCTCACCTTCGGTGGGCGTCTCCGTGGGCGTCATCTCCCCGCCGGTCTCCAGCCCCTCGTATTCGATCGAGTTGGTTTCGAGCGTCTCGACAGTGATGTTCTGGACCACGATGTCCGAGGCCGCGGCCGCTTGGAGCTTCGCGCCGGCCTCAGTCTCGGTTGCCGCGCCGGCCTCAGTCTCGGTCGCCGCGCCGGCCTCAGTCTCGGTTGCCGCGCCGGCCTCAGTCTCGGTCGCCGCGCCGGCCTCAGTCTCGTTTCCGTCGGCGTTGCAGTCTCGGTCGGCGTAGCGGTTTCCGTCGGCGTGGCCGCGGTGCCCAGCGCCTCCTCGAGCGCCTGCTGGTCCTCGGCGGAGACGTCCTGGAGGACCAGCCGGTCGATCTCGACGTCCTCGAAGGTCGCATCGGAGATCGTCCGTTCCTGGCCCCGCATTTCCTCGACGGTCATCTGCTCGACCGTCACGTTCGTCACGGTCGTCCCCTCGAGCTGGAGCCGCTGGATCGTCACGTCTTCGAGAACGACGGATCCGTCGGCGGCGTTCGCTGTCGATACCTGCGTCGTGTCCTGTGTCCCGTCGCCTGCCAGGACGGCGGCTGTCCCGGCCGAGAGCAACATCAGCGCGGCGACGAGCGAAGCGAGGACTCTTTGTCGTGTCATTCGTCCGCCCGCGTCTACCCCGAGACGGCGAATAAATCGGTTCGACCGTTTTCGTTTTCAGGAAGGTCTTTTCCCGTAACTAACCTCGCATTTTCGATAGACGGCGGATGTGCGTCCGCGCTTCTCGCGTCCCCGCGGGATCGGCGCCATGGTTCGGTTTTCAAATCCGGCTTTCCCGGGTAAGCAGGTCCTGACGGGTATCGTCGCCGGCGTTCGGTTTTTGACGCCGACGTTCCCGGGCGAACGGTGGGTGTTGGCGGCCGGTCGGGCGACCGGCGGGCGCGGGCGGCGACAGCCGGAACCTCTATCCGGGACTCGCCACAAGGCGGGACCATGACACTCGACGTCGACCTCGAGGCCGAACAGTACGAGAAACACCGGGAAGCCGGCCGCATCCTCGCGCGGGTCCGCGACGAGGCCGCCGAGCGGGTCGAGGTCGGCGCGAGCCACCTGGAGCTGGCCGAGTGGGCCGAAAACCGCATCCGGGAACTGGGGGGCGAACCCGCCTTTCCCGTCAACATCAGCGTCGACGAGGAGGCCGCCCACGCGACGCCCGGCATCGACGACGGGACGACCTTCGGCGAGGAGATGATCAACCTCGACATCGGCGTCCACGTCGACGGCTGGCTGGCCGACACGGCCGTCACGGTCGACCTCTCGGGACACGACGACCTCGCGGCGGCCAGCGCCGAGGCGCTCGACGCCGCCCTGGAACTGGTCGAACCCGGCGTCGAGACCGGCAAGATCGGGGCCGAGATCGAGTCGGTGATCGACGGCTACGGCTACAACCCCGTGGTCAATCTCACCGGCCACGGACTGGGCCACTGGCAACAGCACACGCCGCCGAACATCCCCAACCGTGCGGTCGCCCAGAGCGCGGAACTGTCGGCCGGCGACGTGGTCGCCATCGAACCGTTCGCCACCGACGGGGCCGGGAAGGTCTCCGAGGGGAGCGACGAGGAAATCTTCGCCCTGGAGACCGAGGGATCGGTCCGCGACCGGAGCGCGAGACAGGCCCTCGAGGAGATCACCGAGCGGTTCCGGACGCTCCCGTTCGCCACCCGCTGGCTGGAATCCCGCCGGCCGGAGATGGCGCTCCGGCGGCTCAAACAGCAGGACATCGTCCACGGCTACCCCGTGCTGAAAGAACAGGACGGCCGGCTGGTCAGCCAGAAAGAACACACCGTCATCATCACCGAGGACGGCTGTGAAGTGACGACGCGGCGCTGACGGGGCGGGCGTGAATCCGCGGTACATTTTTATCGAGCCACTTCACTATTGTTTGTGATAGGACGGTCGACCGGCATATGGGCTGGCAATACACCCTGCTTTTGATCCTGTTTGCCGGTTCCGTGGTGCTCAATCTGGCACTGGCGGGGTATTACGCCCTGCACCTCCTCAGACGGCGGGAAAACAGGGTCGTCGTCGGAGCCCTGTTGTTCGTGACGCTCTCGGCGTTGGTCTGGTCGGTCGCTTACGCCTTTCAGCTCTCGAACACGACGCTTCCGGGCAAAAGTTACTGGCACGGCTTCGTCCTCGCGGGATCGGTGCTGATCGCGGTCGGCTGGCTGGCGCTGACGCTGGCGCTGACCGACCGCGAGGAGTGGCTGACGCGGTGGCGGTTCGGTCCCGTCGTCGCCTGGGGGGTCGTCGTGTCGGCGGGCGTGATCACCAACGGCAGCCACGGGCTGTTCTGGTCGTCGGAACTCGGGACGAACGGCTCGCTGCTCGTCATGTCGCCGGACTACACGCCGCTGTACTACGCCGTCCAGTTCTCGATCCGGTACGGGCTGGTGCTGATCGGCACCTACCTGCTCGTCCAGCTCGTCCGCGGGCCACACTCGCTGTACCGCGGGCAGGCGGCGGCGCTGATGTTCGCCCCCATCGTCCCGATGCTGGCCAACGCGAAGTACGTGGCCCGCATCGGGCCGTTGCCGCTCGTCGACCTGACGCCGGTCTCGTTTACCATCTCGGGTGCCGCCGTCGCCTACGCGATCTTCCGGTACCAGTTTCTCGACGTGGTGCCGGTCGCCCGCCGGACCGTCGTCGAGACGATGCGGGACGGGTACGTGGTCCTCGACGACCGGGATCGCATCGTCGACCTGAACCCCGCCGCGGAACGGCTGCTGGGCCTCGAAGACGGCGACGTCGGCATACCGATCGACGAGACGTTCCCGTCGGCCGCGCTCCCGCTCCCCGGGGCCGGGGAAACCCTCGAGGAGGTCGTCCTCGACGCCGACGGAGAGCGCCGCGTGCTCGAACTGTCGTCGTCGCCGCTCTCCGAGTCGAAGGCGACCGGCCGGCTGATCGTTCTCAGGGACGTCACCGAACGCCGGCGGGTCGAAAAGCAGTACCAGGCGCTGATCGAGAACGCCATGGACCTGGTGATCGTCATGGACGAGAACGCCACGATCACCTACGCGAGCCCCGCCCACGAGCGGGTACTCGGCTGCGACCCCGAGACGTTTGTCGGCCGGGACGGGCTCGACCTGCTGGTCCCCGAGGACCGCGAACGGTTGCGCGCCGAGTTCCACAGGGTCGTCGCGGACCCCTCGCACACGTCACAGATCGAGTTCCGCATTCCCGACAGTAACGGTTCGGTCCGCATCTTCGAGGGCATCGGCCGGAACCTCCTCGACGACCCCTTCGTCGAGGGAATCGTCATCAACTCCCGGGAGGTGACCGGGCGCAGGCGGCGCGAGGAGCAACTCGAACGGACCAACGAACGCTTGGAGGAGTTCGCCTCGGTGGTGAGCCACGACCTCCGGAGCCCACTGGCGGTCGCGCGCGGGAACCTCGAACTCGCCAGGGAGGGCGACGACGGGGCCTTCGAGAAGGTCGAACGGGCCCACGAGCGGATGAACGCCCTCATCGACGACGTACTCGCGCTCGCCCGACAGGGACAGGCCGTCAGCGACCCGGCGGCGATCGACCTCGAAGCAGTTGCGACCGACGCCTGGGAGGCGGTCCGGACCGACGGGGCGACACTCCGCGTCGAGGACTCGCGGACGCTCACCGCCGACCGGTCGCGGTTCCAGCAGTTGCTGGAGAACCTGTTCAGGAACGCCGTCGACCACGCCGCCCCCGAGCCGACCGTCCGCATCGGGGTACACACCGACGGCTTCTACGTCGCCGACGACGGCCCGGGCATCGCCCCGGATCTGCGGGACCGCGTGTTCGAGCACGGCTACTCGACGAACGACGGGACGGGCCTGGGGCTGTCGATCGTCGCCCGCATCGCGGAGGCTCACGGCTGGTCGGTTTCGGTCGCCGAAAGCGAGGATGGGGGCGCGCGGTTCGAGTTCGACCTCAAGACGGGGGCGGAGATAGAGACCCCGGTGGCCTGATACTGGTGGCTGTAATTCTTTTACTCACCAGTCTCTGCTATCTGCGGAGACAGACTCTTTCCGCCTGGATTCTCAATTCGAGTTTTCACGTAGAGCGTCGTTTCCGCCCCACAGACCTGGCACGTCGCGACGCGGTAGGGTTCCCGCGAGTACTCCGCGTTCTCAAGTTCGGTGCTCTCGGTGATCAACCGGAGCGCCACGACGTGCGGGGTGTCGTTCCTACAGCGCTCACATCGTTCCGTCATCCGGTCTGACGCGGCGTCGGTCGCTGCCATCGGTCACTGTGGGTAGAGCGCGAGCATAAAAACCCCTTTTCGTTCCCGCTGTTTTCGGCGTTTATTGCGGGACGGCGGCGGGTTCGGGGTTCTGAAGGACGCTGATAGTCCGAGATCGTTCATCGGACGATCTGTGCTTTTCATCCGGATATCGGGAACGAAAATGGCCGGAAGGTTCAAATGGCGACCCCGACGCGCAACTGATTACCCGCTCGGGCCGCCAGCAGTCGGTATGGAGCAGTTGTTCGCGCCGTGGCGTATCGAGTGGGTCGAGCGCGACGAGGGGACCGACGGGATCGACGGCTGTCTCTTCTGTGCGTTCGCGGACCGGTACGCAGACCGGGAGCACAACGTCGTCGCCCGGAGCGACCACGCGTTCGTCCTGTTGAACAACTACCCGTACAACCCGGGCCACGCCATGGTCATCCCCGACCAGCACACCGGCGACTACCGCGAACTCGACGAGGCGGCGTTGCTCGACCACGCCCGCCTCAAACAGCGGACCTTCGCCGCGATGGAGGCCGCGCTCGGTCCCGACGGCTTCAACGCCGGCCTCAACCTCGGCCAGTCGGCCGGCGGGTCGATCGAGGATCACCTCCACACTCACGTCGTCCCGCGGTGGGGCGGCGACACGAACTTCATGCCCGTTATCGCGGACACGAAGGTCATCGTCGAGGCCGTCGCAGAGACCTACGACCGCCTCCACGAGGCCTTCGCGGCCCAGGAGGGGACGCGCCACGCGGGCGAGGACCGGCCGGTCGTCGTCGAGCGGCCCGCGTAGGGCCCCGAGCAGTGCACGCGGGGGGGTTCCGGTCGCCGCGGTCGTCCGGCGGTCGCCTTCGACAATCCCTATTAATCGACGGGAACAAGGGGGGACGAATGGATCGTCCGGAGGCGCTCAGGCGGGTCGGGGTCGTCATCTTGGTCGCCAACGTCGCGCTCGTGCTCCTGAAGGGCGCGGTGTACTTCCGGACCGGGAGCCTCGCGGTCGGGTCCGAGGCGGTCAACAGCCTCGCGGACGTCGGCTACAGCGCCATCGTGCTCGGGGGGCTGTACCTGACCACCCGGCCGCCGGACTTCGAACACCCCCACGGCCACGAGCGCATCGAACCGTTCGTCTCGTTGATCGTGGCGGCGGGCATCCTCGCGGCCGGCGGCGCGGTCATGTGGGGGGCCGTCCGGTCGCTCGCCTCGGGGAACGTCCGGGTCACGAACGACGCCGCCGCCGTCGGGGTGCTCGTGGGATCGGCCGCGGCGAAGTACCTGCTCTACCGCTACTGCCTGTCGGTCGGCGAGGAGTGGAACTCGCCGGCGGTCGTCGCCACGGCGCTGGACAACCGCAACGACATCCTCACCGCCGCCGCCGCGCTGGTCGGGGTAGTCGGGGCGGCCGCGGGCTACCCGCTGTTGGACCCGCTGGCCGCCGGGGTGGTCGCGGTGGGCATCCTCTACACGGGCGTCGAGGTGGCGCGGGACAACGTCGACTACCTCGTCGGCGCGGCCCCGCCGGAGGAACTCCGGGCGGAAATCGTCCGCCGGGCGCTGGCCCACCCGGACGTCGAGGGTGCCCACGACGTGATCGCCCACTACGTCGGCCCGGAGATCGACGTGAGCCTCGACATCGAGGTCGAGGGCGACCGGACGCTCCTGGAGGCCCACGAGATCGAGACCGCCGTGACGGAGTCGATCCGGGAGCTCCCGATGATCGACGACGTGTTCGTCCACGTCGACCCGAAGGAACTCGGCGAGTGGAAGGACGACGACGATGTCGAACGCCTCTCCGGGGCCGACCGGTAACCCGCGGGGGTGCCGGGGGCGACCTCCTCGGGTCGGGCCGGTCCTGCAGCGGCCGACCGGTGGTCCTCGGCGGGGCCGGGCGACCGTCAGCGCGGCCGGGGAGGTGGCCGCCGGGACCGCAAAACGGTTATCACTCCCCTCCCAGGACCGGGTATGCGACGGATACTCGTCGCCGGGGCCAGCGGCGGCACGGGACGGCACGTCCTGTCGGCGCTCTCCGGGCGCGACGCGACCGTCAGGGCGCTGACTCGCTCAGCGGAGAAGGCCGCATCGCTCGAAGCGCTCGGGGCCGACGAGGTCGTCACCGGCGACCTGCTGGACTCGGACGACGCGGCCAGGGCCGCCGCGGACTGCGACGCGGTCCTCTGCGCTGTCGGCACCGACTACGGCCCGGCGCTGCTGGGCGATCTCGTCGACGGGACGGGGACGGTGAACCTCGTCGAGGTCGCCGAGGCGGCGGGCGTCGAGCAGTTCGTGCTGGTGTCGACCATCGGGGTCGGCGACTCGCGGGCCGGCGCGTCGCTGGTCACGCGACTCACGCTCCGGTTCACGGGCATCCTCGCCGCCAAGGAGCGGGCCGAACGCCGGCTCCGGGAGTCGGACCTGGCCCACACGATTTTCCGGCCCGGCGCTCTCAGCGACCGCCCGGCGACCGACGCGGTGCTCGCTGGCGAGGGCGGCGACACCGTCCGGGGATCGATCTCGCGGGCCGACCTCGCGCGGGTGATGGTCGCGGCGCTCGACACGCCCGCCGCCCGCGACCGCACGTTCGAGGTCGTCAGCGAGGAGGGCTGTCTCGGGGAACCGCGCGGCCTGATCGACGTCGACTGGGCGTTCCCCGAGTGACGCCCGGTCGCCGCCCGCGCTCTACAGCGGGTCGCCGAACGCGTAGACGGTGTTGTGGCCCGTGATCTCGACGTCCACGAAGTCGCCCACGTCGACGCCGTGGTCGCTCGCGTCCCGGATCACGACCTGGCGGTAGGCCTCGTCGTACCCGACCACCGAGTCATCGCGGCCGTCCTCGACGACCAGCACCTCGCGCTCGGTGCCGACCATCTTCCCGTAGGCCGCGCCCACCAGGTCCATCTTCAGGTCGGTCATCTCCTTCGAGCGGTCCTTTTTCGTCTGCCCGCCGAGTCCCTTCATGTCGGCGGCGTCGGTGCCCGGGCGCTTCGAGAAACGGGTGACGTTGATCTTCTCCGGGCGGGTCTCGCGCATCAGCGCGAGGCTCTGCTCGTGGTCGCGGTCGGTCTCGGTGGGGAAGCCGACGATGAAGTCCGTCGAGAGCGTCCAGTAGTCGAGGTAGTCGTCGAACGTTTCGACGACCTCGACGTACTCGGCGACCTGGTGCTGGCGGCGCATGTCCCCGAGGACGTCGTCGGACCCCGACTGGACCGGCGCGTGCAGGAAGTTGTACAGTTTCTCGTTGTCCGCGAAGACCGCCGCCAGTTCCTCCCGGATGCCGTGGACGCCCTTCGGGTTGGCCATGCCCACGCGCACCCGGAAGTCGCCCTCGATGGCACAGATGCGGTCGAGCAGTTCGTGCAGTTTCCGCTCGCCGTCGTCCCAGCCGTAGACGCCGGTGTCCTGGCCGGTCACGCGGATCTCCCGCGCGCCGGCGTGGACCAGCGCCCGGGCCTGTTCGACGTTCTCCGCGACCGGCGGGGAGTCGATCTTCCCGGTCGCCTGCTTGGTGATACAGTACGAGCAGTCGCTCATGCACCCCCGCGCGATGGGGAGGATGCCGACTACGCCGTCGAGCACGGGGTCGGTGTCCGGCGCGGGTGTCGGACACTCGCCGTTGAGCACGTGGGCCGGCACGTCGTCCCAGTGGAGGACCGCGGCGTCGATGCCGGCCTCGCGGAACTGCTCGCCCTGCGCCAGGGCCATACAGCCCGTGACCACGAGTTCGGCCGTCTCGGCTTCGAGTTCCCTGGCCCGCCGGAGCATGTTCCGCTCGGTCTTCTCCAACACCGTACAGGTGTTGAGGATGGCCACGTCCGCCTCCGCCGGTCCGTCGGCGGGGCGGTGGCCGCCGTCCCGGAGCGCCCGCTCGATCTGGCGGGTCTCGCCCCTGTTCGACGTACACCCGTACGTCTCGATGTGGTAGCGGGCCATCTACCCGGAGTTGCGGCCTGCCGGGCAAAAGGGCGACGGATTGCAGCGCCACCGGCGGCGGCCGCACCGCCGGACGCGCGAGACCTAGCTCGGGCCGGATCGACTCCCGGACTGTCGCGTACCCGTCATCCGAGGAAGCTATTCAGTTCGCTACAGTCCGCCGGCGAGGGGATGACACGTAGCGAGCGGAAGCCCACCCGTTCACGGGTGGGTCCGAGCGACAGCATGGCTATCCAGTCAACGCGCTACGACTCGTCTGGATGTTCCACGTTATCGAGTCCTGTTTTGACTAACTCGATGTACGCTTCGGTGAGGTTTCGGTCGGTTTCTTCGGCCCATTCTTTCACCTGTCCGTGGAGCGACCACGGAATATCCACGTTTGGACGCATCAGTGATAAGACTTTAGGACCACAAGACCATATCAGTGGTGTCGTGAGGCGAACCAACACGTTCGCGGTACGCCCGCTGTCCGACGACGACAAGCGGCTACTGCTGGATTTGTTGGATGCCTCTGCCAGCCTGTGGAACGAACTGAATTACGAGCGCCGCCAGCAATTCTTCGACGGCGAATCCGTGTGGGACACTGCCGACTACCGGAAACAGTACGTCGATGTTCTCGGCTCTGCCACCGCACAGCAGGTCATTCGGAAGAACAAATCGGCGTGGCAGTCGTTTTTCGCCGCCCGCGAGAACGGCGAGGACACCGCCCCGCCGGGCTACTGGGGCAACGAGGACGATGGCCGCGAGCTACGCACGTTCATCCGCAACGACCAGTACACGCTGGAAACCGGCGAGCGGTCACGAGTCGAGATACCAGTCGGCCAAGACCTGAAAGACGAGTACGGATTGGGCTATCACGACCGGCTTCGCCTCGAAGTCTGTGGCGCTCCCAAATGGGACGGCGAACAGGGCCGCTTGGAGATACAGTACGACGAGATAGACGACACGTTCAGGGCCTTTCAGCCTGTCACCGTACCCGATTCTCGACAGGATTCACCACTGGCTTCGGAAGAAGCCGTCACCAGAAATCTCCGATTTCTGGTTGCCCATCAGACGCAGTCTGATGACCGCGCTGGACGTGGGCGCGAACAATCTCGTCGCCTGTACCACCACGACCGGCCAGCAATATCTGTACGAAGGCCGGGACCTGTTCGACCGCTTCCGCGCGGATACGGCGGCTGTATCGCAAACGGACGCGGCGGCGCGACCACGCACAGGATGCACTGGTTCGGGACCTGCTGGAACGGCTCTACGCCGAGGGCGTAGCGACGGTGTACGTGGGCGACCTCACGGAGGTTCTGTCGACGCACTGGTGCGCCGAGGTGAACGCAAAGACCCACCAGTTTTGGGCGTTCCGGGCGTTCATCAAGCGCCTCTCACAGACCGCCGAGGAATACGGTATCACCGTCGAGGTGCGGTCAGAAGCCGACACAACCCGAACGTGTCCGGCGTGTGGCGAACAGGACGACACCGACCGGGACGGCGACGTGTTTCGGTGTCCGTGCGGTCAGGAAGCCCACGCCGACCTCTGTGCGTCTCGGACGTTCCTCGAACAACAGGCTGGCGAAGAAGTCGGGCCGATGGCACGGCCCGTGCGTCTCAAGTGGGACGACCACAACTGGTCGGAGCTATCAAACTCTCCCGAGAGGGCAAGTCCCAACGAGAAGCGCACAAACCGGAGTACCGGCGACGGGAAACTTGCCTCCGCGGGTGCGGCATAGCCAACATCCCCACCGGAGGAATCCCACCCGTTTACGGGTGGGAGGGTGTCAATTCGGTGGCAAACGCGTCGAATCGTTCGAAATCGTCGTCGATCGTCAGTACCGTGTTCACTCCCTCGTCGATCGCTACCCGCGCGTAGTACCCGTCCCAGCCGTCGATGTCCGCGGTGCGTGCGCGGGCGAGGCCGCCGCGAACGGCCGCTTCGGACACCCGGTCGTACCAGTGGATACGCTTCGCGTCCAGGAAGTTCTCTCCCGCCGGGACGCCGTTTCCGACACCAGTTTTTCCATTCGTTCGATGATCCGCTCGGGTTCGTCTTCCGGTTCGACGATCGCTCTGCCGTCCTCCTCGCGGACCTCGACTTCGGTCCCGGGAGTAATTCCCAGTCGATCCCGCACCTCCTTCGGGAGGACGATTCGCCCCTTCGCGTCTACCTTCGGCATGTTCCCACTCGATGTCGGAACGACATGACCGTTTTGACCGCACTGCCGCGGTGGGAATCGCCGGGCTACTCGGCTTCGCGCCACTCCTCGACGATGGCGACGCCGCCCGAGGCACCGATGCGCTCGGCCCCGGCGTCGAACATCGCCGCCGCCTCCGGCCAGGAGCCGACGCCGCCGCTGGCTTTCACCGGCAGGTGCGCGGCCAGCCGTTCGACGTCGGGGACCGTAGCGCCGCCGTCGGCGAACCCGGTGGCGGTCTTGAGGAAGTCCGCGCCGGCGTCGGCCGCCAGCCGGCCGGCCCTGTCGACGTCCCCGGCGGTCAGGCGGGGGCTCTGGACGATCACCTTCACCGTCACCGGCACCGCGGCGACGACCTCCGCGACGTCCCGCCGGAAGGCTTCGTCGTCGCCGTCGAGCAGGTAGCCGAGGTTACAGACCACGTCGAGTTCGTCGGCCCCGTCCCGCCAGGCGGCCTCGGCCTCGGCGGCCTTGGTGGCGGTGGCGTGTTGCCCGTGCGGGAAGCCGACCACCGTCACCAGCGTGACGCCGGGCGCGTAGTCGGCGGCGTCGGGGGCGTAACACGGCGGAATACAGGCGTTCATCCCGTTTTCCGCCGCGGCGTCGAGCACCGCCGTCACGTCCTCCCACGTCGTCTCCGGACCGAGGACGGTGTGGTCGATGCGACCGGGTACGTCGTCCATGCCACCCACCACGGCACCACGTGTAAAAAACCCCCGCGCCCCACACCACGCGTGAAACCTTCCACGGCCAGTCAGGGCGACGGTTCCGCCACAGTCGGAAGCTTTTCGGTCGGTGCCTGCCGTGTCCGGGATATGGTCCTCCCGAGCGGACTGGTCGTGCCGCCGTTGCCGGTTCTGGTCGCCCTCGCGGCGCTCGCGCTCGGCGTCACGGCCGCGCTCTTGCGGCTCCACCCCGCGGCGAACGTGCTGTTCCAGCTCGGCGCGCTCCCCGGCTCCGTCGGGACAGCGTTCAGCGCCCCCTCGGTGTACGTCACGACGTACGTCGTCGCGGGCGCGGCCTGGCTGGCGGCGACCGGGGCGGCCGACGCCCGGGTCGACCGCGGCCGCGTCCCGCTGTGGCACGGGGCCGCCGGCACCGCGGTCGCCGCCGTCGCGGTCGGCCTCGTCGGGTCGTGGGGGCTCGCTGCCGGCCGGTTCTCGCCGCTGTGGCCCGCGGCGGGGACCGTCGCGGCGGCCCTGCTGACCGCCGGGACCTACCTGCTTATCGCCCGCGCCCGGGAGTCGGTCGTCGACGAGACGGGGACTGCGGGCGCGCTGGTCGTGTTCGGGCACGCCCTCGACGGCGTCTCGACCGCTATCGGGATCGACGTGTTCGGCACCGCCGAGCGCACCCCTCTCCCGCGGGCCATCATGGGCTTTGCGGGCACGCTCCCGACCGCGGACGCCCTCGGGGTCGGCTGGCTGTTCGTGCTCGTGAAACTCGGCGTCTCCGCCGCGGTGGTCGCCCTGATCGCCCCCTCGGTCGCCCGGGACCGGACCCGGGGCTATCTGCTGCTCGGGGCGGTGGCGGCCTTCGGACTCGGCCCGGGGGTCCACAACCTGCTGCTGTTCGCCGTCTCCTGAACGACACCACCCGAACACAATTCTTTGCACTCGACCGCCGGAACCATACGTCGGGGAAAGAGCGTCTCAGACGCCCGGAATGGGGCCAAATAAGCTATTCCACCAGTTATTTTTCAATACGGAAGGGCCGCTGGTCGACGGGACGTTGCTCGCGGTCAAATCTCCCCCACAACGCGAAAACGATGGCATCTTGGTCCCGATACTAGCCGCCGATGCCGTGTGCCAGTATTCCAACAAACAATGTTTAGGATCTATCTCGGGACGGGAACGACCGGCTGTTCCGGAGTGATCGACAGTTGCCATTTACAGGCATAGGGGTGTAAAGAGGAAGGGGTTCGTCGTCGTCCGACGTTACAGGGCCATCGGTGTAACGGCCGCGGCGAGCGTTTGACACTCCCGAACGCGCTCAGGCGAACTTCGCGTTGATCTCGATGACGTTGGCCGACCGGAGGAGCTTGTGGGGGAGTTCCTCCGCGAACCGGTCGCCCTCCATGCGGCTCGACGGCCCGGAGATGCTGATCGCGCCGACGACGCCGTCGTCGGTCAGCGGGGCGGCCACGCACCGGAGCCCCTCGATTTTTTCCTCGTTGTCGATGGCGTAGCCGCGGTCGCGGATCGCGGCCAGTTCGTCGGAGAGGGCTTCCCGCGACGTGATCGTCTGTGCGGTCTGGGCGGGGAGGCCGTGGCGGTCGATGATTTCGTCGACCCGCCGTTCGGGCATGTGCGCGAGCATGGCCTTCCCCAGCGAGATGCAGTGGAGGTACTCGCGTTTGCCCGCCGTCGAGGCGGTGTTGACCGCGTTCTCCCCCCGGGCCTTGTAGAGGTAGACCGCGCGGCCGTGTTCCTCGGTGGCGAACTGGGCCAGTTCGCCCGTCTCGGCCGCCAGGTCGTCGAGTTCCTCCGCGACGACGTCGTAGACCTCCAGCCGGGAGGTGACGTACTCTCCGAGGTCCAGGTACCGGAGGCTCAGGCGGTACGTGTCGCCGTCCTTGACGACGTACTCGCTTTCGAGCAACGTGGCGAGGTGGCTGTGGACGGTGCCCTTCGACCGGTCGAGCGCCGACGCGAGTTCCGTCACGCCCGCCCCGTCGCTGGCCTGGAGGTACTCGATGATGTCGATGGCCGTCTGTACGGCCTGCACCGTCCGGGGGGATTGCTCGCCGTCCATACGCGGCCGTGGTAGTCCCTGACATATAACTGTTTGCAAGGGCCGAACGCGAAACGCCGCCGAACGGCCGTTCCGACCCGTTCGCGCCGACACGTTATTCGTCGTCGTCACGTCGGGCAGTTTCCGGTGCCGCTCTCGGCGACGGTGCCGCCTTCCCGTTCGCGTAGCCCGAACGGTCGCGTGCTGGCGGGAGCACGAACGCACGTGCGGGCGGGGACGTAACAGCTATGTACGTGGCTGGCACAGGTTCGGGCGTATGGCGGAGACACGAGAGCACTCGGCAGGCGAGTCGCTCGTCCCCGGGGCGGCGTCGAACTACGTCGGCGGCGAATGGGTCGCCGCGACCGACGGGGACGAACACCCGGTCGTCAACCCGGCGACCGGCGAGACACTGGGGACGGTCCCGTTTTCCGGCCCGTCGGCGGTCGACGAGGCCGTCGCGGCCGCGAACGAGGCCTTCCCGGAGTGGCGGCGGACCCCGCCGCATCGCGGAGGTGCTCGTCCGGGAACACGGGAAGACGCTCGCCGAGGCCCGCGGCGAGGTCCGGCGGGGTATCGAGAACGTGGAGGTGGCGGCGGGCATCCCGAACATGCTCCGGGAGGGCAGCGGGACCGTCGAGGACGTCGCCCCCGGGATGGACGAGGCGGCGATCCGCCAGCCCCTGGGGACGTTCGCCGCCGTGGTCCCGTTCAACTTCCCGGCGATGATCCCGCTGTGGTTCCTGCCCTACGCCGTCGCCACGGGCAACACGTTCGTCCTCAAGCCCAGCGAGCGGGTCCCGATGTCCTCGCAGCTGATCTTCGAGGCCATCGACGCCGTCGACTTCCCCGACGGCGTCGTCAACCTGGTCAACGGGAGCGCCGACACGGTGAACGCGATCCTCGAACACGACGGCATCGAGGGCGTCTCGTTCGTCGGGTCCAGTGCCGTCGCCAGGCACGTCTACGAGACCGCGGCACAGCACGGCAAGCGCGTCCAGGCCCAGGGCGGGGCGAAAAACTACGTCGTCGTCACCGAGAGCGCCAGCCTCGACGACGCCGTCCCCAACATCATCGGCTCCGTCTACGGCAACGCCGGCCAGCGGTGCCTGGCGAACGACGTGGTCGTCGGCGTGGGCGACGTGGCCGACGACCTGCGCGACCGCCTCGTCTCCGCGGCCGAGGACCTGACGGTCGGGAACGGCCGAGAGGAGGGGACGGACGTCGGCCCGCTGATCACGCCCGACTCCCGCGAGCGCGTGCTCGGGATGATCGCGGACGCCGTCGACGAGGGCGCGGAACTGCTGCTCGACGGCCGCGACTTCGAGCACCCCGACTACCCCGACGGGAACTTCATGGGGCCGACGCTGCTGTCGGGCGTCACCGCCGACATGGAGATCGCACAGGAGGAGATCTTCGGCCCGGTGCTGTGTTTCGCCGAGACCGACGACCTCGACGGGGCCATCGAGATGGTCAACAGCACCCGGTACGGCAACGCCTCGTCGATCTACACCGAGCGGGGCGGCGAGGCCCGGCGGTACAAGTACGAGGTCGACGCCGGTAACGTCGGCGTCAACGTCGGCGTCTGTGCGCCAATGGGCTTTTTCCACTTCGGCGGCCGGAAGGAGTCCTTTTTCGGGGATCTCCACGCCCAGGGCGAGGACGCCGTCGCCTTCTACACCGACAAGACCATCGCAATCGAACGGTACTACGAGTAAACGGGCCGCTGATGGCCGCGGCGGCCGGGGTCAGTCGACTTCGGCGGCGTCGCGGTGTTCGGCGAGGGCGCGCTCGTAGGCGTCGATGGCGTCCTGGTTGCCGTTGGCCAGCGTCGTGGTGTCCTTGCCGACGATGAGGAAATCGAAGCCCTGTTCGATCCGGCGCGGGACGTGGTCGTGCTGGATCGCCAGCGTGCCGACCGGCGTGTCGGCGGCGTCCCCGGTGGCGATCACCCGGTCGATGGCGTCGGTGAACGCCTCGGCCTCCCACTGGCCGAACACCCCGAGCGACCCCGAGAGGTCGGCCGGCCCGACGAACAGCGCGTCGATCCCGTCGACGCGGGCGATCTCCTCGACGTTCGACAGCCCCGGTTCGGTCTCGATCTGGACGATCGTCAGCACCGACCCGTTGGCGTTGCGGACGTACTCCCGGAAGTTCAGCCCGTAGTTGGCGGCCCGTCCGGCGGCGATCCCGCGCCGCCCGTCAGGGGGGTACCGGACCGCCTCGACGAGTTCCCTGGCCTCGGCGGCCGACTCGATCATCGGTACCATCACGCCCCCGATCCCGATGTCGAGGACACGCTTGAGGCGGACGGGATCGTTCCAGGGCACCCTGATGACCGTCTCCGTCGTCCCCGGCGCGGCGTCGGTCGCCCGGTCCATGTTCTCGACCGTCTCCAGGCTCATCGTCGTGTGTTCGGTGTCCACGAGCAGGAAGTCGAAATCGAGGGTGGCGGTCAGTTCGGCCACGGACGGGTGGCCGATCGAGATCCACGTCCCGATCGGGTGCTCGCGATTCCTCACCTGCTGTTTCAGATTGTCGCTCATGTGTACACGGAGAGTGCTGCCGGCCGCCGGGGCAGGAGGCGCTGCCGCCCGGCAGGTGGTCGCCGCTCTCGCGCCGCCGAACGACCGGCAGTACTGTTTTCGATGCTGTTAGCGATGTTCCGGGCCATCCCACATAAAACGTGTGGGTGGCCGCCGTCGGTCGATTCGCGTCCGGGCGGGCACCACAACGCTAATGACCGGCACCGTCGAACGCCAGGGTGATGCGATTCGGAGTCGTCGGCTGTGGCACCATCGCGCAGGTGATGCACGTCCCCTACCTGGCCGAACTCCCGTCGGTCGACCTCGCGGCGCTGGTCGACCCGGCCGGCGGCAGGGTCGAGACGCTCGCCGACCGCTACGGCGTCCCCGGCCGCTACCGGATGGTCGACGACCTCGTGGCCGACCGCGACGACTTGGACGCTGTCGTCGTCTGTCCCCCCCCCCACACCCACGCCGACGTCGTCGAGACGACGCTGGGGGCCGGCCTGCACACCCTCGTCGAGAAACCGCTCGCGGCCCGCCCGTCCGACGCGGAGCGGATGGTCGACGCCGCGGAACGCAGCGACGCGGTGGCCATGGTCGCGTACATGAAACGGTACGACCCGGCCTACGAGCGGGCCCGCGAGGAACTGTTCGGCCTCGACGGGATCGACCTCGTGACCGCCTACGACGTCGACCCGGACCACGGGCGGATCATCGACGAGGTGTACGACCTCGTCCCGGGCGACCCGCCCGCGTCGATCATCGAGGAGAGCGTCGCCAAGCGCCGCCGCGACATCGAGTCGGCCGTCGGCACCGACGACGACGCGCTCGTCGACGCCTACGACTTCCAGATCGAGCACGTCTGTCACGACGTGAACGTCCTCCGGGGGCTGTTCGGCGACGTCGAGCGCATCCGCCACGTCGACGTCCTCGCCGACGGGCGGTACCTGACCGCCAGGCTCGACTACGAGGGCGGCGTCCCCTGCGTGCTCGAATCGGGCGACTCCGACCGCAAGTGGTTCGAGGAGTACGTCCGCGTGGACGGCCCGAACGGGGTGGTGCGGGTCGACTTCTCGAACCCCTTCATCCGGAACAGCCCGACGGAACTGCAGGTCAAGCGGGGCATCGAGGACCTGGCGGACACGACCTACACGCCCGCCTACGACGAGCCGTTCAAGCGGGAACTGGAGCGGTTCGTCGCCTGCGTCGAGGGCGACCGCGAGGTCCGGACGACCTTCGCGGAGGCGCGGGCGGACGTGGAACTGATCGCGGACCTGTTCCGGACCGCCCGGAACGCCGACCGGTTCGGGAACTACTAAGGACCACTCCCGACAGTACGAACCATGTACGAGGACTTCGCTTCGAAACTGGCAGCGACGATGTGGGCGGACTTCGACGAGACGCCGGCGCGGGACGGCCCGACGACCGAGATCGCCGACCTGGAGACGACCGTGATCGACGGGAACTTCCCGTGGACGATCGTGGCCGTGGAGGCCGCCGACGGCACCGTCGGCGTCGGGGAGGCGTACCCCTCGCCCGGCGTCCACGGGATCGTCACCGACTACCTCCGGCCGGTGCTCGTCGGGGAGAACCCGCTGGACGTCGAACGGCTCTACAACCTGATGCGGGAGAGCCTCTCCGGCCGCGGGTCCCAGTGGGGCGTCGGGACCATCGCCATAAGCGGCGTCGAGATAGCGCTGTGGGACCTCGCCGGGAAACTGGTAGATCAGCCGGTCTACCAGTTGCTCGGCGGGAAACTCCGCGAGGAGGTCCGGGTGTACGCCGACTGTCACGCCGGCGAGACGATGGTCTCCTCGGCCGAGGAGGGCCAGGCGGCCGCGACCTATCGGCCCGAGGCCTACGCGCAGGCCGCCCGGAACGCGGTCGACGACGGCTTCGACGCCGTGAAGTTCGACCTCGACGTGCCCTCCGGGCGGGAGTTCGACACCCTCTCGCGGCACTTCGACGGCCCCGAGATCGACCACAAGCGCCGGATCGTCGAGGCGGTCACCGACGAGATCGGCGACGACGCCGAGGTGGCCGTCGACCTCCACTGGAACTTCAGCCCGGAGACGGCCGAGCGGCTCTGCCGGGCCGTCGAACCGTACGGGTTGGCCTGGGTCGAGGATCCCCTGCCCCCGGAGAACGCCGACGCGATGCGGGAACTGCGCCGGCGGGTCGACGTGCCGTTGCTGACGGGCGAGAACCGCTACGGCCGGCACGGCTTCCGGGACCTGGTCGAGCAGCAGGCCGTCGACTTCCTCGCGCCCGACGTGCCCAAGGCCGGCGGCATCGCCGAGACCAAGAAGATCGCCGAACTCGCCGAGACCTACTACCAGGCGGTCGTCCCCCACAACATCGGCAGCCCCATCGCCACCTCCGCGACCGTCCACGTCGGCGCGACGGTGCCGAATTTCCTTGCCCTGGAGTACCACGCCCGCGAGGTACCGTGGTGGGACGACCTGCTCGTCCGGGACGAACCGCTGATCGAGGACGGGCGCATCGCGGTGCCCGACGGCCCGGGCCTGGGCGTCGAACTCGACTGGGACGCCGTGGCGGCCCACGAGAAAACGTAGGGCTGGGGCGATCCGTTGTAGATCGACGCCCGTCACCCGCACGCGGGAGCGCACGCGACGCGATGGACCATCCGCGCGCAGGTGTCGTCGATTGTGGCGGCCGCGCTCAGGCGTCGTCGGCCAGGCGCGTCCAGTAGTCGAAGTTCTGTTTCGCGTGGACGAGCGGCAGTTCGGTCTCGTTTTCGATCTCGACGGTGACGTGGCCGTCGTAGCCGGCGGCCGAAAGCGCCTCGCGGACGGCCGCGAAGTCGATCACGCCCGCGCCCAGGTCGGTGAACGCCCGGAAGTAGTTGATCACGTCGTCGAGGTGGAACTCCCCGGCGGTGAGCGCGGCGGTGTGGTCGTCGAACCCCGCCGGCGGGTCCACGTCCTTGACGTGGACGTACGCGGTGTCGTCGGCGAACCGCTCGATTCCGCCGGTCACGTCCCCGTCCGGGTAGGCCTCGCCGTAGGGGTAGTAGTGGGCGGTGTCGAACAGCAGTTCCAGGTCGTCGGGCGCGCGGTCGAGCCAGGACTCGATCTCGGCGGGTCGCTCGACCATCGTCGCGCCGTGGTGGTGCAGGACGGGCCGGAGGCCGGCGTCGGCCGCGGCCCCGCAGATGTCGGCGAGCCAACGTTCGAGTGTCGCCTCGTCCTGCCGGCCCCGCTGTGGCGGGAGGATGCCGTAGAACTCCGCACCCAGGTCCGCGACGGTCGGGGCGGCCTCGACGATCCGGTCGACGGCGTCCGCGTCCGTGAGCCACTCGCTCATCACGCAGTAGAGGTCGAGGTCGTGCTCGTCGAGGCGGTCCGCCAGGCGGTCCGGTCCGACGGCGCGGACCTTCTCCAGGCCGATCTCGACGCCGTCGTACCGGCAGGCCCCGACGTCCGCGATGCCGTCGGCGACCGCGTCGGCGTCGTACATGATAGTCGTGTACCCGAGTCCCATACCCGACCGATGGGGCACGTCCGCAAAAAAACCGTTGCGGTCGTTCTGGCGACCCGTGGCGACGTGCGGGTCTTTCCCCCCAGAAGTTTGAGATATAGAATGATTTATTAGCGATGATCGTGTGGATTCGCCTATGCCACGCGATGGCAAGACAGAGCTTCGTAGCAGCGAGTCCGAACGAACGAGGCCGTCCCGCCGCCAGTTCATCGGAGGGGCGGCCACCGCGGCGTCGGTCGTCGCGCTCGCCGGCTGTACCGGAGGCGGTGGCGACGGCGGCGACGGCGGCGACGGCGGTGGTGGCGACGGCGGCGACGGCGGGTCGACGGGCGAGGCAGACGTCGCGGACGAGATCGCCATCGCCGCGGTCGAGGGGTCCGGGCGGCTGTTCAAGCGGCTGATCAACGACTACGTACAGGACGACGCGGGAGTGCAGGTCAACGTCTCGCTGTTCCCGTACGCGAACCTGTTCGAGAAGACGAGCAGCGTCCTGAACACGCAGGGGCAGGCCTACGACATCGTCTACATGGACGATCCGTGGTTCCCGCAGCTGGCGATGGACGTCGATCCAATCCGCCAGTGGATGCCCGAGGACATCCCGGAAGAGCAGATCATCGACACCACCATCGACATCGCAACCTGGCCGGCTCCCCGCGGTCCGATCGTGCCCTCCGCGGAGGGGATGGAAGAGCAGTTGCGCGGGCAGATCGTCGTCGGGAACACGCAGCTGTTCGCGTACAACGAGGCCTACTACGAGCAGGTCGGTGCCTCTGCACCGCCGAAGACCTGGGACGACGTGCTCAGCGCGGGGCAGGCCATCGACGAGCAGATCGACGGCGCGAACGGGTACATCATCCGCGGGAAGCGGGGCAACCCGATCAACGCCAACTTCTTCGGGCTGGGCAACTGCCGGATCGGGAACATGTTCGACGAGAACTGGCGCTACCAGTGGGACAGCGACAGGGGCGTCAACACGCTGGATTTCTACGTGAACGACCTGGAGTCGATCAGCCCGGACGGGGTCACCTCGTTCGACAGCGACCAGGTGCTCAGCGGGCTGGCCGACGGCAGCGCGGCCCAGTCCCCGGCCTGGCCCTCGGCGGCGTCGCTGCTGTTGGACCCCGAACAGGCCGACGAGGCCGACAACATCGCGTTCACGCCGATCCCGGAGGGCGTCCGGCGGGCCCCACAGCAGGGCAACTGGATCGCCGGGATCAACAGCTACGTCAGCGACGCCAAAAAGCGGGCGGCGGGCCGGGTCATCCGGTCCACGATCTCGAAGGAGGCCCAGAACAGGTACGTCGAACTCGGCGGCGTCCCGTTCCGCCACGACACCTTCCAGGACAACATGGACGCACAGCAGTGGTTCCAGGCGCTGTACGACAGTCTCCAGACCGCGCAGTGGCGGCCCCGCACGCCGCTGTGGAACGAGATCGCGGTCACGCAGGGGCAGAACCTCAACAGCGCGCTGTCGGGTAGCACCTCGCCCGAGGAGGCGATGACGACGATCAACGACGAGATCGAATCGACGCTCGAAGACGCCGGCTACTACGAGTAAGGTCATGGCCACGGACACACAGTTCGGTTCCGCATCCGAAGACGCCATCGTTTCGGCGGGGGACGAGGGCCCCCGGGAGCGGCTGTTGCTGTGGATCGACGACCACCTCAAGTGGTTGCTGACGCTGCCGGCGGTGCTGGTGTTGTTCTCGCTGACGTTCGTGCCGCTGTTGCGGGCGCTGGAGATCTCGCTGCACAACTACATCCCCACCGGCCGCCGGTTCGTCGGGATCGGCAACTACGTCGACCTGTTGAGCAACGGCGACTTCCACACCTCGCTGTGGGTCACGTTCAAGTTCGTCGTCGCGGCGGTCGGGGTCGAGTTCCTGCTCGGGTTCGCAATCGCGCTGTTGCTCAACAAGAAGATCAAGCTCCGGGGACTCTGGCAGACGCTGATCCTGATCCCGATGATCCTCTCGCCGACGGTCATCGGGCTGATCTGGCGGCTGCTGTACGCCCCCAGCGGGCTGCTCGATTTCATCATCGGCCAGCCGTTGCTCGGGCAGAACGTCGGCTGGATCAGCGAACCCCAGTTCGCGCTGATCTCGGTGATCCTGACCGACATCTGGCAGTGGACGCCGCTGGTCGTGCTGGTGATGTTCGCGGGGCTCCAGTCGGTGCCCGACCACATCCGCGAGGCCGCGATCATGGACGGGGCCTCGCGCCGGCAGCGGTTCCTGCACATCACGCTGCCGTATCTCAAGTCGCTGATCGTCCTGGTGTTGATCATCCGGGTGGTCGACGCGCTGCGGGTGTTTGCGAAGGTGTACATCCTCACCCGGGGCGGTCCCGGATCGAGCACGAACGTCATCAGCATGCAGATGTACCGGGTCGCGTTCCGCTTTAGCAACTACGGCGAGGCGGCGGCGATGGCCGTCTCGCTGCTGGTGGTCGTGTTGATCCTGGCGATGTCGTTCGTCAAGATCGCGGGGGTGGAGTTCTGACATGGCAACCGAACAAGACACCGCGCAACCGTACGGCGAACAGTCCGACCTCGAACAGCTCTACGAACGCCTCGTCGAAACCGGTCTGGCAAAGCTGGCGGTGTACGCCGGTCTGGGCGTGTTCCTGGTGTGGACGCTGTTCCCGGTCTACTGGCTGGTGACGGCGACCCTGAAAACGCGGGAGACGCTGCTGTCGTTCCCGCCCCAGTGGATTCCGTTCGACGCGCAGCTCGGCAACTTCGCGGCGCTTTTCGCCCAGCGCCCGGAGTTCTTCCAGTTCATCCTCAACAGCGTCATCGTCACCATCGTGACGACGATCATCGCCACGTCGATCGGCGCGGCGGCCGCCTACGGCTTCGTCGCCTTCGACTTCCCGTACAACCTGGACTTCCACCTGCCCTTTTACATCCTCTCGACGCGGTTCATGCCGCCGATCGTGACGATCATCCCGCTGTTCGTGATCTACCGGAGCTTCGGGCTGGTGAACACCCTCCCGGGGCTGATCCTCACCTACGTGATGTTCAACATCCCCTTCGCCGTGTGGATGATGAAGGGGTTCTTCGAGGAGGTCCCGCGGAGCATCGTCGAATCCGCGATGATCGACGGGCACACCCACGTCGGGGCCTTCGTGAAGATCGTGCTGCCGCTGGTGAAACCGGGGCTGATCGCGTCGGCGATCTTCACCATCATCATCACCTGGAACGAGTTGCTGTTCGCGATCATCCTGAGCCAGAACGCCAGCGCGATGACGATCCCCGTCGGACTGGCGTCGTTCATCACGAAGTACTCGGTGCAGTGGGTGAACATGAGCGTCGCCGGCACCATCGCACTCGTGCCGGTGCTGGTGTTTGCCTTCGTCGCCCGGGAACA
Source organism: Halobacteriales archaeon QS_1_68_17 (assembly GCA_003021105.1). GTDB lineage: Archaea > Halobacteriota > Halobacteria > Halobacteriales > Haloarculaceae > QS-1-68-17. The sequence goes on from PXRG01000005.1 coordinate 24,807, forward strand.
ACTGGTCAGCGGGTTCAGCATGGGGGCGGTCCAGAAGTAACCGTCCCCGCGGGGCCGAACCGACGAAAAACATAAACCTATTCACGGAGACTTACACAAACAATGGTTCGCGTTACGTACGACTCGATCAAGAAGAAATACGGCGACACGGTCGCCGTCGAGGACATCAAGGTCACCGTCGACGACGGCGAGTTCGCGGTGTTGCTCGGGCCGTCGGGATGTGGGAAGACGACGACGCTGCGGTGTCTGGCCGGGCTGACCGAACCCACCGAGGGGACGATCAGGCTCGGCGACCACGACGTGACCGACGTCCACCCGAAAAACCGGAACATCGCCATGGTGTTCCAGCAGTTCGCGCTGTACCCGCACATGAACGTGTGGCAGAACATCTCCTACCCGCTGAAGGTCGACGGCGTCGACAAGGAGACCCGCCGCGAACGGGCCAGGGAGGTCGCCGAGATGGTCGAGATCGAGGAGCTCCTCGACCGCGACGTCGGCCAGCTGTCGGGCGGGCAGCGCCAGCGGGTGGCGCTCGGGCGCGCGATGATCCGCCGGCCGGCGGTCTTCCTGATGGACGAGCCGCTGGCGAGCCTCGACGCGAAGCTGAAAGTCGACATGCGCAGCCGGATCAAGGTCCTCCAGCAGGACCTGGGGATCACGACCCTGTACGTGACCCACGACCAGGAGGAGGCGATGACGCTGGGGGACAAGCTGATCGTGATGGACGACGGCAACATCCAGCAGGTCGGGTCGCCCGACAAGGTGTACCACGAGCCGAAAAACCGGTTCGTCGCCGGCTTCATCGGCAGCCCGACGATGAACTTCATCGAGGTCGAACGCGACGGGCGGACGATCCGGCCCGTCCACGGGGCCGCGGAGTTCGCGGTCGACCTCGACGACGAGGTGGCCGCCCGCTACGAGGGCCACGACCGCTTCGAGATCGGCGTCCGCCCCCAGTACTTCAAACTCCACACCGCCCAGACCGACAACGCCATCCGGGGGCAGGTGAAGGTCACCGAGCCGATGGGCGACGAGCAACTGATCGACGTGCTCGTCGGCGAGGACGAGGACCCGCTGGAGCTGACAGTCAAGGCACCGAGCACCATCGACGTCGCCCGCAACGACGAGGTCTGGCTGACGATCCAGCAGGAACTGATCCACGGCTTCGACCTCGATAGCGGCGAGCGCATCGCCGAGGGGGGCGACCAGCGCCAGCGCGTCGCCGCCTCCCGGGCCGAAGCCGAGTAGCGGGCGCGGCCACGCGGCGAGCGCTTCGCCGCCGCGGACCCGACGACGTGACACAAACCATTTTGTCCGGGCGTCCCAACCGGAGGTATGGTCGCCGTCGACTACATGGCACACCAGGAGCAGTACGAACCCGACCGGCTGCTGGAGTTCGCCGAGCGGGCCGAGGCCGCAGGGTTCGACATGGTCTGGACCTCCGATCACTTCCACCCGTGGTTCCACAGCCAGGGGTCGTCGGGCTTCGCCTGGTCGTGGATGGGCGCGGCCGCCGAGCGGATCGACCTGCCGATGGGGACCTGCGTGACGCCGGCGACGGGTCACTACCACCCGGGGCTGATCGCCCAGGCGTTCGCCACGCTGGGTGTGCTCCACGACCAGCGGGTGGTCCTCGGACTCTCGACGGGCGAGGCGATGAACGAGACACCCCTCGGGTTCGACTGGCCCGAGTACCCCGAGCGGCGGGACCGCCTGGAGCAGACCCTCGAAATCGTCCACGCGCTGTGGGGGACCGACATCGAGACCGACGCCGAGGTCGACGCCGACGGCTTCGTCCACTACGACGGCGAGCGGTTCCAGCTCGACGAGGCACGGCTCTACACCGTGCCGGACGAGCCGCCGGAGATCCACGTCGCGGCGAACGGCCCGAGCACCGCCCGGCTGTCGGCCAGGTACGCCGACGGGTTCATCACCGTCGTCAAAGGCGAGGAGTACACCGAGCGGCTCTACCCCGCGGTCCGGTCATACACCGAGGAGGAGGGCCGCGACCCGGACGCCATGGAGACGACGCTGCTGGTCACGGCGTCGTACGACCCGGACTACGACCGGGCCTACGAGGCGACCGCGCCATGGCGGGCGACGACCCAGGGCGTGTTCGACCGCGGTCTCTCGAACCCCGAGGAGATCGAGGCCGAGGGGGTCCACGCCACCCGCGAGGAGATCGAGCACAAGTTCGTCATCGCCGACGACCCCGCCGAGATCGCCGCTCAGCTCGAGGCGTACGCCGAGATGGGCTTTCACCGCATCGCGGTGGGCAACACCAGCCCCGACCCCGAGCGCTTCTTCGAGGTGATGGGCGACGAGGTGATCCCGTCGCTGTAGCTGGCCGGCGACGGCACGATCCGACCCACGGGGGATCGCCCTTCGCGCCGGCGAACGCTTGCCGGAGACCGCCGGACGGGAGCCGCTCGCCCCCGCGAACCCGAATCTTTTTGACGAGCGCTGCCGACGTTTCTGGGTAGTTATGCCCGAGCTAAACGGCGGCGAGATCATCGCCGAGTACCTCGAACGGGAGGGCGTCGAGTACCTCGTCGGCATCCCGGGACACGGGAGCACGAACCTGCTGGACGCGTTCAACGACGTGGACGTGGAGGTCATCCAGCCGCGCCACGAGCAGGGCGCGGTCCACCTCGCGGACGGGTACGCCCGCGCCAGCGGCGAGCCCCTGGCCGTGTTCACCTCGATCGGTCCGGGCGCGACCAACACCGTCACCGGGGCGGCGACCGCGTTCGTCGACTCGATCCCGATGGTGATCTTTACGGGCGCGCCACAGACCCACGAGTACGGCCAGGGCATCCTCCAGGAACTCGACCGGCACCGGCCGGGCGACTTCCCGCGGGTGATGGAGCCGGTCACCAAGCAGAGCTTCACCGTCCACGACGTCGAGCGGCTGCCCCGCGTCCTGCGGCGGGCGTTCCAGATCGCCCTGGAGGGTCGCCCCGGTCCCGTCCACATCGACGTACCGATGGACGTCCAGGGCGCGGTCGCGGACGTCGAGATCCCGGACCCGGCCACCTCGCGCTCGCACAGCAGACCGGGCGGCGACCCCGAGCACGTCGCCGAGGCGGCGGACCTGCTGGCGGAGGCCGACCGGCCGGTGATCGTCGCCGGCGGCGGGACCATGCTCTCCGAGGCCTGGGACGAGGTGCAGACGCTGGCCGAGCACCTCACAGCGCCCGTGATCCCGACCTTCCAGGCCAAGGGGATCATCCCGGAGGACCACGACCTGTTCGTCGGCTACGCGGGCTGGATCGGCTCGACGGCGGGCAACGAACTCGCCAGCAACGCGGACGTGGTGCTGGCGCTGGGCTGTCGGTTCTCGGACCTCCACACGTCGTCGTTCGAGCCGGGCGTGAGCTTCGAGATCCCGCCCAGCAAGCTGATCCACGTCGACATCGACCCCGAGGAGATCGGCAAGAACTACCCCGTCGAGGTCGGCATCCAGGGCGACGCCAAGGTCGTCACCGGCCAGCTCCACGACGCGGCCGCCGAGCGGCTCGACCCCGTGGGCACGGCGGACAACGACTACTACGACGAGATCCAGCGGCTCTGGGCCGACTGGGAGGAGCAGGTCCAGGAACGCCACAGCGACGACGTGCCGATGAGCATCTCGCGGGTGCTGGCCGGCCTGCGCGAGGTATTGCCCCGGGAGGGGATGGTCGTCTCCAGCGCCGGCCAGCCCCAGGAGACGACCAACCCCGAGTTCCCGGTCTACGAGCCGCGGACCAACATCTCGTGTGGCGGCTACTCGACGATGGGATTCGGCGTCTCGGCGGCTATCGGCGCGAAACTCGCGCGCCCCGACCGGCCGGTGGTCGACGTCGAGGGCGACGGGAGCTTCCTGATGACCATCCAGGAGGTCGCCTGCGCGGTCGAACACGGCGTCGACCTGGTCTATCTGGTGCTCAACAACGAGGGCTGGAAGTCGATCCGGAACCTCCAGGTCGACAAGTACGGCTGGGACCGCGTACTCGACACGCCGTTCAGCGAGGAGGCGGCGGTCGACTTCGTCGGGGCCGCCGAGTCGTTCGGCGTCGACTTCGCCGAGCGCGTCGTCAAGCCCGAGCACCTCGCGGACACCCTCGCCGGCGCGCTCGACCACGACGGTCCAGCGGTCGTCGAGGCCGTCGTCGAACCCGACAACCCCGACTCCGGGGCGATCATCACGGGCGAGTGGGACCTCGCCGACCTCGAAGGGAAGGGCCTGTAGGCCTCCGTGCGACGGTTCCGGCCGTCCGAACCGCGGCTGGATTTCGTCGATAGATCGGGGAGATGTCCGTTTCGCGTCCCGTCGGCGATCAGCCGTCGAGTACCGCGTCTCGTCAGCTATTAGTCGTCGAGCGTCGAGAAACGAGACGTGCTCGAACGCGAACCGTACCGGCTCGGATTCGGGACGTATAGTCTCACCGGCGACGAGGGGACGCGGGTCGTCGCGGCGGCGATCGAGGCGGGCTACCGCCACGTCGACACCGCCCGGCTGTACGGCAACGAGGCGGCAGTCGGCGCGGCCATCGAGCGGGCCGACGTGGACCGCGAGGACCTGTTCGTGGCGACGAAGGTCGCCCACTTCGAGGAGCCCGACCCGACCGCGGAGTACGTCCGCGAGGCCGTCGAGCGGAGCCGCGAGCGGCTGGGCGTCGAGACCATCGACCTGCTGTACCACCACTGGCCGCGACACCGGGACGAGATCGACGTCGTCCTGCCGGTCCTCGACGACCTCCACGCCGAGGGGGTCGTCGAGCACGTCGGCGTGAGCAACTACACCGTCGCGGACGTCGACCGCGCCCGGGAGATTCTCGACGCGCCGATCCTGGCCAACCAGGTCGAGTGTCACCCGCTGCTCCCCCAGGACGACCTCGTGGCGGCGATGCGCGAGCGGGGCGTGACGGTCGTCGCGTACTCGCCGGTCGCCCAGGGCGAGGTGTTCGACGTCCCGGAACTGGTCGAGATCGGCGAGAAACACGACGCGACGCCGGCGCAGGTGAGCCTGGCGTGGTTGCTCGACCGGGACGGCGTGGCCGCGATCCCGCGGACCAGCAGCCCGACCCACGCCCGCGAGAACCTGGCCGCGCGGGAGATCGACCTCGACCCCGGGGACGTCGAGCGGATCGAGTCGATCGACCGGAGAGTGCGGCTGGAGGACCCCGACTGGATGACGTGGTAGCTACACCTCGACGAGGATCTTCCCGTCGACGCGCTCGGCGGCACGGCGGATCGCGGCGTCGGCGTCGTCCAAGTCGTAGGTTGCCGTGATCAGCGGGCGGTTGTCGAGGTGGCCGGCGGCCATCAGCCGGATGACCCCCTGGAAGATGCGGTCGCCGGTGTGGCCCTCCGCGCCGTAGATCTGGGCGGCGCTGGCCTGGTAGTGGCGCATGTCGACCGGCGCGGGTTCGCCCGCGTTGCTGATGTGGACGACGTTGGCCGTCTCGGCGAGCGTCCGCTCGATGGCGGGGTAGGTCGCGCGCACCGCGCCGGCCGTCTCGACGTGCACGTCGATGCCCGCGCCGTCGGTGGCCTCCGCGACGGCCGCGGTCGGGTCGGTCTCAGTCGGGTCGTAGACGTGCTCGAAGCCCGCCTCGCGGGCGACCGCGCGGCGCTCGGCGGACGGTTCGAAGCCGACGACGACCCCCGCGCCGGCCGCACGGGCGACGTTCATCCCCGTCAGGCCGATGGGGCCGAGCCCGTGGAAGGCGTAGTAGTCGCCGGGGCGGAGGCCGGCGGCGCGGCCGAACAGCCCGTGGTAGGTGATCGTGCTCGGTTCGACCGTCACCGCCGCCCGCATGAGCGCGTCCTCGTCGTCGTAGACGGCCGACAGCGACGACACGTCGTAACAGAGCTTCTCCGGGACGGCGACGTACTCCGCGAACGCGCCGGGGATCGTGAACCCCAGCTGTTCGAAGTTCTCGCAGTGGCCCGTGAAGCCGTTCCGGCACTGGTCGCACCGCCCGCAGTAGTCGGTCACCTCCGCGGTCACGCGGTCGCCCGGCTCGAACAGCCGGGCGTCCGACCCCGTCTCGACTACCTCGCCGGCGAACTCGTGGCCGAGCACGTTCGGCAGGCTCGCGTACGCCGAGTAGTGGACGTACCCCTGCTTGTCCGTCTCGATCAGCGAGATGTCGCTCCCGCAGACCCCCGCGTACCGCACCGCCACCAGCACCTCGTCGGCCGCCGGCTCCGGCCGTTCGCGCTCGGCGACCCGGAGCGTCGGCTCCCGCCAGACCGACGAGGCGTCCATCGCCGTCCGCCGCTGTCGTTCCGTCTCGGCGAGGTCGTACCCGGACCGCGGACTCCACTCCCCGTCGAGGACGAGCGCCTTCATCGCCTGCGCTCTCGCCGCGCTCGGTATTCAGTGTTTTGCCGCGGCCGGGCGCGCCCTGCCCCGTCGCCCCCCTCACCCGTGAACGTCCCCCTGCTCGACTCGGACCCCGGTTTCGAACCGACTCAGAACGCCGGTACGAATAATATAAATTATAGTCGATTCTGTGGTAGACCGATCCTCCCGCTCTCCGCCGAGATACAGAATAACATATTCTATGTCATTTGTGGCGTATTATTGATTTATCGTGGCTAAAATACACGAATTAAGGCATGTTTGGGCACCTGATTGACGTTCGAGGGACGCGGCCTCTCTCGACGGAGTGTCGCTGTTCGGAAGAGATACAATAGATTATGTTCGGTAGCGTCCAGGGATCGGGCGACCCCGCGACCGGTAGCCTCTATACCGCTCGGTCCCGAAGCCGGGGGCGGATGTATCTCGGGATCCATCACTCGGTCGAGCAGGTGTTCCCGCCGGGCGTGCTCCGCGACGAACTGGCCGACGTCGGTCCCGTGGGGGTCGTGCCCGACGACGCCGCCCTCGGCGACTGCGACGGGCTGGTGACCTTCGCCTACGACGCGGCCTTCCTGGAGGCGGACCTGGGCTGGATCCACTCGATCCAGGCCGGCGTCGACCGGTTCCCGTTCGCAGAACTCGAACGGCGGGGGATCAGGCTGACAAACAGCACCGGCATCCACGGCGACGCCGTCGGCGAGACAGTCGTCGGGTACATGACGGCCTTCGCGCGCCGCCTGCACGCCCACCGATCCAGCCAGGAACGCCGGGAGTGGTCGTGGCCGGCGTGGGACGAGCCGTTCACGCTCTCGGGCGAGCGCGCGACCGTCGTCGGTCTCGGGACGCTCGGCCGTGGCGTGGCCGCCCGCGCCGACGCGCTCGGCATGGACGTCACGGGCGTCAAGCGCACGCCGATCCCCGTCGATCACGTCGGGACGGTGCTGACCCCCGACGACCTGCAGGAGGCGGTCGCGGACGCCCGCTTCGTCGTCCTCGCGGTCCCGCTGACCGACGGGACCGAGGGACTGGTCGGCGCGCCGGAACTCGACGCGATGCGCGAGGACGCCTACCTCGTCAACGTCGCTCGCGGCCCCGTGATCGACCAGGACGCACTCGTCGCCGCCCTCGAAGCCGGGGGAATCGCCGGCGCGGCGCTGGACGTCTTCGAGAGGGAGCCGCTCCCCGAGGACTCCCCGCTGTGGGACATGGACGAGGTGATCGTCACGCCCCATGCCGCCGCGGCGACCCGGGACTACTACCGGCGGATCACAACGCTGGTCCGGGAGAACTACCGCCGGTTCGACCGCGGGGAATCGCCGGTCAACGCGGTCGTGTAGCGGCCGGTCGCGGCCCCGGCGATTCCGCGGCCGGTGCGACCCGGACGGGCCGGACGAAGAGGGCCCCGCGGATAGGCCGATTGTTCGAGTCGCGGCGACCGAACGTCTGCGGGGCAAGGTTCCTTGTCGCTCCCGCGGAACCGGCGGGCATGGAGATCACGACGCTCGCCGACCTCGACGGGACGCCACACGCGGACGTCTTCGACGACCACCGGCCGCGGACGGTCCGGCTCGCGCTGGACGCGGGCGAGGCCGTTCCCCGGCACACCCACCCGGGGACCGACATCGTCCTCCACCTGCTGTCGGGACGCCTGGAACTGACCCTCGACGACGAGACCCACGCCGTCGAGGCCGGCCAGCTCGTCCAGTTCAGCGGTGACCGGGAAATCTCCCCCCGGGCGGCGACGGACGCGACCGCCGTGCTGGTGTTCGCGCCGTCACCCGACGGCGGGGACGCCCCCGAGAGCGGCTGATCCGGCGATCGAAATCGGGGCTGCGCGGTCGCTCTCGTCGGCTTGCGGGCCGCGTCGGCGTCCGGATTTCCGTCGGCTTGCGGGCCGCATCGCCTCGATGGATCGAACGCGGCGGCGGATCGACCGCCGTCCTGAAGGGTTTTCTACCAGCCCCCCGGAGTAGCGGCCATGGGCAAGCAACCCCACCTGCTCGTGGAGGCGGGCGAGTTGGCCGACCTGGCGCTGGTGCCGGGCGACCCTGGCCGGGTCGACCGCATCGCCGCCCAGTGTAGCGACGCGGAGACGGTCGCGCAAAACCGGGAGTACAAGCTCGTCAACGCCACCTACGGCGGGCGGCCGGTGACGATCTGTTCGACGGGGATCGGGTCGCCGTCGGCGGCCATCGCCGTCGAGGAACTCCACGCGGTCGGCGTCGAGACGCTGCTCCGGGTCGGCACCACGGGTGCGCTCCAGCCCGGCATCGAGGTCGGCGACATGGTCGTCGCCACGGCCGCCGCCAAGGACGAGGGGACGACGAAACGCTACGAACGCGAGACCGTGCCGGCCGTCGCGGACCACGGGGTCGTGACCGCCCTGGTCGAGGCCGCCGAGGCGAAAGACGAGGCGGTCCACGTCGGGCCGGTCGCCACCGACGACGCCTTCTACGCCGAGACCGAGGAGTACGTCGACGCCTGGTCCGCGGCGGGCCTGCTGGCAGTCGAGATGGAGGCGGCGGCGATTTTCTCGCTGGCCCGCAGGAAGGGGATGCGCGCCGGCGCGATCTGTACGGTCGACGGCAACCTCGTCGCGGGCACCCAGAAGGGCGAGACCGACGAGGGGGAACTGCCCCCGAAGGCGCGGAACAACGTCGAGCGGGCCATCGGCCTCTCGCTGGAAGCGGCCGCCTCCCTCTGAGTCTCCCTCGCCGCGTCGGACTTCCTCTCGAACCGCTGTAACGAAAGTCACTTAATTCCCGCCAGGAACGGGGAGACATGTTCGACCGGTTCCGCGCGCGGTTGCGCGACGTCCTGGCGCGGCTCCGGCGGATCGAACGGCGGGAACTCCGGGAGTTCCGCCGGTGGATCGAGGCGACGAACAACCTGATCCACCTGTCGGTGCTGGTGTTCGTGCCGCTGTTGATCGCGGTCGTCACGGCGCTGTCGAACGTGGTCCCGCAGCTGTCGTATCTGCTGTTCCCGCCGCTGGCCGCGGGGACGTACATGCTGTTTGCGGATCCCGAAGGGGAGTACGCCTCGCCGGTCAGGTTCGTCGGCGGGCTGACGGCCGGCGCGTTCTGTGGTTGGGCGGCGCTGACGCTGGCACCCCAGGGCGTGCTGTTCAACGGCGGTGCGGGCGGCGGTGCGGGCGGCGGCGCGGTCGGCAGCGTCTCGCCGGTCGGGGCGGCGCTGGCGGTGTTCCTGACCGGTGCGGCGACCTGGGCGCTGGACATCGAGGAGCCGGCCGCGTACTCGACGGCGCTGCTGGCGCTGGTGACCCGCACGACCAGCATCGAGTACGTCGTCAGCATCGCCCTCTCCAGTCTGCTCGTCGCGGGGGCGTTTCTCCTCTGGCGCGAGCAGTTCTACGAGCGCCGGGCGCGCATCCTCTACGAGTCCGTCAAGGGCGACGACCACGTCCTGGTGCCGATGCGCGGGGAGCGCCCGGAGCCGACCGCGATGCTGGGCGCGCGGCTGGCGGCCGCCCACGACGCGGGCAAGGTGATCCTCCTCGACCTCGTCTCCTCCCGGGCGGCCGCGGCGGCCGAGCGCGCCCACCTCGGGGACGACAGCCTCCACCACCCGCGGGCACCGGCCGACGGGCCGCCCCCGACCGCCGGCCGGGAGGACGACCCGGTCGCCAGGCAGGCGACCGAACTCGAACAGCGGGCCGGCCGGATCGAGACCCGGATCGGCGTCCCCTGCGAGGTGGTCGTCGCCGTCGACGGGGGCAACCCCGCGACGACGACACTCCGGGCCGCCAGGGAGGCCAACTGCGATCTGATCGCGGCCCCGTACGAGGAGTACTACGGCGGCCTCTCGACGTACGTCAGGAGGCTGTTCCGGGGCGACGTCGACGTGGTCGTCCACCGGTCGGTCGCGGGCCGGACCCGCTGGCGGTCGGTGATGGTCCCGATCCGGCGGGCCGGCGACGTGGCCCACGAGATGGTCGACTTCGCCGTCCGCCTGGCCGGACAGACGGGCCACGTCAGCGTCAGCCACTGCATCGACAGCGAGCAGCACCGCCGGCCCGCCGAGGGGATGCTCGCCGACGTCGTGGAGGCGTTCTCCGGGCCGATCGAGACCCGCGTCGCCCGCGCCGACCTCCTCGAATTTCTCGCCGACACGGCCCCGGCGTACGACCTGCTGATCGTGGGCGCGAGCCGGGACCGCAGTACCGCCTCGCGGCTGGTCTCGCCGCCGACGTTCGAGCGCCTCCAGGACGTCGAGACGGACGTGCTCGTGGTCGACCGGAACTAGGGCCGTCGACCGGTATCCCGCCGGCGGGGAGACGCTCTACGTGGTCCGCGCCCCCGAGACGCTCCGGAAACTCGCCGCGAACGGCGGCGAACTCCGGGACGCCCCCGTCGCGTCCCCGAACACAGACGACTAGCGCCCGGAAGCCTCTTTGGGCCGGCCCGCCGTGGCTCTGACACGATGCGCTGGAAACTCTTCGCCAATCTCGCGGAGGCGGCCGGGGCCCGGGAGGTCGAGGTGTCCGTCGATCCCGGTGGGACGGTCGGCGACGCGCTCGACGCGCTGCTGGACGAGCACCCCGACCTCGAACCGCTGGTGCTCGACGACGACGGCGACCTCCGGGACCACATCCGCCTGCTCCACAACGGCGAGAACCCCTTTACTGCCGCCAGCGGGTACGACACGTCCCTCGACGCCGGCGACGAACTCGCGCTGTTCCCGCCGGTCAGCGGCGGCTAGCTCTCCCCGGGGAGGACCCCGTCGTCCTTGACGTTCGGCGCGCCGACGACCAGCAGCGTCGCGGGTTCGCGCGCGGTCACCTGCCGCCACGACTCCGGCGGGACGACCAGGAAGTCACCGCGTGCGATTTCGAACGTCTCGGGCGTCCCGTCCGCCCCGTCTCCGTCCGGGTCGTGACCGGGGCCGTTTTTCGCGCCCTCGTCGCTCCCGACGGTCACCTCGAAGGTCCCGTCGAGGACGACGTACAGTTCCTCCTGTTCGCGCTGGCGGTGCCAGTTGTTCGACTCGCCGGCGTCGAACTGCCAGACGCTCTGGCGCATCTTCCCGGGCCGGAGGTGGTACCCGACCGCCAGCAGCCCCGGTTCGATCCCCTCCACGTCGCGTTCCTCGACGTCGTCGAGGGTGACTCGGTCGTACATCCCTCCGGGATACGACGCCGGCCGGGAAAAGGGTCGGTGGGTGGCGTCCACCCGCATTCGGATCGGGTCGCACCCGGGTCAGGATGCGTCAGGGCGACACCTGGTCGCGCGCGTAGCCGGCGAGATAGCCGGTCGCGCCGCCGAAGCCGGCCCCGATGCCGGCACCGACCGGGCCGAGCGGTGCGCCCAGGAGGGCACCGACGCTCGCCCCGGCAGTTGCGCCTCGTTTCGCGTGGTTCGAACACCTACAGGGCATGGTGGCGGCTCTTCGGACCGGGCCACAAAGTAGCTGACGCCGAGCGCGATTCTGCTACCTTTAACTATTCTACCCCACAGTTGCATGCCATGCAGGACCACGACGCGGTCGACGGGACGAACAGGCGTCGGATTCTCAAACGGACGGCGCTACTCGGGACGGCCGGCATCGCGGGGCTGGCCGGCTGTACCGGTGGCGGTGGTGGTGGCGGTGACGGTGACGGCGGCGGCGACGGCGAGGGCGGTGACGGCAGTGACGGCGGCGATGGCGGCGGTGGCGACGGTGGCGACGGCGGGGGCACCACGGCCGGTGGCGGCGGCATCGACTCGATCACGGTCGGGGTGGCGACGTCGCTGTCGGGACCCTTCGCGGTCTTCGGGAACGCGGAGCTCAACGGCGCGAAACTGGCTGCCGAGGACCTGGAGTCGGAACTGGGCGTCAGCATCGACATCGCCACCGGCGACACGGAGGTGAACCCGGCGACGGGGCTCGAACGGATGAAACGGCTCGTCACCCAGGACGGCATCGACGTGGCGATGGGCGGCGTCTCCTCGGCCGTTGCGATCAAGATGGGGACCTGGGCGTCCGACAACAGCGTTGCCTACTTCCCGACGGGGGCCCACTCGGACGCGATCACGGGCGGCCAGTGTGCCGAGTACATGTTCCGGCCGACGTGTTCGAACTCGATGCTGGCCAACACCATCGGCCAGGAGATGGCCGGCGCGGCCGACTCCTGGTACCTGCTGTACTCCGATTACACGTGGGGCCAGACCGCCCAGCAGGCCGTCACGAACATCCTGGAGGACAACGGGAAGTCGGTCGCCGGCAAGAGCGCGGTGCCGTTCCCGCACGACGATTACTCGCCGTACGTCAACGAGGCGAAGGCCTCCGACGCCGACGGCATCGGCGTACTGATCGCGGGGCTGGACATGCGGAAGGCGCTGACCTCGATCATCAACAAGGGGGTCGACGACCGCACCCTGGCGATGCACCAGAACGAGGACGTCGTCTACTGGGGGCTCGACAAGGAGACCGCCAGCGTGCTGGACATCTCGGGGCAGGTCTGGGGGCCGGCCGCCCCCGGCGGCGACGAGTTCAAACAGCGGGTCGCGGACAGCTACGACACCGACCCGTACGTGCGCCACTTCCTCGGGTACGTCTCGATGGACCAGGCGGTGCGGGCCGCCCACCGGGCCGGCGGAACGACCGCCGAGGACATCCGCGGCGAACTGGAGGGCCACGAGGTGACCTCGCCGGTCAAGGCGATGAAAGGCGGCGGGAAGATGTACTGGCGCGCCTGCGATCACCAGCTCGTCCAGCCGACGTTCAACGTCAAGGCCAGGCCGACGGGCCAGATGCAAGACCAGCCGTACAAGTCGTGGTTCACCGTCGAGAAGGAGTTCGCAGGCGACGACGTAGCCCGCGCCTGCGACGCCACCGGCTGCCAGCTATAGGGCATGAGCACTGGTAGCTCCGGCGGGCAGTCCCCGCGTGCTCCCGCCCGGGTAGCCACCGCGCTGTCGGCGGCCTCGCCGGCCGAACGGGCCGCGGCCGTCCTGGCCGTCGCGTCGCTCGCGCTCGCGGCGGCCGTCCGGCCCGGGCTGTTCCTGGACCAGGCCATCGGCGGTCTCGTCTACGGGATGATCCTCGTGATGGTGTCGCTCGGGCTGTCTTTGATCCTCGGGCTGATGGGCATCGTCAATTTCGCCCACGGCGCGCTGTTCATGCTCGGCGCGTACTTCTCGTACACCGTCGTCGCCATGCTCGGGCTGTCGTTCTGGGCGGCGCTCGTCGTCGCGCCCGTCGCGGTCGGTCTCGTGGGCGTCCTGCTGGAGGTGTCCGTACTCCGGCGGCTCTACGCCGAGGAACCGATCATCGGTCTGCTGGCGACGTTCGGGCTGACGCTGATGATCGAGGAGAGCGTCCGCGCGGCCTGGGGGGCCGCCCCGCTGGCCTACGACGTGCCCGCGCCGCTGGCCACCTCGACCGACCTGGTCGTGACCCAGGTGGGCACCTTCCGGCTCTTTACCGTCGCGGTCTCGGCGGTTGCGGTCGTCGCGGTCTACCTGCTGATCACCCGGACCGACTTCGGGCTCACCGTCCGGGCCGGCGTCCAGGACGACGAGATGGCGGGCTTTCTCGGCGTGAACCTCCCCGTGCGGTTCACCGCGATGTTCTTCCTCGGGGCCGTGATCGCCGGCCTCGGGGGCGTCCTCCAGGCCGCCGAGTTCGGAATGGGCCCCGAGATGGACCGCACGTTCGTCATCCTGGCGTTCGTCGTCGTCGTGGTGGGCGGCGTCGGCAGCCTCTTCGGCAGCGTCGTCGCCGGCCTGCTCGTCGGGGAGGCGACCTTCCTCGCGTCGGTCGTCCTGGAGTCGCTGGCGACCGTGACCGGCGTCGCCGCGCTCGACGTCGAGGGCATCGGCGGCCTCGTCCCGTTTTTGGTGATGATCGCCGTCCTGCTGTGGCGGCCCCGCGGTCTCTTCGGGGAGGAAGGGTTCCTGGAATGACCGGCGACTCGTGGCTCGCCGGCGCGGTGTGGCGCTACCGGGTTCCGGTCGGTCTGGTCGCGGTGGTGCTGTTGTTGCGGCCGCTGGTGGCCCAGCCGTGGATGCTCGGCTACCGGCAGATCGCCACTACGCTTTTGATCTGGATGCTGTTCGTCGCCGCGTTCAACCTCCTGTTCGGGTTCACGGGCCTGCTCTCGTTCGGCCAGGCGATGTTTTTCGGCTTCGGGATGTACGGCGCGGCCATCGGCAGCGCGCGGTTCGGCCTGCCGTTTTTAGTCGGGGCGGCCGTCGGCGTCGCGTTCGCGGCCGCCTTCGGCTACGTCGTCGGCCGGCTGATCGTCCGGAAGGGCGAGATCTACTTCGCCATGCTGACGCTGGCCATCTCGGAGGCCGTCTACTTCGTCGTCAACCGGAACCCCGGCGGGCTGACCGGCGGGTCGAACGGCATCACCGGCGACACCCTGCCAGCCTGGATCGAGACCTACCGCGGGCAGGCCCGGGTCGTCCTCGGGGCCGTCGGGTTCGACTGGTACTGGCTGGTCGCGGCGGTTTTCCTCGCGGCCATGCTCGGGCTCTGGCAGGTGGTCCGCTCGCCGGTCGGGCACACCTTCCTGGCGATCCGGGAGAACGAGGCCCTCGCGCGGGCGATGGGCGTCGACACCGAGCGCTACAAGGTCCTCTCCTTCGTCCTGAGCGCCGTCTTCGCGGCCGTCGCGGGCGTCCTGCTGGCGATCAACAACCAGGGCGCGGCGATCGAGACGTTCAGCGTCTTCACCAGCGGCGACGCCGTGCTGATGGCGGTCCTGGGCGGGACCAACTACTTTTTCGGCCCGGTCGCCGGCGCGTTCACCTGGCTGTTCGCCGAGGACTACCTCACCGACTTCGCCGTGCTCGCCCTGCCGGTGGCGGAGTATCCGCTGGTGACGGTCGACCTCTCGGGGGTGCTCTCGTACTGGCGGTTCTTCCTCGGCCTCCTGTTCGTCGTCATCGTGCTCATCTCCCCCCGTGACGGCCTCTGGGGGTTCCTCCGCGGCCTCGCGGACCGCGCCTACGGACGCCTGCGGGGTGGTGGCCAGTGAGCGACGCCCCCCGGCAGGACGGGCGGGACGACCGCCGGGAACCCGAGACTGTCGAGCCGGCCGGCGACCCGCGCGAGGCCGCGCTGGGGACCGTCGGCCTGACCCGCCGGTTCGGCGAGGTCGTCGCCGTCGACGACGTCTCGCTGGCGGTCCACGCGGGCGAACTGCGGGCGATCATCGGCCCGAACGGGGCCGGGAAGACGACGCTTTTCAACGCCGTCACCGGCGCGCTCGCGCCCAGCGCGGGCACCGTCTGGCTCGACGGCCGGGAGATCACCGACACGCCACAGCCCGAACGGCCCCACCTGGGACTGGCCCGCTCGTTCCAGTCGAACGAACTGTTCACCGACCGGAGCGTCGTCGAGAACGTCCGGATCGTCGTCCAGACCGCGCGCCAGGGGTCATTCGCGCTCGACCTGCTCCGGAACGCCGCCACCGTCGGGCGCGAGCGGGCGCTCGACCTGCTCGACCGGGTGGGCCTCGACGCCCAGCCCGACGCCGCCGCGAAGAATCTCCCTCACGGCGACCAGCGCCGCCTCGGCATCGCCATGGCGCTGGCGACGGACCCCGACGTGCTCTTGCTCGACGAACCGACCAGCGGGATGAGCCCCGGCGCGACCGCCGACACCGCCGACCTCATCCGGGAGACGGCGACCGACCTCGGCCTGACGGTCCTGCTGATCGAACACGACATGGACGTGGTGCTGTCGATCAGCGACCGGATATCCGTCCTCGACCGCGGCCGCGTGATCGCCACCGGCGACCCCGACGAGATACGGGACGACCGGACCGTTCAGGACGCCTATCTCGGCGGCCTCAGGGAGGAACTATGAGCGGGAACCCCTCCGACACCGGGGCCGACGGTGGTACCGGAATCGACGCGGACACACCCGGGTCCGAAGCGGACAGTTCCGGGTCCGTCGACGCCGGCACAGCCACCAGCACCGGCACGGGTCCCGACCCCCACGCCGGCACCGGCAGTGATGCCGGCGACGCGGGCGGACCGACCGACGCGGACCCGTTGCTCGCCGTGTCGGACCTGGAGGCGGGTTACGAGACCGGCCAGGTGCTGTTCGGCGTGGACCTGGCGGTCGGGGACGGCGAACTCGTCTCGCTGCTCGGCCGGAACGGCGCGGGCAAAACCACGACCCTCCGGGCGATCATGGGGGCCGAGGAGCCGCGGGTCCTCGACGGGTCGGTCACGTTCGCCGGGGAGTCGCTGCTCGGTCGCCCGCCCCACGAGATCGCCAGGCGCGGGATCGGGTTCGTCCCGGAGGAGCGGCGGTGTTTCCCGCGGCTCTCGGTCGTCGAGAACGTCCGGCTGGCGATCAACCACGCTCGGGACCCGGCGGACCTGGAGACGGTGCTGTCGCTGTTCCCGGAACTGGACGACATGCGCGGGAAGGCGGCCCGGAACATGAGCGGCGGCGAACAGCAGATGCTGACGATGGCGCGTGCGCTGGCGGCGAACCCGCGCCTGCTCCTGCTCGACGAACCCTTCGAGGGGCTCGCGCCCTACATCGTCCGCCGGATCGAGGACATCATCGCCGAGATCAACGACGACCGGGGGATCACGGTGCTGTTCGTCGAGCAGAACGTCGCCGCCGCGATGGCCATCGCCGACCGCCACTACGTCATCGACGAGGGCCGGATCGTCGCCGAAGTGACGACCCGGCGCCTCCGCGAGGACGAGGCCCTGCGCCAGCGCTACCTCGGCGTCTGACGTCCCGGCTCGCGGCGGTCGCGGGCCTCCGGCGTTCCGCGCCGGGCGCAAAGCAAAAGCCCGGCGCGTCGTACAGTCGGGGCATGAGCCAGACCACGGCGGCGTTCGCGGAGTCGCTCGGCCGGGTCGGAGCGACCCTCCACCGGACCGACGCGGCCGGCGTCCGGGCGGCGTTGCGGGAGGCGGTCGCGCCCCCGGCCGTCGGGAGCCGGGTCCCGATCGCGGACGTATCGCTCGACGACGCGGGGATCGAGACCGACCCGACCGTCCGACAGCTCCGCGAGGCGCGGACGGGCGTGACGCCCGCGGCCTTCGCGGTCGCGGAGTACGGGTCGCTGGCGATCCGGTCGCGGCCGGACGGCGACGAACCGGTGAGTCTCTACCCGGAGCGCCACGTCGCGGTCGTCGCCGCGAGCGACGTCCTCCCGGACATGGACGCGGCCTTCGAGCGGCTGGCGGCGTCGTTCGGGCGGGGCGAGGACAGCGTCGTCTTCGCCACCGGGCCGAGCGCGACCGGCGACATGGGCGCACTGGTCGAGGGGGTCCACGGCCCCCGGGAGGTCCACGTCGTCGTGGTCGAGGACCGATGAGCGACTCGCGCAGGCGGCGCGCCGAGCACATCCGGCGGCTCATGGCCGCGGAGGGCGCGTCGATCCGCGAGCAGTCCTCGCGGCTGAACCGAAACCGGATCGACGCGACGGCCGACTTCGCGGAGACCGAGGCCCTCCGGGACCGCGCCCGGGAGATCAAGGCCGACGCCATCGCGGACCTGCCGGCGCTGATCGACCGGGTCACCGCGGCCGTCGAGGACGGCGGCGGCCACGTCTACCTCGCCGACGACGCCGCCGACGCCACCGACTACGTCGAGGCGGTGGCTGCCGACCGCGACGCCGAAACGGTCGTCAAGAGCAAGTCGATGACCACCGAGGAGATCGGTCTCGGCGACGCGCTCGAAGCCGCGGGCGTCGACGTCTGGGAGACCGACCTCGGGGAGTTCGTCCTCCAGGTGGCCGACGAGGCACCCTCCCACATCGTCGGCCCGGCGATGCACAAGTCACGCGCCGAGATCGCCCGGCTGTTCAACGCACACTTCGACCCCGAGGAGCCGCTGGAGACGGCCGACGAACTCACCGCGTTCGCCCGCGACTTCCTCGGCGAGCGAGTCCGCGAGGCCGACCTCGGGATCACGGGCGCGAACTTCGTTTTGGCCGAGAGCGGGACCGTCGTCCTCGTGACCAACGAGGGCAACGCCCGGAAGACGGCGGTGACGCCCGACGCCCACGTCGCCGTCGCGGGCGTCGAGAAACTCCTCCCGTCGGTCGAACAGCTCCAGCCGTTCGTCGAACTGATCGCGCGGTCGGCGACCGGCCAGCCGATCTCCCGGTACCTCTCTCTGTTCTCGGGGGCGACCGATTCCCCGACGCTCGATTTCGACCGGCCGGACGACCCGCTCGGGAGCGGCGACCGCGACCGCGCGTTCCACCTCGTGCTGGTCGACAACGGCCGGACGGCGATGCGCGAGGACGACGACCTCCGGGAGACGCTGTACTGCATCCGGTGTGGCGCGTGCTCGAACTCGTGTGCGAACTTCCAGGCCGTCGGCGGCCACGCCTTCGGCGGCGACACCTACTCCGGCGGCATCGCCACTGGCTGGGAGGCCGGCGTGCACGGCACGGACTCGGCGGCGGAGTTCAACGACCTCTGTACCGGCTGTTCGCGGTGCGTTCCCGCCTGCCCCGTCAAGATCGACGTGCCGTGGATCAACACCGCGATCAGGGACCGGCTGAACCGCGGGGCCGATCCCGGCGCGTTCGACTTCCTGGTCGACGGCCTCGCCCCCGACGAGGAACCGGCCGGGCTCGACCCGCAAAAGCGGCTGTTCGGCAACCTCGGCACGCTGGCGACCATCGGGAGCGCGACCGCCCCCGTCTCGAACTGGCTGGCCGACAGCACCCCGGTCCGCCTGGCACTCGACCGGCTGTTCGGGATCGACCCGCGGCGGGACCTCCCCGAGTTCCGGCGCGAGACACTCGTCGACTGGGCCGCGGACCGCCACGCCGGGGCCGGCCCCGAACCGGACCAGGAGGTCGTCGTCTACCCCGACGTGTACACGAACCACGTCCACGTCGAGCGGGGGAAGGCGGCCGTCCGTGCGCTCGAAGCCCTCGGCGTCGGCGTCGTCGTCCCCGCGTTGCCCGAGAGCGGCCGCGCGCCGCTCTCGCAGGGGATGGTCGGGACGGCCCGCGGCCAGGCCGCGGCCCTCGCGGACGCGCTCGCGCCGCACCTCGACGCCGGCCGCGACGTGGTCGTCCTCGAACCCTCCGACCTGGCGATGGTCCGCCGGGAGTACGAGCGGCTGGTCCCCGACGGGACCGCCGACCGCCTCTCCGGGGCGACCTACGACTTCGCCGAGTACGTCTACGGCCTGTTGGCCAACGGCGCTGACACGGGCCCGCTCCCGTCCGCCGCCGCCGGACACACCGGGAGCGCGGGGGACGCGGGTGTCGTCTACCACGGCCACTGCCAGGGGCGGACGCTCGGGATCGACGCCTACGTCGAGGCGGTTCTGGACGAACTGGGCTACGACGTGATCGCCTCCGACGTCGAGTGTTGCGGCATGGCGGGGTCGTTCGGCTACAAGGCCGAGTACTACGATCTCAGCGTGGACGTGGGCGAGCAACTGGCCGACTGGATACGCGACCACCCGGACCGGACCGTCGTCGCGGGCGGTGCCTCCTGTCACGAGCAACTCGACGCGCTGCTCGACCGGCCCGTCTCCTACCCGGCGGAACTGATCGCCCCGGTCCCCGACGGCCGGCCCGGGGACGCCTGACTTCGTTCGGGCCAGGGCTACGACAGCAGGTGGGAACCGACGTATCGGCGCGTGGAACCGTGCCGCAGGTAGCTTCTTGTCATGCGTTAACGAATCTGTTGCCATGTTCGAGGCGAACGACGGCGGGAGCGGAGGCGGTGGACGGTGGTACCGGCGACCGTTCTTGCGCCTGGCGGGCGCGGCGGCGGCGCTCGGGTTCGGGAGCGGCGTCGCGGGCGCACAGCAGGACGGTGGCGACGGCGCGGACACGCCGGAGTGGCCGGTGGACTGCCCTTCCATCCCGTGTATCGACGCGACCTACGGGCTGCCCATCGCCGGCGGCGGGGCGCTCGCCCCCCAGGTTCGGGCGCGGTTCCAGCCGGACCACACGGTCGAACTCCGGGTCGGGGAGCCGACGATCAGGCCCTCGGACGCCGAACCGCCGTTCGACTTCTTCTTCGAACCGGCGGGGCTGGCGGTCCAGCCCGGCGACGTCGTCGCCTTCGAGGCGGTCAGCCCCGAGCACACCGTGACGGCATACCACCCCGACCAGGGCCGACAGCAACGCGTCCCCGACGGCGTGCCGGCGTTCTCCTCGCCGGTCACGGCCCAGGGGTCGACCTGGCTGTACGCGTTCGGTCAGTCTGGTGTGTACGACCTCGTCTGTACGCCCCACGAACCGTTCGGGATGGTGATGCGCGTGGTCGCGGGCGACGAAACGGAACCCACCGTCTCCGGCGACGGTCGGCCGCCGCTACCGCCCGCGGCCGCGGTGCTCGACGCCCCCGAACTCGACCCGGCCGCCATCGTCGAACGGGGGACCGTCTCCTGGACCGACCTGACCGTCGAGTTTCCCGGCGGCGGCAGCGAAGGCGGCGAGTAACGCCGCGCGGCGCCCGGTCGCCGGTCCGGGTACGGGCCGGATTTCCCCCTGTCGGATGCGTTCCTTCGAGGGAAATAAGATCCCCCTATCGCCGGCCGCGTCGGCCGTGCCGGCGGGTCGTCACCTGCCGGTCAGGTCGGCCTCGAAGATGAACATCGCGCGCTCGCCGACCTCGACGCCGGCACCGGCCGCGTCGCTTATCGGCCGGGTCGCCTCGGGGACGAACACGCGCGTCCGCTCGGCGTCGACCGCGGCGGCGTCGCGGGCCAGGGCGGCCAGCAGCGCCCGCGCGGCCGCGGGGTCGTGCCACGCACCCAGTCCGTACTCCGCCCAGCGGGTCGTCCCGTTGTCGGTCTCGCGGTCGCACTTCCTGACCCGGTAGCCCACGGCTCGGGTCCGGTCGTCCCGGACGGCGAACAGCGCCGTCTCGTCCGCGGTCCGCACCAGGCGGTCGCGGGTCAGTTCCGCGACGGCCCACGACTCGTCTATGTCCATCGCCAGGCCGGACAGGTGGTCGCGTGCGTCGCTTCTTGTCCAGCACGTCCAGGCGGCGTCGGGGTCGGCGACGACCTCGAACCCGCCCGGATCGTAGCCGGGGTCCGGGTCGGGTTCGGGATGGACCGCCCGGAGCGCCGGCCCGGGGTCGTAGCCGAACGCCCGCGAGGCGGCCATCCCGGGCGGGTTCCAGTCGAAGACCATGTTCCGGCAGACGGTCGCGCCGCGGTCGGCCGCCCAGTCGAAGACCGCGTCGTTCAGGCGGCGGCCGACGCCCGCGTCCCGGTGGTCGGGGGCCACGCGCATCCCCTGTGCCCACGCCTCGTGTCCGGAGACGAGGACGCTCTGGCAGACGCCGACCGGGTCGCCGTCGACCGCGACGAACGTCCGCTGGTCCGGCCCGTCGCCGGCGACCCACTTGGGGAACACGTCCGGGACGTAGTCGCCGCCGCGCTCCGGCCAGGTGTCCCGCGTGAATTCCGCGACGGCCTCGTGGTCGTCGGGCCGGGCCTGGCGGACCGTCACCATCTCATACTGGTGGCTGTAATTCTTTTACTCAACAGTCTCTGCTATCTGCGGATACAGACCCTTTCCGCCTGGATTCTCAATTCGAGTTTTCACGTACTTATCGTCTCGGCGACCGACGCGGCGTTGGCGAGCACCCACATGAGTTTCACCTTCGCCGTCCCGGGCAGCATGTCCTCGCCCTCGATCACGCCGGCATCGAGCAGGTCCCGGCCGGTGTCGTAGACGCGGTCGCAGACCCGTCCCTCGATGCACTGGCTCGTCATCACGACGGCCGTCCCGTCGTCGACGAGGGCCGCGACCCGGTCGATCCAGTCGGTGTTGACGTGGCCGAGGCCGGTCCCCTCGATCACGACCCCCGTCGGGTCGTCGAGGCAGTCGAGCATCGCGGGGTCGGTACCGGGCGTGAACTTCACCAGTTCTACCCCGGTCTCTAGGTCCGGGTCCAGGTCGAGGTCCGTCTCGCCGCGCTCTGCGTGCTCGCGGCGGAACGACACCGGGTCGTCCCCCTCGGAGGCCGCCGCGTAGTCGACCTCGCCGAGCGGTTCTGCCCCGACGGTGTCGAAGGCGTCCCGGCGGGAGGTGTGGTTCTTCCGGGCGCGGGTCCCGCGGTGGAGCGCACAGGCGTCGTCGCTGGCCGAGGCGTGCATGCAGATCAACACCTCCGCGCAGTCGCTCTTTGCGGCCTCGACCGCACAGACGGCGTTCATCACGTTGTCCGAGGAGGGGCGGTCGGCCGACCGCTGGCTCCCGGTGAACACGACCGGGACCGGCGTGTCGAGCATGAACGCCAGTGCCGAGGCCGTAAACTGCATCGTGTCGGTGCCGTGCATGACGACCACGCCGTCCGCGCCGGCCGCGATCTCCTCGTGGACGGCGCGGGCGAGGTCCTGCCAGACCGCGGGCGTCATGTTCTCCGAGAGGATGTTGGCGACGACGCGACCGCGGTAGTTGGCCCGCCCAGCCAAGTCGGGGACCGCCCGGAGCACGTCCTCGGCGTCGAACTGCGCGGTCACCGCGCCGGTCCGGTAGTCGACCGTCGAGGCGATGGTCCCGCCGGTCGAGATCAGCGACACCGTCGGCAGGTCCTCGTCGAACTCCACCCGCGATTCCTCGCTGGTCTCGCCCGGCGAGATGTCGTAGACGTCCGTCTCGACGACCTCCACCTCGGCGGCGTCGCGGTCGACGCCGACGTTGTAGCCGCCGTCGAGTTTCACGACCAGGTGCTCGGCGGTCGTCGAGGGCAACAGGACCCCCTCGTAGGTGCCGCCGGCACGATCGACCCGGACTCTGTCCCCTGGGTTCATGGGCGCGGCTACCGCCCGCGGCGACTTGAATCCACCTGTCCCGGCCCGCGGGGGAAAAGGCCCTTGACCGTCGGGCACCCACGCGGAGGTATGGCCGAACGCACGGACCAGCGGACCCGAACGGGGGGCAACGCCGACGCCGACGCCGACGTCGACGTCGACCTCGACGACCTCGGACTCGACGAGGAGCCCACGGCAGCCGCGGAACAGACGGGCGGCGGCCTCCGGTCGCGGGTCGGCTCGACGCTCGGGAACCTCTTTTCGGTGCGGGCGTTCCTCGTTGCGCTCGTGCTGTCGGTCGCCGGCCTCTTTCTGGGGGGCATGATCCCGCTTCTGGGCGGGATCGCGGGACTGGCGGGCGTCTTCGCGGCCGGGTTCCTGCTCGGGGCGGGCCGCGAACGGCGCGCGTACCTCGAAACCGTCGCCGCCGGCGGGCTCGCGTCGGGCGTGGGCATCCTGCTCGACCGGGCGTGGTTTTCAGTCCGCCAGCCGCCACTCCTCGCCGTCCCGGACGACCACGCCCTGCTCTGCCAGCCGTTCCAGGGCCTCCCGGACGATCCGCGGGGGGACCTCGATCCGGGCGCTGATCTCCTCGATTCCGGTGTCGCCGTTGGCGAGCGCGCTCATCACGTCGGTGTGGAGCCGCCCGTCGCCGTCGCCGACCTCGTCGCCGAGTCGCTCGCGCACGTCGGTCAGCCGGCCCTGGACCCACCGCTGGGCCAGCGACAGCTCGTTGCCCAGCTGTTCGAGCCGCTCCAGTTCGGCCACGAGTTCGCGGAGCTTGTCCTCCTCCTGGCCGTCCGTCGTCACGTCGATCGAGAGGTACCGGCAGGAGGTCATGTCGAAGTTCGGGTTCGCCGGGTAGGCGCTTTTGGTCCCGTACTGGTAGGGGGAGACGCTGACCTCCAGCCGGACGTTGCGGGAGATGTAGAAGTACTTCCGGCGCTGGTCGTCGGTCCGGCTCTCGATCAGCCCGGCGTCCTCCAGTTTCCGGAGGTGATCGATCACCGCCTTCGGACTCACGTCCAGGTACTCGCTGATCTCGGTCACGTAGCAGGGCTTGTGGGCGAGCAGCCGGAGAATCCGGCGCCTGTTCTCGTTGCCCAGCAGGTCCAGCAGCGCCGCGGAATCCATTCACATGAGGTTAGCGGCCGGGGTTGATAAGCCTGACTCACCCGATTCCCCCGCGGGCCCGCGGACGGCCGGATCGGCCGGGGTCCCCCGGTCTATCGGTTTCCGGCCGGCGTCCCCTGGCTCCTGCCGTCGACGGGGACGCCGGGACCGACTGATCCCGACCCGCCCTTACTTCCCGACTGTCCCGGGTCGTCCTTCGGCGGACCGTCGCCGCCGCCTGACGGCGGCCCGGACCCTTCATCCGACTGTCCCGGCCCGCCGGACTTTCCTGAATCGCCGGGTTTCCCGGCCGACCCGTCGCCGGGCCCGCCGTCGCTGTTGCCGGGTCCAGCGTCGCCGTTTCCGGCTCCATCGCCGCTGTTGCCGGGTTCGCCGCTATTGCCGGCCCCGTCGCCGTTCCCGTCGGCTTCCGGCCCGGCGTTCCCGTCTCCGGGCGGCCCATCGCCGGGCGGCCCATCACCGGACGGTCCATCGCTGGACGTTCCATCGCCGGGCGGACCGTCTCCCGGTGGTCCATCGCTGGACGGTCCATCGCCGGGCGGACCGTCTCCGAGACCGGACGCGTCCGGCGGCCCGTTTCCGGTGCCGTTACCCGCCCGGTCGGGCGGCCCGGTGCTCCCGTTGCCCGGGCCGTCGCCAGCGAGTCCGGGGGGACCCTGGCCGGACTTGCCGGAGGTCTTTGCGATGGCCTCGACCGGCTTCCCCATCTCCGGGACGGTGACGTTGGCGACCTGCCGGTCTATCCCGTCGAGAGCCGAGGTGTTCGCGCCGACGGACCGGGCTACCGTCCGCGTCTCGTTGACGGTCGCACGGAGCGCCGCCTTCTGTCCGGCGAGCCGCGCGGCCCGGGCGGTGTAGCCGACGTCCCCCGCCGAGACCGAGCTGTTCCGGCGTGCGGCGGCGAGCGCCCCGCTCCGGTTCCGGAGCGTCGCAGCCCGTCGTTCGAGCGCCGCTGTCCGCCGGGCGAGCAGCTCCTCGCGCTCCTCGTCGCTGGCGTTCCGCAACGCCGCGGCCCACATACCGGTGTCGACTGACGCGCCCGTTTCGGCCACGCTCAACTGCATGAACGAGGTGACCTGTGCGCCCAGCGTGGCGTTGCTCGCGGTCGACGCGGAGACGGTGCTGTTGTTGACACCGCTTTGCGTGCCGTCCGCCGCGGCGGCGGTCCCCCCAACGAGTGCGACCCCGACCGCGACTAGTATCGACGCCAGCGCGACCTGACGGAGGTGCATCCGGACAGTTTGTAACCGCGTCCCACGTAAAAAAACGAACATCTGTTTTTGACAGTTCACGTCGCCGAAAAACTTGCTTACGACGGTCGAGAGAGTTTATCCGGCGCTCTCGTCGCCCGAGGTTTCGAACGCGTGCCGAGCCAGTGCAACGGTCAAGAGCGAGAGCGCGACCGACGCGACGGCCAGCGTCGCGCCCGGTTCGTACCGGAGCGGCGGGTGGTAGCCCAGGCCGTAGTCGAGCAGGTCGTTGAGCAACAGCAAACCGAGCGCCAGCGCCAGCGCCCCGCGGGTAGTTCGCCCGTAGTGGGGGATCAGGTACGCTTCCAGGACGAACCCCAGGTGCGTGAGGAGGATACCGAAGTACCCCCAGGGATCCGGGAAGTACGCGCCTACCCGGAGGTTGAGCGCCACGGCCGTCCAGAGGCCGAACTTCACGAGCCACGCGAACGCGAGCGTGTGCAGGTACGCGAGCACGCGGTTGTGCGGGACCGCCGAGAGCGGCCGACCGAGCAGCGGCAGCAGGGTCGCCAGCGACAGCGCCATCAAAAACACCGCGGCCGGCGAGTCGGCGTACAGCGGCCAGAGGAACGTCGAGACGTCGGGGAGCGTCCCCACGTAGTAGCGGACGCCCACGAGCACCGCCGCCACGTTGGCGAACAGCAACCACGTCAGCGACGGCGCGTTGCCGAGGTAGTACTCGGCGTACCGCCGCGGAATCACCGGTCGGGACCGCGGGTCCATGCCTGCCACGCGGGGCGGGCGGGACATAGCGGTGTCGACTCTTCCCGGTCGAGTTGCGGGTCGGCATAAACCCACCGGGGAAAACTTTTAGCCGGCCGTGTGATACTCGTGACCGTGTAGCATGTTCGAACCGTTCTCGGGCGGCTACTACGTCGGTGAACTGTACGTCGAGTCACGGCGGCGCGACGGGGCGGCGGTCAGCGGCGCGGACTACGAGACCATGCGGGAGTTCCTCTACGGGGTCGACGACCGGCCCGCGGACGGCCCGGTCGTCGTCCGGCTCGAACAGCAACACTTCGCGGTCGGCGGGGAGGACGGACTCCCGGACAATACCCTGGTCGTCCCCGAACAGCGCACCGACGTATCGGCAGACGGCGAGCGGCGCGGGGTGCTCGTCGCCAAGGCCGACCGGGCCCAACAACTGCTCAAGTTCACGGCCGACGCCGAACCCTCGGGCGTCCGGCGGGAGTCGGGTGCGTTCGTGCCGGACGCGCTCGGCCGGTTCCCGGGCCCCGACGCGTCACAGTAGCGCGGCCCGGCAGAGCCGCGCGTTGAACTTTTTGCCGTCCCCGCCGTCGAGTGACACCCCCGACTTCCGCGCGGCGGCCACCACGTCGGCGGGCTCGGGCGAGCCGTCGAGCGACCCGAGAATCGACGCCAGCAGCCCCGTCACGACCGGCGCGGTGAAACTCGTCCCCGGGACGAGAAACGGGCCGCGGTCGTCGCTCGTCGGGTAGTGGACCCGCTCCGACTGGTCGTCCTCGACGTTCCCCGCCGCAGCGACGACCGTCAGGCCGCGCTCGGCCTCCATCCGGACCGCCCTGCGGACGCGATACCCCCGCCCTCGGTCGGGAATCCCGCGGAGACGTTCAGCAGGTCGACCCCGTCGTCGGACGCGTCTTCGATCGGTTCGAGCAGGTCCGTCCCGTACTTCTGTTCGCCGCCCAGGAACTGGTAGAACCGGAACGTCGCCCCGCGCGCGAACGGCGAGTGCGCCCCGAAGACCTACGTTCCGTGGTCGATCTGGTCCCGCCCGGTCGCGCCGGTGTACTCCCGCGGATCGCGGATCTCGTAGCGGTCGGCGACCGCCGTCGGGAATGGCGGTTCCACAACATACAAGCGGCGTGCAGCCAGGCACAGAACCATGCTGGACGAGTTGCTCGGGCGGGCGGCGCTGAAAGACCGGATCGCGGACCTCGAGGAGGAAACGCGCCACCTCCAGCGGGAACTGGAGGCCGAACGCGAGCGCCGCGCCGACGCGGTCACCGCCCGCCAGGAGGCCCAGGAGCGGGCCAACCGCCTCGAAGACCGGATCGCCGACCTGGAGGGGCGGGTCGAGCGCCGGACCGAAAGCGGGGGCCGGTCCGCGGAGTACCGCCGGACCGAAACGGCCAGCGTGGACCGCGTCGACGAGGTACTCGACCGGCTCGGATCGGTCTCGACCGGGCCGGAGGGGGCGCTCACCGCCTACGTCGCCGCCGGCACCGATCTCCCCGGGACCGTCCGCGAGGCGTTCGGCGACCGCGCGCCGCTGGTCGCGCGGGCGGCCCCCTGTCTGGCCCTGACCGACGACGCCGGCCTCGTGAGCGCCGCGCTCTCGGTCCCGGTGCCGCCGGAGCCGTTCGTCGAGTGGGGCGACGGCTTCGCCATAGAGCGGTCGTGGTTCCGGCCGACCGGCGCGTTTACGCTGGCCCTAGTCCGGTCGGACCTGTTCGCGATGGGCGAGTACGAGGACCGTACCAGGACCGCCTTCTACGGGTTCCGGGGCGACCTGGCGGAGAACCACTCGAAGGGCGGCTTCTCCCAGTCCCGGTTCGAGCGGCTGCGGGACGAACAGGTCGACGACCACGTCGAGCGGTGTCTGGCGGCCGTCCGGGAGCGGGACACCGACCGGCTGTACGTCGTCGGCGAGCACAGCCTCCTCGACTCCTTCGCGGACGTGGCCGACGCGACCGCGACCGTCGACGCCACCGGCGATCCCGAGGGGGCGCTGGCCGACGCGGTCTACGAGTTCTGGTCGGTGCGGGTGCGGGCGATCTGAGTGCCCTCGTCCGGTCCCGGGGGGTCGAGGGGCTCCCGTCCCGTTCCGGTAGGCATTTCGACGTCTGATAGTGATTGTTGCGATTATTTTCGCGACCACGTCACGTGAACGGTTGGTTCGCGGGCTGAAGCCCACGAATTGTGACTCCTCGGCGGTAAAGAGTCGCAACAATCACTGTGACACGGCAGCCCTACCGATAGACGCGCGGGTACGAGCGCACGCCTCCCAGCACGAGGCCAGCCGATCGCTGTTCGGCACGGCCCGTGGGCGAGTGCTGGACGTGGCGTGTGGACTGGGTCTCAACCGCCTGTACCTCCCCGAGACGGTCGAGTACGTCGGCGTCGACGTCAGCCCGGCGATGCTGGCGAGAGCCGAACGGCGGTTCGAGGGTCTCGAACGCGGCGACACGCTCCGCGAGATGGACGCCCAGGACCTCGCGTTCCCCGACGACAGCTTCGATACGGTGATCTCGTCGCTCTCGACCTGCACCGTCCCCGATCCGGTGGCCGCGCTCCGCGAGATGGCGCGGGTCTGCCGGCCGGACGGCCGGATACTGCTCGTCGAGCACGGCCGGAGCGACGTCGGTGCGATCGCCCGGTTCCAGGACTGGCGTGCCGACGCCCACTACCGGGCAGAGGGGTGGCGGTGGAACCAGGAGCCGCTCGAACTCGTCGACCGTGCGGGGCTGTCCGTTCGCGGGATCACGACGGGCCTGCTCGGGATCGTGACCGCCATCGAGGCGACTCCTCCGGGAGGGGACGGATAGCGGGCGTCGGCCCGGCAGACTGGCTGCCCGTCCGGATCAAAGAGTTAAGCACGTCCCGGTTGTGACTTCGAGACATGCGCGTAGCCATTCTGGCCCACGGGAAGTTCCCGGACGACGCCAAGACGGCCGTCGGCATCCTCCAGTACGGCGAGCACGACGTAGCGGCCGTCCTCGACCGCGACCGGCCGGGCGAGCGGGTTTGCGACTTCCTGCCGGACGTCCAGGATGCCCCCATCGCGGGGACCATCGACGACGTCGAGGGGCCGCTCGACGCGCTGATCGTCGGCATCGCGCCAATCGGCGGCGGGTTCGACGAGACCTGGCGGCCCGACGTCGTCGGCGCGCTCGAACGCGGCTGTGACGTCATCGCCGGTCTCCACTACTTCCTCGCGGACGACGAGGAGTTCCGGGCGCTGGCCGACGAGCACGGCTGCGAACTCCGGGACGTGCGCCGGCCGCCGCCGGATCTGACGGTCGCCGCGGGCACCGCCCGCGAGGTCGACGCCGAGGTGGTGCTGACGGTCGGGACCGACTGCTCGACCGGCAAGATGACCGCGACGATGGAACTGGTCGAGGCCGCCCGCGACCGCGGGTGGGACGCGGGGTTCGTCCCGACGGGCCAGACCGGCGCGATGATCGCCGGCGGCGGCATCGTCGTCGACCGGACGATCAGCGACTTCACCGCCGGCGCGGTCGAGCGGATGGTCACCGAGCGCGGGGACCGCGACTACCTCTTCGTCGAGGGCCAGGGCGCGATTACCCACCCGGCCTACTCGGCGGTGACCTGTGGCATCCTCCACGGCGCGATGCCCGACGCGCTGGTGCTGTGCCACGAGGCCGGCCGCGACGCGATCCACGGCTACGAGTCGTTCCCGATCCCGCACCCCTCGACGCACGTCGCCCTCTACGAGGACCTGGCCGCGCCGGTCCGCGGGACCGAGGTGGTCGCCGGCGCGCTCAACACCCGGCACGTCGACGACGAGGCCGCGGCCCGCGAGGCGGTCGCGGACTTCGGCGACGCGATCGACGCGCCGGCGACCGACCCCGTCCGGTTCGACGTCGGGGAGGTGCTCGACGCGCTGTGACGCTCGCCGCCGACTTCGAGCGGGTGGAGCTCCCGCTCGAACACGACTTCACGATCGCCAGAGGGACCCAGTCGACTGCCGAGAACGTTCTCGTCCGGATCACCGACGACCGGGGCCGGACGGGCGTCGGCGCGGCCGCTCCCTCCGGGCGGTACGGCGAGACGCCGGCGACGGTGACGGCGGTCCTGCCGGACCTGCTGGCGGCCGTCGAGTCCGTCGGCGACCCGCTGGCACTCCAGCGGATCGAGCGCGAGATGGCCGACCTGGTCGCGGGCAACGGCGCGGCCCGGTGTGCCGTCGACGTCGCGCTCCACGACCTCGCGGCGACGCAACTCGACTTGCCCCTCTACCGGTATCTCGGCCTCGACCCGGAGCGGTCGGTCACCACCTCCTTTACAGTCGGCCTCGACGACACCGAACGGATGCGCGAGAAGGCCGCGGCAGCCGCCGACGCGGGCTACCCGATCCTGAAGGTGAAACTCGGGACGGACCGCGACCGGGAGGTGGTCGCGGCGGTCCGGGAGGCCGCGCCGGACGCGACCCTCCGGGTCGACGCCAACGAGGCCTGGACGCCCCGGGAAGCCGTCACGAAGACCCGGTGGCTGGCCGAGGCGGGCGTCGAGTTCGTCGAACAGCCGGTCCCGGCCGACGACCCCGACGGCCTGGCGTTCGTCCGCGAGCGGGGCGACCTCCCGGTCGCGGCCGACGAGTCCTGCGTGACCCTCGCGGACGTGCCACAGGTCGCCGGCACCGCCGACATCGCCACCATCAAACTCACGAAGGCCGGCGGACTCCGGGAGACGGTCCGGATGATTCACGCCGCGCGCGCCCACGGGCTGGCGGTGATGCTCGGCTGCATGATCGCCAGCGACGCCCTCATGGCCGCGGGCGCTCACCTCGCGCCGCTTTTGGACTACGCGGACCTCGACGGGTCGCTCCTGCTGGCCGACGACCCCTACGAGGGCGTGCCGATGCCCGACGGCCGGATCGAACTGGCCGCGCTCGACCGGCCGGGGACCGGCGCACGCCCGGCCGACTAGGTCGGCGATCCCTCCTCCGTCCCGGCTGCCCCCCCGCCAGCGGTCCGCTCTCTGATCCGGCCGATCACCTCGTAGGGAAAGAAGTCCCGCCCGCCCTCGCGGGTTACCCGGACACCGGAATCGTAGAACTCGACGCTGTCGGTCCGGAGCGGGGGGTCGATGCCCGCGACGCGGTCGCGGAAGTAGACGACGTAGCGTTCGTCCGTGCCCATTGCGAACACCGTCCCGACATACGGCGGCGCGGCTCTTGTCCGCGCGGTCGCTCTCCGGGTGGGCCAGCCGCGTGCCGCGGGGCGTGACCCCAGGGCAGGTCAGTCCTCCGGCCACTCATCGGCCGCGAGGGCGTCGCCGTCGAGGAAGGCGTCGATGCCCGCGCGGGCGTCCGCGGTCGCACACAGGGCCGCGAACTGCTCGTTGGAGTACTCGAGCGCCTCGCCGTAGTCGCGTTCGGTCATCTCGTAGAACGCCCGCTTGCCCATCCCGACGGCGACGGGGCTCTTGGCGGCGATGGTCTCCGCGAGGTCGACGGCGGCGTCGACGTGCTCGCCGGCGGGGACGACGCGGTTCACCAGCCCCCAGTCGGCCGCCGTCTCCGCGTCGATCAGGTCGCCCGTCAGGAGCAGTTCGAGCGCGCGCTTCCGGGGCAGCGAGTGCATCAGCGGGACGGCCGGTCCCATACAGAACAGCCCCACCTTCGGCGCGGTCGCCCCGAACTTCGTCCCCGCGGCGGCCACCGCGAGGTCGCAGGCGGCGACCAGCCCGATCCCGTTGGCGGCGGCGTGGCCGTGGGCGGCGGCGATCACGGGCGTCTCCATCTCCGTGACCGTGTGGAACGGCTCCTCCATGCGGGTAACCCACGCCTCGTAGTCGGCCTCGGCGTCGTGGTCGGCGTGTTCCGAGAGGTCGATGCCGGCCGAGAAGGCGTCGCCCGCGCCGTCGACGACGACCGCCCGCACACCGTCGGTGGCGTCGAGTTCCCGGAGCGCGGCGTCCAGTTCCTCGGCGAGGCGCGTGCTGAAGGTGTTCATCGCCTCCGGGCGGGCGAGCGTGATCCGGCCCACGTACCCCTCGCGCCCGAGTTCGACCGTTTCGTACTCACGACTGGCTGGATCGGCAGTCATGTCGCGTAGCTATTCCGGTGCCCGGTATTAAGTGTCCGCGTCCGGGGCCGGCCAGTCGGCGAACGAGTCGCGCTCGCGGCTCAGGCGGAGGTACTCGCGCTGGGTCGCGGTGACCGCCGCCGGGAGCGACGCGCCGCCGTCGAGGCGGCGGCGGACCCCCCGGAGCTTCCAGGTAGCGGGCGTCTCGCGGGCCTCCCAGCGCGCCCGGGCCGGCGCGAGGGCCGCCTCGGCCGCCGACGCCGAGAAGCCCTGTTCGGTCAGTCCCCGCCGGGCCACCGCGAAGAGGTCCTCGTAGACCACGGCCGGGTCGGCGGTGCGCTCGCCTTCTGCGGTCAGCCAGTCGACGTCCGCCTCGATGCCGTCCGCGACGGCGCGGTAGAAACTGTCCCGCGCGGCCGTCCACGGGAGGTCGGTCAGGGGGTGGTCGGTCACGACGACCCCCCTGATGACGCCCGCGGTGAGACAGAGAAAGCTGATCGTGTCGGCCGTCGTCGGCTGTGTCGGGAGCGGGCGGTACTCGATGCGGAGCGAGCGCTCGTCGCCGGCCCCGTCGACCGGATCGCCGCCGACGACCGGCCGGAGCCACCGCCAGTAGGTGCCCCGCTTGTAGTCGAACTCCGGGAAGCGGTCGGCGAAGTCGCCGTCGCCGTCGTCGTCCCCGTCCCCTTTTCGGTCGTTCGCCCATTCGCTGAGAAACGGCGCGAAGACCTCGTCGTCGAGGATGTGGTCGACGAGGTCCGCCGTCTCCGTCAGGTCGTCGGGCACGCGCACTTTCGGGTTCGCCGTCCGGTTCATCGACTGCTCGAAGGCGGCGATCCGGAGTTCGTGGTGGGTCTCGTCGAGCAACGCGTCGGGGTCGTCGACCGCGTTGTACAGGTCCGGCGGGAGCAACGGCGAGTTCGTCGCCAGCGCTGTCAGCGGCCCCAGCGTCCGGATGGCGGCGTTGTAGTAGTCGGGGAACGCGGCGACCGAGGGAATCTGCAGGTGGGGCTGGATCGACGTGGCCAGCGACTCGAAGAGGATCGTCGGAAACTCGTGGGCCGCTCCCGGCACGTCGAAGTTGATCCGGCCGCCGGCGAGGCGGACCGCCTCGTTGTCGAGCGCGCAGTAGCGGGCGTTGGGCCGCATGTTCTGGGCTACCGAGACACCGTCGCGGTCCTCGGTCGCCGAGAGGTACCGTTCGCTCCCCTCGCCGGGCGGGACCGTCCACATCGCGTCGAGCGCCAGGTCGTACCCGGCCTCGTCGGCGGCCGCCCGCGCCCGCTCGGTCCCTGCCGCGACGGCCGCGGCCTGCTCGTCGATCCCGTCCGGGGTGAACCGGCTCGGGTCCGTGTTGAGTTCGGCGTTGTGCAACCCCAGTTCCTTGCCCGCGACGTCGAATACGGAGTCCGGCAGCGTCGCCAGGCGGTCGTCCCGGTCGACCGCGTACACCTCGATTTCGAGGCCGACGGCGAACCCCTCGTTGTCGAGCGTCCCGTCGTCGATGATCTCCCGAAGGAACCGTGCCTGCTCGCGGACCCGGCGGTCGAACTCCGGCCGGGTCTCCGGCGAGAGCGACCGTTCGACCAGGTCCGCGATGTCGGTCATTGCCGAAACTGGCACGAGGCGGCGGTTTAGCTCTTACGACAGGCGACGCGTCCGGCGTCGCTCGCCGTTCCGGCGACGGGGCCCGGCCCTCGCCGCCCGCCGTCGCGCGTCCCCGTTATTCCGCGCCCCGTCCCCCGGGTCGGGTCAGCCGGGACAGTCGTACTGCAGGTGCCGGCTCCGCCGGATCGGCTCCCGGCCGTCGAGCCGGGTGGGCTGTTCGACGTAGTAGACTGCCAGCCCGACGAGGTCGTCGCTGTGGTCGGCGTTCCACCGCCGGCAGAGGTAGGCCGCGAACGCCCGCCGCAGGCCGTCGTCGTCGGCCCGGCGGACGTTCCCGAGGTACTTCCGCCAGCGGGCAGTCGGGTACGTCCGCGCCGGATCCGGCGGGCGGTCCCACGCGAGCGGGCCGCGCTGGAAGGCGTCGATCTGCCGGCCGGATTCCAGGCGACCGGGGACGACGTACCAGCCGTCCGCCCGCGGCGGGTACGGCGCGAACATGTCCCAGCGCCGATCCGCCGGGTCCGCGACCGACTGCACGCCCCCGGGCACGGGGACGAGTCCGACCGTGGCGGCGTTCCAGGCGAGCATCGCAAAAAGCAGGACGGCGGCGACCGCGGGCGCGAGGCGTCGAGCCGCTCGCCCCGCCCGGTCGATTCCGGGCGTCCCCGGCATCGGAACTACCGCTATCGTCGGCTTCTGTCGGACGATCCGCCGGACGATTCCGCTCGCCCCGGTGTTGCTCTCTCGCCCCGACCGGCGTGAGCGCGTCGCCCGGCGAACCGAACGCATCGCCCGTCCGGTCCCGGTCCGTCGCGAGAGAGCCCGCCCGACGGCCGAGCGTTCCGCGGCGTCCCACGCCCGCCCGGGGACGAACGGGAGCAGGGCGGTCACCGAGACGGCGGGGAAGACGCCGACGCCGATCGTCAGCGCGATGCCGGCGTGCATCGCGGCGAACGCCGCCGCGAGCGCGGCGCGCCCCCACCCCGTCAGCAGTATCAGGAGCGGCGAACAGACCAGCAGTCCGAGCCACAGGCGGTCGAACGCGACCAAAAGCGCCGGGTAGTCGGCCAGGTAGTTCCCGAGCAGGACCGTGAACGCGTCGAGGCTGAAGGCGTACCGGACCGCCCGTCCGGCGACCCACCCGTCGCCACGGAGCTTCAGCGCCGCGTTGACGGCGTAGACGAGCACGACCTGGCAGAGCAGCCCCGCCGACGCGACGCCCGCTACCCGCTCCGGGCCGGTCGCTTTGCCGGGGTCCCCGCCGCTCGCGTCGACCGACCAGCGGCGACCGAGCGGGAGGAACGCCCCCCACAGCAGCAGGTGACGAAGGAGGACGTCGCCGCTGTTGAGCACGAACGGGTTCCGGGCCTGCAGCGACACCAGCAGGACGAACGAGGCGACCGTCGCCGGGCGCGTCCGGTAGCCCGCGAGCAACGCGAGCGCGAACGCGGCCGCGACCGCGAACAGCAGCGCCTGCACCCACGCCTCGCCCGAGAGCGCGTGGATCGAGAGCGCGTGGTAGCCGGGCCGGCGCGCGCGGAGCGCGGCCCGCGGCAGGACGCCGGCGTCGGTGTAGAAGGCACCCAGCCAGCGCGCGCGCAACGCCAGGTCCGCCAGCAGGACGACCCCCAGCGCGACACGGAACGCGGCCAGCGCCCGGGCGTCGACGCCGACCCGCCGCGCGAGCGCCGCACGGCCCCGGTCGCGGAGCCGTGATCCGGCGTCCCGAATCTCCATGCTGCCCCGGCTGAAGAGCGAACGGGAGAAAACCGTTTCGTCCGGGGTGGTGCGGGAGCGTGTGGGCGCGGGCACTCGCCCGGCGGACGGCCGTGCCCTCCGGCGCTCCGGCCGGGGGTCGGGCGGTTCGCACCGCCGGCGTCTCAACACCCTTATGTGGGCAGTGCCGTCTCAATTACTCCATGGGTGATGTCGTAGTCACGCTACCCGACGGCTCCGAACTCGAAGTGGAGCGGGGGTCGACGGTCGAGGACGTCGCGCACGAGATCGGTCCCGGTCTCGGCCGCGACACGGTCGCGGGCGTCGTCGACGGCGACCTCGTCGACGCTGTGACGCCGCTGACCGAGGACTGCCGGCTGGAGATCGTCACCGAGGACAGCGACGAGTACCTCTCGGTCCTCCGGCACTCGGCCGCCCACGTCTTCGCCCAGGCGCTCCAGCGGCGCTACCCCGAGGCGAAGCTCACGATCGGCCCGTGGACGGACGACGGGTTCTACTACGACATCACGGGCGTCGACCTCGACGAGGCGGACCTGGAGGCGATCGAGGCCGAGGCCGAGGAGATCATCGCGGCCGACTACGACATCGAGCGCGAACTCGTCGACCGGGAGGCGGCCTTCGAGCGCTACGCGGACAACCCCTTCAAGCGGGACATCCTGGAGACGGAGGCCGCCGACGAGGACCCGGTGTCGTTCTACCGGCAGGACGGGTTCTACGACCTCTGTCAGGGTCCGCACGTCGAATCGACCGGCGAGATCGGCGGGTTCGCGCTGCTGGAGATTTCGGCCGCCTACTGGCGGGGCGACGAGGACAACGAGTCGCTCACGCGGGTCTACGGCACGGCCTTCCCCACCGGGGCGGAACTCGAGGAGTACCTCGAACAGCGCCGGCAGGCCAAGGAACGCGACCACCGCCGGCTCGGCCGGGAACTGGACCTCTTTTCGGTCCCCGACTACTCGCCCGGCTGCGTCCACTTCCATCCCAACGGCATGGCGATCCGGCGGGAACTGGAGGAGTACATCCGCACGCAAAACGAGCAGTTGGGCTACGAGGAGGTCTGGACGCCCGAACTCAACAAGGCCGAACTCTGGAAGCCCACGGGCCACTACGACGCGTTCAAGCAGGAAGGCGAGATGTTCGCCTGGGAACAGGACGAGACGGAGTACGGTCTCAAGCCGATGAACTGCGCGAACCACGCCCACCTCTACGACCGCGAGACCCGCTCGTACCGGGACCTGCCGGTCCGGTTCTCGGAGTTCGGCACCTGCTACCGGAACGAACAGTCCGGGGAACTGTCGGGGCTGCTCCGGGTCCGCGGGTTCACCCAGGACGACGGCCACGCCCTGGTCCGGCCCGACCAGCTCCGGGACGAGATCGTCCGCGTGCTCCGGGCCATCGAGGACATCTACGCGAACTTCGACCTCGACGTGGAGTACGTCCTGGAGACGAAAGGCGACAACGCCGTCGGGAGCGACGAGATCTGGGAGACCGCGACGGACGCGCTCCGGTCCGCGCTCGAATCCGAGGGGCTGTCGTACTCGATCGACGCGGGCGAGGCGGCCTTCTACGGCCCGAAGATCGGCGCGAACGCCATCGACGCCCTCGGCCGCGAGTGGACCATCGGGACCGTCCAGACCGACTTCAACATCCCCGAACGGCTCGATCTCACCTACGTCGGCGAGGACAACGAGGAGCACCGGCCGGTGATGATCCACCGCGCTCTCCTCGGGACGTTCGAGCGGTTCATGGGCGTGATCACCGAGCACTTCAACGGGAAGTTCCCGCTGTGGCTGGCTCCCGAGCAGGTGCGGATCCTCCCGATCAGCGACGACAACCTCGGGTACGCCCACCGCGTCAAAAACGACCTCGAAGCGGACGGGTTCCGGGTCGGCGTCGAAGACCGCTCGTGGACCATCGGCAAGAAGATCCAGGCGACCCACGAGGACCGGGTGCCCTACATGCTGATCCTCGGCGACGACGAGGAGTCGGCCGGCACCATCTCCGTCCGGGACCGCAAGGAACGGGAACGGAACGGCGTCGATCCCGAGACCTTCCGCCCCCCCCTCCGCGAGGAACGCGCCGAGAAACGCACGGAACCGGACTTCCTCGACTAGCCGGGCGACCGCCGGCGCTCGACGGACCGGCCGGGCGTTCGCTGCTGGGGCAATCGGCCGGTCAGTAGTCAGTCGGTCCGGCACTCGACGGTCCAGTCGGCGTCCGAGGCGGCCCGGAGGCGCTCGTAGAGTTCCCGGAGTCCGTCGGCGTCCGTCGCCGGGAGGACGTGCAACTCGACTGTGCCGTCGCGGATCGCCACGCGGAACACGTCCCCCGTCTCGCCGTCGTTGACCAGGTACAGCGGCATCGGCAGGTCGAACCAGTCGCCGTAGCGGTAAGGGTCCCCGTCGAGGACCTCCTCGACCAGCGCCCGGAGGTCGCCGTCCGACAGCGCAGGGTGGGGGGTGAGCGCGAACACCGTCTCGCCCTCGTACTCGACGCCGCCGCCCCGCGGGTACCGCCGCTCTGGCCGCCGCGGAATCTCGAAACTCGGGTCCCAGTCGGTCATCGACTCCCGCTGCACGCCGGTACGACGCCGTCCCTTATAGTTCTCCTGCGCATCCGCTCGCTGACAGTCGGTCGGTCGCGGCGCGCACCCACGAGCGCCCGCCGGCGGCGTGCCCGTTCTGTGGGACCGCAGGCGCGTTCGTCCGGATCGACCACGACCGGCCGCCGGTAAAACCGCAGTTCGGCGTTTGGTTGCCAGTCGCGTTCGCTAGTCCCCATACGCGAGGGGCAACTGGACGGTGACCCGGTTGCCGTCGGCGGACTCGGGGAAGGTGATCGTCCCGCCGAACTTGGCGACCGCCCAGTTGACGAGCCACAGACCGACGCCGGTCGCGTGTTCGAGCTGGGTCTCCTCGCCGCGGGCGATGACCCGCTTCTGGTGGTCCGGGATCGGCGGGCCGTCGTCGGCGACGTGGACGTACGCCTGGCGGGTCGCCTGGTTGACGACCACCGAGACGTCGACGGTCGGCTCGTCGGCGTCGTTGTGCTCGATGGCGTTCGTGACGAGTTCCGCGAACGCGATTTCGAGCGACGGGCCGCCGACCGTCTCGATCGATTCGGGGGCGTCCAGGCTGACGGTCGCGTTCGGGTAGTCCCGCCGGGCCTCGGCGACGACGTCCCGGAGGACGCTCGCCAGGTCGAGTTCGGTGCGGTCGTCGGGGTCGACGCGCGAGGTGATCGCGCCGAACTTCCGGCTCCGGCGGGCGATGTCGTCCGCCCGCCCGACGATGGCAGCGATGCGGTCGTGTACCCAGTCGTCGTCGGTCTCGTCGGCGATCGCGGTCGCGTTGCCCCGGATGACCGTCACGTCGTTGCGCAGGTTGTGACGGAGCAACCGCGTGAGCACGTCGAGTCGCTGGGTGCGCGTCCGGCGGGCCGTCACCTCCCGGAGGCTGACGATCCGGCTGGCGGCCGACTCCCGCGTGCCCGACAGCGACGAGACGCGCACGTCGTAGTACCTGACGACGCCGTCCACGTCGACCCGGAGGTCCGTGTGGGGCGAGCCATCCCCGGACTCGCCGGCGAGCGCGGTCTCGACCTCCGGCAACACCGCCGACAGCGGTTCGCCGATCGCGCCGCCGGCCGACGCGTCGAGCAGCCGCCCCGCCGCCGGGTTCAGGTCGACGATCCGCCCCTCCTCGTCGACGACGAACACCTTGTCGTCCATGTTGTCGACGATGGCCTCCCGGGCGAGTTCGCGCGCCGACGGGGCGACGTCCAACAGGCGGTTCCGCCTGAGCGCCTGCCCGAACACCGTCCCCGTGACGACGAACCCGGCGATGATCGTCCCGAGACCCGGCGACAGCCCCGCCCCCCAGAGGAGTCCGCCGACGAACGGGGCGGCGACGCCGACCACGAGCCTGAGTCGCCGTTCGCGGTTCGGGCCGCCCCGCGCGACGGCCTGCCACCCGACCAGGAGCGTCACGATCCCTACCAGCAGGAAGGTGTAACTGACGTGGATCCACAGGAACAGCCCGATCCCGCCGCCGAGCAGTCCCTCCCGGACGGTCGTCGTCACGGCTTCCGGCCGGACGAACCGGCCAGCGCCGGCGGTCAGCACCACCAGCGCGACGACCGTCGGCTCGACGGCCGCGATGGCGATCCCGCGGGGATTCTCCCAGTCCTCCCGGCCGGTAAACGTCACGACGACTACCAGCCACGCGACGACGACGAATCCCGAGACGGCGATCCCGAGGCACAGCCATAGCAGTTCCGTCGCTGCGGTCACGGCGACGTGGTGCCCGAGCGCGGCGGCTGCCCAGACGGCCGTGCCGCCCGCCAGCACGCCGAGCGGC
This sequence comes from Halobacteriales archaeon QS_1_68_17, assembly GCA_003021105.1. Taxonomy (GTDB): domain Archaea; phylum Halobacteriota; class Halobacteria; order Halobacteriales; family Haloarculaceae; genus QS-1-68-17. The sequence goes on from PXRG01000005.1 coordinate 64,732, forward strand.
GCCGATCCCGAGCGGTACCGGTGTCGCCACGCCACCCACACGATGATCGCGGCCACGATGCCCCCGACAGCGTAGACTGACGCCACCCACGGGAACTGTAGCGCCATTAGATGGGTTGCGTATCCAACCCACAACGAATAAAGTTTCGCACACTATCGCGGGGTCGGCTACCCCTGGCGCGACCGCACCGCCGACCAGACCGCCAGCGCCCCGAGTAGAAACGCCGGTACCAGCGGCAACACGAGGTACGTGTCCCGGAGGCCGAGGCCGAGCGCGGCGACCAGTCCGCGGGCCGCCGGCAACGCGACGATGGCCCCGGGGATCACCAGAAACGAGACGACCACGGCCGCGACGAGCGCCCACCCGCGCCAGTCGAACTCGTCGTCCGCGGACGCCCCGGTCGCCGACTCCCCGCCCGCCGGCGACACCTCCCGCTCTTCCGGCCCGTCCCCGTCCGGCCGCGACGACTGCATGGTCGGCGGATCGACCAGCGCGGACATAAATCCAGCCGTCCCGTTCGAGGGGAGCGTTTAGGGGGACCCGGCCGGAACCGGGGGTATGGTCGACTTCCAACAACGCGACACGACGCGCGGTCTCGGGAGCGACGACGAGGACGAGGAGGAAGACGACGAGAACGAGGCGGAGGCGAACCCCGACCCGGACACCGACCCGGGACCGGGAGACGAACACGAGGCTGACGACGGGGGCAACGATGGCGAGGGCGGCCACGACTCCGGGTCCTCCGGAGACGATCGCGATCACGGACACGATCACGGGGGCGGACACGATCACAGCCACGACCACGGAGGCGACCACGATCACGGACACGACCACAGCAACGACCACGGGCACGACCACGACAACGACCACGGACACGACCACAGCAACGACCACGATCACGATCACCACCACGCCCACGACCTCTCGTCGGTCGGCGCGGCGGTCGTGACAGTCTCCTCGACCCGGACACACGAGGACGATCCGGCGGGCGACGCCATCGCCGCGGCCTTCGAGGACGCCGGCCACGAGGTGGCGGTCAGGGAGATCCTGCGCGACGACTACGACAAGATCCAGTCGGTCGTCGACGTGCTGGTGGGTCGGAGCGACGTGGACGCGGTCGTGACCACCGGGGGGACCGGCGTCACGCCCGATGACGTGACGATCGAGGCGATCGAACCGCTGTTCGACAAGCACCTGCCCGGGTTCGGGGAACTGTTCCGGCGGCTCTCGTACGACGAGATCGGGACCAGGGTCGTCGGCACCCGGGCGGCCGCGGGCGTCGTCGACGGCGTCCCGGTCTTCTGTCTCCCCGGCAGCGAGAACGCCGCCCGTCTCGGGGCCGGGGAGGTCATCGTCCCGGAGGTCGGCCACCTCGCGGGCCTGGCCCGCCGCAACGAGGACGACGGCGAGGAGTGATCCCGACACCGTGGCCGTCGCCGATCCAGCACTCCGGAGCGTGATCCGGGTTCGCGGCGGATACTCCCGCCTCCGGAAACCGTCGGTCGCTCACCCGGGGAGCGGACAGAGGCTCGCGGTCAGGACGACCGTCTCGTCCGTGTCGTTTTGCGCGCCGTGGACGACGCCCCGCTCGTGGAGGACGACGCCGGGCGCGTCGATCCGCTCTTTCTCGTCGCCCTGGATCACCGTCACGGTTCCCTCCAGGACGTGGAAGACGTTCGTCGCGTCGGCGTGTTCGTGCGGCGAGAGTTCGGCTCCGGGGCCGAGCGCGAACGCCTTCACGAGCACGTCGTCGGTCACGACCAGTTCGGCGTCGATCACCTCGCCCGCGTCGGGGTCGAGGTCGGGATAGCGGTCGAGTGTCACGGTCACGTCCGCCGGGTCGGCGCGCCCGGCCTTAGCCGTTCGGATGTCCGGAGTTCGATCCGCGTGCGGCCGATCCGGCTCGTTCCGGGTTCACCGTCCGGCGACCGTCGCCGCGATTGCCGCGCCGACCGCGACGACGCCGGCCCCCAGCAGGAGTGGACCGTAGCCGAATCCCCCCGCGGCCGCCAGACCGACGAAGACCACGGGACCGGTGGCGCGGCCGAGAAACGTCGTGCTGTTGCGGAGGCTCATGATGCCGGCCCGGTAATCGCGGGGGACTGGCACTGTCTAGATGAGCGTAACCCGACGAGTTAGTGTCTCTCCGTAGATGGAAGCGTCTCTGTTTCAGCGGCTTCCGTGAACAGACGTGTGCTAACG
>PXRG01000006.1 GCA_003021105.1 Halobacteriales archaeon QS_1_68_17
CCGCCGGTCGCCGCGGTCGGGACGGGGGTCGTCCCGCGCGTCGACGCCGCCGCCAGCGATTCCTCGTCGGCGGGGAACGTGTAGAGCCCGCCCGTCGCGTCCTCCGTGCTCGGGTTCCGTCGGCTGGGCGCGACGAAAAACCCGTCGGGCACCGCCAGCCTGGCGGTCCAGAAGCTGGTGGTATCGGCGTCCCGCCAGGCGGCCAGTTCGCGCGGGTTCGCGGGGTCGCGCACGTCGTGGACGCGGACCCCGCCCCGGTACCAGGACGAGTAGAGCCGGCCGCCGGCGAACTCGAAGTTGTGCGCGGTGGTGTAGACGCCGCCGAACGTCGGGTCGGGCGACGGCGGCGGCTGGATCGTCGCCAGCCGGGTCGCCGCGGCCGGCTCCGAGATGTCCCAGAGTTCGATCCCGCTGGGCCCGCCGACCACGCTCCCGTCGGACTCCTCGATGCCCCACGATTCGAGGCCGACCCCGAGCACCGACCCGTCCTCGGTGATGGAGACGTAGTGGACGTTGCCCGGCGGCAGGATCGACTCCCGGAAGGCAGCGCCGTCCTGGAGGGCGGCCAGTTCCTCGCGCGGCTGGCCGCCCACCCGGGCGACGTACGACGGGTCGGCGGGGTCGCTGACGTCGACGAGCCAGGTCCCCGCGTCCCACTGGGCCAGGTAGGCTATCCCGTCCTGGACCCACACGTCGTGGAGGACGCGGAGCTGCGGGGGGACCGCCCGCCAACGCTCGTCGTGATCGAGGATCGACCACCGCGAGACCGCGGTCGGGTCGTCGTCGCTCGCGTCGACCACGACCAGGCTCCCGGTCTCGTTGTCGGTGAGATAGACCAGGCGGTCGGCGAAAAAGCAGTTGTGGATCGGGTGGTCGGTCTCGTAGACGGCGACCCGTTCCGGTGCGGCGGGATCGGAGACATCGAACAGCACCAGGGCTTCGAGGGCGTCCTGCTGTGCGTTGGCCGGCCCGACGACGGCGAGCCTGTCGCCGTCGAGTTTCACGTCGAAGATGTTTTCGAGCGGACCGTCCGCTCGGTCGGCACAGATGTTCGTCACCGACGCCAGCACCGCGGGCGCGGCGGGGTCCGAGACGTCGACGGTCACGAACCCCGGGTCGGGCGAGTCGGCGGTGGCGTCCTCCTCGGAGACGGCGACGAACGCCGTCCGGCCCTCGTCGCCGACCACGGCCTCCTTCGGGGCGGGAACGGCGACGCTCCCGAGCGGTTCGAACCCGCGTCCGCCCGCCCCATCGTCGGGCGTTCCCGTCGTGGCGGTCGCGTTCGTCGCCCCGGCCGGCGTGTCAGTCGGGGTGCCGGTCGGCGTCTCGTGGGCCCGGGCGGCCGACGGGACGACCGCCGCTCCGGCGGCGGCGAGAAACGCTCGCCGACCGAGGCGCGGCTGTCGGTCGCGTCCCGTCTCGTGACCGCACATACGTCCGGGTAGGACGGAGCGCACGTATCCCTTGTGGTCGGCGCGTCGAGCGGCTAGTCGATCCGCGCCTCGGTGCCGGCGAGCATCTCGATGACCTGCATGACCCCGGAGTTGTCGTCCCGCTCCATGCCGTTCTGCTCCATCGACTTGTAGAGTTCGTGGGCCAGTTCGGTCGCCGGCATCGGCGCGCCGTAGGCCTCGCCCGCGTTCGTGGCGATCCGGAGGTCCTTGTACTGGTAGCCGGCGAAAAAGCCCGGTTCGAAGTTCCCCCGGATCATCCGCGGCGCGCGGTTGTCCAGCGTCCAGCACCCGGCCGCGCCGCCGCTGATCGCCTCCACGACGGCCTCGAGGTCCGCGCCGGCCTTCTCGGCGAAGACCAGCGCCTCGCTGACGGCCACCATCTGGGCCGCGACGACGATCTGGTTGCACGCCTTCGTGGTCTGGCCCGCACCGTTTGGCCCCGTGTGGGTGATCGTCTCGCCCATCACCTCGAAGAGGTCGCGGTGGTCCTCGAGCACCGCCTCGTCGCCGCCGACCATGATCGACAGCGTCCCCTCGATGGCACCCTCCTCGCCGCCGCTGATCGGCGCGTCGAGCATGTTCACGCCCAGTTTCCCGAGGTCCGCCGCCAACTGCTCGGTCACGGTGGGCGAGATTGTCGACATGTCGATCAGGGTCATCCCCTCGCTGAGACCGTCCACGATCCCGTCTTCGTCGCGCACGACCGACTCCACAACCGCCGAGTCGGGCAGGCAGGTGACGACCACGTCGCTCCGCTCCGCGGCCTCGGCGGGCGTGTCGGCCCCCTCGCCGCCGTGGATAGCCCGCGTCGACGAGGTTCTTGGCCATCGGCAGGCCCATGATGCCGAGTCCGACGAAGCCGACCGTCTTCTCTGACATGCGCCCCCGTTCGGTCATCGGACCCAAATAGGTGCAGGGTCCCCCGCGTTCGGCGGGGTCGGCCGCGCCGGTAGGTTCAACCCTCGTGACGTGGTAGACAGGCACATGGCAACCGACCGGACCGACCCGGCCGCCGACCTCGGCGAGCGCGAGCGCGAGGCCCTCCACCAGGTGGAACTCGGGACCGAGTGGCTCCACCGCGCCCACGGCCACCTCGTGGCGTTCCACCACAACACCGGCCACGCGATGGATCACCTCGCGGAGGCCGAACGCCTCTTCCGGGAGTGTGGCCGGACCGACATCGCCGACGCGATCAGGGACCAGTACCTCCCGCGCGGGGTCATCGACGAAGACCGGTGGTCGTACGACGTCCTGGAGTGCTTCCAGGAGGGGTTCCTGGACGAACTTACGGCCTTCGAGCGGGAGGCCCGCCGCGAGGTGGCCGACGGCCAGCGCCACGTCGCCGAGCGCGTCCAGGAACGCGAGTGGAAGCGCCGCGCCGACCGAGAGTGACCGACAGCGGCCGCTCTCCCTGATCAGTCGTTACCGAGATTCTCGCCGGACGTTCGCGCCGATCACGACGGTTAAACGGTCGTGGCCCCAACCGCGGGCATGATCAGTCCGGACCTCTCTGATCGGGTCTCGCTCGTGACCGGCAGCGCGACGGGCGTCGGGCGGGAACTCCTGCTGGCGATGGCCGATTGCGGGGCCGACGTGGCGGTCCACTACCGCAAGAGCGCGGAGGAAGCCGCGGCAGTCGCGGACAGGGCACGCGGGGCGGACGTCGGCGTCACGACCGTGCAGGGCGACGTGACCGACCCCGACGCGGTGAACGGACTGTTCGACCGCGTCGAGGTCGACCTGGGGACCGTCGACGTGCTCGTCAACAACGTCGGCGCGTTCGCGCCGGTTCACTGGGAGGAGATGGCCTTCGAGACGTGGCAGACGGTCCTGGAGACGAACCTGAACGGCACCTACCTCTGTTCGAAGCGGGCGCTCCCGGGGATGCGCGAGGCGGGCGAGGGGCGGATCGTCAACGTCGGGTACGCCAGCGGCGACCGGGCGCTGGTCAGCCCGAAGAACTTCCCGTATTTCGTCGCCAAGACGGGCGTGTTGATGTTCACCCGGATGCTCGCCGCCGACACCGCCGACGACGGCATTACCGTCAACGCCGTCTCGCCGTACGTCGTCGAGAACTCCGACGAGTTCCCCGACGACCTGCCCCGGGACCGCCCCGCGGGGTTCGCTGACCTGGCCCAGGCGGTGCTTTTCTTCCTCGACCCCGACAGCGACTACATAAGCGGCGCGAACGTCGAGATTTCGGGCGGGTGGCTGCCCGAGAAGGTCTGAACGACTCCCACGCCTGCGGTCGGGAACCGCGGGACTACGCGCGCCGACTCCCGCGCCGGAACGTTTTTTACGATACTGTAACCTTTCAGAGGTGTGACCGCCCACTCGACTGCCGACGGCGAGGGCGAAGGCGGAGGCGAACGCGGGAGCGAGGAAGTGGGGCTGGCCGACCGGTTCCCGTTCCTGTGGGTGGAGGGCGCGGCCACCGGCGTCGTCGCGCTCGCGGCCGGCGTCGCCTATGCGCTGTTCTGTGGCTGGGGCGGCGGCCTCGCCGCGAGTGCCTGGCGCCAACAATAGTTCTCCGATTGATAATATCATTCAATATGTATTTAGGGCGCAGGGGCGCGTCGTACGGGTCATGTTCGAGACAGATCCGGCCGACGACGAGTCGATAGCGAAGGTCTACTGCGCGGACGAGCGGGCGACGGGCGTGGCGGCGGCCTTCCCCATCGAGGACTGGGACTGGGACTGGGACTGGGACTGGGACTGGGACTGGGACTGGGACTGGGACTGGGACTGGGACTGTCTCGATCCCGGTCGGGCGCGTGGTCGGCGTCCGGTCGCCCGTCTACGCGTCGCTGACGAAAAACGGCCGCCGGATCACCGGTTACGGCGTCACCGACGACGAGATCGGCGCGTACGTCGACCGCTTGCCGGTGTAGGTCAGTTCCCCTGGATGGCGTCGATGACCATCGCGGCGGCCACGACGGCCTCTTTCGGGACGTTGCTGGTGTCCTCGATCACGATGTCGTACCGGTCTTTCAGCGACAGTCGGCCGTCGATCCAGCCGACGTGGTTGCCGTCCCGGTCCGTGATCTCGTACTTGTGGGGGATCAACTCGCCGAACGGGAGGACGTTGCGCGCGAGCGTCACCAGCGCGCCCCGGGAGATGATCTCGGCGAGTTTCGCCTCCGTCTCCACGTCGCGGATCTTCCAGGTGTCCCGGAAGATCGAGTAGTCGTTGTCGAGGATCACCAGGTTCTCGCCGGTTTGCGAGTCGGCGAGGACGTAGTTGCCCGCCACGTCGATGATCCCGCCGGCCGTGACCTCGAACACCTCGTTACCGTCGGCGTCGACGAACGGGAACTGCTCTTTGAGTTTGAACATCTTCTGTTTCCCCCGGAGGACGACGGCCCCCGACGCGTCCGTCGCCCTGTACTTGTTCCGGATCAGGCTCTGTACCACGGTCTACCTGTCGTCGTCGAGGTCCAGTCCCGCGATGTCGTACTCTCGGCTCTCGTTCACGTACGCGCCGACTGACCCAGTACAGTTGAGTCTTTCGTCAGTCGATCGACCCGAAATATATCCGGACTTCGTCAGTCGAGCGACCCAAATATATCCGGGTCGGTCGCAACCGACAGGATTTCACTTCCCCCGTCCCTGCGGACGGGTAGATGAGCAAGGAGTACATCGAGGTCCGCGGGGCCGAGGAGCACAACCTCAAGGACCTGGACGTGCGGATCCCCCGGGAGGAGTTGACCGTCGTCACGGGCCTGTCGGGGTCGGGGAAGTCCTCGCTGGCCTTCGAGACGGTCTACGCCGAGGGCCAGCGCCGGTACATCGAGTCGCTGTCGGCCTACGCCCGGAACTTCCTGGGCCAGATGGACAAGCCCCAGGTCGAGAACGTCGAGGGGCTGTCGCCGGCCATCTCCATCGACCAGAAGGCGGCGGCGAACAACCCCCGGTCGACGGTCGGCACGGTGACGGAACTCCACGACTACCTGCGGTTGCTCTACGCCCGCGTCGGCACGCCCCACTGCCCGGAGTGTGGCCGCGAGGTCGGCGAGCAGAGCGCCGGGAACATGGTCGACCGCATCCTCGAACTCCCCGAGGGGACGAAGGCGAAGATCGCCGCCCCGGTCGTCCGCGACCAGAAGGGGGCCTTCGAGGACCTGTTCGACGACCTCGTGGGCGAGGGGTACAGCCGCGTCGAGGTCGACGGCGAGCCGTTCGACCTCACGATGGACCGCCCCGACTTAGACGAGAACTACGACCACACGGTGGACGTGATCGTCGACCGCGTGAAAGTCGCGCCCGACGCCCGCTCCCGGATCACCGACTCCGTCGAGACCGCGCTCGAAGAGGCCGACGGCGTCCTGAAGGTGATCCTGCCCGACCCGCCCGCCGACGCACGGCTGGGCGGCGCGACCGCCCGCTCGACCGGCGACCTGGCCGACGACGGCGGCCGGGAACGGCTGGTCGTCGAGTTCTCCGAGGACCTCGCGTGTACCCACTGCGGGATCGACATCAGCGAGGTCGAGACCCGCTCGTTTTCGTTCAACAGCCCCCACGGGGCCTGCCCGGAGTGCGAGGGCATCGGCGAGACCAAGGAGGTCGACCCCGACCTCGTCGTGCAGGACCCCGACAAGCCGCTGAAACACGTCTTCGAACCCTGGAGCTACAACCGGTCGTACTACCGGACGCGCCTGGACTCGGTGGCGGCCCACTTCGGGGTCTCGCTGGAGACGCCCTTCGCGGAGTTGCCCGCGGACGTCCGGGAGGCGTTCCTGTGGGGCACCGACGAGGACGTGGTCTTCCAGCGACAGACGAAAAACGGCACCCGGCGGAAGGAGAAACCGTTCGAGGGCGTCATCCCGAACCTCGAACGGCGGTACGTCGAGACCGACAGCGAGGGCACCCGCGAACACATCGAGGACTACATGGCGGTGACGACCTGCCCGGCCTGCGAGGGCACGCGCCTGAAGGCCGAGTCGCGGGCGGTGCTTGTCGACGGCACCGCGATCACCGAGATCAACCGGATGTCCATCGGCGACGCGCTGGACCACTTCGAGGACCTCGAAACTGCCCTCTCGACGCGGGACCGCAAGATCGCCGAGGAGATCCTCAAGGAGATCCGCGCGCGCCTCGGGTTCATGTGCGAGGTCGGCCTGGAGTACCTGACGCTGGACCGCGAGGCCGCGACGCTGTCGGGCGGGGAGAGCCAGCGCATCCGCCTGGCCACCCAGATCGGCTCCGGACTGGTGGGCGTCCTCTACGTGCTCGACGAACCCTCCATCGGCCTCCACCAGCGGGACAACGACCGCCTACTGAACACCCTCGAGGAACTCCGGGACCTCGGGAACACCCTGCTGGTCGTCGAGCACGACACCGAGACGATGCGCCGGGCGGACACCATCATCGACATGGGTCCCGGTCCCGGCAAGCGCGGCGGCGAGATCGTCGTCAACGGCCCCTACGAGGAGGTCGTCGCCAGCGACGAGTCGATCACGGGCGACTACCTCGCCGGCGACCGGGTGATCCCCGTCCCGGAGTCCCGGCGGGAGCCGGACGGCAACCTCACGATCCGGGGCGCGCGCCAGCACAACCTCAAGGACGTGGACGTGTCGCTCCCGCTTGGCTGTTTCACGGCGATCGCGGGCGTCTCGGGGTCGGGGAAGTCGACGCTGATGCACGAAGTGCTCTACAAGGGGCTGGCCCGCCGGATGAACGACAACACCTCCGTCGACCCCGGCGACCACGACGCCATCGAGGGGATCGACCGGATCGAGACCGTCCGGCTGATCGACCAGAGCCCCATCGGACGGACGCCCCGCTCGAACCCGGCGACGTACACGAACGTCTTCGACTACATCCGGGAACTGTTCGCCGGGACGAAACTCGCCCAGCAGCGTGGCTACAAGAAGGGACGGTTCTCCTTCAACGTCAAGGGCGGCCGCTGCGAGGCCTGTGGCGGCCAGGGGACCGTCAAGATCGACATGAACTTCCTCTCTGACGTGCACGTCCCCTGCGAGGAGTGTGGCGGCGCGCGGTACAACGACGAGACGCTGGACGTCACCTACAGGGGCAAAACGATCGCGGACGTGCTCGACATGTCGGTCGCGGAGGCCCACGAGTTCTTCGAGAGTCACAGCCAGATCCGCCGGCGGCTGGAACTGCTGAAAGACGTCGGGCTGGGCTACATGCGCCTGGGACAGCCCTCGACGACCCTCTCGGGCGGGGAGGCCCAGCGGGTCAAACTCGCGGAGGAACTCGGGAAGAAAGACACCGGCGACACCCTCTACCTGCTCGACGAGCCGACCACCGGCCTCCACCCCGAGGACGAGCGGAAACTCATCGACGTGCTCCACCGCCTGACCGACGACGGCAACACCGTCGTCGTCATCGAGCACGAACTCGACCTCGTGAAAAACGCCGACCACATCGTCGACCTCGGCCCCGAGGGCGGCGAACGCGGCGGCGAGGTCGTCGCCACGGGCACCCCCGAGACCGTCGCCAGGATCGACGAGTCCCACACGGGCCGGTACCTCCGGGACCTCCTGCCGGACGTGGACCTCGACGGGCCGCGCAGCGACCGCGAGGTCGCGCCGCCGGCCCCGGGGGACGACTAGCCGCACCGAGCATCCTCTCCCCTTCCGTCGCTGACCTCCCGTCGCTCCGGCGCGGCCGGCCACCTGGTTCACTTCTCCCGGCGTTCACCGCCCGTGTCTCCGACGGTCCCGGGTGCCCAGACCTTCGCGCGGGGCCGGGCGGATCTTCCCACGCCAGCACTCATGTCCGTGGCTCCCCAACTCGGGATATGCGCATCTACGCCGCGCTGGCGGACGCGCTCCTCGTGGCGGCCCCCGGGGAGCAGGCGAGCGAACGGCTCGACGGCCACCGGCCGGAGTGTGTCGCCGTCTCGGCGGCGGCTCCCGACCGGGTGTTCTGCGGGACCTTCGAGGCCGGCCTCTGGCGGAGTACGGACGGCGGCGACAGTTTCGAGCGCGTCGGCGCGGACGCCATCGACGCCGACGCGATCATGTCGGCGACGGTCAGCCCGCACGATCCCGCGGAGGTGTGGGTGGGGACCGAACCGAGCGCCCTCTACCGGTCGAGCGACGGCGGCGACACCTGGGAGGCGCTGCCGCCGCTGTCGGACCTCCCGACCGCCGGGGAGTGGTACTTCCCGCCGCGCCCCTCTACCCACCACGTGCGGTGGATCGAGATCGCCCCCCGCGATCCCCGGCGGCTCTACGTCGGCATCGAGGCGGGCGCGTTCCTGTTGAGCGAGGACGGCGGCCGGACCTGGACCGAGCGGCCGCCGGGATCGCGGTGGGACAACCACAGCCTGGCGACCCACCCGGACGCGCCCGGCCGGGTGTACGCCGCCGCGGGCGACGGCTACGCCGAGTCCGGGGATAGCGGCGAGTCCTGGCGCCACCCACAGGAGGGCCTCGACCACCGATACGTCTGGAGCGTCCGGCCCGATCCCGGCGACCCCGACACGGTGCTCGTCTCGGCCGCGCGCGGCGCGCGGTCGGCCCACTCCGCGGAGCGGGCCGAGACCTACGTCTACCGGCGGCGGGACGCCGGGCCGTGGGAGCGACTCGACGACCGCGGCCTCCCGGTCGGGTCGGGGGTCACCCGGCCGGTGCTGGCGACGACGGCCGACGGGGCGTTCTACGCGGCGAGCAACCGCGGGCTGTTCCGGTCGACCGACGCCGGCGACTCGTGGACGCGCGTCGAGACGGGCCGGCCGGAACGTTTCGCGGACGGCCCCGTCAGGGGACTAGCAGTCGTGGGGTGAGGAGGGAAGCGACGGGGCCGAGACAGAGGGAAGACGACGGGTCCGAGGGAGCGATGAACTGACGGGATCTACGCGGCGTCCGGCGTCCGGAACTCCAGGACAGCGACCGCGCCCTCCGGTCGGGTGTCGGCGTCGGCGGCGCCGTCCGCGCGAACCGTCCACGGCTGCCGGTCCTCGAACCAGGCGTCGCCGCCGTAGAGGTCCATCATCACGCACACGAAGTAGAGCCCGAAGCCGACCGACCCGGAGTCGTCGCCGGTCACCCGTTCCTCGAACACCGTCTCCTTGATCTCGTCGGGGATGCCGGGACCGTTGTCGGCGATCCGGACCTGGACGCGGTCGCCGGTCCGGCGGGTCGTGACGATCACTTCGGGTTCGTCGCTGTCGTTGTGTTCGACCGCGTTCCAGAGGACGTTCTCGACGACCTCCGGGACGAGGTCGTCGCCGAGGACCGTCGTGTTCTCGGGCACGTCGATCCTGACCGTCACCGCGTCGTGTGCGGACGCGAGTTTGTCGGCCTTCCGGCGGATCGGGGCGCCGAGGTCCACCGGCCCGAGTTCGACGTTGCGCTCGTCCGTGATCGTCCGGGTCACCGACCGCACCTTCTCCGCGAGCGTCGTGATGTCGTTGCTCCAGTCCTCGACCGTCGAGAGGTACGCCGCCCCCTCCTCGTCGACGTGGTCCGCGAGCAACTCGACGTTGCCCTGGATGACCATCATCCCGTTGAGGAGGTCGTGGCGCAGGACGCTGTTGAAAAACTCCAGTTGCTCTTTGCGCTGTTCGAGCAGTTCCTGTTTCTCCCGGAGGCGTTCTTCCTTGTCGACCCGGTCGAGCGCGTTCTCGGTCGCGGTCGCCAGGATGTTTGCGAACCGGCGGTCGTCGCCGGTGAACCCCTCGTGGCTCTCGTCGTCGCTGATCCCGAGGACGCCGTGGTCGCCCAGCGGCAGGAGGATCGAGCCGCCGATGTCGACCGGGAGTTCGCGGTCGTCGGACACTTCGATCGGTTCGCCGAGTCTCGGCTCGCCGGACTCGAAGACCGTCCAGATGTCGCTCTGGTCCGGTTCGATGACGGGATTCGACGGCCTCTCGGACGTCTCGGCGAACGCGTCCGCCAGCGGATCGGCGAAACTGGCCGGCCGGAGCACGTCCTCGGTTTCGTCGTACAGCATGATGCCGGAGTAGGGGTACCCGAGGACTTCATCCGCGGTCTCGACGGCGATTTCGGCGACCGCGTCGCGGCTGTCGGCACCGAGGAACCGCTGGCTGGCCGACTGGAGTTTCTCCAGGGTCCGTTCGCGCTGTTTCTGGACGGTGATGTCCCGGAGGACGATCACCTCGCCCCGCTGGCGGTCGTACTGGTCCCGGATCGGCGCGGCGCTGACGTCGAACACCTGGGCGGCCCCGCCGTCGGTCGCGGTCCCGGCGTCCGTCCACGCCGTCGCGTACTCCTCGCCCTCGCGGGCGGCGTCCAGCAACCCCGGGAGCACGTACTCGGCGTGGTACCCGACGGGGTTCGTCTCCGCCGAGAACAGCGACTCGGCCGCGGGGTTGTACTCGATGACCGATCCGTCGTCGTCAAGCACCACGACCGGGTCCTGGATCTCGCGGAGCACGACGTCGGGTGCCAGGGGTTCGATGTCCAGCAACTCGTAGTAAAACAGCGCGAGCAGGATGACGACGGCTTCGACGGCGTAAAAGATCGGCGTCGTGTCGAGGCCGGGGTGGGGGCTGACCCCCGCCTGGAAGAGGACGTTCCCGGCGAGACCGACCAGCGCCGCCGCCAGGATGACGGCCGTCTGCTTCCGGTAGACGTTCCGTCCGGAGACGAGAAACCTGATCAGGAGACCGAACGCGAACAAAAGCGGGAGGTAGACGAGCGCGATGATGGCGAAAGACAGCGCGGTCCGCTGGGCCACCGGCAGGGTCAGCCCGTTCGCCGTCACGAACGTGACGCTCTCGTAGAAGATACCCGCGACCAGATCGAGCAGTCCGACGACGCCGAGTCCCCCGAACCAGGCCAGCAGGAGCCGATGCCTGCGCGGGGTGAGCCACTCCTCGTGGCCGGTGTAGACGACGACGAACTCGGTGAAGTAGGCCGGCGCGAAGACGCTGGCGACCCCGATCGCCGCGAACACGGCCCGGGCGCGTCCCGGGTCGGAGACGAAGACCAGCGCGCCGAACAGGAGTCCCCAGGTCCCGGCGAAGAACGTCATTTTCGCAAACGGCTTCGCCGCTGGATGGTCGCGGTGCAACCAGGCCACGTACGCGACGGCGTAGCCGATCAGTCCCCCCGCGATCGCAACCCCGCTGACGAGAAACTCCGCGTACAACCCCATCTTACGGAAATCGTTACTGCTCGCCCTAAAATCTATCCTCCAGTTCCGCGAGGAATAGCGAACACACTCGCGCCGCTTCGGGCCGGACACCCCACCGCAAAATCGCCGACGGTGGGAACGGCGAACGGACCAATTAAGCCCCCGGGTCAACTACCGGACGGCAATGACCGAGCAAGCGGCCGCGGGGACGCCCGAAGCGTACGACAGGCTCGTCGAGCACGTCAGGCGGATGACCAACGTCGGGAACGCCGCCGGGTTGCTCTCCTGGGACCAGCAGGTGATGATGCCCGAGGAGGGAACGCCGGCCCGCTCGAAACAGCAGTCCGCGCTCTCGTCGGTCCACCACGACATGCTGACCGACGACGACCTCGGGGCGTGGCTCGACGACCTCGACGGCGCGGACCTCGACGCCGACCGGCGCGCCGTCGTCCGGGAGGTCCGTCGCAAGCACGAGCGGGCCGTCAGCGTCCCCTCGGAGCTGGTCGAGCGCATCTCCGAGACGACGTCGAACGCACTCCCGGTCTGGGAGGAGGCCCGCCGGGAGGACGACTTCGCGTCGTTCGAGCCCACGCTGGCCGAACTGGTCGACCTGAAACGCGAGTACGCGGCACACATCGACCCGGACCGGGACCCCTACGAGGTGCTGTTCGAGGAGTACGAACCCTACCTGGGGATCGGGACGGCCGAGGCGGTGCTGACGACGCTCCGGGAGGAACTGGTCCCGCTGATCGAGGCCGTCGAGGACAGCGACGTCGACCCGGCCGATCCCTTCGAGGGCACCTACGACCCGGACCGCCAGGATGACCTCGCGCGGTCGGCGCTGGACGCCCTCGGGTACGACTGGGAACACGGCCGGCTCGACACCTCGACGCACCCGTTCACGATGGGCACGCAGTTCGACGCCCGCGTGACCACCCGGTTCGACGAGACCGACCCGCTCGAGGGGCTCGGCTCGACGGTCCACGAGTTCGGCCACGCGAACTACACGCTCGGCCTCCCGCGGGACCAGTACGGCACGCCGCTGGGCCAGAGCCGCGACCTGACGGTCCACGAGTCCCAGTCCCGGCTCTGGGAGAACCACGTCGGCCGCTCGCGGGCGTTCTGGGAGTTCTTCTGGCCGACGTTCACCGACCACTTCGACGTCGACGCGACCGCCCGGGAGGCCTACGAGGCGGCAAACCGCATCTACCCGGACAACCTGATCCGCGTCGAGGCCGACGAACTCACCTACCACCTCCACGTCGTGGTGCGGTTCGAGATCGAGCGCGACCTGATCCGCGGGGACCTGGAGGCCGCGGAGGTCCCGGCGGTCTGGAACGACAAGATGGAACAGTACCTCGGCATCCGGCCCGACACCGACGCGGAGGGGTGTCTCCAGGACATCCACTGGACCCACGGCAACTTCGGCTACTTCCCGACCTACTCGCTGGGGAGCGTCCTCGCGGCACAACTGTTCGCCGCCGCCGAGGACGACCTCGACGACATAGAGGGGAAGATCCGCGAGGGGGAGTTCGGGCCGCTCCACGACTGGCTCCGCGAGCGCGTCCACCGGCACGGCTGCCGGTACACCACCGACGACCTGATCCGCGAGGCCACCGGCGAGGGGTTCACCGCCGACTACTTCGTCGAGTACGCCACCCGGAAGTTCGGCGACCTCTACGACCTCTGAGAGGGGCCCGCTCCGGGCACGCACCGCGCCAGGTCGTCGAGGCGTTTCATCTCGAAGACGAAACAGTCGGCGTCGACGGTCTCGATGACGGCCGCCAGGGTCGTCGCGCGGCCGCGCCGCACGGCGTCGCCGTACTGTCCGTGCCGGGGCGGAACCGTCGGGGACTCTCCGGAGCCCTCGTGACCGCTCGGTTGCGCTATAGAGGTCTCTGAGACATCATACCAAGATTCACAATCGAGCCCTCGGTCGGGTGCGGGTGTATGGAGACGCGGAAGGTCCAGCTGTCGGGGGGGACGACCTACACTATCTCGCTACCGAAGTCGTGGGCGGAGGAACACGGGATCGAGGCCGGGAGCGTCCTCCGGTTACATCCCGAGACCGACGGCACGCTGCTGGTCGAGTCGACCGGCGAGGACGACGACCGGGTCCGGAGCGGGCGCGTCGACGTGGCGCGACACGACGCCGCGGGCATCCGGGAGACGCTCTACGCGATGTACGCGGTCGGGTTCGACGAGATCACGCTGGTCGACCCCGCGGGCCACGACACCGGGGTCCACCGGGCCGTCGCCGACGCCGCCGGCCAGTTGAGCGGGCTCGAAGTCATGGAGGAGACCGACACCACGATCACCCTCCGGAGCCTGATCGACGCCGGGAACATCTCGATCAGGAAGAGCATGCTCCGGTTGCGGCTGACGGTGCTGGCGATGCACCGCGACGCGACGACGGCGTTCGTCGACGCCGACCCCGACCTCGCGGCCGGTCTCGCGGGCCGCGACGACGAGGTCGACAAACTGTTTGCGCTGGTCGCCCGGCACTTCCGGCAGGCGCTGTCGGACCTCCAGGAAGTCGAGAAGCTCGACCAGAGCCGGGACGCGCTGTTCGAACACTACCACGTGGCCCGCCAGCTCGAGCGCGTCGGCGACCACGCCGAGAAGATCGGTCGCCTCGCGGACCAGCAACCCGGCCCGCCGCCGGCAGCCCTCGCGGAGGAGGTCTCGACTTACGCCGACCGGTCCCGGCGGATCATCGAACAGGCCTCGGACGTGGTACTCTCGGACGCTGACGTCCCCGTCGCCTACGACGTCCTCGACGACGCCGCCGACCTGGGTGCCGACGTCGACGACTTCTCCCGGACGCTCTACGAGCGGGAGACCACCGGGGCGATCCACCGCGCGATCCTGGTGCTCGACAGTCTCAAGCGGACCGCCGAGTACGGCGCGAACATCGCCGAGATGGCGATCCAGCGGTCGGTCCGGGCCGGCACGCCCGAGTGAGCGTCCCGCATCCCGGGTGCTTATTCCCGGCGGCCGCCTATCCGGGCGCATGAGCGGCCTCAACCTCGACCCGGAACAACTCGACCGGTACTCCCGGCACATCATCATGGACGACATCGGGCCGGCGGGCCAGAAGGCGTTGCTTGACTCGTCGGTGGTGGTCGTCGGCGCGGGCGGGCTCGGATCGCCGGTCGTCCAGTATCTCGCGGCCGCGGGCGTCGGACGGCTCGGCGTCGTCGACGACGACGTCGTCGAGCGGAGCAACCTCCAGCGCCAGGTGGTCCACGGCGACGACGACGTCGGCCGGCCGAAGGTCGACAGCGCCGCCGACTTCGTCGCCGCCCTCAACCCCGACGTGACCGTCGACCGCCACGAGACCCGCCTCGACCCGGACAACGTCGAGTCGCTGATCGCCGACTACGACCTCGTGGTCGACGCCAGCGACAACTTCCCGACCCGCTATCTCGTCAACGACGCCTGTACGCTCGCGGGCAAACCGTTCTGTCACGGCGCGATCTACGAGTTCGAGGGCCAGATCGCCACCTTCACCCAGGAGGCGGGGTCGCCCTGCTACCGGTGTCTGTTCCCCGAGGCGCCCCCCGAGGGGACGGTCCCGGACTGTGCCTCGACCGGCGTCCTCGGGGTCCTGCCGGGCACCGTCGGCTGCGTCCAGGCGACCGAGGCGGCGAAGGTGTTGCTCGACCTCGGCGAACCGCTCGACGGCCGGATGATCTTCTACGACGCCATGGACATGACCTTCGAGGAGGTGCCGATCCGCCGCAACCCCGACTGTCCCGTCTGTGGCGACGACCCCCGGATCGGCTCCGTCCACGACGTGGAGTACACCGACACCTGTTCGGTCGGGGCGGACTGACCGCCGTCACCGATTATCAGATCCGGTACTCGGCGAGGTACGCTCAAGCCGGGGAAATCGATACCGGTGATCAATGGACTTTCCCGCCGGATTCAGACTCGCCGCGCCAACGGTCCCGGTCGAACGGCCGAGCTACGTCGAGTTGGTGTTCGCCCTGGTGGTGGTCTGGGGCTTTTGCGACGCCGTGTCGACGCTGGTGGCGCTGACCGCGACCGGCACGCCGGGGCTGGAGGCCAACCCCCTGATCCGGGTCCTGCTGGCGACCGAACCGCTCCTGTTGATCGGTCTGAAGGGGGCGGTGATGGCCTACGTCGGGGTCGTCCTGCTCGGCTGTCGGCCGCTCGTCGAGCGGGTGCCCGCCTACCGGGGCTGGCTGTTCGGAATGCTCGGGTTTGGGATCGCCGTGGTGCTGAGCAACCTCACCGTCGGGCTGCGGGCCCTGGCCTGACCGCCAGCCGCTCGCCGGCGAACTCCTCGCCCGTCCAGCGCCAGGACCCGACGTAGGGGTGGCCGGCGTCGAGGACGGCGATCACGTACGACCGGCCGGGCCAGGTCGCCTGCGCCGCGTCGGTGCGGCTCGGCTCGAACGGGCCCGCGGGATGGGAGTGGTAAAAGCCCACGACCTCCCGGCCCGCGTCCTCGATTGCCTCCATCAGCGCTAGCTGTTCCTCCGGCGCGATCCCGTAGGCGCTCCGGGGCGTGGCGGCGGCGTTCTCCGCGGGGTGGACGGTCTCGACGCGGCTCCGGTCCTCGCCGTAGGTGCCGCCGAGGACGCCGCAGACCTCCTCGGGAGCCCCGGCCTCGGCGTGGTCCAGGAGCGCGTCGTACCCGTCGGCGGCGAGTTCGATCACGGTCACGCGAGCGCGGCCTCCAGCGGGCGGGCCACGTCGGCGGGCGGTGCGTCGAAGGTCCCGGGGTGGAGCAGTCCCGCGAGGTGTTCGAGCGTGTCGACGAGCCGCGGCCCCGGGCGGTTGGCGTAGTGGTGGCCGTCCATCACGTAGACCCGCCCCTCGCGGACCGCCGTCAGGTCCGTCCACCCCTCGCGTCCGGTCAGATCGGCGGCGTTGGCGAGGGTCTGGTCGATCCCGAACCCGCAGGGGGCGACCACGAGCACCTCGGGGTCGGACGCCCTGACCTCGGCCCACTCGACGGGCCGGGAGGCGGCCCCGGCCTCGCCCATCCCGTACGCCCCGCCGGCCGATTCGACCAGGCCGGGCATCCAGTGGCCCGCGACCATGACCGGGTCCGTCCAGTCGAGCACGGCGGTCCGGGGCCTGCCCGCCCGCTCGGCCGCCGTTCGAGCGCGCTCCTCGACGGCGGCGATCCGCCCGCGGAGGTCGGCCACGAGGTCCGCCGCCCGTTCTTCGCGGCCGGTCGCCGCGCCGATCCGCTCGACGTCGTCGAGGACGTCCGCGACGGTGTGGGGATCGGTCGTCAGCACCTCCGCGTCCAGTCCGAGGTTGCGGACGGCGTCGGTCACCTGCGCGGTGTCGACCGCACAGACCTCGCAGACGCCCTGGGAGACGATCAGGTCGGGATCGGCGTCGACCAGCGCCTCGCGGTCGAGTTCGTAGACGCCGCCGCTCGCGGTCGCGTCGGCGACCTGGCGGTCGATCTCGCCACTCGACGCCCCGGCGTCGACCCGCGACCGGACGACGCTCGGTCGCTCGGCCGCCGCCGGCGGGTAGTCGCACTCGTGGGAGACCGCGACCGGTTCCAGCCCCAGCGCGTAGACGATCTCCGTCGCCGAGGGGAGCAGTGAGACGATGCGCATACCCGCCGTAGGGGCCGGAGGGTGGTAAAGGCACGCGGCGGGGTTCCGTAACGACAGGATCCCAACGGCCGCACACCTCGTACCGGCCGGTGAATAGCCGGGCAACGACTCCCCACGTGCCGACCTACATTTTCAGAAATAAGGGTGGTGATATTAATTTTCTCGAGAATCCTCCACGTGGCGTACTGGGCAGGGCTGGTCGCCATCTTTCTGGCGAACGCCCTCCGCGACTGGAGCGTCCCCGCCGTGCTGGTCTACACGGTCGGGTTCTACGGGGCCTGGGCGATCGGTGCCGCGTTCGCCCTCAATCCGCTCGGCGAGGAGTGGCCCGTCCTGCCGATGACGCTCACCTCGTCGATCGGTGGCCGGACGCTGGTAGGCGGCCTCTGGCTGGCCGCGTCGCTGCCGGGGGTCCTGCCCGGGGCCCTGGCGACGCTGGCCGTCGCCGCCGCCTCGCCGCCTCCCGGCTCGACGGGTTCACCCTGGGGTGAACGGGCGGTGGACGACCGTCTCGACAGTACCCTCCGTCCCGACGTTGAGCATCCCGTCCCGCCGAACATTTGAGCGGTCGGTCCCAACCGCGAGTATGCGCCCGACGACGAGCGGCGTTTACCGCGCCTTCGAGAGCCCGCGCGACCGCGGGGACGAGTGGCTGCTGGTCGACGGCGAGGGCGACCCCACATACGTCGCCGCGTCGGGGTACGGGGACTCGCTCGCGGCGACCGTCGCGGGACTCCGGCCGGGCTACCGCGTGGCCGCCACGATCGAGTGGCAGGACGACGAGGCCCGCTTTGCCGACCTGGCCGTCGAATCCCCGACGCTGTTCGCGTTCGTCGACGGGACGCCCGACATCTTCGAGGCGGCCAGAGAGACGTTCCGGGCGGGCGTCCGGGAGAACGTCGGCGTCAACTCCCGGGTGACGCGGGACACCGACGGCGACCCGAACGGCGTCCTCTACACCTTCGCCGAGCAGTCCGGTGCGCGGGACGTGTTCGCCGAGATGCGGGACGGACGGACGCCCCTGGAGCCGCTGGTCGAGAAGGCCATCGAGGGCGGCCGCGACCCGCCGTTCGAGGTGTTCGTCCTCCGGCCCGCCGGGGACGGCGACCCGTTCGTCGTCGTCTACCTGGCCTTCGAGAAGGGCGGCCTGCTCGCGGACACCGTCCGCGACGAGTACGGCTGTCCGCGACCCGACGAACCGCTGGTCGGGTGAGTTACCCGTCCTCGCGGCGCTTCTCGCCGGCCTCGACGGGCACGTCGAGGTGGGTCTCGGCCGGCGGGATCGGGCAGTCGTAGGTGTCGCTGTAGGCACAGAAGGGCGCGTACGCGAGGTTGAAATCGACCACGAGCGTCTCCCGGGCGAGCAGTTCGTCGGGCGCGACACCCACGTCGAGATACCGGCCGTGCTCGTAAGTCTCGGTGCCGTTCGTCGGATCCGAAAACGGGAGGAAGAGTTCCTGCTGGCCCTCCTCGTGGTAGACCGGGAGCGACCGCGCCGCCCCGGCGAGGTCGAAGCGGAGCGTCGCCACGCGGCGGTCGGTGACCGTCCGGCCGCGGGTCGTCTCCATCCGGACCGATCGGGGGGCGTCCGAGCGGTCGATCCGGGCGGTCACCCGGAACGCGGGATCGGGCGGGTAGTAGTCCAGCCCCGCGAACCCCGCCCGCTCGTCGGGCGGAATGGGCGACTGGTCGTGGTCGGCGAGGAAGGCGTCCTTCTCGCGCCGGTGGCGGTCTAACGCCTCGTGCCAGGCGTCCGCGTCGAAGTCGTCGGTCACGGCTGCTCCAACGGACGCGGGGCGTGTAACGGTTGTCCCCGCTCCGCGCTCTCGGCGCGCTTCCCCTTTTCTGCTCTTTCCGCGTGCTGGCCGCGTGCCCATCGGCCGGCGTCCGTGCACAAGACACAAGCGCGCCCCTTCCGTAGCGGGGGGCATGTCATTCGACGCGGCAGAGGGCACCTACGACCAGATCGAGGCCCGCCTGATGAGCCACGGGGTCTACGTGACGGACCTCGATCCAGGCGGGGAGTCGGACCCGCTGGAAGTCACCTACGAGACGGTCCTGGCGACCGAGGGGGTCCCGAACCAGGACGTCGGGCGGTTGCTGAACGTCCTGCTGGCGATGCGCGAGGAGGGGTGGGAACCCGAGCGGGTCGAGGCGACCGCGATGGACGCGGAGGGCAACTTCCTGGGCACCTGGCACGCCGAGGCCGAGTGGTTCGAGCGCCTGGAAGCGGGCGACCTCACGGAGATCGAGTTCTCCCAGCGGGTCCTCGACACGATCGAGACCGACTAGCAGACGGGTTTCGGGTCAAGCCCCATCGATTCGAGGGTCGTCGCGTAGTCCTCGTAGGCCCGCGCGACCGTCTCCTCGGCGGCCGCGAGCGCCGCCTCGGGGTCGCCGGGGAGCGCGTCGAGCGTCGCAGTCCCGCGGTCGACGAGTTCCCGTTCGTCGGCCCTGATCTCGCGGAACAGGTCCGCCCGCCCGCTGTCGGCCTCGTTGACGAAGAAGTTCACCACCTGGAGGAGCGTCCGCTCGCTGGCGAGCGACCGGCCGACCAGGCCGGCCGCCACGCGCTCGGCGTCGCCCTCCAGGCCCCGGAGGTAGTCGGTCACGGGATCGTCCGCCGCGTCCGGATCGCCCGGGTCGCCGTCGAGCGTGGCGACGATCCGGTCGTAGTGATCGCCGCGCGTCGCCGCGGCCGCCTCGAAGGCCGCCCGCGCGTCGTCGTGATCGGCCGTCCCGGCCCACGCCTCGAAGCGGTCCCGGTCCCGGGCCGCCGACCGGGCGGCCGTCGCCAGCACGGTTCCGGTTTCGAGGTCGGCGTCCGTCACCGCCAGCAGCGCCTTCTCCGACCCGAGGCGGTCCAGCGCCGTCCGCTTCGACTCCTGCACGCGGTCGCGCAGTGTCTCGCCGTCCATGAACGCGCGTCGGACGCGACCTTTTTATATGCTCCGCGAGCGGCCCGGCGAGCGGCGTATTTCGATACCTCGGTGGTGATGCCGTCTGCTGTCGGCGTCACCACCCCGGGGAGTCGACGTGCGAGAGGTAGCCAGCGAGGTCGGCAGTCGTAACGATCCCGAGCAGCCCCTCCTCTGGATCGACGACTGGGAGGTGGTGGATCCCCCGCTCGACCAGCCGGTCCGCGACCTCGCTGATGGGATCCTGCGCGGTGGCCGTGACGAGATCGGTCGTCATGTAGGTGCTGACGGGCGTCCGGTCTTTCGGGCGGCGCTCGGCGACGATCCGGACGAAGTCCGTCGTGGTGAGAATGCCCACGAGGTGGCCCGCCTCGTCGGTGACCAGCACCGATCCGATATCGCGGTCGAGCATCGCTTCCGCGGCGTCCTCGACGAGCGTCTCCGGCGATACGGTAAACGGATCCGGGGACATCACCCGCGCGACGTAGATGTCGTCCATGCGCCGCGTTGGTGCGTCCGTCTTATAGGAATTGGCATCCCCTCATAGTGATTGTTGGGACTCTTTACCGCCGAGAAGTCACAATTCGTGGGCTTCAGCCCGCGAACCAACCGTTCACGTGACGTGGTGGCGAAAATAATCGCACCAATCACTATCAGATGTCTCCTCGCGGTTCTCACGCGTTCCCCCCGCGGTTCTCTCGCGCTCCCGGACGGTTTATTCGCTCCCCGGGCCTACCCGGACCCATGACCGAGGAGTACCCGGAACCGGAAACCGAGGTCGAGAGCGTCGCCCCGGAGACGCTGTACCGCCGGATCGCCGCCGGCGACCCGGTGCGGCTACTCGACGTGCGAAACCGCGACGAGGTCGCGGAGTGGCGGATCGAGGGCGAGAGCGTCCGGGCCGCGACGGTCCCCTTCATGAAGTTCCTCCAGGCCGAGGTTCGGGGGACGGTGGCCGACCTGGCCGGGGAGGTCCCCGGCGAGGGGCCGATCACCGTCGTCTGTGGCCGCGGCGAGGCCAGCGCGTACGTCGCCAGCCTCCTCGACCGGGCCGGCGTCGAGGCCCGCAACCTCGCGGACGGCATGCTCGGGTGGGCCCGCGTCTACGAGACCGTCGAACTCGACGTCGACGCCGGCGAGGCGGACGCGACCGTCGTCCAGTACCGCCGTCCCTCCAGCGGGTGTCTGGCCTACATGGTGGTCTCGGCGGGCGAGGCGGCCGTGGTCGACCCGCTCCGGGCGTTCGCCGGGCGGTACGCCGACGACGCCGCAGAGCGCGGTGCCGAACTGACGTACGCCGTCGACACGCACGTCCACGCCGACCACGTCAGCGGCGTCCCGCGGCTGGCGGCGGAGACGGGTGCGACCCCCGTGATGTCGCGGCGGGCGGTCGAGCGCGGCGTCGTCCACGACGTTTCGACGGTCGCGGACGGGGACGAACTGAGTTCCCCGACGACACGGTCGTCGCACCCGGCCACTACAGCAAGGCGGCCGCGCCCGCGCCGGACGGGGGCTACACGGCCCGTCTCGGCGACCTCCGGGAGCGCCTGCCGGCGTTCGGGATGGACCGCGAGGCGTTCGTCGAGTGGCTCCTCGGGGACGTGCCGCCGCGCCCGGCCAACTACGAGCGCATCCTCGCCGCGAACCTCGGACGCGAGGACGTCCCAGACGACGAGGCGTTCGAACTCGAACTCGGGCCGAACAACTGCGCGGCCTCGCCCGCGAGCGCCGACTAGTCGAACGGCGCGAGGTCGCCCCAGGACCGCACCGATCCGGGACGGATCTCGATGACGGGCCGCGCTTCGAGGTCGTGGTTGGCGTACTGGTCGTACTTCGCGCGGAGCCGTGCGACCGCGTCGGCGTGGCCGTCCTCGCCGGGGTCGAGCAGGGACGCCCGGCCCCGGATCTGCACCCACCCGAGCCGCGTCCAGTCGTCGGCGTAGCGGTCGACCACCAGCGCCACCGTCGGGTTCTCGCGGACGTCCCGGACGCGGCGGAGCCGCGAGGGCCCGACCGACTTGGGTTTCTCGTCGATGGGCGTGACGACGCGCTCGCCCGCCAGCGCGTAACAGATCGGCACCGCGTGTGGCCGGCCGTCGGCGTCGGCCGTCGCCAGCCGCCCGACGCGGGCGGACTCGACGAACGCCCGCTCGTCCTCGGCGAAGCACATACCCGTCGGTCGGCCCCCGCCGACTAATACTGTGGGCCGCCGGCCCGCGGCCGACCGGGACGCCGCGGGGATCCGAACTGCCGGACCGTTACCGGAGCCGCCGCCAGGCCCCGAGGCCGGCGAGTACGAGCACCGCGACGGCGGCCGTCGCCGGGGTGAAGCCGGGGCCCACCACGTCGGAGATGGCGTCCGGCTGGCTGGTAGCAGTCGCCGTCGGGGAAGGCGTCGCGGTCGGCGTCGCCGTGGGTGTCGCGGCTTCGACGCCGCGGACGGTGGCCGACGCCATCAGCGACTCCGCGCGGACGGTTACCTCGTGCGGCCCGGTCTCGGTGATCCGTACCGTGGCCTCGCCGTTCGCGTCGGTCTCGCCGACCTGTTCCCCGTCGAGGGTGACCGTCGCTCCCGCGACGCGGGAGCCGTACTCGTCGCGGACCGTCACGCGCGCCCGTTCGCCGACGACCACCCGGTCGCTCAGCGGTTCGACCGTCAGCGACGGCCGTCGGGTGATCGTGACGTTGAGCGTCCGCCGCCCCTCCCGGACCTGGACCTCGCGGGTCAGGTTCTCGTACCCGGGTTTCGAGACCGTCATCTCGATCCGCGTGTTCACCGGCACCTGGATGGTCGCCTCCCCGTCCGAGAGGGTGGCGACGTCCCCGATCCCCTCGACGGCGACGGTCGCCCCCTCGACGGCCCTGGGCGGGTCGAAGTGGTCGTCCGTGACCCGTGTTGCCACGGTGACCGATCCGCGCTCGACCCTGGCGGTCCTGGCGACGTTTCCGGTGACCGCCAGGGTGCTCCGGTTGCGCAGGTAGCCGGGCTTGTAGACCACGAGCGCGTACTCCCGTTGCTCGATCCGCCGGGTGGTGAACTCGCCGTTGGAGTCGGTGCGGCCCTCGACGACGATCGACCCCGACCGACGCAGGAGGACGATGGCGTTCCCGAGCGGGTCGCCGTCGGCGTCGACGGCGGTGACCGTCGCGGTCCCGGCGCGGGCGACCGTGATCTCGACGGGGCCCTGGCTGGCGTTCCTGACGACGTATGGGTTGTTCCGCACGTAGCGGGGGTGATCGATCTCGATGGTCGCGTCGGCTCCCGCCGGCACGTCGACCAGCGCCTGGCCGTTCGAGCGCGTTGTCTCCTGGGCCGACCCGCCCGACCACGAGACGTTCAGCGTCGCACCGCTGACCGGCTCGCCGTCCGTCGTGACGACCGACACGGTCAGCGTGACCTGCGAGGCGTCCTGGCCGGTGGCACCGACCGGCGCCGCCAGCATCGACAGCGCCGCGAACGCGAGGGCGACAGTTGCGAATCGCATCGCAACAACGCTCCGTAGTCACGCATATATGTCTATCGTCGATTTGCGAAAAATAACGATTGAGGCGCTAAAGTAGCCGATATCTACCAAACGGTAGCCAGTCTGTAACTTCTACTGTCGACTTCCTGTCGGACCGTTCTACACCCTCACGTCGAACAGTTCCCGGGTGGGCCGGCCTAGAATCCCTGTCCCCGTTCGAAGTCGGCGACGATCGCTTCGACGGCCGCGGGGTCGATCGTGGGCGTGGGTCCGGGGATAGTGCGCATCAGCGCGCCGGCGACGACACCGCGCGTGAGTGCGGTCGCGACGTCGTCGCCCGCGAGTCGCCGGCCGAGGAAGGCCCCGGCGAGGGCGGCGTGCTGGCCCGTCGGGTCCACGTCGTCGGATTCGACCCCGTCGCGCTCGTGGATAGTCGACCCCTCGACCGCGACCGCGCCCTGCCGGCCCCGCGAGACGACGACGGTGTCGAAGTCCCACTCGGCGGCGATCGCGTGGCCCAGTTCGCGGGACTCGTCCGACCGGGCCAGCAGCGACTCCGCGCTCTCCCGCGGGGTCACGAGCACGTCGACGGCCGAAAAGAGGTCGACGAGTCGCTCGCGCCCGGCGTCGTCGAGCGCCAGCCGCGGCCCCAGCCCCAGCACCGCGGTCTCGTTCCCGCCGGCCCGCAGGATCGCCCGGCAGGTCTCGGTGAGCGTCTCCGAGCGGATCGCCGTCCGCGCACCTACGAAGACGGCGTCCCCGGACTGGACCGTCTCCATCGCCAGTTCGCCCGGCGTCGCCGTCTCGACGGCGGCCCCTTCGCGGTCGTCGAGGATCGTACTCTCGCGGGGCCTGGCTCCCCGCTCGAAGAACGTCAGGGCGGCGCGTCCCCCCTCGTCCCAGGCAATCTCCGTCTCGATCCCGTTTCCGCGGAGATGAGCGACCGCCCGCCTGCCCAGCGGCGTCGCCGGCAGCTTCGACAGCAGCGTGGTGTCTATCCCGAGCCGACCGGCGGTCACGGCCACGGTGCTCTCCGTCCCCGTCGCCCCCACCCGGAGGGCGTCAGTGGTCTCGATACGCTCCTTCCCGCGGGGAAACAGCATGAGCGGCACGTCGCCGAACGTGACGAGATCTGACATGTCCCGGCGTTCTCGTCGGACTGGTTTAACTGTGGGGACCTTCCCGCTGCCCGCCGTGTCCGGGATAGTCCCGCTCGAAGCGGTCCTCGATCTCGCCGGCGTCGATCTCGACGATCACCGGCCGGCCGTGCGGGCAGGCGTACGGGTTCTCGCAGTCGTCCAGCGCCGACAGCAGGTCGAGGATCGACCCCTCGGAGAGGGACGTGTTGCCGGTGATCGAGGGGTAACAGGCCATGTCCGCCAGCAGCGTGTCCACGGCGGCGTCGACCGTCTCGGCGGCCGCGGCGTCGCCCGAGACGAACGCCGAGAGGACGTCCCGGACGAGTTCGGGGCCGGCGGCCTCCGCGACCAGCGCCGGCACGGTCCTGACCTCGACCGTCCGCTCGCCCGTCCGTTCGGCGTGAAAGCCCAGTCGCGCGAGCGCGTCCGCGAACTCCTCGAACAGCGCCGCCTCCCGGGCGGTCACCTCGACGTCGACGGGATCGGCCAGCGCCTGCGCCGAGGCCCCGCCGGCCACCCGCTCGCGCAACCGCTCGTAGTTGACCCGCTCGTCGGCCGCGTGCTGGTCGATCAACACCAGGCCGTCGTCGGTCTCGGCGACCACGTACGTCTCCCGGAACTGGCCGAGCACGCGCAGCGACGGCAACCGGTCGAACGCCCGTTCGATCCCGACCGCGTCACCGCCGAGGGTGGCCTGCTCGCCGCCGCCGGCCCGCCGCACCCGGCCGCCGTCGTGCGGGTCGTCGCGGTCCGGGCGGACGGCCTCTCGGGACTGCTCCTTGTCCGCGTCGCCGACCCCGCTTCCCGCCGGCGTTCCCGGGCCCCTCCCGGTGGCCTCGCCGCCGGAATCGGCGGCTGCTCCGTCGGTCTCTCCATTGGCGTGCGTCCCGTCGGCCTCGCTACCGGCTCCGGCGGTGTCAGCCGTCGCGTTCGCTCCACCGGGTTCGGTCTCCAGTTCCGTTTCGGATTCTCGTTTCCTTTCGGTCTCATGTCCCGCGTCGCCACTCGCGTTCGCGGTCGCGCTCGTTTCCGGGGACCCGGAATCGGCAGCCGCCGTCGCGTCGACGCCCTCGTTGCCCTCCTCGGCGGACGCCACACCGCCGTCGCCCGGTGCAATTTCGGTCTGTTCGGGGGCCGACCGCCCGCGGGGGGCGCTCGATCGGACGAGTCCCTCCCGGCGGAGGGCGGCCTCGACGGCGGTCCGGACCTGCTCGCGGACGCCCTCGTCGTCGGCGAAGCGGACCTCGCGTTTTCGGGGGTGGACGTTCACGTCCACGGCCCCGCCGGGCAGGTCGAGAAACAGCACCGCGAACGGGTACCGGTCCGGGGCCAGTTGCGCCCCGTAGGCGTCGACGACCGCCTCCCGGGCCGTCGACGAGCGGACGTACCGGCCGTTGACGTAGGTTGCGAGGTACTCGCGGCTGCTCCGGTTGGTTTCCGGGTGGCTGACGAGCCCCGCCACTCCCTCCAGGGGGCCGTCCGGGAGGTCCACCTCGCCCGCGCCGTCCGCGCCGTCGCTGTCGACCCGGATCATCGACCGCGCCACCTCGCTCCCGTAGACCGACATGACTGTCTCCCGGAGGTCGCCCCGGCCGGTCGTGGCAAACGTCTCCCGGCCGTCGTGTTCGAGCGCGACCTGGACGTCCGGGTTCGCCAGCGCGTACCCCGTGACGACGGTGTTGACGTGGGCGAACTCGGTGCCGTCCTGCTTGAGGTACTTCCGGCGCGCGGGGACGTTGTAAAAGAGGTCCCGGACCTCGACGGTCGTCCCCTCGGGACAGCCCGCGGGTTCGACCGCGGTCACCTCGCCGCCCTCGACGGTGAGTTCGGTGCCGCGGTCGCCGCCGCGCGGCCGCGTCCTGATGGTCATCCGCGAAACCGCGCCGATGGCGTGGAGCGCCTCCCCCCGGAACCCGAGGGTGGCGACGCCGGCCTCCAGGTCCGACACGTCACGGATCTTGCTGGTGGTGTGTTCCTCGACGGCCAGGCGGACGTCCTCTTCGGTCATGCCGACACCGTCGTCGGTGACCGTCACGCCCTCCTTGCCCCCGGAGTCGACGGCGACGGCGACGCGCGAGGCGTCCGCGTCGAGCGCGTTCTCGACCAGTTCCTTGACCACGGAGGCCGGCCGCTCGACCACCTCGCCGGCCGCGATGCGGTCGACCGTCCGCGCGTCGAGTTCCCTGATGTCGGTCACGGTGACCACCGGCTACTCATTGCCGGGGATACTCGCGGCAGGGTCTTTAGCCTGCGGTCCCGCCGCCCGCCGTCGGCGGCCGGCCGGGCACTCTAATATATATAGAGTTGTTCCAGCAGTAGAGCGTCTATCGGACCGTTCTCCGATTAAGTCCCGAGGTCTGAGCGATCACACAGAGCTACATTCTCCTACAAACCTCTACGCTGTCCCCGTATTTCGCTCAACTAGACAGTGCCGCTGGCGAGAAACAACAGAGCGTAGGAAACGCCGCCGACAGTTTTCAAGGCGACGTTGTGCATCCCGTACCAGTAGTGGATACACCCGAAGGCGACCGAGGAGGCGACGACGTAGACCGCGGGATGGACGCCGACGAGAAAGCCCAGTCCCGCACGAAACAGCATTTCCTCCGGGAAGGCGACGAGCGCACGCTGGCCCGTCCGCACCGGGTCGACCGAACGCGACCGGATGACCCCCCCGAAGACCCGCGTCGCCAGCGCCAGATCGACAGCGTAGACGCGACAACGCATCTCCCTGACGTGGCCGGAATGTTAGCCGGGGCTGCCGACAGTATATGCCCCCGGAGCACCAAGCGCGGGCATGTCCCAGGGATACGACCCGTCGGACGTACCGCTCTACGAGAGCCACGAGGTCCGCGACGAGCAGTACTACGCCGCGGAGGCCGAGGGTCGGCCGTTTTTCGCCGTCGAGCGCTACGAGGAGGGGTACGCGATCACCTACGACCTGCTGCCGGCCGGCCACGAACTGACGCCGGCGGCCACCGAGTCGGTCGCGGACCTGCTCACCGAGGAGGTCGAGGCAGTCGTCGCCGACGCCGACCGCCCGACGACCGAGGTCAGCAAGGGCGTCAGCGCCTCGCTGGGCAGTGTCTCCGCCTTCCGGCGCGAGGCGACCGCCCGCGAGGTCGCGTCCGCGCTCTCCCGGGTCGTCCTCGACCGGAGCAACTGGGTCGAGGCCGCGCCCGACGACTCCGCGGGCGCGGCCTACCGGCACAACGACTGATATCGTTGCCGGGCCGTCTCCGGCGGACGCCCGCGTCAGGGCCGCCGGTCGGTCGCGGTGCCGTCCTCGACGTGGCTGAGTTTCTCCGCGACGACGCTGTCGACCGACGTGCCACAGTACCCACAGAACCACGACCGGCCGGCGACGCCCGACTCGACCGTCAGTTCGTCGACCGCGCGGAGCGTCGCGCCGCAGCCGTCACAGCGGTACGACGGGTCGGTCATGTGGCCACCTTGGACGGCCCGGATTATAAGCGGTACTCCCTCGCCGGCAACTCTCCGCGCCGGGGCCACGCATTCCCCCACTCGGGGGAGCCGGTGACCCGCGTGCCAACCCATAACGTGCTCCGGGTCGAAAGGCGACCATCGATGAGCGATCGACTCTCCTACGAGGTGGTCGTGGTGGGTGGGGGCCCTGCCGGCATGACGCCGCGCTGTACGCGACCCGGCTCGGACACCGGACGGCAGTCTTCGAACGGGCGGGCGGCCGGCACGCGGCGGTCAGCCACGTCCACAATCTCTACGGGGTCTCGGAGGACGTCTCCGGCCGTCAGCTGGCGAAACACGCCGTCGAGCAGTTCCGGGAGTACGGCGGCGAGTACCACCTCGACGACCTCGACGCCGACGCCGTTCCGCGGTGCCCGGCCGACCTCCGTGCGCGGATGCGCCTCGTCCGCGACCGCGAAACGCACGCCGGCCTCCGGGAACCGACGCCGGATCGCTGACGGACGGGCACCGATCGGGCGCGGGCACTCGGGTTCGCGGGGCAGTAGCCCGGCCGGAGGGGGTATCCGTGCGGCGACCGAAGCGGCGACGATGCTGGTACTCGGCGACGCACACGCGGGCGAGGCGGCCAAGCGGGCGGCGCTGCTGGCGGCGTACAACGACGCGAACGCCGACCTGGCGCTGCAGGTCGGTGACCTGGGGTGGTACGACCTCCCGGTCGAGACGTGGTTCGTCGCCGGCAACAACGAGAACTTCGACGTGATCGACGCCCTCCGGGACGGCGAGTCACCCGCCGGCGTCCGCAACGCCCACCTGCTCGCCAGCACGGCGGTCGACCTCCGTGGCCGTCGCGTCGCCGGCCTGTCGGGCAACTACGCCCCGACGAACTACGACCTGCCGCGCGAGAAACTCCGGGGCGACCGACGCCGCCACTTCACTCGCGGGGACGTCGCACGACTGGCCGCGGTCGACGACGTCGACGTGCTCCTGACACACGAGGCTCCGACCGGGCTGCTGTCCTACGGCTACGACCCCGGCTGCGAGCACGTCGACGACCTGCTGGACGCGACCGATCCCGACCTCTGTCTGGTCGGCCACCACCACCGCCACCGGGCGGCCGAGATCCGGGGCTGTCGCGTCGTGAGCCTCGCGCCCGCCTGGGAGCAGTACTACACGCTCGATCCGGCAGACCTGACGCTCGACGCTCACGAACTCCCGGCGGCCGGCGGGGGCTGATCGCCCCGACCGGACGGCTGTGCCGCCCCGTCGCGGCTGGCAGTATCATAGTGATTGTTGCGATTGTTTTCGCGACCACGTCACGTGAACAGTTGGTTCGCGGGCTGAACCCCACGAATTGTGACTTCTCGGCGGTAAAGAGTCGCAACAATCACTATCAGTCCTCGTCTAGCTCTCGCTGCCACTCCTGGACTTTCGCCATCAACTCGACCGGCGGCGTCTCGCTGACCTCCAGTTCCCGCAGTTCGTCGAGGACCGACGCCGTCTCCGGGTCGAGCGCCGGGGCGGACTCGCCGTCACCGCTCCCGCCACCGGTTCCCGTCCCGGCCCCGGGCCCGGTCCCGCTCCCGCTCCCGGGGTCGGCGTCCCTGGCGGCGCTCCCGTCGGTCGCCACGCGTTCGTCGGCCGTGCCGGCGGCGAACTCCCCCGACCCGAGGTCGAAGACGACCTGGGTCGTGTCGTCCCCGGACCCGCTCCCCCGTACCTCGATGGCCTCGTCCCGCCGGAGGCGGTCGAGGACGTCGCGCGACCGGTCGACCACCGGTTCGGGGACGCCCGCCAGGTCCGCGACGTGGATGCCGTACGAGCGGTCGGTCGCGCCCTCCCGGACCGTCCGGAGGAAGGTGACCTCGCCCTCGGACTCGTCGGCCGCCACGTGGACGTTCTCGACGGCCGGGAGTTCGTCGCCCAGCGCGGTCAGTTCGTGGTAGTGGGTCGCAAACAGGGTGAGCGACTTGATCTCGTTGGCGATGTACTCCGTCGCGGCCCAGGCGATGGAGATGCCGTCGTAGGTCGCGGTCCCGCGGCCGACCTCGTCCAGGACGACCAGCGACTCCTCGGTGGCCGAGTGGAGGATGTTCGACAGCTCCTGCATCTCGACCATGAACGTCGACCGGCCCTGGGCGAGTTCGTCGAGCGCGCCGACGCGGGTGTAGATGCCGTCCACGAGCCCGACGCGGGCGGCGTCGGCGGGGACGAAGCTCCCGACCTGCGCGAGTAGCGTGATCAGCGCGGCCTGGCGCATGTAGGTGGACTTGCCGCTCATGTTCGGCCCCGTCACGATCAGAAAGCGCCGATCCGCGTCCATGGCGAGGTCGTTGGGCACGAAGGCGGTCGTCTGCTCGACGACTGGGTGGCGGCCGGCCTCGACGACCAGTTCCCGGCCCTCGTGGAGTTCCGGCCGGGTCCAGTCGTTCGTCACGGCGTGGGTGGCGAGGCCGGCCAGCGCGTCCACCTCCGCGAGCGCCCGGCCGACGTCCTGGAGGAGTTCCGCCCGCCCGGCCACCCGCTCGCGGAGGTCGGCGAACAGTTCGTGTTCGAGGTCGCCGCGGCGCTCCTCCAGGCGCAGGATCTCGCGCTCGCGTTCTTCCAGTTCCGGGATGGTGTACCGCTCGGAGTTCTTGAGCGTCTTGATCCGGTCGTACTCGTCGGGCACCTGGTCGGTCTCGGACTGACCGACCTGGATGTAGTAGCCGTCCGTCTTGTTCCGGTCGACCTGGAGGTGGGTGATGCCGTGGCGGCGCTTCTCCCGCTCGTCCAGGGTGTCGATCCACTCCAGGGCGGCCTCGTGGCCCTCGATCAGCTCGTCGAGTTCGTCGTCGTAGCCCCGCCGGAACAGCCCGCCCTGCGTGACCGTACCCGGCGGGTCGTCGACCAGGGCGGCCTCCAGGTCGGCAGCCAGGTCCGCGGCGGCCCCGCGGTCGGGGCGGTCGACCACGCCGGCGAGCGGCGAGTCGGCCAGCCGGTCGCTGTCGGCGACGGCCTCGGCTATCCGTGGCAACAGCGCCAGCGTCTCCCGGACCTTGAGCAGGTCGCCCGCGTCGGCGCTGCCCGAGGTGGCGCGGCTGGCCAGCCGCGCGAGGTCGTAGGCCCCGTCCAGCAGCTCCCGGAGTCGCTCACGGGCCATCGCGGCTTCCGCGAGCGCCGCCACCGCGGACTGCCGGCGGACGAGTTCGGCCCGGTCGCGCGAGGGGCGCTGGAGCCACGCTTTCAGCCGGCGGCCCCCAGCGGCGGTGACGGTGTGGTCGACCGTGTCGAACAGCGACCCGGACCGGTCGCCGCCCATCGTCTCGGTCAGTTCGAGGTTGCGCTGGGTCGTGGCGTCCAGTTCCACGTGGTCGGTCCCGCGGTAGGCCCGGAGCCGCGTGATCGAGGCCAGCACGCCGGCCCCCGTCTCCTCGACGTACGAGAGGACCGCGCCGGCGGCCCGGATCGCGAGCTCGTCGTCCGCGACGCCGACGCTCTCGACGGTCTCGGTCCCGAACTGCTCGCGGACGGCGTGGCGCGCTCGCCCCGGCGCGAACGCCTCCGTCGCGTGGAGCGTCAGGGCGGCGTCCGTCCGCTCGCGGAGCCGGTCCAGCGTCCCGTCGTCGGTCCGGAGGTCCGGCCCGGGAAGCACCTCGACGGGGTCGAACTTGTACAGCTCCGTCAGCGCGCGCTCGCGGGCGTCGCTCCCGTCGAGTTGGGTGACCTGGAACTGGCCGGTGGTCACGTCCGCGAACGCCAGCCCGTAGGCGTCGCCGTCCCGGACCAGCGCCGCCAGGTAGCGGGCGTCGTCGTCGGCCGTCTCCAGCACGGTCCCCGGCGTGACCGTCCGCGTGATCGTCCGCTCGTGGCCGTCCGCGGTCTCGCGCTGGTCGGCGACGGCCACCCGGTAACCCCGCTCGACCAGCGCCGTCAGGTACGGCGTCAGGTCGTCGACCGGCACTCCCGCCATCGGATACGTGGAGCCGTGGGAGGACTTCTGGGACACCTTCAGGTCGAGTTCGTCGGCGACCGTCTCGGCGTCCTCGCCGAAGAACTCGTAGAAGTCGCCACACTGCATCGCCAGCAGGTCCGCCTCGCTGTCGGCTTTCAGGGCGAAAAACTCCCCGACGATCCCCGTCGCCTCTGTCATGTCCCTACATCTGTGCGACGCCGGCTAAAACGATGGGGGTTCCGCGGCGGCACCGGTCTCCCGGCGTTCGACCCGCATCTCCATCTCCGGCGCGGGCTGGAGCGTGATCTGGGGTGCCAGCGGCAGGTCGCCGCCCCGCCCCGCCTGGCCGTCCCACTCCAGGCGGTACCGCTGGCCGACGGTCGCCAGCGTCAGCTTCGCTTCCATGCGCGCGAACTGGTCGCCCAGGCAGCGCCGCTTCCCGCCGCCGAACGGGAGATACGAGTAGTCGGTCGGGTCCGGGCCGCCGTCGGCCCACCGGTCCGGCCGGAACGACAGCGGGTCGTCGTAGAACCGCCCGTCGCGGTGGACCAGGAACGTCGAGAGGTTGATCTGCTTCCCCGCGGGAATCGTGTACTCGCCCACCTCGACCGCGCGGGTCGTCCGCCGCGGGATGGTGTGGACCGGCGGGTACAACCGCAACGCCTCGGTGAACAGCCGGTCGGTGTATTCGAGGTCGGGCAGGTCCGCGACGGTCGGGGGGTCCCCGCCGAGGGTTTCGTCGAGTTCCGCGTGGAACCGCCGCCTGGCCGCCGGGTTCGTGGCCAGCAGGTACCAGGTAAACGTCAGCGCCAGCGCCGTCGTCTCGTGGCCGGCGAAGACCATCCCCACCATCACGTCC
Organism: Halobacteriales archaeon QS_1_68_17; assembly: GCA_003021105.1. Classification (GTDB taxonomy): domain Archaea; phylum Halobacteriota; class Halobacteria; order Halobacteriales; family Haloarculaceae; genus QS-1-68-17. The sequence continues at coordinate 32,893 of PXRG01000006.1, forward strand.
CTGATCTCGGTCTTCGAGAGGTCGCCCCGATCGCGGGCGTCGAGCAGCGACGACAGCAGGTCTTCGCCCCTGTCGTCGCGCCGCCGCGCGATCAGGGCGTCGACCTTCGTCCCGAGGCGGTCGACGGCGCGCCGGAACCGGCGGCCGCTGGGCGTGGGCACCCAGTCGGGCAGCGCCCAGGTCGCCGGCGTGAACGCCGCGTTGAGGTCGTTCGCGGCCGCCCGGAGCTCCGTGGCCTCGTCGGCCGGCAGGCGCTCGCCGAACAGCGTCCCGAACAGCACGTCGAAGGTCAGCTTCCCCATCTCCCGCTCGACGTCGATGCTGTCGCCCGCCGTCCACCCCGCGATCCGGTCGGTCACGCACTCGGCCATCACGTCCCCGTACTGTTCGAGCGCGTCGCGGTAGAAGTACGGCTGGAGGACGTCCCGCTGGCGGCGCCACTGCTCGCCCTCCACCGAGACGATGCTGTTGCCGAACGCACGCCGGAAGTCCGCGCTCTTCCCGAACGACTCGGCGTCGGTCACCAGCGCCCGCTCCAGCGCTCGTGGGCTCGCCAGCACGTACACGTCGCCGATGCCGACGATGTCGAGCCGGTAGACGTCGCCGTACTGCTCCCGCGCGCGCTCGCAAAACCCCAGCGCGTCCCTGACGAACCTGACGGTGTGGCCGACCAGCGGCCGCGACGGCGGCGACGGCGGTGCCCGCGACATCGCTCGAACGCTCGACCCCCGGATAGTAAGCCCTGACGCTCCGGCCGGACCGGAACAGTTATTTGAATAGTTGTTCAACTGTTCGTCCGATGAGCGAGACCGACCGGCTCCGCCGGCTCCTGGCGGACGAACTGGGGGACTGTTGCGCCGCGGACGTCGAGGGACGGCTCGACGAACTGCGCGCGCTCGAACGCGAGGCGTCGGTCGAGCGGGCCGACGAGGACGTCCGGGTCCTGTCGGTGCTGGGCGACGGGACGCGGTACCGGCTCGTCCGCCTGCTGGCGGCGGCCGACGAACTCTGCGTGTGCGAACTCGCGCCGCTGGTCGACGTCAGCGAGAGCGCGGTCAGCCACGCGCTGGCCGACCTGGCCGACGCGGGGCTGATCGACCGTCGCAAGGCGGGGAAGTGGCGCTACTACCGGGCGACCGACCGCGCCCGGGCGTTGCTCTCCGCCCTGGACGACACCCGGGAGGGAGCGGCGTGAGCGACCCGTTGCGCGTGGCGTTCGTTTGCGTCCGGAACGCCGGCCGGAGCCAGATGGCGACGGCCTTCGCCGAGCGGGAACTCGCGCGCCGTGGCCTCGACGGCCGGGTGGAACTGGTCACGGGGGGCACCCGCCCCGCCGACGCGGTCCACGAGGAAGTGATCGACGCCATGCGCGAGGAGGGTGTCGACCTCTCGGGGCGCACCCCGCGTGCGGTCGAACAGGACGAACTGGCCGCGTGTGACTACGTGGTCACGATGGGTTGTTCGACGCTCTCGCTGGACGGGAGCGTCGACGCCCGCGACTGGGCCCTCCCCGATCCCGGCGGCAAATCACCGGCGGAAGTGGGGGAGATCCGCGACCGGGTCCGCGAGCGCGTCGCCGCGCTGTTCGACGAACTGGAGGCGGAGCTCGATGGGTGACGACCCGCCGGACGCGGCCGACCAGCGACGGGCCGTCCGCGACCGCTACGCCGCCATCGCCGCCGGGGAAGACGGGGACTGTTGCGGGGATGCCTGCTGTGACGACCCGGGGACGGACGCGACGCGGCTCGGCTACTCGCCGGCCGACCTCGACGCGGCCGGCGAAGCGAACCTGGGGCTCGGCTGCGGGAATCCCGGCGCTATCGCCGACCTCGACCCGGGCGAGTCGGTGCTGGACCTCGGGTCGGGGGCGGGCTTCGACTGCCTGCTGGCCGCGCGAGCCGTCGGCGACGCGGGACGCGTGATCGGCGTCGACATGACTCCCGAGATGGTCGAGCGCGCTCGCGGGAACGCCGCCGACTGGGACAACGTCGAGTTCAGGCTCGGGGAGTTCGCCCACCTCCCGGTCCGGACGGCGACCGTCGACGTCGTCGTCTCCAACTGCGCGATCAACCTCGCGCCGGACAAACCGCGGGTGTTCCGGGAAGCCTACCGCGTGCTCCGCCCCGGCGGCCGCCTCGCGGTTTCGGACGTGGTGCTGACGGCACCGGTCCCCGAGGACCTCCGCGGGGACCCCGGGGCGCTGGCCGACTGCGTCGCCGGGGCCGCGCCGATCGGGGACATCGAGGCGATGCTGACCGCCGCCGGGTTCGTCAACGTCGCGGTCGAACCCCGCGCCGACGGCGCGGCCATCGTCGACGAGTGGGACCGCGCGCGGGACCTCGGCGACTTCCTCGTCTCGGCCCGGATCGCGGGCCGGAAGCCGGCCGACGCGGGGGCGTGAGATGGCGCTGGCCGACCTCTGGTCGATCGAACTGGTGGTCGCGGCCTTCGCCGGCGGCGCGTTCGGGGCGGCGATCGGCGCGCTCCCCTCGTTCGCGCTGGCGGGCGTGATGGTGATCGCCGGCGAGATCTACGACCTCGCCGCCAGCGGGTTCGCGGGCGGGAACGCCGCGGGCTACGCGGCCGTCGACGTCACCGGCGCGATCGGATTCGGGCCGGTGTTGAGCCCGCACATCGCGTTCGGCGGCGGGGCGGCGGCCGTCGCCTACGCCGCCCGGAAGGACTATCTCGACGACGACTTCGACTACCACCCGGCCAAGAACGTCACCCGCGGGCTGGGGACGCGGCCGGACCTGCTGGCCGTGGGCGGCGCGTTCGGCGTCGTCGGCCACTGGGTGGCGACGCTGTCGGCGTCGCTGGCGGTCCCGACCGACCCGGTGGCGCTCGGGGTCGTCGGCTCGGCGCTCGTCCACCGGCTCGCGTTCGGCTACCACCTCGTCGGCGACGCCCGGACCGGACTGCTGGACATGCGTCCCTTCGAGAAGGGCGAGCGCCGCGAGGAGCGGGTGGCCGCCGACGGCGGGTCCGGGGCGCGGTACGTCGTCGAGCCCTGGCTCCCCCACCAGTACCGGTGGCCCGGCGTCGCCCTGCTCGGCGTGACCGTCGGCGTCCTGGGCGGGTACGTGGCCTACGTCACGACCAGCCCCTTCCTCGCGTTCGGCATCAGCGTGGCGTCGCTGCTCTACGTCAACGCCGGCGTGCGCGAGATCCCGATCACCCACCACATCACGCTCCCCGCGAGTACTGCCGTGCTCGCGTTCGCGCCGCTGTCGGGTGCGGCGCTGACGCCCGCGGCGCTCGCCGCGGCCGTGCCGCTGTGGGTCGCGCTCGCGCTCGGCGGGGGGTTCGGTCTCGTCGGCGCGCTTGCCGGCGAATTCCTCCAGCGAATCCTCTACGCCCACGCCGAGACCCACCTCGACCCTCCGGCGGCCAGCATCGTCGTCACCACCTTCCTGATCGCGGTCCTGGCGACGGCCGGCCTCCTCCACGACGCCGCGTGGGTGCCGACGCCCTGAGCTAGTCGAGCGCGCCGAGGACCGCCGTCGTCCGGTCGACCAGCGTCGCGGCGTCCGGCGCGAGCAGTTTCACGATGGCCTCCTTCCCGACGGCCCCGCGGTCGATCACCGCGGCGGGCGTGCCGTCGCCCTCCGCGAACGCGCGGCGGGCACCCCACTCCATCGTGCTGCCCTCGCGTCTCGCCACCGCGTCGGGCTGTGCGTCGCGGTCGAACTCCGCGACGGCGTCGAGCACGTCGAGCGCCGCCTCCACGTCGTCGTCGAACCGGCAGTTGACCGCAAAGCGGAGGTCGGCGTCGAACTCGCGGGCCGCGAGCAGAAACCGGGCGACGTGGCTGGACGCGCCGAAGCGGACGCCGCGGTTGGGCTTGACGCCCGACAGCGTGCGCGCGATCCGACCCTCGACGGCCGCGGTCTCGGCGGGCACCTCGGCGTAGGGGGTCGCGCCGACGACGTTCATTCCGACCTCCGGGACGAGCGGGCTCACGTCCCGGTCGACGAACGTCTCGACGACCCGCTCGACGGCCTCCGCAGTGGGCTGGCGCTCGGCCCGCTCGCGGGCCGCGACGGCGTGGTGGACGCTGCCCGGCCCCTGCCCGACGTCCAGCGGGTACCGGACGGCCCGCGCCAGCAGGTCGATGCCCGCGCCGACCGCCGCCGGGAGGTCGTCGCCGTGGGCCAGCCGCGTGGCGATGGCAGACGAGAGCGTACAGCCCGAGCCGTGGGTCGCGTCGGTCCCGATCCGCGGGTGGACGAACGTCTCGACGCCGTCGTCGGTCACGAGCACGTCTACCACCTCGTCACCGGGCACGTGGCCGCCCTTGACGAGCGCGGCCTCCGTGCCCATCTCGACGATCCGTTCGCCCGCCTCGACCGCGCTGTCCTCGTCGGCGACCGCGACGCCGGTCAGCACCTCCGCCTCGTCGGCGTTGGGGGTCACGACGGCCGACTCGGCGATCAGGCCCTCGTAGGCCGCCTCCGCGGCGGGTTCGAGCAGGCGGTCGCCCGAGGCGGCGACCATCACCGGGTCGACCACCAGCGGCGGGAGGTCGTCCGCGTAGCCGGCCACCGTCTCGACGATCTCGGCCGTCGCCAGCATCCCGGTCTTGGCCGCCGCGAGGTCGAAGTCCGACAGGACCGCCGCCAGTTGCGCCTCGATCTCCGCGACCGGGAGGAGGTGCGTGCTCTCGACGCCCCGGGTGTTCTGGGCGGTGACGCTCGTGAGCACGCTCGTCCCGAACGCGCCGCCCGCCTCCATCGTCTTCAGGTCGGCCTGGATGCCCGCGCCGCCGCCGGAGTCGCTGCCCGCGATCGTCAGCGCTACCGGCGGCGAGACCGGCGCTGGCTGTCGCGTGTCTGGCATGCCGCCGGCTACGACCGGCGAATACAAATCGGTGGTGGTGGCGCGACACGGAAGCGACAGGGCGCGGACGCGGTCGCGTCGCTCCCGGGGAGATTCGCGGTCGTCCAGCGACCGATCACTCCGCTTCGAGTTTCCCCATGTACTCCTCGAAGGTCGCCCAGAAGGGGTCGACGCCAGGGTGTTCGGTGTACTCGCCGTCGACGTAGACGCCGGAGCCCTCGCTGACCTGTCCCACGTCCGCCGCGGGGATGCCCTCGTCGTCGAGGGTCGCAAGCACGTCCTCGACGCCGGACTCGGGAACCGTCAGCAGGAGCGTCCCCTCGCTGATCGACGACCAGGGATCGACGTCGAAGAACTCGCAGGCGGCCAGGACGCCCGGCTGGACCGGCACGGCGTCGCGTTCGACGTCGATCCGGACGCCGGCGGCGCGGGCCATCTCGTAGAGGCCGCCGTAGATGCCACACTCCGTGGCGTCGTGCATGGCAGAGACGGGGCCGGCGGCCGCCGCGGTCAGGGCGTCGCGGACCGGGCTCATGTCGTAGAAGCGGTCCGTGGCGGCGTCGACGGCGTCGTCGTCGACCGTCCCGCGCATCAGCGACTCGAAGGTGATCGACAGCAGGCCCGTCGCCTCGATGGCGGGGCCTTTCGTGATCACCACGCGGTCCCCGACCCGCGCGCCGTCCGGCCGCACGAGGTCGTCGAACGCGCCGACAGAGACGGCGGTCGCGCCGCCGACCATCGGGTAGTTACAGCCGGCGTAGCGGGCGGTGTGCCCGGTGACCACCGAGACGCCCAGTTCCCGGGCCTCCCGGTCGAAGGTCGACCAGACGGTCTCGAACTGGTCGTCCGTGATCTCCGGCGGGAGGTTGAAGTCGACGCTGAGGTGGGTCGGCCCCAGTCCGGAGACCGCGACGTCGCTGACGAGGATGTGGAACGCGAACCACGCCGCCCGCTCGAACCCCAGCGAGGGCATCACGAAGATGGGGTCGGTCGCCATCGCCACCGCCCGCCCCCCGACGTCCACGACGCCGAAGTCGACGCCGTGTTGCGGGCCGAGGGCCACGTCCTCGCGGTCGGCCCCCAGGTGCGGGTAGATGTACTCGTCGAAGAACTCGCGGTCGGCTTTGCCCAGATCGCTCATCGCCCGTGCTACGACCGCGGTGTAGTAAGTCCTGCCCCTGTCGCGTCAGTCCGGCGGCGGGAGCGGTTTCTCCATCTCGACGTGCGGGATGCCGGCCTCCGCGAACTCCCCGCTGACGGTCTCGTAACCGAGGCGGCGGTAGAACGCCTCGACGTGGCGCTGGGCGTGGAGCGTCAGGGTCGCCAGGCCCTCCGCGGCGGCCGTCGACTCGACGGCGTCCATCAGCGCCCGGCCCAGTCCCTCCCCGCGGACCCGGGACAGGACCGCCACCCGCTCGACCTTCCCGGTCGCGGGACCGACGGGCCGCAACCGCGCCGCACCGATCGGTTCGCCGTCGCGGTAGGCGACGAAGTGGACCGTCCCGGGGTCGTCGTCGTGGTCGTCGCGTTCCAGGTCCGCGGGGACGCCCTGCTCCTCGACGAAGACCCGGCGGCGGACGGCGAGCGCGTCCGCTCGCTCACCGCCGGTGGTAGCCCGGCGGACGGTCCGGTCGGCACCCATATCGCCCCGTAAGTGACCGGGCAATACAAAGCCCAGTGGTGTGCTCCCGGGAGGGGGCGAACCGCTACCGGGCGCGGTTCCTCCGCAACACAAAGCCAGTGGTGTGCTCCCGGACGCACTGTGTCCCCGAGCGCGTCCGGGACGCGAGCGCACGCGATTCAAGTATTCAAGTTCGTCCCCGGCGTACCGGACGCGTGGTGAACCGCTCTCTCTCCGGGAAGACGGCCGTCCGCCGGCCCCACGCGAACCGCGAGGTGAGGTGAGTGCGCGTCGCCGTCGCGGGCACGTTCGGCCCGCTCCACGACGGCCACCGCGAACTGTTCCGGGCCGCCCTCCGGGAGGGCGACGACGGCGTCCTCGTGGCGCTGACCGGCGACGCGTTCGCAAACCGGACGCGCGACCGCGCGGTGCCGTCCTTCGAGGACCGGAAGGCCGCAGTCGAGGACGCGGTCCGCGACCTCGACCGGTGGGGCCGCGACGTCGAGATCCGCCGTCTCGAGGACGAACACGGGATCGCGGCCGACGACCCGGCGCTCGACGCGCTCGTGGTCTCGCCCGAGACCGCCCCCGAACTGGCCGCGATCAACGAGCAACGGCGGGCGCGGGGACTCGACCCGCTCGAAGGCATCGTCGTCCCGTATGTGATCGCCGACGACGGCGACCGCATCTCGTCGACCAGGATCGCTCGCGGCGAGATCGACGACCACGGCCGCGTCCGGTGAACCGCCCCGATTATCATATCCAATAACTGCAACACAAAGCTTATGTCATATCGCCGCCCTCGTTCCGGTACTGGCACAGAACAGTGCCAGATCCCCACCCCACCACCCAACCCCACTCCCATTTCTCTTTGCGCTGACCGATCAGTCACCTCTATCGTCGGACCGACAGTCGCGTCCGGTGCCAGCACCACGCTAGAGAGTCACAGACAATTATATTGGCTAACGACGTCTAGGGGGAATAACTCCATTAAAGAGTATTAACATTATAGACCATAACATTTTTTTACTGAGATATTGTCCCCCGACACGCACATGACACGCGGGACGCCCCGCGCTGGCGACGCGCACAGCGCCGGGACGCGACGACCGATCGCCCGTGGTGGCCCCGTCGACGGCGACGGGACCGCGACAGTTCCGGCGGAGTTCGTCCGCGCGGGTTCCCGCGTTGCAACTGCCCGAAGGCCGGCACGGTGCCGGTACGTGCGGGCACACAGGTGACACACATGGTCGAAGACCTCGTTAACGACACGGAATCGATGATCAGGGACGTCGACAACAGCGCCGCGCGCGAACTCCGCGAGATGCTCGACTCGCAGGATTACGTGTTCGCGCCGGGCATCTACCACGCGCTGGACGCGCGGTTGGCCGAGATGGCCGGTCTCGACGCCGCCTACATGAGCGGCTACTCGACGGTGCTGGGCCAGTTCGGCTTCCCGGACCTGGAGATGGTGACGATGACCGAGATGGTCGAGAACGCAAAGCGGATCGTCGAGGCGACGAACCTGCCGGTGATCGCGGACTGTGACACCGGCTACGGCGGCATCCACAACGTCCGCCGGGCGGTCCGGGAGTACGAGAAGGCCGGCGTCGCCGCGGTCCACATCGAGGACCAGACGACGCCCAAGCGGTGTGGCCACATCGCCGGCAAGCAGATCGTCCCCCGCGAGGAGGCCGAGGCCCGCTTTTCGGCGGCCGTCGACGCCAAGCAGGACGAGGACACCGTCGTCATCGCCCGCACGGACGCTTACGGGTCGGCCAACGGCGACTGGGAGGAACACCTCGAACGCGGCCGCATCTACGCGGACGCCGGCGTCGACCTCGTCTGGCCGGAGATGCCCGATCCGTCCCGCGAGGACGCCATCGCCTACGCCGAAACGCTCCACGAGACCCACCCCGAGGTCGACCTCGCCTTCAACTACTCGTCGTCGTTCGCCTGGTCCGAGGAGGACGACCCCCTGACGTTCGGGGAACTGGGCGACCTGGGGTACAAGTACATCTTCGTCACGCTCTACGCGCTCCACTCCGGCGCACACGCGGTCTACGAGGACTTCCGGAACCTCGCGGAGAACGACGAGGAGGCGCAGTTCGACCTGGAGCAGCGGTACCTGGGCCACGAGACCGAGAGCCACCACGAACTCTCCTTCGTCCCGCGGTTCCAGAACATCGAGGCCAGGTTCGACCCCGAGGCCAGGGATCGCCGGGAGGAGTCGGCCGGTTTCAGCGACGACGAGGAAGAGGCGGTCATCACCAGCGAGGGCGACGACTGATCGGGACCGGGCGATAGCGGCTCCCGCCCTCGCCCCATCCAGCCGCGGCTACTGCCGTTCTCCCGCCGCTGTCTGTCGATTCGATTCGGCCAGTTTTAATATTGGTCGAGTAGTTTCTGCGAGTGCCACACATGAACGTATCAGACCAGAGCCGGGAGTTCGTGCGGACGTTTTTCACCACGCCGACGGCCGTGGAGGGCGAGGACGACTCCGCTAAGATGCTCCGGAGCGCGGTCGGGTTGCGCGGGATGGAGGCACCCGACGTCTGGGTGCCGGACAACGAGGACGCGACCGCGCCGAACATGCGCGACGAGGGCGCACAGAACATCATCGACGTCGTCGCCGAAGACGGCGCTGACTTCCCGGGCGAGATCCACCCCCGGGTCGTCTGGCACCGCGACGACTCCGGCACTCGCTACAAGGGGTTCGAGCACATACGCGAGATCGCCGACCCCGACAACAGCGCCGTCGAGCACATCGACGGGTTCGTCATCCCCGAGGTCGGCGACATCGACGACTGGAAGAAGGCCGACGAGTTTTTCACCATCGTCGAGAACGAGCACGGCCTCGAGGAGGGGAGCCTCTCGATGTCGGTCATCATCGAGTGTGGCGCGTCCGAACTCGCCATGGGGACGCTCCGCGAGGAGATGGGCAAGCCCTCGAACAACCTCCAGCGCCTCTTTTTGCTGGTCAACGGCGAGGTCGACTACACCAAGGACATGCGCGCTATCACGCCTACCGGCGAGTTGCCGCCGTGGCCGGAACTGCGCCACAACACCTCCCGGGCGGCCAGCGCCGCCGGCCTGATCGCGGTCGACGGCCCCTACGACGACATCCGCGACGTCGAGGGCTACCGCGAGCGCATGCGCGACAACCAGGCCAAGGGGCAACTCGGCATCTGGTCGCTGACTCCCGGCCAGGTCGTCGAGGCCAACAAGTCGCCGCTGCCACCGCGTGAGGGCTACTGGCTGCTCGACGCCGACGGCCGCGAGGTCGCACTCGAATCCGAGGACGGCGTCGAGGTCTACGACGGCGAACGGGTCTCGCTCTCGGAGACCGACGCCGGCTACCGCCTGACCGTCGGCGGCGACGAGATGGAACTCGACGGGGACGAACTCCGCGAGGAACTGCTCGATTTGCTGTCGTACGTCCCGAGCATGGACGACATCGTCGACTCCATGGAGGAGTTCGAGGCGGCCAAGGAGGCCGGCAAGGGCGCGATCGCGATGACCCAGGCGGCGACGGTCCGCATCGACGGCGTCGAGGTCGACGTCAGCCGCGACCGGATGTGGGACGAGGCCACCTACCAGGCCCTCCAGACGCCTATCTCGCTGTTCCAGGACGTCTACCGGAACCGCCCCGACCAGCACGACGACCTCGCCGAACTCTACGGCGAGGACGTCGTCGAGCGCGCGATGAACGTCGGGTAGACGCCGCGGTCCCGATCGAGCCCGACGATCCCGGCCGATCGGCGTCCCGGTTCCGCCCCGGGGCGCGACCTCGGCCGGCACGGCAACCGGTCGCCACGCGTTCGCGGCCCGCCCCGCCCGGCGGGACTAACGTTTTTACTGCGGATCACTAACGGGCAACCCATGAGGTTCGTCATCGTCGGGTACGGTCGGGTCGGCATGCGGACTGCGCGGACGCTCAAATCCGAGGGGCACGAGGTCGCCATCGTCGAGCGCGACCCCGGGAAAGCCGACCGCGCCCAGAAAGACGGGTTCGTCGTCGTCGAGGGGGACGGGGGACAGGAGGAGGTCCTCGAACAGGTCGGGCTGGACGACGTGGACGCGATCGGCGGCCTGACCGGCGACCTCAACACGAACTTCTCGGCGTGTATGGTCGGCAAACACCACGGCTGCCGGACCGTCCTCCGGATCGACGAGGACTACCGCGAGGAGATCTACAAGAACTACGCCGCGGACGTCGACGAGGTGATCTACCCCGAGCGCATCGGCGCGGCCGGCGCGAAGACGGCCCTGCTCGGGGGCGATTTCAACGTCCTGGCGGACCTCACGGAGAAACTCACGGTCGCCAGCGTCCGGATTCCCGACGACTCGCCCGTGATCGGCCGGCGGGTCATCGAGGTCGACCTCCCGGGTGACGCCCGGATCTACGCCCACGGCCGGCAGAGCGAACCGATGTCGATCCCGCTCCCCCGGACCCGCATCGAGGCCGGCGACAGCATGGCGATCATGGCGGCACCCGACCTGCTGCCCGACATCCGGGCGCACCTCCGGGGCGAGAGCATCGAAGAGACGGCCTGATAGTGATTGCTGTAAGCCAGTACCGGATCGACCGCACGACGAACCGCGGTCGACACGGTAATTCGTTACAGCAATCAGTATGACGGGTCCCCCCCCGGTCATTTCTCCGCGAGCGTCGAAATCCCCGGACGTTCTCTCTCCGTGACGAAAACGGTTGGCCGGGCGCGCCGTGGGAGGATGGGAAACTGAGGCCGGTAGTCGCGCGCCCAGGTCGAGTCGATCCGGCGACGGCACTTAAATCCGCGTCAGACGAACGCATGACGGGAGCCGGATCGACGGGATCCGGCGGATCCTCGCCACCGGACGGGGACTCGCGCGGCCGCGCAGCCGTCGGGGGATCTAGCCGATTTCGGTTGCCGAGCGGTCGACTGGATACGCCGAACGGTTTCTGGAAAGAGTGATGTATTTCCCCGGAATACGGTTTCTGTGGCCATTCGAGTTCGATTTCCCGTCGACCGCAGGATCTCCCTCTCGGTTTCGGAACTCACGGGGGCGCTAGGTGATTCGATTACAGTCCTCCCGGTCGTCGTGGCCCTGGGCGCGCTCACGCCGGCCTCGCTGCCCCACATTTTCCTCCTGTTCGGCGTCTTCCAGGTCGTCTGGGGGCTCCGGTACGGGCTGCCGGTCTCCGTCGAGCCGATGAAGGCGCTGGCCGGCCTCGCCATCGCCGGGACGCTCGCGTACGGCGAGTTCGTCGCCGCGGGCCTGCTCGCGGGCGGCGTCCTGCTCGTGGTCGGCGCGACGGGCACGCTCGGCCGGGTCGAGCGGTTTGTCGGCCGGCCGGTCGTCCGGGGCGTCCAGTTCGCGGTGGCGCTGTTGCTCGCGCGGGCGGGCCTGGACCTCGCGCTCGGGGGTCCCCGCCTCGCGCTGGCCGGGGCCGCGGTCGCGGGCGTCGTCGCGCTCGCGGGCTACCGGCGGGCGAGCGCCCTCGCCGTCCTCGGGGTGGGCACGGCGCTGGCGGTCGCCGCGGCCGGACTGCCTGCCCCCACGGTTCCCGCGCCGACCCTGTTCCCGTCTGGCGGGCCGGCGCTCACGGTCGGGGCGCTGGAGGGGACCGCCGCACAACTGGCGATGACCGTCGGCAACGCCGCGGTCGCCACCTCGCTGTTGCTCGGCGACCTCTTCGACGCCCGGGTGTCCGCCGACGACCTCTCGACCAGCATGGGCGCGATGGACCTGCTGGCAGTCCCGCTCGGCGGCCTGCCGATGTGTCACGGCAGCGGCGGGCTGGCGGGCAAGTACGCCTTCGGTGCCCGGACCGGCGGCGCGAACGTCGTCCTCGGGGTGCTGTACGCCGGCGCGGCGCTCGCGGCCGGCCTCTGGTCGGACTTCCCGATGGCGATGCTGGGGGTCCTCCTGGGGCTGGTCGCGCTCGAACTCGGCCGGGTCGCGCTCGCCGGCGACCGCCGCCTCCTGGCGGTCGCCGTCGGCGTCCTCGGGGTGGTTACGAACGTCGGTCTCGCGCTCGTCGCCGGTGTCGGCTACTGGGTCGTCGAGCGCCGGGTCGCGGACCGGTGAGTTTTCACCGCCGGCCGCCCCACCACCGGTATGACCTGGGCCGACCTGTTCGACCGTGCCGCCCGGTACGGCGTCGACCGCGAGACGATCAGCGAGCGGCTGGCGGCCCGGCGCGATGACTGATACCGCTCCAGACCCCGCCCGGTTCGTCGCCGACGCGGACGTGCTCGCGGCGGACCTGCTGGTCGATGGTCCTGCCCGCGAGGCGCTCGACATCGCGCGGGCCCACTCGTGGGTGACGCTGGTCGCCAGCGACCACCTGCTGGACGACGCCGAGGCCGTCGTCGCGGCGTGTGCCGACCCGGACCTGGCGGCCGACTGGCGGACGAAAGTCGAGCGGCTCCGGGACCCCGTCGACCATCCGGCGGGGGACCACCCCGCCCTGGCCTCGGCCTACCGGGGCGAGGCGGTCCACCTCCTGTCCTACGACGCGGCCCTCGCCAGCGCGAAGACCGGCGCGGCTCTCCGGGAGTACATGGACGTGAGCGTCCGTCCCCCCGACGCGTTCGTCTGCCTGTTCGATCCCGCCGCCATCTACGAGGTCGCCGTCGGCGGCAGCTACCCCGGTCCCGACCGCGACCCGCGCGCGTAGCCACTGCTCATACTGGTGGCTGTAAGTACGTAAAAACTCGAATTGAGAATCCAGGCGGAAAGAGTCTGTCTCCGCAGATAGCAGAGACTGGTGAGTAAAAGAATTACAGCCACCAGTATCAGTCCGCCGGTTCGCGTTCGGCGAACCACTCGCCGAACTTCGCCAGCGCTCGGCCGCGGTGGGAGACGGCGTTTTTCTCCTCGCGGGACATCTCGGCGAAGGTCCGGCCGTCGTATTCGAAGATGGGGTCGTAGCCGAACCCTCCGTCGCCCCGCGGCGGGACGACGGTGCCGGGAACGACGCCCTCGAACAGCTTGACCGGGCGGCCGCCCTCGCCGTGGCGGACCTGGTCGTCGGTCGTGGCCCGCCCGCGCTCGTCGGCGGCGACGTCCTGGCCCCGGCGGCCGCGGTCGACCGGCTCCGGGGTGGCCGCGAAGTCGCCGCCGTCGCAGTAGGCGATCACGCATCGGAACCGTGCCCGCTGGCTGTCCTCCCGGGCGACCAGTTCCTGGACCCGCTCGATGCCGAGGGTGTCCTCGGCGTACGCGGAGTACGGTCCCGGGAACCCCCCGAGGGCGTCGACGAACAGCCCGGAGTCGTCGACGATCACCGGCTCCCCGACCTCCCGGTAGGCCTCCCGCGCGCCGCGGGCGGCGACGGCCCCGATGTCGTCGCTCTGGACCTCCGTGTAGTCGAAGTCGAACTGCACGACCTCGTCGCCGACGTACTCGCGGGCCTCGGCGACTTTCCCCTCGTTTGTCGTGACGAACCGGAGCATACCGCCGCTGGGGACCGGGCGGAAAAAGAGCCGTCGGTTTGCCCGTCGCCCGTCGCCCGGAACGTCGCCACTCCGCGGTACGTGGTTTCGACGGGATTTCGACGTGAGCGTCGACCGGACTAGTCGACGACGACCTCGACGGGTTCGTCCTCGGCGACCGTCTCCTCGCCGCGCTGTCGCTCGTGCCACAGCAGAGCGCCGGCGACCAGCAGGACCACCCAGGACCGCCAGCTGGCCAGGTTGAGCGTGTACCCGATGCCGAACGGCTTCTCGACCAGCATCCCCTCGCCGGGCCGCCAGTAGGACGCCAGCAGCCGCCGGACGCTCGGTCGCTCGAAGTTGTACGGCACGCCGAAAATCTCGCCTGACTGCGGTCTGTCGGCCATGCCTCACTCTATGACAGGCACCGTTAAGTTCTTTTCTGGTAGCACGGCCACGGAGGAACGATACGTCCTGTGGTAGCACGGACCGGACGAGGCTTCCCGCGGTCGGACGCGTCCGCGGGACGAACGTTTATCCGGGACAACCGGACAACCCCGGCCCATGCTGCCGGGCGTCAGGATCGTCTTCGCACCGTCGGCCGCGGTGCTGGCCGTCACGTTCGTCGGTGGCGGCGTCGCTCTCGGGACCGTCAGCGGGCTCGTTCCCGGACTGCACGCCAACAACTTCGCGCTGTTTCTGGCGGCCGCCGCGCCGGCCGTGCCCGGTCCCGGCCGGTTCGTCGGGGCCGCGATGCTCGCAGCCGGCGTCACGCACACCTTCCTCGACGTCGTGCCGGCGCTGGCGCTGGGCGTCCCGGACCCCGCGATGGCGGCGTCGGCGCTCCCGGGCCACCGGCTCGTGCTCGCGGGCCGGGGCCGCGAGGCGCTCCGGCTGTCGGCGCTCGGCAGCGGGCTGGCCGTCGTGGCCGCGGCTCCGCTGGCGGTGCCGGTGACGGAACTGATGGCCGCGGTCTATCCGTCGCTCCGCGCGCGGCTGCCGCTGGTGCTTGTCGGCGTCGCCGTCACGCTCGTGGCGACCGAGCGGACCCGCCGGGCGCGATTCGGCTGTGCAGCCGGGCTGGCCGCCAGCGCGGCCCTCGGGCTGGTCGTGCTCGACCTGCCCGCGACGGGACTCGTCGACGCGGGCGGCCTGCTCGCGCCGCTTTTCGCCGGCCTGTTCGGCGCGCCGGTGCTGGTCGAGTCCCTCGGCGGCGAGGGCGTCCCGGCCCAGTCGGACGCTGGCGTGACCAGCCGCCCCCGGGCAGTCGTCGGCGTGGCCGCCGCCGGGACGCTCGCCGGTGCCGCCGTGGGGTATCTCCCCGGCGTCTCCAGCGCCGTTGCGGCCACCGTGGCCTTGCTCGCCGTCCCCCGCCGGATCGGTGCCCGCGGGTTCGTCGTGACCACGAGCGCGGTCAACACGGCCAACGCCGTCTTCGCCCTGTTCGCCCTGCTGGAACTGGGCACGCCGCGGACTGGCGTGCTGGTCGCGCTCGACGACGCGGCGGTGCCGCTGTCGCCGCCGCTGTTGCTCGGCGGCGTCGCGCTGGCGGCCGCGGCCGGCTTCGTCCTCGTCGTGACCGCGGGCGACCGCTACCTCCGGACCGTCGGTCGCCTGGACAACACCCGGCTCTCGCTGGCCGTGCTGGCACTGCTCGCGGTCGTCTCGTTCCTGTTTGCCGGCCCCGTCGGCGTCGGCGCGTTCCTGCTGGCGGGGATCGTCGGCCTCGTGCCCGCCAGGGCGGGCGCGCGCCGCGCGAGTCTCATGGGGGTGCTGATGGGACCGCTGATCGTCGGCGGCTGACCACTCGTGGGGATGCTGACGGGACCGCCGTTCGCCCGCCCGTTCGACGCCCCCTTTCGTCTCCCTCCGGCCGCCGCAGGCCCTCGGGAAGGTCGACCGCGAGTCGTGACATCGTCCGGTTCCCTTGCTATCTGGACAACAGGTCACCTGAAGGTCAGTCAGGCGCACGTTCGATATCTCTCGAAAACGGCCGGCAAGGGCCGCGAGCGGACGATCGGGCGAAGTTGTTTCCTATAGATATACGATAAATGAGTTTCCGACCGCGCTAATTGCGGTTGCGATCGGCCGTATGAACTATTATCATTGAAAATAACAGGCTCTACAGAGCCAGGATGTACGCCGCCAGGGACGCCGGCGACGAGGACCGCGAACTGCTCGGACGGACCGGGCAGGGCGGGGTGTTCTCGAAGGGGTGGGTCAGCGAGCAACCGCTCGCGGCGTATCTCGGCGGGGGAGAGACGGCCCGGTTCGTCGTCGCCAACAGGCGGGCGGGCGTCGAGCGCCGGGGCGACGCCGGCGTGGACCGCTACCGTCCCGGGAGCGGCTACCGCGCGTTCGCGGTCCTGACGGCCAGGCGGGTGCTGTTCGTCGTCGGGGACGGGGCCGACTCCGGCGACTGGTCGGCGTCGATCCCGTACGCGGAACTCGGGGCGGTCGACCTCCGGAGCGGGGTCTTCCGGCAGGCGTTCCAGTTCTCGACGACATCCGGCGTCATCTGGCGGTTCCCGGTCCGGGACAGCGACGACCTCGACCGCGCGGCCGCGTACGCGAAGCGCGCGGCGGGGACCTGGGCGCGCGTCGAGTCGCGGTTGAACGAGGCGAGCAGAGCGGTGGTGGCCGTGGCGGACTACCTCGACCGCGGGGCCCACGACCGGGCGACCGCGGCCCTCGAACGCGCCGACGAGTCGATCGACGACGCCCGCGGGGCGCTCGCGTCCTTCGACGACGGGATCGCCCCACTGGCCCGTCGCGTCGGGAACGCCGAACAGCGGCTCCGCCGGGCGCGGCTGGACGAACGCGTCAGCCGGGCGCGACGCCGGATCGAGGCGGGCGAATCGCGCTGGCGCGACCAGGCGTACGACGCGGCCTACGGGGCCTTCGCGGACGCCCACGACCTGTACCTGGCGGCCGTCCGGATCGCGTCGGACCTCCCCGGGAATCCGGAGCCGGGCGTCGGGGACCTCCTCGCCGGCCTCGATCGGGTCCAGCGGAAGCTCGGCCAGCTCCGGCGCGCGCCGTTCCGGCGGGCCCGACAGCTCCACGAGCGCGCCGAGGCGACCGCCGACCCCGAACTGGCCGCCGACCGCTGGGACGAGACCCTGGAGGCCTACCGGACCGCGCTGGTCCTCGACTGGGGGCGGGACGCGAAACGGTTCGCGGGCGACCGGGAGACCGTCGTGACGGGCGTCGAGCGGGCCGTCGAGGCCATCGGCCGGACCAGGCGAACACTCGCCGACCGGGCTACAGAGGCGGGCGACCGCCACGCTGCCGCGGGCCGGGAGGAACGCGCCCGCGAGCAGTACGCCGCGGCCGCCGATCACCTCCGGCGGGCGCTGGCCGTCGCCCGCGAGTACCGGCCGGACCGGACCGGCGACCTCGAACGGCGGCTGGCGGCCGTCGAGGCTGAACTCGACCGCCACGACCGGCCCGCGGAGGACGCCGAGGACGAGTCGCCCGGACCGGTCGCCGGCGACGGGTAGCTGTCGGCCGCCGTATCAGTTCTTTTCCGTCGACTCGTGCCGTTCGCCGAATCGGCTCCCTTCTGCCGGATCGGCCCGTTCGTCGAATCGGTCCCCTTCCGACTGCTCGTCGACACGAGCGACCGGGACTCGATTATCAACATGTGAAACAAACGAACGGTTCTTAGGTTCCGGCCGGATCATAGCCGATACTAGGTGTACACGATGGGTGGCGCGTGGGAAGCCGACCGGGAGGGGACCGGCAGGATCGACCCGGGTGTTCGTCGTTTCGAACCGACGGAAGGGGCTGACTGTCGAACGGGACGGCACATCGACGACTGTCAGGCCGGACTCGGGGGCGATGGCAGTCGCGGTCGTCACGAGCGCGCGCACGCACTTCGCCGTCGGCGGGGCCGGCGACGAGGGGGACTGGCGCGAGGCGATCCACCATGCGGAGGTCGCGGACGTGACGGTCCGCCGGACGCTCGTCCGGACGAACAAGCTGTCGGTGACGACCCGGGACGACGCCACGTACCGGTTCTACGTCCCACGCGGGACGGTGCTCTCGAACCTCTCGTCGTATCTCGCCGAGGTCGTCGACTGCTGGGGGACGGTCGAGGGACACCTCTCCCGTGTCGAGGGCCGCATGGCCGCGATCGAACGGCACCTCGAGTCCGGGGAGATCGAGGACGCCCACGCCACCTACCGGGACCTCGACCAGTCGCTCGAACGGGCGCGCGACGCGGCCGACGCGTTCGGCGCGCGGCCGGACGGTCCGATCTCCCGTCGCATCGAGTCGGTGGCGACGGAACTCGATCGCTCGCTGGCGACGTGTCACGCCCGTCGCGGGGACCAGATCGCCGACCGGGGGGAGAAACACTGGGCGCGCGGCGAGTACGAGCGCGCCCACGAACTGTTCCGGGCCGCCAGGTCGCAGTACGAGCGGGCACTGTCGATCACGGAGCGACACGACGTCTCGGCTCCGGAGGTCGAGCGCCGGCGGGCGGACCTGCTCGACAGGCTGGACGAACTGGAGGCCGAACCGCTCGGCCGGGCCGAGCGCGCCCGCTCGCGGACGATGGCGACCGACGATCCGGGCCGGGCGGTGTCGGCCTGGCGCGAGGCGCTCGACCGGTACCGGCAGGTGCTCGAACTCGGCTGGGGCGACCCCGGGGCGACCTTCGACGGTGACACCGACGCCCTCCGGTTCCAGATCTCTTGGATCGTCGGGCGACTGCTCGCGGCCCGCCGGTCGTACGCTGCCGAACTGGTCGGCGACGCCGAGGCCGCCACGCGCGACGACCGCCCCGAGCGGGCCCACCAGTTACTCACCGCGGCCGCCGAACAACTCGGGGCGGCCCGCGACCTCTCACGGGAGTACCGGACCGGCGACCCGGCGGAGGTCGAACGGGAGATCAGGACAATCGAACGAAAGCTCGACCGAACCGACCGGCGGGCCTGGACGCCCGACTTGCACAGGACCCCGGCCGCCGAGTGATACTGTCGGCTATACTCCCTCGAAGGGTTTCGGCACCCGCGGTGCCGAATATCTTCACGACGGTATAGCCGACAGTATGAGCCGTCACTCGGGACTTAGCTCGGCCAGCAGTTCCTCGGCGAGCTGGGACCGGCGGTACCGGACGGTCCGGTTCCGACGGTCGAACTCCACCAGCCCCGCCTCCTCGAGGACTGGCAGGTGGACGTGACCCAGGCCGATCCTGATGGTGTCCCGCGGCGGCTCCACCCGCCCCACGAGTTCGGCGGCGAGTTCCGACACGGTCGCGGTCCCGTCGGGCGAGCCGACGAGATAGCGAAGCACCTCCCGCCGCGACCGGGCCGCGAGACCTCTGCAGATGTCGTCGACTGTCCCGTCGTGCGGTCTGGCGAGGTGAGTCCCGCTCCCACCGTCCTCAACCGGGTAGATATGCTCGTCTGACATCACCCTGTGGTAGGACAGGACACATGATAATGATTTGTGAGACACCGTATGACGAATCGAAACTATTGTCTGACGTGACCGCACCGAGCCGGCGGGTCAGCGCGCCTCGACGGTTACCCACGTCGTCACGACGCCCGCGAGGCCGACGACGACGGCGAACCCGAACACGACGGTGTACCCGCCCGCGACGCTAATCAGTTCCCCGACGACGACCGGCGCGACGAACGACCCGAGCCAGCCGGTGACACTCACAAGCGAGATGGCAGTCCCCGCCACGTTCGGCTCGGCGAACTCCTGGACGAACTGGTAGAGGAGTCCGAACTGCATCTGGATGAAAAAGCCCGCGACCACCAGGCCGACGACGAAAAGCGGCACCGTTCCCACGGGAGCCAGAAGCGCCGCGAGCGCCACCGCGCCCAGAAACGAGACGAAAAAGACCGGCCGCCGCCGCCGGCCGAGCGGCCCGTCGGAGAGCCAGCCGCCGACGGGCCGGGCGAGCAGCCCGACCGCGGGGAACAGCGCGACGAACAGGCCGCTGTCGGCCAGCGAGACGCCGAACGCCTCGGTCAGGTAGGTCGGCATCCAGCTGTTGTACAGCATGTACAGCGAGTACCCCAGAAACGAGAGCAGCGCCACCAGGAGGACGTTCCGGTCCGTGAACATCCGCCTGAAGTCGGTGCCGCCCGGCAAGGCCAACTCGGTCTCGACGTCGGCGAGCGCGACCCGGCCCTGGAGGAGGTAAAACAGCAGCGCGAAGGCCAGTCCGATCGTCGCGTACACCGGGAAGACCGCGGGCCAGGAGAGCCGGTCGGCCACGAGGGGGGCCGTCAACTGGCCGAAGGCGTATCCGATCGGATACCCGGTGATCAGGACGGCCACGGCGGTCGCCCGCCTTGACTCGGGGAACGCGCTGGTGATCACGTTAGCGCCGACCACCCAGAGGATGAAGACGCCGATGCCACCGACCAGCCGGGAGGCCACGAGCGAGAGGAAGGCCCCGTCGGTCGCGGCGGCCCACCCCCACGCGCCGCCGACGAAGATCAGGACGCCGGCGACCAGCACCGCCACCCGGCTTTTCACGCGGTCCAGGTACATCCCGAGGGGCAACCCGAGGACGGTCGCGGACACCTGCGGGAGCGACACCAGCGCCGCGCCCGCGCTCTTGCCGATCCCCATCGACGGCATGATGATCGGCAGCAGGCTCGCGGGCGCGATCACGTAGCTGCCGACCGAGAGCAGGATGAACCAGCCGGCGACTAGCAGCCCCGCCGCGCGCGGCACGGCGACGCGGGCCACGGTCCGGCGGACGCTCGCAGTCGGTTTCACGAACGGAGTTCGGCGATCCCGGACAACAATCTATCGGCTTCCGTTGACGATCGTCCGAACCATGTTTCGGACGGGAACCGGCCGCTATCCCGCGGTGGCTCCTGACCGAAGCTCCTCACTCGGCAGTCGTATCAACGTAATATAACTTTCGCTACGGGTCTCGCTCCCGGATTTCGAACCGCGCCCCGCTGTCGTCGGCGTCGGTGACCGTCACGCGCCAGCCGTGGGCGTCGGCGACTGCCTCGACGATGCTCAGCCCGAACCCGGTCCCTCCGTCGGAGGTCGAGTAGCCGGACTCGAACACCCGGTCGCGCTCTTCCGGGGGAATGCCGGGACCGTCGTCGGCGACGTAGAAGCCGTCGGGCAGGTCGCCGACGGTCACGGTCACGTCCGGCCCGGCGTGGTCGACGGCGTTGCGAAAGAGGTTCTCCAGTAGTTGCCGGACGCGGGTATCGTCGGCCTGGATCGAACCCTCGGCGTCGACCCGGAGCGTCGCGGCCCCCGTCTCGACGACGTCCCAGCCGTCCCGGACCGTCGCCGCGAAATCGAGCGATTCGCGGTCGACCGCCGCGTCGCCGTGGCGGGCCACCGCCAGCAGGTCGTCGATCAGCGCCGCCATCCGGTCGTGTGCCCGCGCGACCGCTTCGAGGTGTTCGCTGTCGCGTCGCTTTCGTTCGAGTTCCAGCCGACCCGTGGCCACGTTCAGCGGGTTCCGGAGGTCGTGGGAGACGATCCCCGCGAACTCCTCGAGCCGGTCGTTCTGGCGCTCCAGTTTCCGCTTTGCCTCCGTGGTCGCCCGTACCTGCTCGTCGAGGGCCTCCCGCATCTGTGCCAGTTGGTTGACCTGGTCCATCACTTCGATGTCGCCCTCGTCGAGGATGCTCTCGGCGAAGTCGTACTCCGCGCGGGCCGCGAGGTCGCCCTCCTGGTAGGCGGTCAGCGTCCGCCTCAGTTCGTCGATCAGGTGTTCCATCTCCCGGCGCTGGCGCTCGGAGTCGGACCGCTGCTGGACGAACTCGAAGGCTCCGGCCAGGTCGCCGTCCCGGTAGAGCGGCACCGCGATGAACCACACCTCCGCTCCCGACCCGCCGACGATGGTGCTGGTGTCCTCGTAGGTCGGCTGGTCCGGCAGTCGCAAGAGCGCGTACTCGCTGTCGGCCCGCCCGACGTCGTAGACCTCGTCGGCGTTCCGCGGGTGAGCGAGCACCTTCTCGGCGAGGATCGTTTCCCTGTCGCCGTCGTAGACGTACTCGCCGATCCTGTCGCGGTTCTCGATTTCGGCGCGCTCGATTTCGAGCAGGTCCTCGATCGCCTCGTTCCAGACGACGACGTTCCCCTCGGCGTCGAGGATCACCGTCGGGATGTCGAGCGCCCGAAACGCGGTCTCGAAGTCAAGCATCGCCCAGTTTCCTCCGGCCACCCAAGTGGCCGCCCGCTACCGCTTCCGGTCCGGAATTGTTCGGGTCGGGCGCGACAGTCCGATCTCGGTGACGACCCCGCGGGTGCGGTCGAGTCCGTCGCCGGCACACGCCCCGGCCGCCGACCCCACGACCGCGACCGTCGTCCTCCCACACGGCCGGCAGTGCCATCGCGATCCCCGGGACGGTGGCCTCCGCGTCGGGGACCATCTGGGCGTACTCCGGCGTTTCCGACCCGTCCGTGGGAGTAAATAGGCGGGAAACCATACGTTCTCTACACCGTGTGCGTAAATAAACACTACGCAGTTTTTCTGGGTCGGGAGCGGTCGGTTCGCCCGTGCCGCCGAGTCCTCGGACGGTCGGGAAGGTCGTCCTCGGCAGACGACGCGCCGAGTCCTGCTCGCTTCGCTGTGCGCGTCTCGTCCGGTTCAAATCCGCACGTCCACACAGCTGGCGCTGGCGACTCACGACGTTCGTCGCAGTCGCCAGCAGAAGTTCACGTACGTTCGTCGGGAGCATACGCTGTTTGATACTGATTGTTGCGATTGTTTTCGCAACCACGTCACGTGAACGGTTGGTTCGCGGGCTGAAGCCCACGAATTGTGACTTCTCGGCGGTAAAGAGTCGCAACAATCACTATGAGTTGCTGTGGCATACGGGCGGTCGAATCGGAACGGCACGGGCGCTCGACTTGCAGGACTTCGACCGCGAAAACGAATGGCTTGAGATTATCCACCACCCCGATACTGGCACACTCTCGAAGAACGGGGAGCGTGGCGAGCGGTTCATCGCCCTGAATGAGCGAGTGTGTGAGATACTGACCGACTGGATTGAGACGAACCGCCCCAACGTGGAGGATGAGCACGGACAGAAACCCCTGTTTGCTTCGTCTGCGGGCCGCGCCCGCAAGACGACGCTACGGCGGACAGTCTACCGCGTATCTCAACCGTGTTTCTCTGCCGACTGTTCTCACGACCGCGACCCCGCGGAGTGTGACGCGAAGGGCTACGACGGTGGGAACCGCTGTCCAAGCGGGATTGACCCCCATACCATTCGACGGTCGGCTATTACATGATTTAAGCAGGAAAGACAGCGAACCCGTCGCTGTCTGGCAAATACCGTGAAAGAGTGCAGGAAGTGGGTTCGGGCGGATTTGAACCGCCGGCCTCCTCCATGTCAAGGAGGTGTCATAACCGACCTAGACCACGAACCCGCGCCGGTGTGCAGTCGAACCTAACCCGCAGTGGTAATTGAAGGTTTCGGAATGGGCGACCGCCCGGGGGGTCCTGCGGGCGACCGTCCCGATATCCTTAAGTTCACGTACGGATTTGTCCATCGTAACACGAACCTGTACACTGGTGGTCCCAAATGGAGGAATACATCAAGCGAGTGACCGACGGAGACGACCTGACGCAGGCGGAGGCACGCGCCGCGGCGACGGCGATCTTCGAGGAGGCGACGGAGGCCCAGATCGGCGCGTTGCTGGCGGCCCTGCGGGCGAAAGGCGAGACGGAGACGGAGATCGCGGGTTTCGCGGAGGGGATGCGCGGGGCGGCGCGGACCATCGCGCCCGACCGGTCGCCGCTGGTCGACACCTGCGGGACCGGCGGCGACGACTACGACACGATCAACGTCTCGACGACCAGCGCGATCGTCGCCAGCGGCGCGGGCGTGCCCGTCGCCAAGCACGGCAACTACTCGGTATCCTCCTCGTCGGGGAGCGCCGACGTGCTGGAGGAGGTCGGCGTGCAGGTCGACGCCGAACCGCCGGCCGTCGAGCGGGCCATCGAGGAGCGGGGCATCGGGTTCATGCTCGCGCCGGTGTTCCACCCGGCGATGAAGGCCGTGATCGGGGCGCGGAAGGAACTGGGGATGCGGACCATCTTCAACGTCCTCGGGCCGCTGACAAACCCCGCTGGCGCGGACGCACAGATCGTCGGCGTCTACGATCCCGAGTTGGTGCCGGTGCTGGCCCGCGCGCTCGCCCGGATGGACGTCGAGCGCGCGCTCGTCGTCCACGGGTCCGGACTCGACGAGATCGCCGTCCACGACGCGACGACCGTCGCGGAGGTCGACGGCGACGAGATCGAGGAGTACACGCTCGCGCCGGGCGACCTCGGTCTCGACGAGCACCCGATCGACGCGGTGGCCGGGGGATCGCCCGAGGAGAACGC
This sequence comes from Halobacteriales archaeon QS_1_68_17, assembly GCA_003021105.1. Taxonomy (GTDB): domain Archaea; phylum Halobacteriota; class Halobacteria; order Halobacteriales; family Haloarculaceae; genus QS-1-68-17. The sequence goes on from PXRG01000006.1 coordinate 57,116, forward strand.
CGCCGACCTCCGGGGCATCGTCGCGGGCGACGTGACCGGGGCCAAGCGGGACATCATCCTCGCCAACGCCGGCGCGGCCATCTACGTCGCGGGCGAGGCCGACAGCCTCGAGGCGGGCGTCGAGCGGGCCCGCGAATCGATCGACTCGGGCGCGGCCGCCGACTGCCTGGCCGACCTCAGGACGGTCGAGACCGAGGTATGACGCGGGTCAAGATCTGCGGTCTCACCCGCGAGCGGGACCTGGAGGCGGCCGTCGGGGCCGGCGCGGACGCGGTCGGTCTCATCGCGGCGGTGAGCGTCGAGACGCCCCGGGAGATACCCGTCGAGCGGGCCGCCGCGCTCGCCGACGCGGTCCCGCCGTTCGTGACGGGCGTGCTGGTGACGATGCCCGAGACCGTCGAGCGCGCGGTCGAACTGGTCGAGGCCGTCGGGCCCGACGCCGTACAGGTCCACGGCACGCTCGCGCCCGGCGAGGTGGCGACGCTTTCCGACGCGGTGCCGGCCGCGACGCTCGTGGCCCTGGCCGCCGACGACCCGGAGACCGACGCCTACGCGGCGGCGGCGGACGCGCTGGTCGTCGACTCGGTCGACGAGCAGGGCGGCGGCGGGACGGGCGAGACGGCCGACTGGGACCGCACCCGGACGCTGGTCGCGGACCTCGACGCGCCGGTCGTGCTGGCCGGCGGGCTGACCCCGGGGAACGTCGCCGCGGCTATCCGGACGGTCGAACCGTACGCGGTCGACGTGGCCAGCGGCGTCGAGCGCGAGGGCGGCGTGAAGGATCACGACGCGGTACGCGAGTTCGTCGAGCGGGCCACCCGCGCCCCGGTGTCAGCATGACCGCGAGCGCGCGCCTGGATACCACGCGCGAGGAGTTCCGTTCCCTGGCCGACGCCGGCGGGCCGGTCGTGGTCCGGGCGGCGACAGACGTCGACGCCGGGGTCGATCCGCTGTCGGCGTACGCCGCGCTGACCGGCCGAACCACGGACGTCGACTCCCCCGAGTACGCCTTCCTGCTGGAGAGCGCCGAGAAGGTCGCGTCAAGCGACCCCGACGGCGCGTTCGCCCCCACCCGCGAGGACCGCCACGCCCGCTACTCGTTTGTCGGCTACGACCCCGAGGCCGTCGTGACGGTCGACCCCGACGGGGTCGACGTCGAGGTGTTCGCCGACCGGTACGGTCGGTTCCTCGATCCCGGCGACGGCGACACGCTCGACGTGCTCCGGGGGGCGCTACCCGAGGTCGAACTGCGGGGGTTCCCGGACTCCGACCGCCAGCACCTCGAGGGCGGGCTCGTGGGATTTTTGTCCTACGACGCCGTCTACGACCTCTGGCTCGACGAGGTTGGGCTGGACCACCCGACCTCGCGGTTCCCGGACGCCCAGTTCGTCCTGACGACGCGGACGCTCGTGTTCGACGAGGTGTCCGGGACGGTGTCGCTGGTGTTCACGCCCGTCCTGGGGCCGGACGACGACGCCGGGGCCTGCTACGACCGCCTGGTCGCGGAGGCCGACCGCGTCGCGTCGCTGCTCGCGGCGGCCGAGGACCCCAACACCGGCGGCTTCCGCCGGGACCGGGAGACGGCCGGCCCGAAAGACGAGTACGAGGCGGCGGTCCGGCGGGCCAAAGAGCACGTCCTCGACGGCGACATCTACCAGGGAGTCGTCTCCCGGACCCGGGAGCTGTACGGCGATGTCGACTCCCTGGGGTTCTACGAGGCGCTCCGTGCGGTCAACCCCTCGCCGTACATGTACCTGCTGGGGTACGACGGGCTGACCATCGTGGGCGCGAGTCCGGAGACGCTCATCTCGGTGCGGGGCCGCGAGATCATGAGCAACCCGATCGCGGGCACCTGCGACCGCGGGTCGAGCCCCGTCGAGGACCGACGGCTCGCCGGCGAGATGCTCGCCGACGGGAAGGAGCGCGCCGAGCACACCATGCTCGTCGACCTGGCGCGCAACGACGTGCGCCGCGTGGCCGAACCGGGGTCGGTCCGGGTCCAGGAGTTCATGAACGTCCTCAAGTACAGCCACGTCCAGCACATCGAGAGCACGGTGACCGGACGGCTGGCGGACGACGCGGACGCCTTCGACGCGACGCGGGCGGCGTTCCCCGCCGGGACGCTCTCGGGCGCGCCGAAGATCCGGGCCATGGAGATCATCGACGACCTCGAACGCGCCCCCCGCGGCGTCTACGGCGGCGGCGTCGGCTACTACTCCTGGAACGGGGACGCCGACTTCGCCATCGTCATCCGGACCGCAACCGTCGAGGACGGGGACGGTCCCTACACCGCCGACCGCGACGACGACCGCGACCGCGTCACGGTCCGGGCCGGCGCTGGCATCGTCGCCGACAGCGACCCCGGGAGCGAGTACGACGAGACCGGAAAGAAGATGGACGGCGTCCTGGCCGCGCTGGAACGCATCGAGCGGCCGGCCGGCGGCGCACGCGACGAGCGCGATCAGGAGGTACGACGGTGAGCGCCGCGGACGCGACCGCCGACCGCCAGCGGGTCCTCTTCGTCGACAACTTCGATTCTTTCACCTACAACCTCGTGGAGTACGTCAGCGAGCACGCCGACACCGAGGTCGTCCGGAACACCGCCGGCCTCGACGAGGTCCGGGCGGCCGACCCGGACGCCATCGTGATCAGTCCCGGGCCGGGCCACCCGAAGAACGACCGCGACGTCGGCGTGACGGCCGACGTCCTCCGGGAGGTCAGCCCGACGGTGCCGACGCTGGGCGTCTGTCTCGGCCTCGAAGCCGCCGTCTACGCCTACGGCGGGTCGGTCGGCCGCGCCCCCGAACCGATCCACGGGAAGGCCTTCCCGATCGATCACGACGGCGAGGGCGTCTTCGACGGCCTCGACCAGGAGTTCCGCGGCGGCCGCTACCACTCGCTGATCGCGACCGAGGTCCCCGACTGCTTCGAGGTGACCGCCACGACGGAGTCGGCCGACGGGACCGAACTCGTGATGGGGATCCGCCACCGCGAGTACCCCATCGAGTGCGTCCAGTTCCACCCCGAGAGCGTGCTCACGGCCGTCGGTCACGACGTGATCCGGAACTTCCTGGCGACCGTCTGACGCGCGGTCGCCGGGGACGCGCCCGGGGACCGCCTACACCGGAAGCCCCGCCCACAGAATGCCGAACCCGAAGCCGAGAACCCCGAGCAGCCACAGCACCACGACGACCACGATGCCGATGAGGAGCAGCCGCCAGGCGAGGCTCAGCAGGAAGCGCCCGACCAGCAGGATCAACGCCAGCACGAGCAGCGTCCCGAGGATGCCGGGAGCCGACGCCAGCGGACCGAGCTGTAACGGTAACATTGCTGATGTGTTGGTCGGGGTGGGACATAAGTCTGTGGGCCCGGCTATCTCCACCCGAAAACCCCCTCTCGTTTCGACTGCGATTTCGCAAGACGGCGACGCGTTGGCCGGCCGACAGTTTTACTTTCACCCCGGTCTACTCACCATTAAGAAGCCCGCAGGACTGTATGACAGCGTGCGCGTCGCGCCGAAGCGACGCGAAAGTATACAAAAAGTTACATCTATCTGTGGACGCGACACTCTCCAGACGAAAGGGTTAATTAGCACCCGAGAATACGGGATTTCCAGCAAAAATGACAGGAACACGGTCCGCACGGAACCGGCGAATCGACGGTCGACCGACCGCCAGCGGCGGGGGAGCGATCCGATGAGCAAACACGACCTCTCCGCGGGCGAGTTGACCCTCCCGATCAAACGAACCGAGGGCGACACCCTCGAAGAGCGGCTGACCGGCAACGCCTACCACAACATCCTCCCGGCGCGATACCTCCGCCAGGACGCCGACGGGAACCTCGTCGAAAAGCAGGAGGACCTTTTCGAGCGCGTCGCCGAGAACATCGCGCTGGCCGAGGCCGTCTTCGAGGCCGAGAAACGCGGCGTCGAGGTGTCGGTCACGCCCGCCCAGCTCAAGCCCGACCACCCCCGGCGGGACGAACTGGCCGCGGAGGTGTTCGGGACGGGCGTCTCCGCGGACGACGACGTCGAGACGCGGCTGACCCCCCACAACGTCAACAAGTTCGCCTACGAGACGGTCGTCCCCGAACTCCCCGACGGCGTCCGCGAACACGTCGAGTCCGTCGCCGCGGAGTTCCGGGAACTGATGGAACAGCTTTCGTTCATGCCGAACAGCCCGACCCTGATGAACGCGGGCGACGAACTCCAGCAGCTGTCGGCCTGCTTCGTCGACTCGCCCGACGACGACATCGACGACATCCACCAGACGGCCCGCGAGGCCGCGCAGGTCTTCCAGTCCGGCGGCGGCATGGGGTACGCGTTCTGGCAGCTCCGTCCGTACGGCGACCCCGTCGGTTCGACTGGAGGTATCGCGTCCGGGCCGATCACGTTCATGCGGACGTACGACCAGATGTGCTTTCCTCCGGACACGAAAATCCTAACGCCGGACGGTCACCGTCCGATAGAGGCCTTGGAGAGGGGCGATCTGGTCATCGATGAGAACGGGGACCCACAACCGGTCACCGACACGATGGAACGGTACGTCGACGAGGAAATCGTCGAGATCGTTCCGGAACGGCTGAACGAGCCGATCCGTGCGACCGGCGAGCACCCGTTCAAGGTCGTCCGGGACGACGGATTCGAGTGGGTCGATGCCCGCGATCTCACGGACGAGGACGTACTCGTTCTCGGTCACGCGAGCGACGACAACGACCTCACGCTCGATGAGTCGGTCGCGCTCTCGGAGTTGGCCTCGGGCCCGCTCGTGTTCGCCGACGGCGGTGTCAGGATCAACCGCGAATACTACGGGACTGACAAGGGCCCCCGACCGCAATCGATCGACTCGAAGGTGCCGGTTTCGGCGCTGGCCACGATAGCGGGCTGGTATCTCGCGGAGGGCTGTGTCGTCTATCGTCGCGGTATTCCGAGCGAAGTCACGTTTACGCTCCACGCTGACGAGAAAGAGTCCGCGGAGGAAATAACTGAGGCGCTCGACTCGTTCGGTGCTCCGTCACGAATCGAGGTCGTCGACGACCGCAACACGCTCCACGTTCACTCCGAGAGCGCGAGTTTCGCGCAGCTCGTCGAGGAGCTATTCGGGACGGGAGCGTCTGAGAAGGAAGTCCCCCAGTTCCTCTGGAACGCGCCCGTCGAGACACAGGCTCGCGCCGTCGAGGCGCTGTTCGACGGCGATGGAACGATGGAACGCCGCGGGAAGAGTCAGCGGGTACAACTCCAGTTGACATCGGAACGGATAGTCGATTGGGTGTTCCAAGTCGGACTGCGCTGTGGCGTCCAGTTCTCCCGTCACAGCAGGGTTCCCGACGGCCGTCAGCCGACCCACTGGCTGAGTGCGAGCGTTAGCACAGCTCTCGGGACGCCCCTCGCGCGGCTCTTCGACGACGTGTCGGACGATTTCCGGGCCGTCGATAGGACGAAGCGGGCGAACGGATGCGACGTCGCCGCTATCGACTCTGTCGAGCGGGTTCCGTACGAGGGGCCGGTTTACAACGCCGAGGTTGCCGACACACACACCTACGTCGCGGAAGACGTCGTCGTCCACAACTGCGAAACGATCGCCCAGGGCGGGAAGCGCCGGGGGGCGCAGATGGGCGTCATGCGAGTCTCCCACCCGGACGTCATCCAGTTCATCCACGCCAAGAACAAGGACGTCTCGCTGGCCCACACGCTGAAACTCAACGACCCCGACGACTACACCCACACCTCCTTCACGGAGGCCCTGGAGGAGGCCCGCGAACTCATCGACGACGGGGGGCGGGTGCCCAAGCACCTCCGGAACGCCGTCGAGGGCCACCTCTCGAATTTCAACATCTCCGTGGGCGTCACCGACGACTTCATGGACGCCCTCGAAGCGGGCGAGGAGTTCACCTTCACCAACCCCCGGACCGGCAAACCACACGTCGCCACGGAGGGAACCAAGGAACTGTACGGCATGTTCGGCCTCGGCGAGTACGTCGAGGTCGGCGAGGTGCTGTCGATCCCGGCCGAGTTGATCTGGGAGCGGATCATCGACGGCGCACACGAGAACGGCGAACCGGGCGTGATCTACCTCGAACGGGTCAACGACGAACACTCGTTCGACGTCGACAAACACCCCGACCACCGGATTCTGGCGACGAACCCGTGTGTCACCGGCGAGACGCTCATCAGCACCGAGGACGGACTCGTTCCCGCCGAGGAACTCTACGAGCAGGGCGTCGCTCGGGACGTCATAGTGGACGGACGCCTCAGCGACGACCGCGTGAAAGAAGCCAGCAGCGTCTACAAGACGGGCGAGAAAGACGTTTACGAGCTGACGACCGAGGAAGGGTACGAACTCCGACTCACGGCCGACCATCGCGTGATGACGGCCGACGGCTGGGTCGAAGCACGAAACCTCGAAGCCGGCGATACGGTCCATATCCAGAATCGAAAGGGACAGTTCGGACAGCACGGCCGTGCGGAAGAAGGGCGCGTGCTCGGCTGGCTCGTCGGGGACGGCCACCGCAAGGACGGCGAAGAACGGGCCGTCCTGAACTTCTACGACGAGGACGCCGAAATCCCGGAGCAGTTCGCAAACGACGTCAACGAAGTCGTGCGCGAACCGATCGGAAACGCCGACTACGAGATCGGCGTCAACGAGATCGAACGGGGTGACGAGTACCGCGGTGCGGAGGCAATCGAACAGCGCGTTCGGTCGTCGAGGCTCTACGAGGTGGCCGAAACCGCGGGTCTCGTCGAGGAAAAACTCCAGGTCCCCGATGCGGTCATGCGCGGAAGCGAGGAGATGGCCCGCGGCTTCCTGCGGGCGCTCTTTACCGCCGACGGGAGCGTCCAGGGTTCAGTCGAGAAGGGAGTCTCCGTTCGACTCGCCAGTGTGGATACCGACTTCCTCGGCGAGGTACAGCGTCTCCTCCTCAACTTCGGCATTGCAGGCGAGATTTACGAGAACCGGAAAGACGGAGGACTCCGAGAACTTCCGGACGGCACTGGCAATACGTCCGAGTACGAGACTGACGGGTTCCACGAACTCGCGGTCGTCAAGGACAATCTGGTTCGGTTCCACGAGGAGATCGGGTTCCTGCTGTCGGACAAGAACGAGGCGCTCGAGGAGCACCTCGACGCGTACGACAGGGGTCCGTACAACGAACGGTTCGAGGCCACCGTCGAATCCGTCGAACCCGACGGGCACGAGACGGTCTACGACCTGACCGAACCCGAGACGCATTCGTTCGTTGCCAACGGGCTTGTCGTCCACAACTGCGGAGAGCAGCCGCTCGAGGAGTACGAGGCCTGCAACCTCGGGCACATCAACCTCTCGACGGTGGCCGACATGGACGCGCCGGACTGGCGGGTCTGGTCGGCGCGCCACGCCGACGAGTACGATTCCCTGGAGACCGCGGTCGAGGCCTTCCTCGCGGAGGCCATCGACTTCGAGGAACTGGACTACCGGATCGAGTACGGCACCCGGTTTTTGGAGAACGTCGTCACGATGTCGGACTTCCCGGTGCCGGAAATCGAACAGAAGGTCCGCGAGATGCGCAAGATCGGCCTCGGGATCATGGGGCTGGCGCAACTCTACATCCAGTTGGGCGTCAAGTACGGCAGCGAGGAGGCAAACGAGATCGCCCGGCAGGTCATGCGCCACATCAACCACGGCTCGAAGTGGACCTCCCACGAACTCGCCGGCGACCGCGGGTCCTTCGACGAGTGGGAAAAGTCGAAGTACGCGAACCCGACCGAGTACCGGGAGTGGTTCGAGAAACAGACCAGTCTCGCCGCCGACGAGTGGGCCGAGGGCTTCCCGATTCGCAATCACAACACGACCACCATCGCGCCGACCGGCACCACGTCGATGGTCGGCAACACCACCGGCGGCTGTGAACCCATCTACAACGTCGCCTACTACAAGAACGTCTCCGACGACGTGCAGGGCGACGAGATGCTGGTGGAGTTCGACGACTACTTCCTCCGGGTCCTGGAGGCCAACGACATCGACGTCGAGGCGGTCAAGCGGGAGGCCCAGGAGCAGATGGCCGCAAACGAGTTCGACGGCGTCGAGTCGCTGGAGACGGTGCCCGACGCCATCTCGGAGCTTTTCGTCGTCACCTCGGACCTCTCGGGGAAGGACCACGCCGCGGTCCAGTGTGCCTCCCAGGAGGGGGTCGACAGTGCCATCTCGAAGACCTGCAACTTCCCCAACGACGCCACCGCGGCCGACATGGACGAGGTGTACCGGTACATCTACGACCACGACGGGAAGGGCGTGACCGTCTACCGGGACGGCACGCGCTCGAAGCAGGTGCTGACCACCCGGGCGGACAACAAGGAGTTCGCCGACGAGGGCGAGGCCGCCGCGGCGCTGGTCGAGCAGATCGAGGAGGTCTTCGGCGGGATCGAGGGTTTCCTCGATCACGAGGAGGTCCAGGCCGCCCTCGACGAGCAGGTCGACGCGCTTTTGGGGGCCGCCGACGGCGAGAAGTACGCCCGGAAGCAACCCCGTCCCGACGTGCTCCACGGCGTGACACAGCGGATCGATACCGGCTACGGGAAACTCTACGTCAGCATCAACGAGGACCCCGAGGCCGAGCGGCCGTTCGAACTGTTCGCCAACATCGGCAACTCCGGGGGCTTCACGGCGTCGTTCACTGAGGCGCTGGCCAAGACGATCTCGACGGCGCTCCGGTCGGGCGTCGACCCCGAGGAGATCGCGGACGAACTCCAGGGCATCCGCTCGCCGAAGGTCGCCTGGGACAAGGGCGAACAGATCCAGTCGATCCCCGACGCCATCGGGACGGCGATGCGGCGCTACCTCGACGGCGACATCGACAAGGCCTACCCGCAACAGCAGAACCTCACCGAGATCGAGGAACAGGTCGAGAGTCGGGAGGACGCCGACGCGGCCCCCGAAACCGACGGCGGCGGCGTCGACACCCAGAACATCATCGACGCCGGCGAGAGCCCCGAGTGTCCCTCGTGTGGCTCGCTCTCGCTGTACTACTCCGAGGGCTGCAAGACCTGCGAGTCCTGTGGCTGGTCGGAGTGTTGAGACCGGGCAGGCGGTAGTGATTTGGTTCCCAGTTGTCGGCTTCATCCCACGGCTGAAGCCGTGGGCTATTCGCCTCGCTACCGCTGTAAGCACCGCGGCGGGCGCGCTCACCTTCGTTCTCGTCCCCGTGTGCGCGCGTCGGTGTCAGCCCGGGCCGTCGACGTCGAGGCGGTCGAGGAGTCGGCGGAACGGGCGGAGCGTCCCCGGGGGCAGGTCGCCGGGGTCGCCCCACGCACAGTCGACGACGCCCTCGCGGGGGTTGGGGGTCGGTTCGGTGACCAGTTCGCCCGCCACGACCGTGTAGACGCTGACGGTCCCGGGACGGCTGGTGTGTCGGTAGGCACAGGCGGCCACGGGTTTTCCGGGTACACACCGGCACTGGAGTTCCTCGCCGAGTTCCCGGCGCAGACATTCCGCCGGCGACTCGTCGCCCTCGAGGCCGCCGCCGGGGAGCGTCCAGAACGTCGAGCCGTCGTCGCGTCGCTCCTTGACGAGCAACACCCCGTCGCCGGTGGCGATCAGGGCTTTCGCGCCCGCTCTGAGGTCTGGTCGCCGGCTGCCGGGACGGTCTTCGGCCGGCGAATCCCCGGACGCGACGGCCCCGAACGGCGAAGCGTCCTCGACCATTGGGGACAACGTATCCCGTTGTCGGGCTTAGTTAAGCACTTGTTACGGGGTTCGAAACCGGGCAGCGTCCCGCCGTCGCCCGGCGAGCGCCGTGGGCGTTGGCCGGCCAGCAGCGTGCCCCGGCCGTCGGCCGGCCAGCAGCGTGGGCGTAATGCCCGTCGATCCGCGGGAGCCCCGGACGCGGGCGACGACTACTGTATGGTGACGTAGGTCAGAAAGAGCAGGGCCACCACCTCCAGTCCCCGAAGGAGGACCACGAACTGCTGTGCCTGGACGCTGCCGGCGTAGAGCATCCCCATGCTGAAAAAGAAGTAGATGGCGGCGGCGTTCTCGATCAGCATCACGACCGCGAACGCGAGCAGCCCGAGGATCAGCGGCGTCTTGAACCGCCGGTAGTTGCGCAGCCAGACGGCGGACAGCACCGCCAGGAGGACGACGTTCACCGCTGCCAGCCCGCTCGCGATCGTGATCCAGGGTCCCATTGCCATAGTTAGTCCATGTGTTCGGTTACGTCCTCGAAGACGTCTCTGTGGTGCCCGAACTGGTCGGTGAGGAAGTACAGCGCCCCGTAGTCCTCGTCGCCGCGCTCGACGACGCCGTGGTCCAGGAGCATGTCGAGGTGGTGGCGCACGGTGTTGTAGTCGACGTCGAGCCGCTCGGCCAACTGGTTGGCGTTCCGCGGCCGCTCGTCGAGCGACCGGATGATCCGGGCGCGGTTCTCCCCGCCGCGCGTCCCCGCCAGCAGGTACCACAGGGCCTTCTCCATCGACTGTTCTCGGTAGTGGTTTTCACGGTCGTGGCTTAGTGGTTGTGTTTGGGTTCATCGGACGGTCCTGGACACCCAGCCGGTCGGGCCGCTCGGGAACGCGTCGGACTCCTCCTCGGGCTGGAGGGTGCCGGTCCCGTCGATCGCGCGCACGACGACCTCGTGGGAACTCCCGGGGTGTTCGTAGCTGTACTTCCACTGCCGCCAGACGTCGTCGCCCGGCAGCGGTTCCGTCAGCGTCGCCTCCTGCCAGGTCGAGCCGCCGTCGGTCGATACCTCGACCGTCTCGATGCCGCGGGTGCCGGCGTAGGCGTGGCCGCCGACAGTCACTTCGCCGTCGGCGTTGTTCACCGCGTGGAGTTTGGCGACGGTGTTGACCGGGCCGGTGCCGTGCCAGCCGCGCTTTTCCCAGTAGCCGTCGGCCTCCTCGTCCAGGATCTCGATCTCGGTGAGCCACTTGACGTTGATCTCGCCCCAGTGGCCCGGGATCAGCGCGCGGGCGGGGTAGCCGTGTGCCCGCGGCAGGAGTTCGCCGTTCATCCCGTAGGCCAGGAAGCCGTGCTCCATGGCCGCCAGCGGGAACTCCTCAAAGTAGTCGTCGGCCGCCCGGAGCATCACGCACTCGCAGCCGCTCTGTGGCGCGGCCCGCTTGACGATGTCCATGATCGGGACGCCCGTCCACAGGGCCGTGTCCATCTTCTTGCCATTGAGGTTCTCGCCGACACACCGGAGCGTCACGAACCTGTTTTCGGCCTCCATCGACCGGATCTCGTCGTAGCCGACGGTCACCTCCTGTTCGACCGCGCCGGTGACGGTCAGTTCCCACCCGTCGGGGTCGATGTCCGGCTTGACGGAGCTGATGTCGACGGTGTAGAAGTTCTCGCTCAAAAGCGGCTCCATCCCGTCGACGTCGAACGACTGTTCCTCGGCGGCCGCGAGCAGCCGCTCGCGTTCGGTCGGTTCCGGCGTGGCCGTCGCCTCCTGTTCGTCTCCCTCGTCGGCCATCGACGACCCCGGCGTCGGGGTCAGTGCTTCCGAATCGCCGGCGTCGAGACTCCCGTCCGTGGTGGGCGTGTTGCGCTTCCCGAGCACGTAGCCGACCCCGCTCAGGCCGACGACGGCCGCGAGGCTCCCGACGATGCGGCGGCGACCGGGGGCGGGTGGGCGGTCCGCCCCGTCGGCGTCGGGGGCCGCGACCGCGTCCGCGGTGACGACGACGGCCGGCGGGACGGCGGCCCCGGCGGCCAGCACCGGATCGCCGGTCAGCGCGGCCCCCGCGACCCACCCCAGGGCGACCGTCGCCGCGGCCCCGGCCAGGCCCACGGCGGTCCGCCGGGCCACCGCCAGCCCGACGAGCGCGACCCCGGCGAACAGGCCGATCCCCAGGACCGCGGCGAACGCCAGGTTCAGTTTCTGGCCGAGGCTGCCGAGATACTGGATGGCGAACGTGACCACGACGCCGGGCATCGACTTCGAGAGGCCCGCCTCGATGGGCGCGACGACGAAACCGGGGGTGAACCCGGCGACGGCGTACGACCCGGCGACGCCCGCGATCCCGGCGACGAGCGCCGTCAGCGCCGTCGGCAGGGCCGCCCGGACCCGGTCGGTCTGGAGCGTCGGGAGCGTCGGGAGGCTCACGCGGACCACCTCGCGCGGTCCGTTCGTTGCGCCCGCGTTCGTACCGCGACGTCGATACTCGCACTCATATTCGGCCAGAGACACACCAGTGGTAAAGCGATTTTTCAGATTCGGGCCGACATCCGTCTAGAATTGGTCCCCAATCGGGGGAACTTTCAAGCGAGCGGGCCGACCACGACCGGTATGGACGAGACGAGCGGGCGGCCCTGTCCGCTCTGCGAGACGCCGATGTACCACCGCCACTGCAAGTACGTCTGTCCGCACCACGGCGTCGTCTACGACTGCTCGGACACGTTCTACTGATACCGTCGCACGGGTTGCCTGCACGCCCGTTTTTATTACGCTGGAATAGGGAGGGAAGTGTCAATGAGTCGGATAGACGGCGAACGGATTCGTGTCCTCCACGTGGACGACGACCCGGATTTCGTGGAACTGACCGCGAGGTTTCTGGAACGGGAAGCCCCGGCGATGCGCGTGGTCGGCCACACCAGCCCGGAAAAAGCGCTTGAGAGGCTGTCGGACGAGCCGTTCGACTGCGTCGTCAGCGACTTCGACATGCCGGAGATGACCGGGCTGGCGTTTCTTCGGGCCGTCCGGGACGACCACCCTGACCTCCCGTTCGTCCTGTTCACCGGCAAGGGAAGCGAGGAGATCGCCAGCGAGGCCATCTCCGCCGGTGTCGACGACTACATGCAGAAAGGGTCCGGCACGGATCAGTACGCCGTCTTTGCGAACCGCATCGAGCGGACGGTCGAGCAACACCACGCGAAGACGACACTAGAGGAGCGCGAGCGCCAGTACGCGACCCTGGTCGGCAACCTCCCGGGGATCGCCTACCGGTGTGCGAACGAGCCCGGATGGCCGGTCGAGTTCGTCAGCGAGGGGTGTCGGGAACTAACGGGGTACGACCCCGCGGCGTTCGAGGGCACCAGCTTCGGGGAGAAACTGCTCGACGACGAGGTCAGAGAGCGCGTCCGGGGGGAGATCCGGGCGGCCATCGAGGACGGCGAGTCCTTCGAACTGACCTACCCCATCGAGACCAGAGGGGGCGAGCGGAAGTGGCTCTGGGAGCGCGGTTGTGCAGTCAGGGAAAACGGCGCGGTCGTCGCCATCGAGGGGTTCATGACCGACGTCACCGACCGGAAGCAACGCGAGCGCGAACTCCGCGAGACGCGCCGGCGGTACCGGTCGCTGATCGACGCCGCGCCGGACGCGATTTTGCTGGCGGACGCCGAGACGGGCGAGATTGTCGACGCCAACGAAGCCGCGGCCCAACTCCTGGGCCGTCCGCGCGAGGAACTGGTCGGCCTCCACCAGACCGACCTGCACCCGGCCGAGGAGGTCGACCGCTACCGCGGGCTCTTCGAGCAGCACGTCAGGGAAACGACCGGGCGGACCCCGCTCAGTGTCGAGGACTCGGTGGTCGTCGTCGACGCGGACGGCGAGCGGATCCCCGTCGAGATCAGCGCCAACGTCGTCGAGATCGACGACCGGCGGCTCGTCCAGGGGTTCTTCCGCGACACCTCGGACCGCCGCGAGCGCGAGCGCGAACTGGAGCGGTACCGGACGCTCGTCGAGAGCGTGGGCGACCCGATGTACATGCTCGACGCCGACGGCGTGGTCCAGATGGCCAACGCGGCGATGATCGACGAACTCGGCTACGACCGCGAGACGCTCGTCGGCTCGCACGTCGGACAGTTCATGACCGACGACGACGTCAGGCAGGGCGAGCGGCTCATCGCCGACCTCGTAGAGAGCGGCGACACCTGGGGCTCCTACGAGACGTACATCGAGACCGCCGACGGGGACCGGGTGCTCGGGGAGGACAAGATCGCGGTCATGACGGACGCCGACGGGGACCTCCGGGGCACGGTCGGCGTCTTCCGCGACATCACCGACCGGAAGGAACGCGAGCGCGAACTCGAACAGTACGAGACGATCGTCGAGACGGTTCCGGACGGGGTGTTCGTCCTCGACGAGGCGGGGAGGATCGTCGAGGCGAACGAGAACGCGGCCACCTACCTCGGACGAGAGCGGGGGGAACTCCTGGGCACGTCGATGTGGGACCTGGTCGAGGCGGGCGTCCTCGACGGGTCCTCGTTCGAGCCCTACCGCGAACTGGTCCGGGAGTTGCTCTCCTCGAAGACGGACACGGAGAAAGGCAAGTATCTCCTGGAACTCCCGGACGGTCGGGTGTTCGAGATCCACCTCGCGCTCCGGCCCTACGAGGAGTCGTACCGCGGCACGGTCGGCGCGATGCGGGACGTCACCGAGCGGGAGCGCCGCCAGCGCGAACTCGAACGCCGGAACGAGCGGCTCGACCAGTTCGCGTCGGTCGTCTCTCACGACCTGCGGACGCCGCTGGAACTCGCCCGCGGGAACCTCGAGCTGGGCCGGGAACGGGTCGCGGACGAACCCGCCGAACTGGAACCCGTCGCGGACGCCCTGGACCGGATAGACCGGCTGATCGAGGACCTCCTGACGCTGGCCCGGCAGGGCGAGACCGTCGGCGAGACCGAAATGGTCGCCCTCGAACGGGTCGCAGAGCGGGCCTGGCGGGGGACCGTCACCGGGGACGCGACGCTCCGGTTCGACGACCCCGGCACGGTCGAGGCCGACCCCGACCGGCTGCGGGAACTCTACGAGAACCTCTTTGCCAACGCCGTCGAGCACGCCGGACCGGACGTGACCGTGACCGTCGGCGGCCACGAAGACGGCTTCTACGTCGCGGACGACGGGCCGGGCATCCCGCCCGACCGGCGCGAGGAGGTGTTCGAGCGCGGGGTTTCGGACACCGATTGCGGCACCGGCTTCGGGCTCTCTATCGTCCGAAACGTCGCGCGTGCCCACGGCTGGTCGGTGTCGGCGACCGAGAGCACCGCGGGCGGGGCGCGCTTCGAGATCAGCGTCCCCTGACCGCCGGCCCGTCCCGGAGGTGGCGGTACGCCGGCCCGGCCAGCACCAGGACCGCGACGCCGACGGCGGCCCCCACCAGCGGCAGTCCCGGGTCGACCCCCTCGACGGTCAGCCGGCGCATCGAACTCCCCGCCAGGACGGTCACGATCGCCCATGGGAGCTCCCCGAGGGCCGTTCCCAGCACGTACGCGCCCGCCGACAGGCCGGAGACGCCGGCCGCGTACGAGACGGCGTCGGCCGGCAGCGGCGCGAGCCGCGCGGCGAACACGCCCCGCGTGGCGCCGGTCACCGCCACCAGCCGCTCGCCCGCGTCCCCGACCCGTCCCAGCAGTCCCTCGCCGGACTGGGTCCGCCTGGCGAGGACGAACGGCGGCAGGCAGGTGAACACCGCCCCGGCAAGGGCCACCGGGACGCCGACTTCGAACCCTAGGACGTAGCCGACGAGGATCGAGCAGGCGCTGATCGGCCAGGCCAGGACGGGCCGGAGCAGGTACAGCCCGACCAGCGCCGCCCCGAACGCGACCGGATCGGCGGACAGCGCCCGCGCCTCCCGGAGCACCGTCGACGGCGAGAGCAAAACCGCCGTCGCCGCCAGCAGGCTCCCCACCAGCGCCGCACCGAGCAGCTGTCGTTCGGTGGCCCGTTCCATCGTGTGACCCACCGCCACCGGGGGGCAAACGCTTTGTGGTCCGCGGAACGCTTATGCGGGTCCCCGCGTACCTTCGGCCGTGGACCGGCCGGTCGAACTGGGCGTGGAACTGCTCGCTCACCTCGAACACGAGGAGCTGTCAGTCGCCGACGCCATCGACCGCATCGAGACGATCACGACCGACCCGGCGCTCCAGCGGGAGATCCTCGACACTGCCGTCGCCCGCGGGGTGATCGACCGCGAGGACGGCGTCGTCCGGCCGCAAAGCCGGGCCTACGTGCGCTTCGAGGAGCAGGTCGTCCGGAAGGAAGGGGAGTTCACCTGCCGGCGGTGCGGTGCCGGGCTGTCGACGGGCCACTTCGTCGAGTTCGACGCCGGCGAACTCGGCCCGTTCGGCTCGTCGTGTATCCGGAAAGTGACCGGCCGGGACTAGCGCCCCTGCCTGAGTTCCTTGATGAGCTGCTTTATCGTCTTGTTGTGCCGTTCGAGCAGTTCGTTCTGTCGCTTGACCGCCTCTGTCAGCTCCGCGAGCTGGTCGTTGACCTCCTCGATGTCCTCCCGGCTCGCGGCCTCCGCGCCGGATTCCGTTTCCGCTCCCGTTCCCGTGCCGGTACTGCTCCCGCCTGTCCCCGACACGCCCGACGTCCCCGACGAGGAACTCCCGGTGCTCCCCGGGGGTTCCCCGAACCCGCTGTCGCGGCCGCCCGACCGGCCGCCGTCGTCCCCCTCGGAGACCAGCGGGTCCAGGCCGATGTCGCCGGACCCCGCCTGTGGCGTCGGATCGTTCCCGCCGGTCGCCTGCCCGGTCGCGTCCTCGCCGTCCGCCGGCGAGTGCTCCTCTGCGTCGCCGCCGACCGTCTCGTTGAGTTCCTCCAGCGAATCCACGTCGTAGTAGTCGAACAGCGTCTCCTCGATCGAACGCCGGAGCAACCGGGCCTCCTCGCTCGGTGCCTTGATCCGTTCCGGCCGGCCGTCGACCTCGAGGACGACCTGCGTGGCGACGTTGCCCTCCTCGAAGGAGAGCCCGGTCACGTCCCCGTAGGCGTACCCCTCGGTTTCCTCGTCCCAGACCGCGTCGCCGATGTGCCGGACGATGCGGTTTTCCGTGACGATCAGCGTGAGTTCGCTGAACCGGTAGACGCCAGTGACCGTCTCCCCCGCCTCGGCGACGCCGGCGGCCCCGAGGACCCCCTCCAGGAGCCGTTCGAGCATCGTCTCCCCCCGGTCGCTCGGGACCGTGAACGACTTCGACCCGTCGACGTACGCGAGCGTGAACTTCGTCTTCCGGCGTCCCTCGGAGACGTCGACCCGCTCGGCGTCGTGGGGGTACTCCTCGATAGTCTCGTCGCTCAACAGCCCCTCGCCGCGGTAGACGAGCGTCCGCGTGGGGGTCATGCACACCGCGTCCTCGTCGCCCAGGCTGACGCTGGCCCGGATCTCCTCGTCCCCGAGAGCCTGCCGGACGAGGTCTGGCACGTCCATGCTCCCGTTGTGCTCTCCCGGTGGCTTAAATCCGCTGGCTGGCGAACCAGATGGGAAGGTTAAAGACGGCCACTCCGCTACGGTCAGGTGCCGCCGCGCCCGGGTGGCTTAGCTGGACATAGCGCCGCACTCATAGGGTTTCCCGAGTGCGACCGGCGTACTCCGGCATGTTCGCGGGGCCCGTCGAACCCCGCACCTGGGACATGCGGAGATCGAGGGTTCGGAGCCCTCCCCGGGCATTTTACCGAAAGTTGTCGTGCCCAGCGCCAGCCCCCGCCAGAAACGTCCTCTTGATCGCTCGCCGCACCCTCCCGACGGCGACCCCGGCGACGACCCGGTCCCGGCCGCGGCTCGGAGAGTCGTTCCGGGGAGTGAGATCGGCGTCCCTGCCCGTTTCTCGTCTGGCGGTGGCCGTGCTTTTGCGCCGGCACGAACACCGGTCCGACGGGTGGAGAAACGTCTCTACAACCTATCTATTGTCATATTCTGAAATAGCTGATGCTGTATTATACTTTTTAGGTTCATATACTGTCACAGACGGAATCATAATACCCTCCACGCGGAAACGCAGTACGGCGACGCGGGGACTGTCCCCGGTGATCGGCCTACGTTCTGCTGGTCGGCATCGTGGTCGTTCTGGCGGCACTGGTCGGCTCCATCGCGGTTTCGTTCGAGGGGAAACTCCGCGAACCGGCTCCGAACGGCGGCTTCGAACAGGAGTATTACCCGACGGGCGCGGACAACACCAACGATCGCCCGTACGTCGTCATTACCCACGAGGTCGGTCGGACGGTCGACGGGGACAACATCGTGATCAAAGACGAGGGCGGCAACAGCGTCACCTGGGAGGAGATCTGGACGGCCGGCCCGAAGGTCCGCTCCGGCGAGCGCGTCCACCTGGACGGTTTCGGCAGCGACGGCGAACTCCGCCCGATCTGCGAGGCGGGACAGACCTACCGGATCGTTTTCACGAACGACGCGGGCGAGACGCTCGTCGTCAACGAGTGGACGGCCCCCTCTCTACCCGCCCTGCCCCCGTCGTCGCCACACGACAGCGACGACGACGGCATCCCCGACTGGTGTTGACGTCTCATCCTGTCGGCTCTACACCCTCGAAGGGTTTCGGCATCTCCCGGTGCCGAACCTCCTCACGAGGTTACAGCCGACAGTATCAGCCGGCCGTCTCGGCGTCGGCGTCGGTCCCGCCGGGGCGGTACTCGCGGCTGATCGCCTTCCAGCGCCCGGTGGCGAAGCGCGCGCCGTTGACCACCATCGGGACGGCCGTCTCCGCGACGAGCGCGGCCTGGAGCGCGACCACGCCCAGCGCGGTGACCGTCCCCAGCCACGCGACCGGGAGCGCGACCAGGTAGAGCCCCGCGAGCGTCGCCACGAACGGGACGCGGGTATCGCCGGCCCCGCGGAGCGTCCCCGTGATCGATCCGTCGATCCCCATCGGGACGACGCTTATCGCGGCCACGACGACGAACGCCGCGGTCAGGCGCACGTCCTCGCCGCCGACGAACACCGCCGCCACCGGCCGCGCGAACCCGACCACCACGAGCGCCGTGGCGACGTAGACCAGAAGCGAGAGTTTCGTGATCTCCCGGCCGTAGGCCTCCGCGAGGGCCTCGTCCCCGGCCCCGAGCGCCTGGCCGACCAGCGTCGAGGCCGCGATCGAAAACCCCCACCCGAAACTGTCCAGTAGCCCCCGGACCTGCCGGCTGACGCCCACCGCGGCGACCGCGACCGGACCGAACGTCGCCGCGACGGCCAACAGCGGGAAGACGACCGCCGCCTGCGCGATCCGGCGGGCCATGAGCGGGAGCGAGAGGGCCGCGAGCTGGCGGAACAGCGCCGGCTCCGGGAGCCGCCCGAACCGGACCGGGACCGTGCTCGCCCCCTGCCCGAAGTACGACCGTCCGGTCATCCCCCAGGCGAACGCGACGGCGACGGCGGCCGTCGAGAGCGTGGTGCCCAGCGCCGCGCCGACCACCCCAAGGCCCGCGCCGAACACGAACGCCCCGCTCAGGACGACGTTGAGCGCGGCACCGCCGGCCCGCATCACCATCGGCGTGGTCGTGTCGCCGGTGCCGGCGTAGGTCCGCGAGGAGACGAGGTTGATCCCCTCGAAGACGAGCCCGGGCGCGACGAACGCGAGGTACGCGCCGCCCCGGTCCAGCACCGTCGGGTCCTGGCCCACCAGCGCGACCATCGGCCGGGCGGCGGCCACGAACAGGCCGGCGACCGGGAGCGCGAGCGCCACCGCCGCCAGCAGGCTGGCCTCGACGACCCGGCTCGCCCGGTCCGGCTCTCCGCCCCCGTAGTTCTGCGAGACGAGCGCGATCGTCCCGCCCGCCAGTCCGATGAAGGCGAACTTCCCGATCGTCCAGTAGGCGTTCGCCAGCGTGAGTCCGGCGACCGCCGTCGGCCCGACCGCGATGCCGACGATCGCCAGGTCGACCGTCCGCTTGGACATGATTGCGAACCCGGTGACCACGCGCGGCCACGCCAGCCCGACCGTCGCCAGGAGCCGGCTCTCCTCGATGATCCCCGCCCTGGCGAGCGCCCGCGCGAGCCCGGTCCCGAGGCGACGCAACCGCGTCACATCCGCCTTTCGGACTGGCGGGTGATAGACGTATCCGTCCCAGTGGCGTCCTCCCCACCCGCGGTGGACGTTCGCCATTCCCGTGTCACTCTCTCGCTTGCGGTTGATTCAGCGCCAGAAACCGCTGGACTCCTTTTATGTAGGGATATCGCTCTATGGGTCTACATGGACAGCGAACGAACGGTCTGTGTGCACTGCGGTTTCGAGGTCGCCCAGGAGGACGAGACCTGTCGGCTCTGCGGCGAGAGCGTTCGGGCGATGGGCGATTCCTGACCCGTTCGGGTTCGAGCATTTCCCTCGACGGGCCGTTCCCCCCGATGGGTCGTCCGGGTCACCGGTCGTCCCGAGGAGGGGCTCATTTGTCCGCGGCCGTGTCCCCCGCACGCTATCCCGTCGACACCGATCCGGCGTCGGCCGGCACCCAGGCGATCCGGGACGTCGTTGTCGACCACAGCTTTTTGCCCGGCGGCGGAGAACCCGGGCGGGATGTCCCTCATCGACCAGTTCGGACTCGACGGGCAGACGGCCGTGGTGACCGGTGCCGGGCGCGGACTCGGCAGGGAGATGGCGGCCGGGCTCGCCGAGGCCGGGGCCGACGTCGCTATCGCGGAGGTCGAACCGGACGCCGTCCCCACCGACGTCACCGACGAGAGCGAGGTCGAGGCGATGGTCGAGCACGTCACCGACCGCCTCGGACCGGTCGACGTGCTCGTGAACAACGCCGGCGTCGTCAGCAACGTCCCCGCGGAGGACCTCTCGCTCTCGGAGTGGCAGCGAGTCATCGACGTGAACCTCACGGGCGTGTTCCTGTGTGCGAAACACGCCGGGAGACAGATGTTAGACCGCGGCGCGGACGGGTCGATCGTCAACGTCTCCTCGATGTCGGGATTCATCGCCAACTACCCCCAGCCCCAGGTCCACTACAACGCCTCGAAGGCGGGCGTGGCGATGGTCACCCGCTCGCTGGCCTCCGAGTGGGCCACCGAGGGCATCCGCGTCAACGCCATCGCCCCGGGGTACATGGGCACCGACATGGTCGAGCAGGCGCTCGAAGCGAACCCGGAGATGGAGGAGACGTGGCTCGCGGACACGCCGATGAAACGGCTCGGCCGCCCGGAGGAACTCCGCGGCGTCGTCGTCTTCCTGGCTTCCGGGGCGTCCTCCTTCGTGACGGGGGAGGTCGTCTTCGTCGACGGCGGGTTCACGATCCGCTGACCCGCCAGCGGCGGCCGGTGCCGGACGCGGTTCGCGCCCGTTCGCAGTCGACGGATCCCAGAAGATCTTTCATCCGTCCTTCGCAGGTGGCGGTATGCGACACAGGCGAGCGGGGGTGTCGGCGTGGCCGACGGCGGCCTGACGCGGCGGCGGGCGCTCGCGCTGCTGGGGGGCGCGGGCGTCGTCGGCGCGGGCGCGGTGTTCGGACCCGGACTGCTCGAATCCGGGGAGGACGCACCGACGACGGGCACGGACGACGGACTGGCCCGGGACCTGGCCGTACGGTTCGCGCCGACGCTGTACTTCGACGCCCGCGAGCGGTGGTTCCCGACCGACCCCCGTCCCTACACGAGCGAGCGCGACGGCGAGACGGTCGTCGACGGCTTCGACGCCTTCGACGGCTACACGCGCCGGTTCGCGGAGGGCGACGGCCCGCCCGCGCCGACGGTGTTCCACCGCGTCCGGCGGTACGAGGATTCCCCGCTGGCCGCCGTGCAGTTCTGGCTCTACTCGGCGTTCGACCAGTTCACGACGAACTTCCACTGGCACGACTGGGAGGTGATCCACGCGTTCGTCGACGCAGACGAACCGCAACTGTTCGTCGCCAGTTCCCACTCGCGGCGCGTGCCGAACAACGAGTTCCTCGATCCCGATCCGGGGGTGCGCCCGCGTGTCCTCTCGGAACTGGGCTCGCACTCCAGTGCGCTGTCGGTAAACGACAGCCCGGACCGGTTCCAGCGGTTCCCGGCCGGGGACGCCATCGCGGACATCACGAACAGCGCGCTGGAGGTGCCCGACGCCGGCGACCTGCCGGCGGCCTACGGCCTGCCGCGCGACGAGGGGTTCCGGCTCCCGTACGTCGTGCCGGAACTCGACGGCGCGCCGCTCTACGAACACGAGCGGCTCCCAGCCGTCGAGCGCTCGTCGCTGGTCCCGCCCGAACTCACGGTCCACTCGTTCGACGCTCTCTCCTCGCCCCCGGCCGATCTGCCGGCACGGGACACCGGGCTCGTCCTCGGGCACGCGGCCGAGGGCGACGCCGACTCGACGTACGACCTGGTGTCGATGGCCGAGATCGACGACATCGAGGCCTTCACGGGGCCGCAACTGAGCTTCGAGTTCGCCGTCCCCGCGTTCGGCGAGGACCTGATCGCCGACCACATCACGACGACGGGCACGCCGTGGTCGCAATCGCGGTACGACAATCCCGCGGCGGACATTTCCGACCCGGTCCACCGGCGGGCACTCGCCGACCGGTACGACGCCATCGGCGAGCCGGCCCCGGTCAACCGCCTCGTCGCGGCCGTCCGGCAGCCGTTCGAGAGCGACGAGGCTCCGGACGGCGAGGGACTGACCGTCGGGGAGCCGACGGTCGAGGCGGTCTGTCTCGTCGAGAGCGATCCGACCGCGGTCCCGACGTTCGCCGGCCGGGTCGTGGTCGACGGCCTCCCGCCAGGCGACCACCGGCTGACGGTCAACGGTGCCGGCCTGGCCCCCCACAGCGAGCGCGTCGCCGTGACGGCAGATTCGACGCCGGACCTGGCAGGCGTCGGGGGCGCGGTCGCCCTGCCCGCGGCCGGCGACGCGGTCAAACTCCAGGTCGATCCCGGAGACGGCGGTGACAGCGGGGCCGACCTGACCGACCTGGCCGTCGAGGACGACTTCGCGGGGCGGCTCTACGACGCCCCGCTCGACGGGCCGGACGCCGTTTACGTCCACCGCGGCGGCGCGTACACCACCGAGGTCAGAGACGCCGACGACGAGGTCGGGGCGGTGCGCGTCAACCCCGCCGGCAGGGAACCCGTCACCGTCGACCGCCCCCGGACCGGCAAGGCGTCGCTGGCCTCGTTCCTGGCGACTCTCTCCGCGGAGACCCGCGAGGAGGTCCGCGCGGCCGCAGACCTCGAGACGGCCACCCCCGAGACGACCGAGGCCCCCGGGACGTCCGACTCCCTCGGAGCGGGGAAGGGTCGTGGCGCGGACGGCGACCGGGAGCCCACCGCCGGCACCGACCGCGGCGGTCGTCCGGAGACGCCGGGCCTCCGCGGCCTCCTCCAGTCGCTCGACGCGGTCGTCGCGGCCGCCGGCCGGGCCGTCGAGCAGGCGGAGGCCGGCAACGGGCAGGGGGCCGACGAGCGGCTCCGGGCCGTCGCCGACCGCCTCGACCGGACGGCCCGGCGGCTCGACGAGTCCCGGCGCGACCTGCCCGAACCGGTGGCCAACGCCGTCGACCGACGGCTTGACCAGGCCGGCCGGCGCGTCGAGCAGGCCCTCGCGGCCGACAAACTGTAGCTGTGCGGTCCCGGGCTCCGGTCGTGGCGGCCCGCGCGGGAGTGGGCACGCGCTGGCGCGAACCCCGAAGAGATCCTGCGGGCGCGAACCCCGAACAGTGATACTGTCGCGCCCGCGTTGACGGGGTAATGGATCACTCCAGGCGCGGGTTTCTCCGGGTGGCGGGTCTCGGGGCGGCCGCCGGCTTCGGCGGCTGTACGGGCCGGCCGGGCGACATCGCGGGCCGGGAGAGCGGCGGCGACGTCGGGGAGTCGCCGGCGACGACCGCCAGCACGCAGTTCCGGGGTGGGCTCCGCCGCCGGGGCGTCTATCCCCAGGCGACCGTCCCGGCGTCGGTGACCGTCGACTGGACGGTTCCGGACGTGAACACGGGCGAGCACACCGCGGCGAAAGCCAGCCCGGTCCGCGCGCCCGGCGGCGACGTCGTCGTGCCGGGGGATACGGGCCAGGTCCGGCGGGTCACGCCCGACGGCGAGGTCCGCTGGGTCGCGGACACCGACCACTCGACGCGGGGCATCCACGGGACGCCCGCGATTGCCAACGGCGCGGTGTACGTAGGTGCGTACGACGGCGCGCTGTACGCTTTCGACATAGAGAGCGGGGAGCGACGGTGGCGGGCGGATCTCGCCGACGCCATCGGGTCCAGCCCCGCCTACCACGACGGGACGGTCTACATCGCCGTCGAGTACTACGACCCCAGCGGCGCGATGTACGGCGTCGACGCGGGCACCGGCGAGGTGGTCTGGGACGACCAGCGGCCGACGGACCACCCGCACTCGACCTGCGCCGTCGACCGCGCGGCCGGGCGGCTGGTCGTGGGAGCCAACGACGGGACGCTGTACGCCTGGCGCTACCCCGACCGCTCGTTCGCCTGGACCTTCGACACCGGCCGGGCGATCAAGGGACCGGTGGCCACCTACGACGGGAGCGCCTTCTTCGGCTCGTGGGACGGCAACGTCTACCGGGTCGCGCTGGACGACGGGAGCAAAGAGTGGGCGTTCGAGACAGACGGCCTCGTGATGTCCGGGCCGTCGGTCGAACCGTCCACCGGGCGGGTCTACGTCGGCAGCCACGACTCGTATCTCTACGCCCTCGACGCCGCGACCGGGGAACGGCAGTGGTCGTTCGACACCGGCGGCACGGTCCTCGGCTGTCCGACGGTCACCCGGGACCACGTCCTCGTCGGGTCCTACGACCGCCACCTCTACGCGCTGGACAAGGAGACCGGGGCCGGCGTCTGGAACGTCTCGGCGGACGGCTGGGTGACCTCGACGCCGCTCGTGACCGACGACGCCGTCTACTTCACCGCGCGCGCCTCGGAGGCGTACCTCGAGGACGGCGACGGCCCGACGGGCCCCCTCTACCGGCTCGTCCCGGACGGGTGAGCCGACAGTATCAACACCGGTCTATCTCCCGGCGCTCGGGCCCCTGTCTGACGGCCCTCGTCGCGCCGTCGGGCAGCGAGACGACCATCGCCTGGCCGCCGTACCCGTGCGTCTGGTCGTGGCCGCGGACGACGACGCAGGACGCGTCCTCCGGTATTTCGAACGTGTCCGAGCGGGTGAACTCGCGGGTGCCGTGGGCGTGCATCAGTTCCCGCCGGCCGACCCGCGTCCCGTCGAGCCGTTCGACCTGCCACCAGTTCGCGTACCCCTCCTCGCCGTCGTCGTCGTGGTACAGCGTCACCGCGAAGTCGTAGGTCGACCCGCTCCGTTCGACCGCGACGCCCGTGACGTTCGCCTCCCGTAGATCCAGCGACCCCGCAGTCGTTGCCGTCCCGGTCGCGGTCCCCGTCCTCGTCCCGGTCGTCCCTTCCGGCCCTTCAGATCCTGCTGTTCCTGTCGTCTCGCCGCCGGCACTCGTCGTCTCCGTCCTACCGGTCGGCGTCGCGGCCACTCCCGTGGTCGCCGTCGCGGCGTCGTCGCTCCCGTCGTTCCCGCCAGTACAGCCCGCGAGCGCGCCGGCGACGGCGAACCCGGCGGCGGCGATGACCCGTCGTCGACTGCGAGGTGTCACGGCCCGCTATTCGGCGCTTCCCGGGAAAAGTGACGCGCCGGGGTGTTCGCCGGTCACACGTCCGCGTCCCGCAACCGCTGTCCGCCCCGTATATCGCGCCGGACAGGTGGTCGCTCCGGCGGCCATTCTCCGGCGGTGGCGACTCGACTGTCTCATCTCCTGTTCTCGTCGAGCCTGTCCCGTTCGAGTCTGTCCCTGCGTTCCTCGTACTCCTCGTCGGACAGTTCCCCGCGGGCGTACGCCAGCCGCAACTCCTCGAGTGCTCGGTCGCGTGGTTCGCCGTCGAGACCGCGATACAGCGCGGACCCGACGCCGGCGACGACGAGGACCAGCAGTAGCATCGACCCGAACCCCCACAGCGGCGAGGTGCCCATCCCGGGATCGCCTCACCACCATCCCATCATGCCCGTCATCGGCAGCAGCAACAGGACGAGGACCACCGGCGCGAGCACCAGCAGAGCGACCACGATCAGGACGACCCGCAATAGCGTCCCGGTGGTCTCTCCCGTAGACATGGTTTTCTACTCGCAGTACGACGCAAAATCGCATAAAGCCGATTCCCCACCCCGCGGGTGTCTCCCGGCCGGCGTGCGACGGCCGTGGACACGTCCCCGTACCGGCGTACCGACGACGTGGCGCGAGTCGTCTGAACCCATGACCCGAGAGCCATCGTCCCGATCACGGCAGCAGTTCCGGCCCGCACAGCAGCGCTTGCAACCGCCCGCCGTCCCGACGGGGTCCCAGCAGGGGGCCCCGGCGGCCCGGGGCGATCCACAGCAGGGTGCGCCCGGCCCGCGGGTCCTGGCGGTCGAGGACGGCCGCGATTACGTGCACGTCCGCTTCCGGGACCCCGACGCGTTCGAGACGATCCGCACGCCAGACTGGGCGGCCCGCGCGGCACGGGACGTCGCGCCCGGTGCCGAGGTCCGCACCGGACGGCTCCGCGGGCGCGACGAATGGCGGACGGAGAGCGTATTGATCCCGAAACCGGTCGACCCGAACGCTGCCGTCGCACGTGCCCGGCGGATCGTCGAGAAAATCGGGGAGGAGACTTTTCGGCGGGGGGGCCGGTCGCCGGTTCCACTGTGCGGCGGGCCAGCCGCGGGCTCTCAGCGACGCATTCGAGCCCGATCACCTGTCCCGCCCGCGCGGGAACCGTCGAGAGTGTCTCAGCGGCGCATTCGGCCCCGGTCGCCGGTTCCCGCGGTCATCGCGCTGGCGAGTGCACCCCGCACCACGACGTCGTCACCGAGCGTCGTGAGTTGCACGTCGGGGATGTTCGCCATCACGAGGTCGTCTAGCCGGTCGCGGATCGGATCGAGCACCAGGTCGGGGTTGTTCAGCGCGACGGCCCCGCCGACGTAGACGACGAGCGGCGCGTAGGCGTGGACGACGTTGGCGACGCCTATCGCGTTCCAGTGGGCCACCTGGTCGATCACGAAGTCGGCGAAGGTGTCGTCGCCGGCGTGGGCGAACACGTCGGCCGCCGAGAAGTCGGGGTCCGCGACGGGGAGGGCGGTCTCGACGGGGTCCTCGGTGTGGAGGAACTCGGCGTACCGCGGGATGTTGTTGCCCGAACAGTAGGCCTCCCAGTGGCCGTCCTTGCCACAGCCACAGGTCATCAACCCCTCGGGGTCGAGGGTCATGTGACCGACTTCGCCGGCGTTGCCGTCCCACCCCGAGAGGACGTGACCGTCGACGGCGACGCCCGCGCCGATCCCGCTGGAGATGGTGAGATAGACCATGTCGTCGGGGTTGCGGTCCGCGTAGAACCGCTCGCCGATGACGCCGGCGTTGGTGTCGTTGTGGAGGTACACCCGGTCGGAGTCGACCAGGTTCGAGACCGGCCCCGTCAGCGGAATCCGGTCGATGGTGTCGGGCAGGTTCGCCGGGTTGCTGACGACGCCGGCCGCCAGGTCAAGCGGGCCGATCGAGCCGATCCCGACCGCCCGGAGGTCGGTCGGGTCGACGCCCCTATCCTCGCAGGCCGCCCGGAGCGCGGAGAGCACCGCCTCCGTGATTGCGATGCCGGCCGGCCCGCGGGGCGTGGGCCGCTCGTCCGAGCCGACGATGTCGCCGTCCGCGTCGGCGACGACCGCCCTGATGTTCGTCGCCCCGAGGTCGACCCCGGCGTACCCCGCGGGCGAGTGACGTTCCGGCTGCATCAGAACCTGACGAGCCTGGCGTCGCAGGCCGTGCAGACGAGTACGTCGTCGGGCGTGTCCGTCGGGTCGGTGTAGCCGCCACAGCAGGAGGCCGTCGTCGACTCCTCCAGGGGGCGCTCGCAGGCCGGACAGGTCTCCAGGAACGCCCGGAGCGACCCCGCGGCGGCCAGCCGCGCCGCCGGGTCGTCCAGCCACCCCTCCAGCGACCGGACTGCTGCCGTCTCGGCGATGGCCAGCGGCCGGGACAGCCAGGACTCGCCCTCGAACGTCCCGCTCCCGTCCGAGAGCACGATCCACTCGCCGCCGTCGCGGACCGTCCGGGCGTCCGCCGCGTCGGCCACCGACAGGACCGCGTCCGCCAGCGCGTCGGCGTCGCGTTCCCTGAGCGTCGCCATCTCGGCGTGCCATTCCTCCTCGAACCCGCCGTCGAGCACGACCTGTTCGCCCTCGACGCCGACCACGCCGGCCGCGACCAGCGTCTCCAGCACTTCCTCGCCGGTCTCGACGGTCGCCCCGAGCGAGTCGCCGCTTCCCGGCCCCCGGTCGTGATCCGGGCCGATCGAGACCGGGAGTGGATCGACGATCCGCGGCGCGAACCGCGGCGTGTACGGGACGAGGTAGCCCCGGAGCGCGATGACCGCCGCACCGACGACTGCCAGCGCGGCCGCACCCAGCGGCCACCCGCCGAGCGCGACCGCGGCGACCGCCGCCGCGAGTACAGCGCCGTTCACGAGCGTACAGGCCCAGCACCGCCGGTCGCCGGTGTACTCCGGCCGCCTGACGGCGTCGACCACGCGTTCCATCGTCTCACCCTCTTGCCTCCCGGTCGCTTGAAGCTTCCGTCCGCCGTGTGGGGGCTGTGACCGTCCCACAGAGTTTTCACAACTGCTGTTGTAATTTGTTGTATGCTCGTGGAAGCGACCACGCAGGGAGCGGGGGTACCGGTCCCGGGCAGGTCACGGCACCGTCGCCAGCCGGTCGGCCGGACGACCCCCTCCAGGTCACCGACCGGTAGCTCGCCGGCCAGTAGCGGACGAGACGCCCACGAAACGCCCACTGTCCGTTCCCGGCACCCGGGGGCGGTGAACTGATCGTATGGACGACGAGCACCTCGCGGCCGTGCTGGAGGAGGCCGGCCTGTCCCCGTACCAGGCAGCCGTGTACGTCGCGCTCCTGGAACTGGGTTCGGCACAGGCGACCGACCTCGCGCGCGCCGCGGAAGTCCCCGAACCGCGCATCTACGACGTGCTCCGGGACCTGGAGTCGGCGGGGTACGTCGAGACCTACCAGCAGGAGACGCTCGTCGCCCGCGCACACGAGATCGACACCGTCCTGGCCGACCTCCGGGACCGGTCGAGCCGCTTCCGCGAGGCCGCGGGTGAGATCGAGGACCGCTGGCAGCGGCCGCCGCTCGAAGACCACGAGGTGAGCGTCGTCACGCGCCTCGAAACGGTGATGGGCAGGGCCGAGCAGTTGATCGACGGGGCCGAACAGGGTATCCAGTTGTGTGCCACGCCGGGCCAGTTCTGGACACTCGCGGAGCCGCTGGCCGGCGCGACCGAGCGCGACGTCGACGTCGAACTGGTGGTGGCGACCGACGAGTCGGGAGCCGACCTGCCGGACGCGGACGCCTTCGCCGGTCGCTGTACGGAGGCACGCCACCGGGAACTCCCGTCGCCGTTTGTGGTGCTCGTCGACCGCACCTGGGCCTGTTTCGCCCCGCACCCCTCGTCGGCGACGACCTACGGGGTGATCGTCAACGACCGGTTCCACACCTTCGTCTTCCACTGGTTTTTCCTGACGTGCCTGTGGGAAGTGTGCGACGCCGTCTACAGCGAACGCGTGGACGAGCCACCCCACACGTACCTCGACATCCGCGAGTGCGTCCGCGACGTCGCACTCATGCTCGACGGCGACGCGACAGTCCGGGCGGTCGTCCGGGGCATCGACACGGAAACCGGCGACCACGTGGAGGTCAGCGGCCAGGTCGTCGACATCTCCGCGGTCGGTTCCCCGGCCGATGCCGGCGACCAGACCCCCCTGTCGCAGCTCGCCGGGCCGGTCAACCTCACGCTCGACACGGGCGACGGCGAACTGGTCGTCGGGGGCTGGGGGGCCGTGACGGAGGCGATCGAGGCGACTTCGATCACCGTCGACCGGGTCGAGCGACCGGCCGAACGGTGACGCCGCGCGAGGCGAGGGCGGTCCGCCGCGGTCGCTCGACGCCTCGTTAACAACACCTGTAGTAAACTATCAGAAAATCTTAAGTGCCGTCGTATCAAGGCTTAAATGGAAATGTCTGGCAACGACTCACACGAAAGTGGCGACGGCCGTACAGGGGTATCGCGGCGAGACTTCGTCCGCGCCGCCGGTGCCACGGGAATCGCGGTCGGGGTGGCGGGCTGTTCCGGCGGCGGTGGCGATGGTGGCGACGGTGGCGACGGTGGCGACGGCGGCGGCCAGGGTACCACGGCCGGTGACGGGGGCTCGTCGAGCGGGATCACGCTCCAGTTCGCGTCCGACAGCAACTTCAAGAAGATCCAGTCGGACGTCAACGACCTGCTCCACCAGAACGGCGTCGACCAGAACGTCAGCCTGGAGATCCTGGGCGGCTCGTTCGTCAGCGACGACCGGCAGACGAAGTACAAGAACGTTCTCAACGCCAGCCAGAAGCAGCCGACGCTGTTGATGGTGGACAACGGCTGGACGATCCCGTTTATCGTCCGGGACCAGATCGCAAACCTCAGCGACGCGTTGCCCAGTTCGGTCGTCGACACGGTCGAGAACGACTACCTGAGCACGATGGTCGCGACGGCCCAGGGGCAGAACGGCGACCTCTACGGGGTCCCGCTGTTCGCGGACTTCCCGACGATCCAGTACCGGAAGGACCTGGTCGCGGAGGCGGGCTACTCGGAGTCCGACTTCGAGAAGTGGGCGACCGAGTCGATGACCTGGCAGCAGTTCTCGAACCTGGTTGACGAGGTCCAGTCGGCAAACTCCGGCATGGAGGGCTACAACTTCCAGGGGGCGGCCTACATCGGGCTGGCCTGCTGTGACTTCGTCGAGTTCATGTCCTCGTGGGGCGGTTCGTACTTCGGCGCGTTCGACAACCTCTTCGGGCCCGTCGGGGACCGCACGGTCACCGTCGACGAACAGCCGGTGGTCGACTCGATCAACATGATCCGCCACTTCATCTACGGGGAAAACCCCGGCGGGAAGTTCGGCGACTACGCCGGCGGCATCTCCCCCGAGGCGGTCGTCCAGTACAAGGAGGAGTCCTCGCGGAAGCCGTTCACCAACGGCAACGTGCTGTTCCACCGCAACTGGCCGTACTCGATCAACATCAACGGGTCCGAGGAGAACTTCGGCGAGGACCTCGGCGTCATGCCGATCCCGTACGGCGTCACCGCCGACGAGTCGGACTACGGCCCCGAGATCGGCGGTATCCCGGCGGCGCTCGGCGGGTGGCACGTGGCGCTGAACCCGAACGCACCACAGGAGAAACGCGACGCCGCGACCCAGGTGTTCGAGGCGATGACGACCGAGGACTTCCAGCTGGGCCTGTTCGAGGCGGGCGGGTACATCCCGCCGGTCACCGAGCGGATCAACTCCAGTCGGGCCCAGGACCTCGATGTCATCGGCCGGTACGTCGACAGCCTGGCGGTCGCCGGGGAGAACGCGGTCCCACGGCCGGTCACCCGCGTCTGGAACCAGCAGCAACAGCAGGTCTCCAAGGAGGTCAACGCCGCGTACAAACAGGAAAAGTCGGCCTCGCAGGCGATGTCCGACCTCAAACAGGCGATGCAACAGATCGAGAACAGCGTATGAACCGGCTCCCCCACGGCGGTCGCTCCGGGTTCAATTCATTCCTGGAGGGTGCTAAGTTATAACTGCCTGTGGGGTGACTCTCCTCCGTAGCACGGCACATAGACAAACGGTACCACGGCACACAATAATGGCAACCGAACAAGAGCGGGCGGAACGGGAGCGCGTCGGCGGCACGGGGCCGATAGCGTCAGTGACACGGTGGATGGAGAACCTGAGCGACACGCAGTTCGCCTACCTGTTGCTGACGCCGGCGCTTCTGTTGCTCGGCGTGATCGCGCTGTACCCCCTGATCAGCACGTTCCGGATGTCGCTGTTCGCCGACAACCTCGCCGGGGGGCTCGGCGAGTTCGTCGGCCTCACGAACTACGTCGACGTGCTGACCGGCCAGCGGGACGTGATGCTCCCCTCGCCGTTCCTGCCCGAGGCACTGACGGTCGAGGCGCTGTTCGGGAGCGCGCTGACGGTGACCCTGATTTTCACCCTCACGAGCGTGTTCTTCGAGACGATCATCGGATTCGGACAGGCGCTGGTGTTGAACCAGGACTTCCGGGGCCGGCGCTGGGTCCGGGTCGCAATTATCATCCCGTGGGCGGTGCCGATCGTCATCCAGGGGATGATCTTCTATCTGATGTTCCAGCCCGGCATCGGGCTGTTCGTCGGCGACCAGAACCCGAGTCTCCTCCAGCAGTGGGGGCTGATCGGGTCGACGCCGCTGGCGACCACCATCGACGCCACGATGATCGCCATCGTCGCGGACATCTGGAAGACGACGGCGTTCATGGCGCTTCTGATCCTGGCGGGCCTCCAGAGCGTCGACCGCACGCTGTACGACGTCGCCCGCGTCGCGGGCGCGTCGAAGTGGCAGACGTTCAAGCGGATCACGCTCCCGCTGGTGTTGCCGACGGTGCTGGTCGCGATGTTGTTCC
Organism: Halobacteriales archaeon QS_1_68_17; assembly: GCA_003021105.1. Taxonomy (GTDB): domain Archaea; phylum Halobacteriota; class Halobacteria; order Halobacteriales; family Haloarculaceae; genus QS-1-68-17. The sequence goes on from PXRG01000006.1 coordinate 89,291, forward strand.
GGACGATCCAGGCGATGCGGGTCTACGGCATCATCGAGACGGTCGCCGGCTGTACGACGGTCCCGTCGCTGTCCTGTCTCGTGATCACGAGCTTCAACCAGACGCTCAACGGCACCTCCGCGACGGTGGCGTTCATCACCGCGGGCGTCATTGCCATCGTCGTCACGGTCTACATCGTGGGCTACGCCCGCGAGGAGATCGAGTGATACCATGGCGAGCGAAACCAACACCGGCGAGATCAAGCGCGGACCGATCGAGCGCTGGGTGGCAAAGGCGATCAAGAACCCCGACCGGGCCTACCGGTCGATGTTCTACACGGTGACCATCTTCTTCCTGTTTACCACGCTCTTCCCGTTCTACTGGCTGCTGGTGCTGGCGCTGACCCCCGAGAACCGGCTCTACCAGGCGAACCTGCTGCCGGCCGGGTTCACCCCGGAGACGTTTATCCGCGTCTTCGAGGTGATCCCGTTCCACCGCTACATGTTCAACAGCATCTTTCTCGCTTTGATGACGACGGCCATCGTGCTGTTGCTGGCAAGCCTGGCCGGCTACGTGTTCGGCCGGCTCGATTTCCCCGGGAAGAGCATCATGATGCTGTTGATCCTGGCGATCTCCTACTTCCCGCCGGCGGCCTTCTTCCTGCCGCTGTGGCGGCTGTTCAACGGCCAGATCGTCCCCGGCATCGAGCTGTACAACACGCCCGGCGCGATGATCCTGCCCTTTAGCGCGCTGTTCATGCCGCTGTCGATCTTCGTGTTGACGACGTTCTACGGGCAGATCCCCGACGGGCTGGAGGACGCGGCGCGCGTCGAGGGGACGACCCGCCTCGGGGCGCTGTTCCGGGTGATCATGCCGCTGTCGGCTCCCGGCGTCGCAACGGCGGGCGTGCTGACGTTCATCGCGGTTTACAACGAGTTTTTCTTCTCGTTCCTGATGAACAACGGCCAGCCCGGGAACTGGGCCCCGATCGTGGGCGGCCTCCTGCAACTCCAGCGGGCCGGCCAGTTCGAGGCCACGTTCAGCGTGATGGCCGCGGGCAGCATCATCGCGGTGTTGCCCGTCGCCATCCTCGTGGTGATCGCACAGGAGAAAATCGTGAGCGGGATGACTGCGGGAGCACTCAAGGAGTAAACCAATGGCACGAGTCAAACTCGACGGCGTCACGAAACGCTACGGCGACGTAATGGCTGTCAACGACATGAACCTCGACATCGAGCACGGCGAGTTCATCACGCTCGTCGGCCCGTCGGGGTGCGGGAAGTCCACGACCATGGAAACGGTCTCCGGGCTGACCAGACCGACCGAGGGGAAAGTCTACATCGGCGACCGCGAGGTGACGAACCTCCCGCCGAAAGACAGGGGCATCGCGATGGTCTTCCAGAACATCGCCCTGTTCCCCCACCTCGACGTCTACGACAACATCAGCTTCGGGCTGCGGCTCCGGGACTACGAGAAAGAGGAGATCGACCGCCGCGTCGAGAAGGCCGCCAGCATCGTCCAGCTAGAGGGGATGCTCGATCGGATGCCCGACGAGATGTCCGGCGGGCAGCGCCAGCGCGTGGCCATCGCCCGGGCGCTGGTGCGCGAACCCGACGTCTTCCTGATGGACGAGCCGCTGGCCAACCTCGACGCCAAGCTCCGGGTGACGATGCGGACGGAACTCCAGCGGCTCCACAAGGAACTGGACACGACGATCCTCTACGTGACCCACAACCAGGAGGAGGCGATGACCATGTCCGACCGGATCGCCGTCATCGACTCGGGCGAACTCCAGCAGATCGCCCCGCCGCTGACCTGCTACAACGAACCGGCGAACCTCTTCGTCGCCGGCTTCATCGGCTCGCCCGCGATGAACTTCATCGAGGGCGAGGTCGTCCAGAACGGCCTCGAGACGGAGAACTTCATGATCGAGTTCGACCCCGGGAAGATCGACGGCGTCGGGGTCGGCGACCACCTGACGATGGGCATCCGCCCGGAGGACGTCCACCCGGTCGAGAAGGCCGGCAACCTCGCCCACGGGTCCGACACCATCGAGGCGTGGGCGGACGTCCTGGAGCCGATGGGCGACGAGATCTTCGTCTACCTGCTGTTGGGCGAGGACGTCGACACGTCGATGGAGGCCGAGGGCGCGACGAGCAACGAACTGCTGATGAGCGTCGACCCGGACTCGCCGATCAAGGAGGACGACGAAATCGAGGTCGTCATCGACCGGACGCAGGTCCACCTGTTCGACACCGAGTCCGGCGAGGCCGTCACCCACGGCGTCGCCTCGCTCGCCACCGAGAGCACGACGCCCGGATCGGAAGCCGAAACCGACGACTGAGATCCGATCGCACCGGCGGCACAACCCTACCCACGACCCGAATCCGAACCACGACGGTCCGATCACGACCGAATCCCAACTGCGGCACCCCAAACAATGGTCAACGACATAGCGATCGTCTACTACGGCGGCGGGACGCTGCTGTTTTTCTTCTGGGCGTACGGCATCTACGCGTTCGTCCGGGACCTGAAAAACCGCTTCATCCCGGCGTTCCGCCAGTACCGGCGGGGCCGGAAACGGCTCGAAGAGGAGAAACGCGAGGAAGAGGAACGCGAGGAGAAGGAAAAACAGCTCCTCTGACGCCCCCCTCGACGGACTCGCCGCCGCGACGCTGTCTCCAGCTTCCAGCGTGGCGTCTCGGTCACCGTGCCTGACAGCCGCGTCGCTCTCCGATTCTCGGCCCCTCGCTCGCTTTCAGGTCGCCGGTCCTGTCGGTCGCGCCGCCCTGCAGTCAGGCGTTCTCAGGCCCCGGGATGCGTCTGGTCGTCCCGAGCACGCGCGTCGGTTCGCCGTCCTCGTCGGTGACGACCTCGCCGCGGCCGTCGAGCCAGCCCCACGACCCGTCGCCGGTCCGGATGGCGTACTGGACCTCGTAGGTCGATCCCTCCTCGGCGGCGGCCTCGAAGGCCGCCTCGACCGCCTCGCGGTCCTCCGGCCGGACGCGGTCGAAGAAGTTCTCGAAGAGCGGTTCCAGCTCCTCGGCGTCCAGGCCGAACAGCTCCTCGAAAGACGGGTGGCGCTCGACCGTGTCGGTTTCGAGGTCCCAGTTCCACGCGTACGTGTCGCTCGCCGCCAGCGCGCGTTCGAGCCAGTCGCTGGTCGCGCGCAGTCGTGCCAGTTCGTCTGTCGCGTCGGCCGCCTCGTCGCCGCTCATGCCCCACGATACCACCTCGTGGGTAATCGACCTGTCGGTGGCCGACGGCTACTCCCCTCTCCACTCGGCTCCCGTCGACGGAAACGGGAGCACGTTCGGCCTCACCTTTCTCTGGCGCGACGGGCGACTTTCCCCCGTCTCCTCCGCGACGGACGATTTTTCCCCGTTCCCCGCCAAGCGGGGCCGATGACCGACGACGACCTGGCCTGGGAGACCCTCTCCGGGGAGACGGACTACGTCTGCCCGGGGTTCGACATCCGGCGCGAACAGGTACGGCTGCCCGACGGCACCGAGACCGACTTCCACTACCTCTCCGAGGAGGACACCGTCGTCGTCCTCCCGTTCACGCCCGACGGCTCCGTCGTCGTCATCGAGGAGTGGCGACAGGCCGTCAGGCGGGTCAACCGCGGTCTCCCAGCCGGCGGCGTCGAGGACGCCGAGGACCGCGAGGCGGCCGCCCGCCGGGAACTCGCCGAGGAAACGGGGTACGAGGCCGGCGAGGTCGGCCACCTGGCGACGGTCGAACCCGCCAACGGCGTCGCGGACATCGCCTTCCACTACTTCGTCGCCCGCGACTGCGAGCCGACCGCCGAGCAGGACCTCGATTTCAACGAGAGCATCCGGGTCGACATCACCGACTTCGAGGACCTGCTGGCGGCGGCCCGCGAGGGGACGTTGCGCGACGGCCGGACCGCGCTGGCCGTCCTCCAGTACGCGTTGCGGGAGCAGTAGGGTTCCCGGCGACGAACGCAACCCTTACCCCCACACCGCGCCGACTGGCGGTCGATGGGCGACTGGTTCGAGGTGACCGCCTGGGACGCGGCCGGACGGCTCGGGGAGCTGACGGTCCCGCGGGCGGGGGTCACGGTCGAGACGCCGGCGCTGATGCCGGTGATCAACCCCCACGTCAGGACCGTCGAACCGTCGCGGCTCGAATCTGCCTTCGGTGCCGAGATCATCATCACGAACGGCTACATCTTCTACGGCAGCGACGAGTTCCGGGAGCCGGCCGTCGAACGGGGGCTCCACGACCTGCTGGACTTCTCGGGGGCCATCGTCACCGACTCGGGGTCGTTCCAGCTCTCGGAGTACGGCGAGATCGACGTGACGACCAGCGAAATCCTGCGGTTCCAGTACGAGATCGGCGCGGACGTGGGGACGCCCGTGGACATCCCGACGCCGCCGGACGTCGGCCGCGAGCGGGCCGAGACCGAACTGGCGACCACGCGGGACCGCCTCGACACGGCGCGCGATGTCGACACGGGCGAGATGCTCGTCAACGCCCCGGTCCAGGGGTCGACCTACCCGGACCTCCGGGAGCGGGCGGCCCGCGAGGCCGCCGGCACGGGGCTGGATGTCTTCCCCGTGGGGGCGGTCGTGCCGCTGTTGAACGACTACCGGTTCGCGGACGTGGTCGCGGTCGTCGCCGCGGCCAAGCGGGGGCTGGGGCTGGACGCGCCGGTCCACCTGTTCGGTGCCGGCCACCCGATGATGTTCGCGCTCGCGGTGGCGCTGGGCTGTGACCTGTTCGATTCGGCGGCCTACGCCCTGTACGCCCGCGACGACCGCTACCTGACCGTCCGCGGGACCGAACACGTGGACGAACTCGACTACTTTCCCTGTTGTTGTCCCGTCTGCGCCGACCACGACCCCGGCGAACTCGCCGGTCTCGACGCCGACGACCGCGAGCGGTTGCTGGCCGAGCACAACCTCCACGTCACCTACGGGGAGATGCGGACCATCAGGCAGGCGATCCGGCGCGGGAACCTCCTCGAACTGGTCGAGGCCCGCGCCCGCGGGCACCCGACGATGCTGGCCGGCTACCGCGCGCTGCTCGACCACGCGGACGAGCTAGAGCGGACCGACCCCGCATCGAAGGACGCCTTCTTCTATCTCTCCGGCGAGAGCGCCCGCCGGCCGGAGGTCCTGCGCCATCACGAGCGACTCCAGCGACTGGATACGCCCGAGACGGTCCTGCTCGCCGAGACGGGCGAGTCCGTTCCCCCGGACGCTCTCGGAGGCCTATCCGCTGACGGCGGAGGTGCCCGACCGGACCGACCGCCGGGCGATCGAGGCGGCCGCGACCGGCGTCGCGCGACTCGTCGAGGCCAACCCCGGGGTTGCGTTCACGCTCGAACACTGCGGCTGGCCGGCGGACGTCCTGGCGGGGCTCCCCGACCGAGTCGAGCGCGTGGACGCGACCACTTAGCCCCAGGGGTTCCCGGGGTCGTCGTTGTGTCGCTTCTGTTCCGCGTACAGCGTGATCGTGATCTCGAGGCTGTCGCCCTGGACGACGTTGCCCACCTCGCAGGGGAGCGTCCAGTCCAGCGCGTACCACTCGGTTCCCGTCACGGCCCCGAGAAAGACCCCGCCATCGGCCCGGGCGATCCCTGGTCGTCGACCCACTCCCGGAGCGTGTGGCTGCCGAGGACCCGCTCGCCGCTCTCGGCCTCGCAGTTCCGGTTCGGGTCCTCGTGGACCGTCAGCTCCAGGTAGTCGTCGAGTTCGCCGTCGTCGTTTTCGTTCCCGTCCCCCGCTCGGTCGTCGTTCCCGCCGTCCCGGCAGACGGCGAAGGACACGAAGCTGATCCCCTGTTCCACGCCCTCGTCGTTGGTGGCCGGCGTCCGGATCGTCGGCGTCTCCGTCCGGCACGGGTCGAACTCGGTCGTCTCCGTCTCCCGGGCGGCCTTGACGGTCAGGCTGTCGATGCAGTACCCGCCGTCGACGACCCGCGCCCTGAACGCGACCAGTTCGTTTTCCTTCTCTTCGAGGTCGCAGAGTTCGACGGTGACAGTTCCGCCGTCGACGGTGATAGTTCCGCCGTCGACGGTGACAGCCCCGCCGTCGACGGTCAGTTCGTACCGGTTGTCCGTGACCCACGACCCCCCCCCTCGACGGTCGTGAACCGGTCGCCGTCGTACCTTTCGAGTTTCCCGGCCTCGAAACACCGGTCGGGGGTAGGGGTTGGTTCGCCGTCGCCGTCGCCGCCGTCCTCGTCGGCGGTGACGTCCATGGCCAGCCACGCCCACGCGGGGTTCGTGTCGTTGTGGACCCCGAGGCTCACACAGCCAGTGTCGCAGGGTTTGACGTCGGCGAAGGTGGCGACGATCCGTCCGTCGGCGTCGGCCGGTTCACCCAGGGCGATCTGCCGGCCGTTGTGGACGGCCCGAACGGAAAGATAGTTCCCCCGGCCTCCCCGACTGGGGAGCAATGACCGAATACTTCGAGGTCAACCACCGCGACGGCCCCGCCCGCGTCGCGGAACTCCGCCTCGCCGACCCGGTGACGACGCCGGCGCTGGTCGACGACGTCCTCGCCGACGCCGGCAGCCGCTGGTCCGCGGAGCGCGACCGCCCGGAGGGCGACGAGTCGCGGCTGACGGTCCTGCCCCACCGCGCGTTCCCGAGCGGGACGCCCGAGGGGGTCGCGGAGGCGTTCGCCGTCGACTACCCCGACGTCGATTACCCCAGCGCGGCCGTCGTCTCGCCGGCGACCGCCGCCGACCACGGCGCGGACGCGTACGTCCTCTCGGGCGCGCCGGGGTACGTGGGCCACGCCCGGGCGTTCGTCGAGGCGGTGATCGAGACCCGCGAGGCGATCCCTGCCGACGGCGCACTCCTGCTGTCCGGCGTCGCCACGCCCGCCAACGTTCCCACGCTCGCGTACGCCGGGGTCGACCTGTTCGACACCGACGCCGCGGTCGTCGCCGGCACCCGGGGGCGGTACCTTACGGTCGACGGCGAACAGTTCATGGAGGACCTGTCCGAACTCCCCTGTGCCTGTCCGGCCTGCCGGGGGTCGGTCGCGTCGTTCGACCGCGAGGACTGCGTCGACCACAACGTGAACGCGCTCCGGGCGCAACTGGCGACGGTCCGCGAGCGGATCAGGGCGGGCCGGTTGCGCGACTACGTCGAGGCCCAGGCCCGCCACGAGAACTGGCTGACCGCCACGTTCCGGCGGCTCGACGACCAGTACGGCTACCTCGAACGACGGACGCCGCTCGTCCGCCGGGCCGAGATCAGCGCCGCCAGCGAGGACACCATCCGGCGGGTCGAGATCCAGCGGTTCGCGGAGCGGGTCACCGGGCGGTACCGCAACCGGTTCCGGAACCCGCTGGTGCTGGTGCCGTGTTCGGCCCGCAAACCCTACAGCGAATCCCAGAGCCACGGCCAGTTCCACGACGCCGTCCAGTTCCGCGCCCACACGGTGTCGATTACCTCGCCCATCGGCGTCGTCCCGCAGGAACTCGAACTGACCTACCCCGCACAGCACTACGACGCCGTCGTCACCGGACGCTGGAGCGCGAACGAGGTCGAGTTCGTCTCGGCGGTCCTGGAGCGGTATCTCGACCGCAACGACTACCCCCGCGTGATCGCCCACGTCCCCGATGACTACCGCGAGATTTGCGAGCGAGTCGAGGACGCCCTCGGCCTGGATTTCGAATACACCGTCGCCGACCACCCCACGACGGGCGACTCCCTCTCGAACCTCGCGTCGACCCTGGAGGGGGAACTCAAGTACTCCAAGCGGGAGCGCCAGCACAACACCCTGAAGGCGGTCGCGGACTACCAGTTCGGGGACGGCGCTGGCGACGACCTGTTCGACGACCTGACCGTCGAGGGCCGGTACCCGAGCCTGCGCGCCCACGACGCCGACGGCGAGCAACTGGCGGCGCTCGTCCCCCAGTACGGCACGCTGTCGCTGACCCTTTCGGGCGCGCGCCGGTGGGTCGAGAGCGACGTCCCCACCAAGCGCGCCGAGATCGACGCGTTCGTCCCCCACGGGAGCGTGCTCGCGCCGGGCGTCGTCGAGGCCGACGAGTCGATTCGCGTAGGCGACGAGGTGGTATTCGAGGGCCCGCGGGCGTTCGCCGTCGGCCGCGCGACCATGACCGGCCCGGAGATGGCAGAAAGCACCCGCGGGGTCGCCAGCGACGTCCGGCACGTCGAAGAGCGGTGACTGCCCGCCGGAACGCCGAAGGTAATACCGTTGACGCTGATCGAGGATAACACACCGTTTTTACCCTGGGGTCCGAGCACCCGGTATGGACGAGATCAGTCTCGCGGTGCCGGAACCGATTCTGGAGGCGCTCCCCGAGGAGGGCGACAGCGCGGCCCGGGACATGCAGCGGGCCGTCGAGGGCTGGGAGGAGCGGATCAACCGCACTATCGCCGAGGCCGACGACGAGGAGGCCACCGAGTACGTCGTCGACGCGATCGAACACATGGAGGACCGCATCGAGACCTTCGACGGGTTCGTGCCCGAACTCCGCGCGTGGGGGCAGTCGCCCATCTTTGCGATGGCCTGGCGGAACCTCTACGCGGACCTGATCGCGCAACTGTACGAGCACGAGGAGCTGTCGGCGCGGCTCGACCGCGAGCGCAACTACCGGCTCGTCGAGGACGGCATCCGTCTGCGGGATCTGTAGGTTTATACAGTTCGCGTCCCTCCCACGGGACATGGAACTGGAGCTGCGGTTCTTTGCGACGTTCCGCGAGGCCGTCGGGTCGAAGACGATCATGCGGGAGTACGACGAGGGCGTAACCGTCGGCGAGGTGCTGGCGGGCCTGGAGGCCGAGTACGACGACCTGGAAGGGAACCTGCTCGACGACGAGGGGGAGATCAGACCGCAGTTGAGCATCCTCAAGAACGGCCAGGGCGTCGTCCACATGGAGGGCGTCGACACCACGATGGAAAACGGCGACACGCTGAGCGTTTTCCCGCCGGTCGCGGGTGGGTAGATGCGCCGGGAGAAGTCCTACCGGGGCATCTCGCAGCGGCTCGCCATCCACTACCTCGAAGGGCTCGGCGCGGAACTGGTCGACGGCCACGAGGACGGAACCGGAGTCGAGGTCGAGGCCGACGACTGGGGGGCGACGCTCACGACCGAACGGGTCGGCGTCGGCCCGACGGTGAAACTCACGCAGGTGAACGTCACCTTCGAGGGCGACGAGGAGGTGCTCCCGGAGTTGATCGAGGAGTTCGGCCAGAAGGCCATGCGGGCGGGTGGCTGATGAGCGGGGCACGCGGCGATCCAATCGAGGGGACGGTATTGATCGCCACGGCCGCCAAGGCCAGCGTCGGTCCCGACCGGCTCCCCCGGCTGGTCGACCGGGTGCAGGCGTCCCTGGCCGGGCGACGCGAGGAGTACGCCCGGCGCTACGAGCGGGTCTACGAGTCCGCCGACTACGAGGCTTTCTTCGTCGAGAACGACCACTGGCGGACGCTCGGGGCGGAACTCGGACTCGGGGAGCGCGAAACCGATGCCGTCCGGCGGGCCCACCACGAACAGCTCCTCCGGGACGGCCGCGAGCAGGGCTGCGAGGAGGAGTTCCGGACGGCCCTGGAAATCCGCGACTGCGTCGTCATCGGGACCTGACGCGACGGCGGCGAACAGGTTCGGGAGTCGGGTTACGGCCTCCGGACGCGAACAATCGCGCATGGGACACGCGAGCGACCAGGCCCACGAGAGCGACGCCGAACCGGTCACGGACAGGATCCACGACAACTCCTGGCCGGCGAACCTGGAGACGCCCCGCTACGCCGGCGACCGCGCGGCCGTCGTCGAGGGGGCGCTGACGGCCATCGACCACACCGCACCCGGCAACCACGTCAACCTCGTTACCCGCGGCGACAACGGGCATCCCGAGCGCTATCTGTATCAGGCGCTCGAAGACGCCGTCGACGGCGACCTCGACTGGGAGTACGTCCAGCAGTGTGGCTGTGGCGGCCACGTCACGCGCGTTTCCGTCGAGTCGGCCATCGACGTCGACCGGCCGGCGTCTGATAGTGATTGTTGCGATTATTTTCGCGGCCACGTCACGTGAACAGTTGGTTCGCGGGCTGAAGCCCACGAATTGTGACTTCTCGGCGGTAAAGAGTCGCAACAATCACTATGAGACGGGGACGGGAACGGAGACGGCGGCGGGAGGCACCGACCCGTGAACCCGCCCGAAGTCGACACGGCCGAGCGCCCGCTCGTGCTCGTCTGGGAGGTCGCGCGGGCCTGCGACCTCTCCGGGGCGGGGCTGGCCCGGATGGCACTGAGCCTCGACGGCGGCTCGGCGGCCGCCCACGACGAGTTCCGGGGCGAGGCGGGGAGCTTCGAGGCCACGCTCCGGGCCGCGGCCGTCGCCCGGAACGCCGGGCTCTTGCTCCAGATCAACACGACCGTCTGTGCCGACACGGTCGCGGAGTTGCCCGCGATCCGCGACCTCGTGGCGGACCTCGGAGCCGTTCTCTGGTCGGTGTTCTTCCTCGTCCCGGTCGGCCGGGGGCGGGTGTTCGACCCGGTCTCCCCGGAGCGGACCGACCGGGTGATGGAGTGGCTCTGCGAGGTCCGCGAGTCCGAACCGTTCGGCGTCAAGACGACCGAGGCCCCCCAGTTCCGGCGGGTCGCCATCCAGCGCCGCCGCGAGCGAGCCGGCGGGGCCGGCGATGCCGACGACTCGCCCGGCGGTGTCGCGGCGGAGTCGGACGGGTCGTCGACGGACGCGACCGGCGGTCCCGGTCGGCGGACGGGCGTCCGTGCGGGCGCGGGACGAAGGGGTATACCGCTGGCTCCCGAACGTCTCCCCGCATGCAGGTGATCTGTACTGACGGGACCGTCTTCGAGTGTCGCGCCTACGAGGTGATCGACGCCGGCGTCATGCTGTTCGGCGAGGAGGCCGACGACCAGCCCGACCGCTACGCCGGCGGCCGGGAACAGATCGGGTACGTCCCCCACCACCAGTTGCACTACATCATTCCCGAGGACGTCGCCGTGGGTCCCCCCGAGCCCGGGCCGGCCCGACAACCCTCGGCACCGCAGGCGGGGGGCGAACCCGCACAGCGGTAGCCAGCGGCGGAGCGTCCCCCTCTCCGGACGACCCGTCCGCGCCGCCCGCTGAACGGGTTCGGGGGCAGAATAGCAGGCGAGCGCCCGACGCCCGCGAGGACGCCCGCCAGCAGGAACCCCAGCGCCACGACGAAGTGTGCCAGCGGGACGACTGTCGGCGGACCGCCCTCCGTGTCGATGTCGCCCGGGACCGCGGGCATGGACGGGCGTACGGCCGGCAGCTACCTCGCCGTTGGTCCGAACACCTTCGGTCGCGGGGACCGGGACCGCCAGGGCTGCCGGGAGGAGACAGCCGCGGCTGGCGACCTGGTGTAAAAAAATCCGTGTGCGTGCGAGTTCAGTCGTCGCTCGGGGCAGCGGCGTCGCCGCCGGCGGAGACGCCGGTGCCGGGACCGACCTCGATGCCGAGTTCGTCGAGTTTCTCGTCGGGCACGACGCCGTCGACCCAGCCGCGGGCCTCGTAGTACTCCTCTTTCATCTTCTCGAGTTCGCAGAGTTCGCCCTCGATGCCGCCCTGGCCGGGGATGGCGTCCTCGTGGCCCTCGACGAACCGGCCCGGCAGCGAGTCGTCGTCGCCGTCGAAGCCGACGAGGTTGTTGTAGTACCGTTCGAGGTTGTAGACCCGCTCGCCGGCCTCCATCAGTTCGTCCTCGGTGACGTCGCGGCCGGTCATGCCGTTGTACTGCTTGACGTACTCCTCGATGCCCTCGGCGAAGGCGTTGAACTTGCAGATGTCGAACGAGTCGGAGATGGCGTGGAGGTCCTGGAAGACCATGCAGAGTTCGCCCTTGCCTTCCCACTCGGTCGGGTCGGCCTTCTCCGGGATGCCGAGGATTTCGGCGGCCGGCGTGTACCCGCGCAGGTGGCAGGCACCGCGGTTCGAGGTGGCGTAGCCGATGCCCATGCCCTTCAGGCCGCGGGGGTCGTAGGCCGGGATCGTCTGGCCCTTGACCGCCAGCGAGGAGTCGTGGGCGTCGAGCTCCTCGCCGATGTGGTCTGCACCGCCGGCCAGCAGGTCGCCGAGGTAGCCCCCGCGGTGGGCCGTCTCCTCGATCATGTCGATCATCTCGTCGGCGTTGCCCCAGTCGAGCCCTTCGCCCTCGGGGAGCTTGCCGCGCTCGGTGACCTCCATGGCCATCGCCAGCATGTTGCCCATCTCGATGGTGTCGACGCCCATGGCGTTACACCGGTCGATCATGACGGCGACCTTGTCGCGGTCGTCGTTCATCGAGTTCGGACCGAGTGCCCACGCCGACTCGTACTCGTAGGACTCCATCCGGACGTTCATGTCCTGGCCCTTGTGGTTGACCTGGACCTCGACTTCCTTCTTGCAGGCGACCGGACAGGAGTGACACGTCGGCTCGTCGACGAGGATGTTCTCCCGGACGTTCTCGCCGGAGACGTGCTCCGCGTCGATGTCGAGGTCGTCCGGACTCCCCTCGGCCTCGCTCGACGTCGAGGTGTATTTGGCGTTCCGGGTCGGCAGGCTGTCCATCTCCTCGGTGACGTTCATCAGGACGTTCGTCCCGTACACCGAGAGGCCGCCCTCGTTGGGCGCGGTGACGTCGGATTCCTGGATGACCTGCATGGCCTGGCGGTGGCCTTCCTGGAACGTCTCGGGGTCGGCCGGCTTGGGCATCTTGGTGCCGGACTTGACGACGACCGCCTTGACGTTCTTGGTGCCCATTACGCAGCCGGTGCCGCCCCGGCCGGAGGCGCGGTCGTCCTCGTTGACGATGCAGGCGTAGCGGACCTCGTTTTCGCCCCCCGGGCCGATGGTCATCGCCGAGAGATTCTTGCCGTAGGACCCCTCTACCTCGTCCTCGATGGTCTCTATCGTCTCGTGGACGCCCTTCCCCCAGAGATGCGAGGCGTCCCGCAGTTCGACCTCGCCGTTCTCGACGACGGCGTAGACCGGTTCGTCCGCCTGCCCCTCGAACACCAGGGCGTCGAAACCCGCCCACTTCAGCCGGGCCCCCGACCAGCCGCCGTGGTGGGCGTCGGTCACGGTCCCCGTGAGCGGCGATTTCGTGCAGATGGCAATCCGGCCGCTCATCACCGTCTGGGTGCCCGTGAGCGGTCCGTTCGTGAACGAGAGGATGTTCTCCTCGCTCAGCGGGTCCACGTCCGGGCCGTTGTCGAATACGTATTTCACCCCGAGGCCGCGTGCTCCGATGTACTTTTTCGCGTCCTCGTCGTCGACGCCCTCGTAACTGACGTCCCCCTCCGAGAGATCGATTCGGGCGACGTGATCTTGAAATCCACCGAGTTCTGTCATTGTAAGGTCCGTTGGTTACATACGGTCGCTATCCATGTCATAGTTTTCCACGGGAGTGTAACCCAATTCGGCTAGTATCTGCCCCGCTGACGGCCGGCAATGAAGGTTTATTGTCAACGCCTGTCCGTCGATTTTTTGCGATTCGGGGGTCTGACCGTCGATGCCGCGGCGCCGGCCGCGATAACGAAGTGGCTTTACGCCCCGGGCGACTTCCACCGGTAATGAGCCAGCCCAGTCCCGACGTCTACGAGCAGGGGAGGGGGATGGACGCCCACAACGCGGCGATGCGGGAGATCCGGGCCCGGAAGGACCGGACCTACGATCCGCGCGAGCCGACGCGGGTGTGGATCGACGAGGACAACACCCCCGGCGGCGTCTACCAGTCGCTGACGATCATCCTCAACACCGGCGGCTGCCGGTGGGCGCGGGCCGGCGGCTGTACGATGTGTGGCTACGTCGCCGAGTCCGTGGAGGGCGGCAGCGTCACCCACGAGGAACTGATGGCCCAACTCGGGGCCTGTCTCGACCACGAACGCGAGCAGGCCGACGGGGAGAGCGGCCTCGTCAAGATCTACACCTCCGGTTCCTTCCTCGACGAGCGGGAGGTGCCCGCGGAGACGCGCCGGGCCATCGCGGAGACGTTCGCGGACCGCGAGCGGATCGTCGTCGAGAGCCTGCCCGACTTCGTCGCCCGGGAGAAACTCGCCGACTTCACCGACCGCGGACTCGACACCGACGTCGCGGTCGGCCTGGAGACGGCCACAGACCGGGTGCGCCGGGACTGCGTGAACAAGTACTTCGAGTTCAGCGACTTCGAGGCCGCCTGCGCGGCGGCCCGCGAGGCCGGTGCCGGCGTGAAGGCGTACCTGCTGTTGAAGCCGCCCTTCCTCTCGGAGTCCGAGGCCGTCGCGGACATGAAGCGGTCGGTCCGGCGCTGTGCGGGCGTCGACGGGTGTCACACCGTCTCGATGAACCCCACGAACGTCCAGCGCCACACGATGGTCGAGGACCTCTACCACGAGGGGGGCTATCGGCCGCCGTGGCTCTGGTCGGTCTGCGAGGTGCTCGAATCGACCGCCGACGCGGACGCCATCGTCGTCTCGGACCCCGTCGGCCACGGGTCCGACCGCGGACCGCACAACTGCGGCGACTGCGACGACCGCGTCCAGAACGCGATCAAGGACTTCGACCTCCGGCAGGACCCCTCGGTGTTCGGGGAGGTCTCGTGTGCCTGCGAGCGCACCTGGGAGGTCGTGATGGACCACGAGACGGCCTACAGCGCGCCCCTGGTGCGGTAGCCCGGCGTCGCCTCGCTGGTCCCCGTCGTGGCCCGCCCGAGGGCGTCGCTTCGCCACCCCCGGTCCGCCGACTGCGTCCGGGCCGGAGAGTGCCACCCGCGGAGATTTCTCCGTTCGGACCGAAGGTGGGGCATGGAGCTTCCGAAGGGATTCCTCCTCGTTCTGATCGGGCTGTTGCTCGTCCTGTCGGTCGCGTTCGTTTTGCCGTTCCTGCAGTACTTCCTGCTGGCGGTGTTGCTCGCGTTCCTGTTCGCGCCGGTCCACGACCGCATCGAGTCCCGAACCGGCCCGCGAATCGCGGCCGGGGCGCTCTCGTTCGTGGCGACCGTCGCAATCGTGTTGCCGCTGATTCTGCTCGTTCACACCATCGCCATGGGAGCGCTCGCGGTCTTCGAGCGGATCCAGGCCGGCGACCTGACGCTGGAAAACGTCGAGGCCGTGCTGGCCATCTACGGCATCGGGGTCGACCTCGGGGCGGCCCTCCAGTCGGCCGCCCGGAGCGTCGGGGCAGGCACGGTCAGGGATCTCCTCGGGGTATTCGGTGCCGTCACGCACGCGGCCATCGGCGTGGGCCTGACGCTGTTTCTCCTCTTTTACTTCCTCAAGGACGGCGACCGGTTCGCCCGGTGGCTCCGGCGGATCGTTCCGCTTCCCGCCGCCGTCCAGACCGAACTCTACCGGGAGTTCTCGGAGATCATGTGGGCGGTGGTCGCCGGGCACATACTCGTGGCCGTGGTCCAGGGCGTCCTCGCGGGGATCGGTCTCCTCGTCGCCGGCGTTCCGAACGCGCCGTTCTGGACGGCGGTGATGATCGTCCTGTCGCTGTTGCCCATCGTCGGGTCCGTCCTCGTCTGGGGGCCGGCTTCGCTGTTCCTGCTGGTCGGCGGTCGGCCGCTCGCGGCGGCGTTCCTGCTGGTCTACGGATCGGTCGTCGTCGGCCTCTCGGACGACTACCTCCGGCCGATCCTCGTCGACCGGTACGCCCGGCTCAACCCGGCACTCATCCTCGTCGGGGTCGTCGGCGGCATCTACGTACTGGGGGTCATGGGCCTGTTCTTCGGTCCCATCGTCGTGGGCGCGCTCCGGGCGACGCTCGACGCGTTCGCCCGGGAGTACGGATCGGCGGACGGCGGGCGATCCGGTTCCGTCACCGGAAGCCGCGGAGAACCCCCTGCCCGTCCGTCGGGCCGACGTCGGGCAGCGACGCGCGCTCGGGGTGGGGCATCAGCACGGCGACGGTCTCGCGGTCGCCGAGGACGCCGGCGACGTTCCGCTTCGAGCCGTTGGGGTTGGCCGCGTCGGTGACCGCCCCGTCGGCGTCGCAGTACCGGAAGAGAATCCGGTCGTTGGCTTCGAGTTCGTCGAGCCGGTCGTCGCGGGCCTCGAACCGGCCCTCGCCGTGGGCGATGGGCAGTTCGATCACCTCCCCCGTCTCGTAGGCCGCGGTCCAGGGGGTGTCGGCCCGCTCGACCCGCAGGTGGACGTGTTCGCACTGGAAGCGGGCGCTCCGGTTGGTCGTGAACGCGCCCGGCGTGAGTCCGGCCTCGGAGCCGATCTGTGCGCCGTTACAGACCCCCAGGACCGGCGTCCCGTCGGCCGCGGCCGCCCGGACCTCGTCCATGATCGGCGATCGGGCGGCCATCGCGCCCGCCCGGAGGTAGTCGCCGTAGGAGAACCCGCCCGGCAGGACGATCCCCGCGGCGTCGGCGGGCAGGCCGTCCTCGTGCCAGACGAATTCGGCGTCGACGCCGACCTCCGCGAGCGCCCGGACGGCGTCGCGGTCGCAGTTGGATCCACCGAACTGGATGACGGCCACTGTCACACCGACCACCTCGTGTTGGTGTGGGAGGCGGGAGTGGCCGTCATCGAGGGTGCCGTCATGTCTGTTCGGTCACGTCCACGGTGTAGTCGTGGATGGTCGGGTTCGCGAGCAGCCGTTCGGCCATCTCGGCGGCGCGGTCGGCGGCGGCGTCGGCGGAGTCGGCGTCGAGGTCGATCTCGAACTGGTCGGCCGACCGCAGGTCGGCGAGGTCGAACCCCAGCCGTTCGAGCGCGCGCTGGGTCGTCTCGGCCTCGGGGTCGAGTACCCCGCGTTTGAGCCGGACGGTGACGGTCGCTGTGTAGCCGGTCATTACCGGAACCGCCGTGGCGGCGGTCGAAAACTCTTGTGACTCGCCGTCACCCGGGAGCGACCGGTTCGTATGACCGCCAGTCCTCGGGCTGCTCGGCGAGCCCGCGGACGCGGAACTCGCGGCCCCCGTCGGTCTCGCGGAGTTCGATCCGGGCGTCGAACGTCTGGACGATGCTCTGGACGGCACGGTCGTCGTGCGAGGAGGGGTCGAGCGCGAAGACGCCCAGGCCGTCCGCGCTCCGGATGCGACCGGTCATGGTGTGGAGAAACCGGTAGACGTTCCGGAACTCCTTGGCGTACAGCAACAGCGACGAGACCGAGAGCACGCCGACCCGGACCGCGTCGATCCCGCCCCGGTAGAGTTCCTCGTACAGCGACGTGAACTGGATGCCCAGCCCCGTCAGGTCCGTCGGGCTGGTGACCGACCGGACGTTCCCGTCCTCCGACGTGGTCTCCCTGGCCTTCCCGCAGTCGACGACGGCCATCCGCCCGTGGTCGAACCGGCCGTCCCGGCGCTCGTAGTTTGCGATGACCTCGTCCGCGGGGTCGTCCGTCGAGAGCACGATCAGCCCCTCCCGGTCGCCACAGGCGAGCAGCCGGAGCGTCAGTTCCGTCAGCCCCGACATGGCGGGACCGGTGATCACGACACTTGTCCCCGGGGACACCGGCTGCAGGTCGAGGCCAGAATCGAACCCGTACATCGTTCAGGATTCGCCCTCCCTTCCGCCTTCCGTCTCGCTCTCGGTTCTCCCGCTTTCAGTCCCGCGTTCGGCTTCGACCAGCCGCCGCCGGAGTTCGAGCTGTTCGGCCGCCTCGTCGGCGAGCAACCGCAGGTACGTCCGTTCCCGTTCGCTGTAGGCTCTCGGCTCGTCGTCGACGAGGCAGAACGTGCCGATCGTCTGTCCCGCCGGCG
The DNA here is from genome assembly GCA_003021105.1 of Halobacteriales archaeon QS_1_68_17. Lineage (GTDB taxonomy): Archaea > Halobacteriota > Halobacteria > Halobacteriales > Haloarculaceae > QS-1-68-17. Next base: position 106,945 of record PXRG01000006.1, read on the forward strand.
TGGTCAGCGTCGCGCCGGCGTACGAGCGGATGTCGAGTTCGACCAGCCGCTCGGCCGACGCGAACCGCGGGTCCTCCTGGACGTTCTCGACGACCATCAGGTCCTCTTCGAGGATCGTGTGGGTACAGATCGTGTCCTGGCGGTCCAGTCGCTCCCAGTCGGTTCCCTGGCAGGCGACGAACCGCTCCTCGCGTTCGTCGACCAGCCCCACGAACGCGACCCTACCGCCGAAGTGCTCGACGGCCAGGTCGGCCAGCCGATCGAAGGCCTCGGTCACCGACAGGTCGTCGGGGTCGTACCGCGCCAGCGCCGTCAGTCGCTCGTCCTCGTCGTGGGGGAGCGGGTAGGCGACCTGCATCCGGTTGGCGACGAGGTCCCTGACGACCGACGCGAGCCGCTCCCCGTCCCCCGATCCGCGGGGGATGTACTCGATTATCTCGCCCTCGACGTCGCCGGTGTCTATCGTTCCGGGGTCAACGTCGTCGTAGAGGACACAGGGACAGTCCGGTGCCGTCTCGCGGACGTGTGCGAGCAGGTCGATCCCGGTCCCGTCGGGCAGTTCGTACGCGGTCACGACGCAGTCGATCGCGCCGTCGAACTGGTCTCTGGCAGCCGACAGCGCGCCGGCGACCCGGACCTCCAGGTCGGCGGCCCTCCGGAGCGCGTCCGGCACACCGCCGCCGGAGCCGGCGTCCCCGGCCCCGGGAGCGACGTATAGCAGGGTGATGTCCGCCATGTCCCGGCTCACTTGGCGGGAATTTGGGCCCGGGATATATAACTCCCGGTACCGACGCGGCCGCGTTCCAGCAGGGCTCCCGGTTACCGCGCGGTCGTCAGGCCAGGTCCCGGACCGCGTCGACTGCCGTCTCGATGGCGGGCGCGTCGAAGAGGTCCCGGCCGAGGTAGGCGTTCGCGCCGGCCGCGTACATGTCGCCGGCCGTCTCGACGACCTCGGCCGGCAGCGGGTCCGGCGTCCGCTCGCAGAGGGTCCGCCAGTCCGCGACGTCGCGGGCTTTCGCCCGGCGTTTCGCGTCCGCGACCGCCTCGACCCACGCCGGCTGGGTGCGCTTGTGGTACTGCCGGAGGACCTCCTTCGAGAGTTCCTGGCCGTCGTACGAAAAGCGGTTCTCGTCGAAGGTGCCGACCACGTCGGCTACCCGGATCTCGCCGTCGTAGTAGAGACACTCGATCTTGCCGTCCTCGTGGACCATCCCGACCTCGGCGGCCCGCTCGGTGACGAGGTCGTTGACCCGGCGGGCCACCGCCTCCAGGTCGTCGACCGACGCCTCCCCGGCGATGCGGTCGGCCGCGGCGCGGTCGAGGTAGCGGTCCGACTCCTCGAACTTCGTCGAGAACTCCACGACGGGCTCCGGGAGGTCGACGGGATCGTCGGGCCACTCGTCGACCGACAGCCCGAACTCCCCGGGGTCGGCCCGCTCCCGGAGGCTCGAACCCACCGGGACGGTGTTCCGGAAGACGACCTCGAGCGGGACCAGGTAGTTCCCGCCCGCGGCGGCGTGGAAGGCGTCGTAGTCGTAGTCGCGGCCGTCGTGGGGCAACTCGGGCACCCGCGTGAGGTCGATGGCCAGTTCGCGCGGCGGCTCGTCGACCCGGTCGAGCGCGCGTACCTCGCCGGCGGCGACGACCCCGCGGTAGTGGGTCGGCACGCCCGCGGCTTCGAGCAACTCGAAGTTGTACGCGCCCATGGCACAGAGGCTCGCCCCCTTGCCGGGAATCTCGTCGGGCATCTTCCCCCAGTCGAACACGGAGTAGTCGTCGGTGAAGACGAAGGCACCCCGTCCGAGCGCGTCGGCGGTCGGCTCGGACTCGACGCGGAACTCCTTGACACTGGTCACGCCGGCCACCTCCGTCGCGGTGTCGCGGTCATTGCCCCTGGGTTCCGGGGCCGCCGTTTATAGCGTTCCGGTCGCGGCTGACGCCGACCCGGCCGTCGTCGGCGTCGAGTTCGAAGCCCGCGTCGACCAGCCACTCGCGGGCCTGCCCCTCGCCGTGGAGCAACACCTCCACGAGGTCGGCGGGTTCGTCCACGTCGGTCGCCAGCCGGAACGAGTCGACGACGGCGATGCCGGCCCCGATCTCGGCGGCTATCTCGCGGTGGTCCCGGAACGACGCTCCGTGGTAGTCGGCCCGGAAGTCGGGATCGCGGACGACCATCGCGTTCGTCCCGCCGCCGCGGCCGGGCGCGAGTACCACGTCCGCGTCGGGTTCGAACAGGCGGGCGACCGCCCCGGGCGTCGCCAGCGCGAGGTCGGCCATCACGACGGCCACGGGCACGCCCTCGTCGATGACGGCGGTGACCGCCTCGGTCAGCGGCCGCTCGTCGACGGTGACCGGGACGTCCGTCTCGACGGGAGCGGTCGCAAGAAGCTCCGGTTCGCCGCTGTCCGCCCGGAGCGCGTCGAGTACGTCGTCGCACATCGCCCGGGCGAACGCGGCACGCTCGTCGGGGGCGAGCACCGCCGACAGGCGGGTTTTGGGCACGGACGCGTCGAACGGGACGACGACGCGCATCAGCCCAGTTTGTCGTAGGTGTCCTGCTGGGAGCGCCAGTAGTAGATGCCCCCGCCGATCAACAGGAGGACCACCAGTCCGCCGACGGCGTACAGGGCCAGCTGCATCGTCTGCCGGGACTGCTGTGCCTGCTCGGCCTTCTGTTCGGCGTCGTTGGCGAGGTCGATGGCGTTCTCGAAGTCGGCCTCGCTGTTCGCGCTCTCGTAGGCCCGGATGGCACGCTGGAGCTGTTCCTCGGCCTCCTGGTTGCCGCCGGCCTCGTCGATGGCGGCCGACGCGGCGTCGATGGCCTCGCGTGCCTCTTTGCTCTTTTCGGTGTAGTGGTGGGGCGTCCAGGCGTCGATTTCCTGGACGTTGCTTCCCTGGACCCGCGAGAGGCTGGCGAGCCGGTATGTTTCCCGCGGATCGTAGGTGTAGTTCTCGATGGCCGGGACGGTCCCGACGAGTTCGACGCGGACCTCGTCTCCGCCCTCGCTATTGGTGAGGCTGTGGTTGAACGACTGGTTGCCGTAGGTTTCCTGGCTGATCTGGTCGCCCTGGTCGATGACCGTCACCGTCCAGCTGACGTTTCCGAGTTCGGTTTCGCCGCGGAGCGTCCACTCGTCGGGGGCCTCGGTGAACGGGTCCGCGACCACGAACGTCGCCGACACCTCGGTGCCGACCTGCGACTCACTGGGCACGCCCTCGGCGCTCGAAGAGAGCGCGACGGCCGTGGGGGCGGCCGCGAGCGAGACGATCAGGACGGCCAGCGCCGCCAGCCTAGAACAACGGATCCAACTCATCGTCATCGTCTTCGACCAACTCCTCCAAGTTCGCTTTGCTTTCGTCGCGGATCTCGTCGATGTTGTCCTGGGCCTCGATGGCCACCTGCTGGAGTTCCTTGATGCGGGGGACGTTGTGGACGCCCGACAGCAGGATGACAGACGCGACGTACCCCGAGTCGCTGACCGGATAGTCGCCGCCGCGGACCTCCATGCTGCCGGTCTGCTCTTCGAGCCACTTCCGCCCGCGCTCGATGCCCTTCCTGTTCAAGTGCTCCGGCGGGCCGCTCATGACCAGCAGCGCCCGCTCGGCCCCGTCGATCTCGCAGGGGAGGGTGAGCCGCCCGAGTGCGGCCTTCCGGACGAGGCTGGTGATCCGGTTCGTGGTGTTGGCCGCGTCGATCCCGTCGTCGTGGTCGTTGCCACCCTTGAACCGGGAGAGGAGGCCCCCCGACTTCTGCTGCTGGACCTCCTCGGCGGCGTAGCCGACGGTGGAGACGCCGCCGCCGGCCAGGGTGTTGATGATCTCCGAGGAGTCGACGACGCTCTCGGCGACCTCCCCGCCCTGTTCGACCTCGCCAGCGCCGAACAGGATGCCGAAGCGCTTGACGATCTCCTCGTTTATCTTCTCGTAGCCGCCCTCCATGGACTCCCCGGACTTCCGCCAAGCGTCGTTGTCGAACACGAGGAGGTTGTCGACCTCGCGGACGAACGTCTGGAACGAGCGGGCGGCGTTGAGCGTGTAGATGCCGCCCTCGTCGCTCCCCGGGAGGACGCCGATGCCGTACACCGGCTCCGTGTAGATCCGCTTCAGGTGCTTGGCGAGCACCGGCGATCCGCCGCTGCCGGTGCCGCCGCCCAGGCCGGCGATGATGAGGAAGGCGTCGACCTCGTGGACGGGGATGTTGTCGATCGCCCCCTGGATTTCGTCGATGTCCTCCTCGGCGATCTCCGCGCCGAGTTCGTTGTCCGCGCCGACGCCGTGGCCCTTCACGCGCGCCTGCCCGATCAGTACCCGGTTCTCCTGTGGCACCCGCTCCAGCCCGAGCAGGTCTGCCTTGGCTGTGTTGACAGCCACGGCCGAGCGGACGATCCCGCTGTTTGTCCGCTCGTCGTACTCTAAGAATTTGTCGACGATCTTCCCGCCCGCCTGGCCGAAGCCGATCATCGCTAGTTTCATGCTGTGCTTCCTGGCTGTGACACAGTTTGAACGCGACTAAAAGCTTTTTGCCCCATTGTCCCCGGCCGCCGGAAGAAATCACGACACGTGCCGACACCGCCGCTCCGGTCCGGCGGTAGTTCCCTCTTACTGACGCCCCAGGTACTCGCCGAGCGTTTTCATTTCGCTCGCCTCGACCCCGAACGCGTCGACCTCGTTGTCGGCCGTCGTGTTGTCGAACTGGAGCGACCGGTACTGGTCGGCCCCCATCGGGAACCCGGGGATCGCCCCCGCGATCGACAGCCCCACGCCCGCCAGCGCCATCGGTACCGGGACGACCGCGACGCCGCCCCGAACCAGCTTGGCGATCTCCTTCAGCGTGAGCACCTCCGGGCCACCGACCTCGTAGGTCTCGCCGACGTGCTCGTCGTCCTCGACGGCGTCGGCCAGCATCGGTACGAGGTCGCCCACCCAGATCGGCTGGAACCGCGTCTTCCCGCCGCCGGGCAGCGGCGCGATGCCCGGGGGCGTGAGCTTCTTCGTGAACCCGACGAACTCCCCGCCGTCGCCGAACACCACCGAGGGTCGGAAGATCACCCGGTCGAGATCCGAGTCCGTCACGACCCGCTCGGCCTCGCCTTTCGCCCGGATGTAGGCGGTCCGGCCGTCGGGGTCAGCGCCCAGGGCACTCATGTGCACCAGCCGGTCGACGCCGTGGTCCTCGGCCGCCCGGACGACGTTCTCCGCCCCGCCGAGGTGGACGGTCCGGTGCATCTCGTTGCCGCCCTTCGGCTCGAACAGCGGCGACAGCGCCACCAGGTAGACCACCGCGTCCTGTCCCTCGAAGGCCCCCTCCATGGAGTCGTAGGCGGTCACGTCCCCCATGGCCGTCTCGACCCCCGCCGGCAACTCCTCGTCGTCGGGGCTCCGGGAGAGCACCGTCACGTCGTGACCCCGCTCGACGAGTTCCGCTGCGAGATTCGTCCCGATGAAGCCGCTACCGCCGACCAGCAGTACGTTCATGTGTCCGAATATGGTCCGTTCTATGATAAAACCAGCGTGATACAGCCGCTTGCCGCGCTTCTGGGTCGCGCGCGCCCGCTGACGTCCGCTCGGGTGCGGGAAGCAGCGACCGCTCCGGGGCCGATGCGGCGGGCGTCCGCGGAAGGGTCGCGTTTACAAGCCGGCCGCCCCGATTCCGGGTATGCTGCTCACGCTGGAGGGGATCGACGGGAGCGGGAAGACGACCGCCTGGGAGGCGTTACGCGACGGCCTCGGCGTGCCCGCGACGTTCACCCGCGAGCCCACCGACTCCTGGTACGGCGAGGCCGTCGAGCGGTCCGTTGCGAATCCGGGTGCCGACCCGCTCGCGGAACTGTTCCTCTACACCGCGGACCACGCGGCCCACCTCTCGCGGACGGTCCGCCCCGCGCTCGAAGCCGGCGAAATCGTCGTCTCGGATCGCTACTCGGACTCGCGGTACGCCTACCAGTCCGCCACGCTCGCGGACGTTCTCGACGACCCGCTGGCGTACATCCGCGACGTCCACCGGCCGTTCACCCGGCCGCCGGACGCGACGATTTACCTGGACGTCTCCCCGGCGACCGGGGCCGAACGGAGCGGCGCGACCAACAAGTTCGAACAGCGGGAGTATCTGGCCGTCGTCCGCGAACAGTACGAACGCCTCATCGACGACGACCCGGACCGGTTCGTCCGGATCGACGCCGAACGCCCCCGTGACGCGGTGCTCTCCGACGTCGAGGCGGCCGTCGAGCGCCTGCTCCCCGAATCCGAGTCGGAGCCGGACCCGGACTCGGAATCGGAACGGTAGCCGAAGCCGCGGGTCCCGCCGCCGGGAGAGAAGGTATTTGGGGCTCGGCCGTAGATTCGCTCACATGCGCGATTTCATCGTCGTCGGGGCCGGCCCCGCCGGCTCCCGGGTCGCCCGCCGGGCCGCCGGGGCGGGCCATGACGTCCTCGCTTTCGAGCAGGGGACGGTCGGCGAGCCGCTCGCCTGTTCCGGCCACGTCAGCACCGACCTCTGGGAGTTCACGCCCCCGGGTGCCCGCAAGCGGTTGCTCCAGAACCGCATCCGCGGCGCGCGCTTCCACGTCGGCGGTCCCGGGACCGACGGGCACCCGTTCTACAAGCGCGAGGTCGTCTCGAACGTCATCGACCGGGTCGGACTGGACCGCGAACTCGCCGCGGCGGCCCGCGACGCCGGGGCCGACCTCCGGGAACACCACACCGTCGTCGACGTGGCCGAAGACGACGGGGGCGTGACCGTGACTGCCCGCGGTCCGGACGGGACCGACACCTACCGGGCTCGGATGGTTGCCGGCTGTGACGGCCCGCGCTCGCGCGTGCGATCGGAACTCGGTCTCCCGGAACCGGGCGAACTTCTCCACGGCGTGCTGGGGTTCGACGACGACCCCGACGCCGCGGACTTCGTGGACGTCCACCTTACTGTCCCGCGGTTTTTCGCATGGCGAATCCCCCGCGGCGACGCGGGCGTCGAGTACGGGCTGGCGACCCCGCCGGGCGACGACGTGCGCGCGCAGTTCGAGCAGTTCACCGACGACTACGGCGTCGAGACCGACCGCCGGTGTTCGGGGCTGATCCCCATCGGCCCGCCCGCCCGGGTCACCGGCGACCGCGGGTTCCTGCTCGGCGACGCCGCCGCCCAGACCAAGCCGTTCACCGGCGGCGGCATCCTCTACGGCATGACCGCCGCCGACTGTGCCGCCCGGACGATAGACCCCGCGGACCCGGCTACACTCGCGGACTACGAGCGGGCCTGGCGGGACGAACTCCGGACCGAAATCCGTCTCGGCCGCGCGGTCCGGGTCTGCTACTCGCTGCCAGAACCGGTCCAGCGGGCCGGCCTGGCGGCGCTGTCGGGCGAGATCGGCGTCCACATGGACCGCCCGACGACCGTCTTCTCTGCTGATCACATACGGGCGATGCTCTCCCGGTCTTGAAGTGGCCAGCGTCCGCCGTTGGCGTATGGCCACGACGCACTCGGCGACGCGGTTCACCACTGCCGCAGCGACACTCGCACTGCTCGCCTGTCCGCTCGCGTTCGTCGCCCCGCTCCTGCTGGGCGCACCCGCCGGCCCGCGCGGGAGCGTCGCGCTCTCGGCACTGGTCGGCGGCGTCTTCGCCGGCTACGACCTCGTCACCGTCCGCCGGGAGGGGCGGCCCCGGTTCGCGGCGGCGGTGATGGCGGCCGTCTTCGGCGGGTGGCTGATCCTCGCGCCGCTCCAGTACGAGGTCGGGACCGCGATGACTGCCACGACCCAGTTCGCGGGGATGGTGCTGGCGTCGTTCAGCGGGTACGCGGCCCTGGAAGCGATCGAACAGTGGGCGCTGGGTCGCCCGAGCGCCCGGGCCGAGTGATCCCGCGGTCCGCCGTCACGAGGGCGGCCTATTCCGCCTTTTCGTTGACCACGTGCACGGGAACGTCCGAGAGCCGGACGACCCGTTCCGTGACGCTCCCCAGCAGGCGGCGGCCGAGGCCGCCGCGGCCGTGGGTCCCCATCACGATCAGGTCGACCCCGGCCTCGTCGGCGTACTCCAGAATTTCCTCGGCCGGCTTGCCGAGCCTGATCTCGCTGCCGGCATCCAGGCCCGCCGACTCCGCGGCGTCGACGACCGCCGCGACGTAGTCTTCCCCTTCGTCTTCGAGGCGCTCGATCGACCCGCCGACGTCGAGGGACATCCCTTCGAGGCGGCCGATGTCGACGACGTACAGCGCCGTTACCGTCGCGCCGTACTTCTCCGCGAGGTCGACCGCGTGTTCGGTCGCCCGCCGCGATACCTCGCTCCCGTCGGTCGGCACGAGTATCTTGTCGTACATCACATCTAGAACATCGGTTCCGGCGACAATCAAACCCCGTGGGGTTTCTCGCGCCGCGGGAACGCGAACCGCCCGGCGATCCGCTTACACCGGCGTTCGGCCGCGCGAATCCCGTCCCGGGTCGTGGTGACGTCCCCCGTCGGCCGCGCCGGTCGACGTCGGTCCGCGCTCGTCGGTCGGCCGCGCTGGTCGACATCGGTCCGCGCTCGTCGGTCGGCCGCGCTGGTCGACATCGGTCCGCGCTCGTCTGTCGGCCGCGCTGGTCGACGTCGTTCGGTGCGCCGGTCGCGCCGCCCGTCGGTCGTTCGCGGATCAATACGACGGTAGCCGCGCCGACCGGGCCGACCCGTCGACGAACGGGAGGTCGGTCACCGCCGCTCCAACTTCCTCGCCGTCGACCCTGACGGTCAGGCGGTCGGCGTCGCAATCGAAGTCGACGAGTGCGAACGCGACCGGTTCCTCCCGGGTCGGACTCGGGGCGGCCCGGGTCACCTCGCCGACGGTCGCGTCGCCGTCGAAGACCGCCGCTCCGCCGTCGGGCACCGACTCGGGCAGGAGGCCGACGAGCCGCCGGCTGGGCCGGCCGCGGTTCTCGACGCGGGAGACGACCTCCTGGCCGACGTAACAGCCCTTCTCGAAGTCGAGCGCGTTCCGGAGGCCGAGCACGTTCGGGATCCGTCCGTCGAGTTCCGTCTCGAAAAGGGGCGTCCCCGCCTCCAGGGTGAGCGTCTCCCAGGTCCGGTAGCCGAAGGGGGCGGCGTTGAGACCGTGGTTGACGAGCGTGTCGAACACCCGGTCGGCGTCGGCCGCGGTACAGATCACCTCGTAGCCCTCCTCGCCGGCGAGGCCGTCCCCGCGGACGACGGTGACGCCCTCGTCGCCCATCGACCCCCGGACGAACGAGAGGGCCCCGTCGGGCGCGGACGCGCCGTTGAGGACGCTGGCCACCTTCTCGGTCGCCTTCGGTCCGTGGACGCCGAAGACGCCGAACTCGTCGGTAGCGACCCGGATCTCGACGTCCTGGATGAACACCTTCTCGCGCCACTCGTCGGCGACCGGCCGCGCCCGTCCGGGCGGGAGGAACAACAGGAGCCGTTCGCCCGCGTTGTAGACGTACATGTCCGTCTCGATGCCACCCTGGGGGTCGAGCAGGAGCGCGTAACAGCCGGCCCCGTCGGCGGCGGGGACGCGGTTCGAGACGGCGTTGTCGACGAACTCCAGGCGGTCGTCACCCGTCACGACGACCACGCCGGCACACACCTCCATCACACCGACGACCGACCGGACCGCCCCGTGCGCGCGCTCCGGCCGGCCGTAGTGGTCGACGACCCGGCGGTCCCCGCGCTCCCGGAACGTCGCGCCGTGGTTCTCGTGGACGCCCTCGACGACGGTCATTGCGAGCCTGTCGGTTGCCACCGGGGTTAAACGACCCGGTCCCGGATGCAGTTCCCACGGGGGCAGATACGGGGCCGCGGGACGGGTCTCGGCAGAAGCAGCGTCGTGTCCCCAGTCGCGGCCGCGCGATGGTCCCGTGGTCGCGGTCGTGAGTTGTCGCGTGGTCGGTTCCCCCGCCGCGGCTGTGATACTGGTGGCTGTAATTCTTTTACTCACCAGTCTCTGCTATCTGCGGAGACAGACTCTTTCCGCCTGGATTCTCAATTCGAGTTTTCACGTACTTGCGGTCATGTCGCAGTCCGGGCCAGGCTGCCCGGGGTCGCGCGGGTCCCCTAGGGGAGCCACTCCCGGAGTTTGTCGAGCAGTCCCCGTTCTTTCCCGGGGTCGTACGTCCCGACGGCGTGGTCCTGCGGGAGGATGACCGTCCGGTCGCCGTCCTCTTTTACCTCGATGAGGCCGTCCTCCTTGAGGTCGGCCAGCGCCCCTTCGAGCCGGTCGATGTCCGCGTCCACCCGCGATCGGAGTTCGAGCACCGTCATCCCTTCCTCACCCCGATCGGCGAGCGCGTCGAGCACCGCGACCTGGGGCTGGTCGCGGTCGCGGTACTCCCGCTTTGCTCTCATACACCGCTTTTCGGCCGGGCGGACCTTATTCGCTCCGTCTGACGCGGGGCTGACGCCGACCCCGGCGCCGGGTGGCACAAACAGTACGCTTATGTTCCGCACGCCGCCACATCGTGTTAATGGGTATCAAGTGCTCGCTACTCGGACACCGGTTCGAGGAGACCGAGGTCGAGCGTGACCGCGACGAGCAGGGCAGCGAGGTCGTCATCACGATCAGGGAAATCGAGACCTGCACGCGGTGTGGCGAGTCGCGGATCGTCTCGGAGAACAAGGAGGTCACATCGGTCGAACAGCCCGAAAACGTGGCGGTCGACGTGCCCGAGGGCGACGCGGAAGACGCCGGGGACGCGGGAGCAGGCGGGCCCCCGAACGACGACGCGGCCGGCGCGACCGACGACGGCGAGACCGTCGCGGAGACGGACCCGGGCACGGCCGACGCGGCCGACGCGGCCGACGCGACAGACGCGGCGGGCGCGACCGGCGGGTCGGACGGCCCCTCGATCATCGAGGAGGCGGAAGCCGAGATGTCGACCGGTCCGGCGGACGGCGAGGAGGCGACGCCGACCACGGACGACGCCGTGATTCTCGACGAGGACGGCGACGAGGAGACCGGGCGCACCCCGGGCGAGTGGCCGGAGGAACCGGCCCCGGAGGAGCAGAGACCCCCGTCGGGCTGGCCGGAGGAGTCGACCGACGACCGCGCGTCCGGTGCGGACCCCTCGGGGGACGCGCCCGCGGACGACGCCACGGACCCGACGGGCGACTGGCCCGACGATCCCCGGGAGGACGACCCTGCCGGCGACCTCGACTGGGAGCCGTCAGGACCGGACGCGGACCGTCCGTCCGGGTCGGTCGGCGACGGACCCACGGCCGTGACGGTCCCCGAAGGCACCTTCTACTGTCCGGAGTGTTCGTTCACGACGCTCGTCGAATCCTCGTCGCTCCGGGAGGGCGACTTCTGTCCGGAGTGTCACCGCGGGACCCTGCTGGTCGGTGACGGAACGCGAAAAGAGTAAACCGTCCCCACTCGAACCCCCGCTCATGCGAGAGTACAAGATGCGCCGGGGAAAGCACCTCGACGACCGGATCCCCGACATGAAGGCGGCGGTCGAGGAGTACTTCGGCCCCGTGTCCGGCACCGAGGAGTACGACGGCAGCGAACTGTACGTCGTCGAGAACCCGGACAATCCCGTCTTCGAGCGCGTCACCGTCGGGACGGCGGCCTACAGCGGGAAGAAGGACAAACTCGCGCTGGAAATCGAGGAGCGCCCCGTCGAGGACGTCATCGCCGAGGGCCACGTCGACGCCGCGGAGGACGCCGTCGACGTCAAAAACGAGTTCCTGCTCGAGGCCACTGGCCGGGACGCCAAGGCCCGGCGCGACTCGATGAAACGGTCCGTCGAGGACGACGAGACCCCGGACGGTGTCTCGTAGCTCCCGTCGGTCCCCGGTCGTCGCGCGCTAGACCTAAATAGCTCCGTGTCATACGTTCGCAGGCCCATCCGGAGGCGACGCGAAAATGTCCGGACGCGGGACGACCCGCCGTCGGCTCGGATCGAGCCGCGTCTGTCACAGTTTGTCCCGCCCTGCCGGGGGCGGTAATACTCGGCACCTCGCGTGCCGGTAAATGCTTTCTGGTCTTCCGGTCTAGTCGACCAGCCCGTACCCCCGCCGGAACAGCGCCACGTCCAGCGCAACGACGGCCGCGGCCAGCCCCGACAGCACCGCCAGGGAGAGGTTCGGATCGATGTCGGCGTACCCCAGGAAGCCGTACCGGACGCCGTCGACCATGTACACCATCGGGTTCAGAAGCGAGAGCGTCCGGTACGGTTCCGGCAGCACGTCCAGCGAGTAGAACACGCCCCCGAAGAACACCAGCGGGCGGATGATGAACTGGTTCATCACCGTCAGGTAGTCGAAGTCCCGCGCCCACAGGCCGCCGACGACGCCGAACGAGGCGAACAGCACGGTGATCACCAGGCCGAACGCCACCAGGTAGCCCGGCCTGGCGACCCCGATGGGGGCGACCGTCGCCGTCAGGAAGACGAACCCGACCCCCGCGATGATGATGCCGACCAGTATCCCCCGGAGGGCGCTGGCGGCGATGTAGGCCAGAACCATCGACGTGTACGACAGCGGCGAGGTCAGCGCCTCGTGGATGTACTCGTTCCACCGGCCGTGGAAAATCGAGAAGGAGGCGTTCTCGAAGGCGTTCGAGATGGCCCCCAGCACTACCAGTCCCGGGAGGATGAAGACGATGTACCGGAAGCCGGCGATCCGGTCGATCCGCCCCCCGAGGACGATGCCGAACACCGCGAAGTAGAGGACGTTGGTGATCATCGGCGGCAGGAAGGTGTTCCGGGGCCGCCGGACGTACCGGAGTATCTCGCGTCGCAACAGTGTCCGGAAGCCGACGCCGAGGACGCTCCCGCTCGTACTCACCGCGACACCTCCACGTCCGTCCCGGCGTCCCCGCCTGTGCCCGCGGCCGCTCGTCCGACCTCGCCGTCCTCGCTCTCGTCGCGCCGGCCGCCGGCCCGCTCGCTTCTGGTCATGTCGACGAACACCTCCTCCAGCGAGGCCCGCTCGATGTCCACGTCGGTCACCTCGAAGCCCCGCTCGTCGAGTTCCCGGATCAGGTCTGGGACCAGCGCGCTCCCGCGGGCGGCGGTGACGAGCAGGCGGCCGTCGGTCAACGAGACGTCGGTCACGCCCCCGAGGTTCACCTCCGGCGGCGTCGCCGGCGGGTTCCGGAGGCCGAGCGTGATGGTGTCGGTGCCCCGGTCCATCAGGTCGCCGGGGCTGGCGACCTCGACCTTGCGTCCCTCGTCGACGATGGCCACGCGGTCACAGAGCCGTTCGGCCTCCTCGATGTAGTGGGTGGTCAGCAGGATGGTCGTGCCGGCGTCGTTCATGCGGTTGATGATCTCCCAGAGGTCGTGGCGCAACTGCACGTCCACTCCCGCTGTCGGCTCGTCGAGGATCAGCAGGTCCGGATCGGAGACGAGCGCGCGCGCGAGCATGAACCGGCGTTTCATCCCGCCGGAGAGCCAGTCGAAGCGGGTGTCGCGCTTGTCGTAGATGCCGACGGTCTTGAGCGCCTCGTCGGCACGGCGACGCGCCTCCGCGGCCGGGATGCCGTGGTAGCCGGCCTTGTGCTCCAGGACCTCCCGGATCGGGAAGAACCGGTCGACGTTGAACTCCTGTGGCGCGAGTCCGATGGCGTCGCGGGCCTCGCGGTAGTCCCGTTCGACGTCGTGGCCGAACACCGTCGCTTCCCCGGCGGTCTTCCTGACCAGCCCCACGAGGACGTTGATGAACGTCGTTTTGCCGGCCCCGTTCGGGCCGAGCAGGCCGAAAAACTCCCCCTGCTCGACCGTCAGCGAGAGCCCCCTCAGGGCGGTCACGTCGGCGTACTCCTTCACGAGATCCCGGGTGTGGATCGCCGGCGGTGCCATTGTCGGGACGAGACGGCGTAAAGAGAAAAGGGTGCTGAACTCCGAACGGATCGGGAGCCGGATCCCGGTCCGCGTTCCCCCGGTCGTGGGCTACTGTCCGAGCCGTTCGCGGCTGATCGAGACGCCGCCGGGGGGGATGATGAGCTGGTCGTCGTCCTTCTGGACGATGTCGCCGCCGACCTCGCGGCGGACCTGGTCGAGTTCGTCGATGATGTGTTCCATCGTCCGATCCTGGGTCGTGTGGCGGGTGATGTCCGCGATCACGATGTCGCCGTCGTAGACGGCGTCTTTGATCTCGATGACGTCCTGCTTGTCGCCGATCTTGGCGATGTGGACCTGCGTGTCGGACTCGACGGCCGGGGCCTCGATGTCCTCGGCGGTCAGTTCCACGTAGTCCTCGGTCTGGCGCGATCCCCCTGACTCGCCCAGGAGCTTGTCCATGAATCCCATAGCGCCCACACGGGCTGGAGCCGGCATAGTTCTTACGTCAGACGCACCCATGACGGACGCGGTGCGTGCCGGAATCCGACTCCCGTGTCCGCCTGCCAGTACCGCGACGACCACCCGCCGGCACCGGTCATCTCGGCGCGGGGACCGGTAATACCGGCCTACCCGAGCGCACAGTCACGTATGCTGATATGTCCGCTCGTGGAGCGGGGGGACATACCGAACGAACCGAGCAGGCGCGCCGTTCTCGGCGGCCTTGCGGCGGGTCTGGCCACCGCCGTCGGTGCCGGCGGGGCGACCAGCACCGAACCGGAAACGGCCCTGTCGACGGTCGGCACGGCCGGGCGGGGGTCGCGGCGGCCCGCGAGGCCGCGGCGTCGGTACAACGCGTGCTCCGGTTCGACGACCGCGGGCAGGCGGTCGTCGGGCAGTTCTCGGCCGACGCACGTCGCTCGCTGCGCGGACACTGCGCGGGACGTGACCGTCGCCCCGCCGGGAAGCGACGTCTCAGCCCGAGAACTCGTAGAGTTCGTCCCCCACGTGGTGGATCGAGTCGACGACCTTCCCGGCGTCGCCGAGCATGTCGTCGCCGGCGGTGCGGGCGCGGCCGATGGCGAGGAACTTCCCGTGGCTCTCCTCGTTTATCACCACGAGGTCGCCCGCCTCGATGTCGGGGTCGGCCTCGACGATGCCCGGACGCATTACGTCCGCGCCGTCGCTGACGAACGAGATCGCGCCCGCGTCGACCGTCACGATCCGGCGCTCCGGCGGGTGGGCGTTGGCCCCCTGGACCGTCAGGAACGGCTCGTCGTCGACGTACATCACTGCCGGTTCGCCGTCGACCAGCACCACCTCGTAGTCGGCGTCCTCGAAGGCGACCGTCTCGTAGGCGTCCCCGTCGAGGTCGACGCCGAGGTGGTCGGCCAGCGCCGTCTCGATCTCGTCGATGGCGTCCGCCCTGAGGTGGTGGCGTGACTTGACCTCCATACCGTTGGCTGGCGGCCTCGATGGATAAATCGCCCGCTCTCGCCGGACGCCCCGGATCGTCTCCGTCCACTCCCGACCACTGGCGACTGCCGCCGACGGTCCCGACCGCCACCGTTTTGACCGGTCCCGCCCTCAGTCGGTGCATGGCAGACGACACGACGGCAACCCTCCACACGAGCGAAGGCGACATCGAGATCCGGCTGTTCGACGAGCGCGCGCCCCGCACGGTCGAGAACTTCGTGGGCCTGGCGACCGGCGAGCGCGAGTGGGAACACCCGGAAACCGGCGAGACGACGGACGAACCGCTGTACGACGACGTGCTCTTCCACCGGGTGATCGAGGACTTCATGATCCAGACCGGCGATCCCACGGGGACGGGACGGGGCGGTCCCGGCTACACCTTCGACGACGAGTTCCACGACGACCTCCGCCACGACGCCCCCGGCATGGTGTCGATGGCCAACCGCGGCCCCGATACCAACGGCTCGCAGTTTTTCATCACGCTCGACGCACAGCCACACCTCGACGGCAAACACGCCGTCTTCGGCGAGGTCGTCGACGGCATGGACGTCGTCGAGGCGATCGGCGCTGTGGAGACCGACGACCAGGACCGCCCCGTCGACGACGTCGTCCTCGAGTCCGTCGACGTCCACCGGTAGCCGGTCGCGCCGTTCCGTCGATCGATCGCACCGCCGCTCCCCCGGTCATTCGCACCGCCGTTCCGTCGATCAGTCGTGCCCTTCTGTCCCCCGTCCTCTCCCACCAGTGGACCCCATCCATTCACGTCCGGGCGCGCCGTATCGCCGGGCATGACCACCTGGGACGAGCGGTTCCGAGAGGGCGAGTATCCACAGGATCCGGACCCGTCGCCGGTCCTGGAGCGGTACGTCGACGCGTTCCCCGACGGCCGGGCGCTCGACGTGGCGACAGGGACCGGGCGGAACGCCGTCTTTCTCGCGGCCGAGGGTTACGCGGTCGACGCCGTCGACCAGTCGCGCGAGGGCCTCCGGATCGCCCGGGCAAACGCCGCTGAGCGGGGCGTGGCGGACGCCGTCGAGTTCGTCCAGGCCGACGTCCAGTCCTACGGTTTCCCCGCGGAGACGTACGAGGTGATCACGGTCAGTTTCTACCGGGCCGTCGACCGCTTCCCCGACCTGAAGGAGGCGCTTTGTCCCGGCGGCTACTTCTTCGTCCAGCACCACCTCCGCTCGACCGATCCGACCCAGTCGGGACCGAGCACCGACCGCTACCGGTTCGCCGCGAACGAACTCCTCCACGCCTGCCTCGATCTGACGGTGGTCCACTACGACGAGCGGACCGAGACGCGCCCGGACGGCCGCACGGCCGCGGTTGCGACCGTCGTCGCCCGCAAAACGACCGGTCCCCGACAGCCCTATCCGCGCGTCCCTGCCGAGTGACCGCGCGCGGCACGCACGTCCGCGGCGAACGGCTTTCCGTCCGTCCGCCGTAGGGTACACATGGCGACCGACTCCTACCGCCGGGAGGTCACCGACCTGGTCGAGGCCGGGTGGCGAATCGAGGAGGAGACCGCCGACCGGGTGACGCTCGTCAAGCGAGCCTACGGCGATCCGGGCATCCATATCCTGATCGCCGTCTTCACCATCTGGTGGGCGATCGGCGTCCCGAACCTGCTGTACGGCGCCTACAAGTACCTCGCCGACAGCGACCGGACGATCGTCTGGAAACGACCGCAACCGGGCGGCTCCGGGACGGTCGAGACATCCGAACCCGCGCCCGATTCCGCTTCCTGGTCCGGCGAACTCGAACCGACCGACACTGCCGGGGAGGACGTGGAGTAGTCCATCGATTCGCACCGACAGCGACAGATCGACGACCACGGGCAGGTGGTCCGAGTGGAACCGACCGTCTGGCCGCCTGTCCGTCCGGACGACGTACCGCTCGACGGTCACGTCCGAAGTCACGAGGCCTTCTTCGCGGCCGCAGAGCGACGCGAAGTCGTCAGCCTCGCGTCGGGGACCTCGACGGTCCCCCACCCAGCAGTTCGGCCGACTCGGGGACCCCACGCCTTTTGCTCCGCAGTTCGAACCGCCGGCGGAATGCAACTGATCGACACCGACGAGGCGAGCGGGTTCTTCGAGGTGGTCGGCGGAACGGAGCGGTCGCAGGCGGCCACGATGGTGCTCGACCCGGGCCGGGCGACCGGCGGCCCCACCAACCGGCACCCCGACAGCGACCAGTGGCTCTACGTCCGCTCGGGCACCGGCCACGCGGTCGTCGAGGGCGAGCGGATCGACCTCGGTCCGGGGGACCTGGCGCTGATCGAGGCCGGCGAGACCCACGAGATCGTCGCGGACGAGGACGAACCGCTCGTGACGATCAACGTCTACGCACCCCCCGACTACTGATCGTGTGGCCGATGCTCCCGACGTTCTCCCACGTGACCGTCGTCCCCGACGAGACCTGGACCGTCTTCGGTTCGTACTTCAGCCCGTCGGTCATCTCGACGGTGCTCGTCTGTGCCCACTCCGACCCCGAGCTGGAGCCGTCGCCGCCGCTCGTCGTGCTCCCGCCGCCGCCACCGCCGCCGCTGCTGCTCGAACAGCCGGCGAGGCCGATCGCACCGACGGTCACCGCGGTCGTCCGGAGTAGCGCGCGGATTCTCACACCGCGTGAACCCGGCCGATTGTGTTCGGAGGGGGGTACAAGTAGGGGGTCCGTTTCGCTCCGGCGACCGCCCGGGCGACAGGGGTACGGCCGCCGTCCGGCCCGGTCGCACCGCCGGCACTGGTGGCGCGACAGGAGAGCGACAGACGAAAGTCCGCCCGGTCCGGAGCGGGCGTATGGCCGACGAAGAGGACCCGATCGATCCGGGCGAGATCGGCGAGCGCGACGCCCCGCCCGTCGCGGAGAAGCCGTACAAGATCATCTTCGAGGCGAACAAGTGCATCGGCGCTGGGAAGTGTGCGGAGGTCTCGGACAACTGGAACCTGGACCTTGGGACCGGGATCGCCAGCCCGGAGGCGTACTTCATCGGCGAGGACGAACTCGACGAGAACGTCCGGGCCGCGGAGGTCTGCCCCGCGAAGAAGGACCGGGGCGTAATCCACGTCGTCGACCGGCGGACGAACGAGGAACTCGCGCCCGACCCGCACGGCGACGGGACGCTCTCGGTCGACTGGTAGCCCGCCCATGTGGGTGGGGGCTAGACGGCCCCGGGGCAGTTCGACACCGCCGATGAAACTATTCACAGTAATCACTATCAGTCGGGCGGCGTCCCGTCGCGGTGGAGGTGACAGGCGGCGAAGTGACGGTCAACGTCGCGTTCGGGCTCGACCTCGTAGTCGGGCCGTCCCCGCGCGCAGATGCTCCGGTCGGCGAACGACTCGTTCAGCAACGCGGCCGCGCCGTCCCACTCGCCGGTCAGCAGGCGGGCGATGGCTTCGTCGACGATCCGGCCCGCCTCGCCGTCCGGTTCGGCGTTCCCGAAGAACTCGCGGCGGACGGCCAGCTCGCTTTCCGCCTCGAACTCGTGGCGGTCGACCGACCGCGCGAACGCCCGGACGTTCGCCCACTCGGCCGGCGTCAGGTCGTAGTCGCCGGGGACGATCAGTTCCGGACACCTGGTCCGGAACCGGCAGCCGCTGGGTGGATCGATCGGGCTCGGGACGTCCCCTTCGAGCCGCCCGCGGACGCCCGGTGCCCGCGGGTCCGGAACCGGAATCGCGTTCAAGAGCGCCTCCGTGTAGGGGTGTCGGGGGTGCTCGAACAGTTCCTCCGTTTCGGCGAGTTCGACTACCTCCCCCAGGTACATCACGGCGACCCGGTCGCTGATGTGGCGGATCACCGAGAGGTCGTGGGTGATAAAGAGGTAGGTCAGCCCGAACTCCGCCTGGAGGTCGGCCATCGTGTTCAGCACCTGCGCCTGGATCGAGACGTCGAGCGCCGACACGGGTTCGTCACAGACCACGAAGTCGGGATTGACCGACAGCGCCCGCGCGAGATTGATCCGCTGGCGTTGGCCGCCGGAGAAGGCGTGGGGGTAGCGGTTGTAATGTTGCGGGTCGAGCCCGACCCGTTCGAGCAGTTCCCTGGCGCGGGCTTCCCGGCCCTCCGCATCGAGCATGCCGTGGGCCTCCATGGGCTCCTCGACGATGCGGCCGACCTTCATCCGGGGGTTCAGCGACGACTGCGGGTCCTGGAAGATCATCTGCATGTCCCGGCGTTGCCGGCGCAGTTCTTCGCGGCCCATCTCGGCGAAGTTCCGCCCCTTGTAGTAGACGTCGCCGGCCGTCGGTTGGACCAACTGGAGGATCGTCCGGGCGAGGGTGCTCTTCCCGCACCCGGACTCGCCGACGAGTCCCAGCGTCTCGCCGCTGGCAATCTCGAACGAGACGTCGTCGACGGCCCGGACCCACTCGCGGTCGATCCCGACGAGCCCGTCGACGTCCCGGCCCAGCGTGAGCCCCGACAGGAAGCCCCCGTCGTTTCTGAAGTGTTTGGTCAGCCCGTCGAGAGCCAGCAGCGTTTCGCCCTGGTCGGGCGAGGTCGGATAGCCGGCGTCCCCCGCGTCCCCGCCGTCCCCCGAGGCGGTCGCCGGACGCTCAGTCATCGGTTCCCTCCTCGGTCCGGCCGACGTCGAATCCGCCGGCGGCCTCGTTCTCTATCGGGTCGCTCTCCCGGTAGCCGGCCCCGAAGACCGACTCGTGTTTGAGACAGGCCGCGCGGTGTGGCCGCCCGGCGTCGTCGAGCGGTCGGCAGTCCGGATTGATCTCGGTACAGACCGCCCGCGCGTCCGGACAGCGCGTGTGGAACCGGCAGCCGTCCGGCGGCTCGATGGCCTCCGGCATGATCCCCGCGATGGGATCGAGTTCGTCCACCGGCCGGTCGGGGCGCGGGATCGAGTCCAGCAGCGCCTCCGTGTAGGGGTGGCTGGTGTCGTAGAACAGGTCGTCGACGTCCGCCTGCTCGACGATCTCCCCGAGGTACATCACGTTCACGCGGTCGCAGATTTCCGCGACCACGCCCATGTCGTGGGTGATCCACAGGAAGCTGGTGTCGTACTTCGCCTGGAGGTCGGCCACGAGTTCGAGAATCTGTCCCTCGACCGTCACGTCCAGTGCCGTCGTCGGCTCGTCCGCGATGACGAGGCTGGGTTCGCAGGCGAGTGCCATGGCGATGAGCACGCGCTGGCGCATGCCCCCGGAGAACTCGTGGGGGTAGTCGTCGTACCGGTCCTCGGCCTCGGGAATCCCCACCTCGCGGAGCATGTCGACGGCCAGTTCGCGCGCCCGTCCCTGGGTCAGCCCGCGGTTGAGTTCGATGAACTCCCGGAGCTGTCCCCCCACGGTGAACACCGGGTTCAGGCTCTCCATGGGGTCCTGGAAGATGATCGCTATCTCGCGGCCGCGGATCCGCCGCCGGATCGCCTCCGCGGAGAGGACGTCGTCGCGCCAGCGATCGTCCGCGTCGTCGCCGCTGCCATCGCCGGCCTCCGCCCGCCCGTCCGGGAACCCGACGAGCGTCTCGCCTTTGAACGTGACCTCGCCGCCGACGATGCGACCC
Source organism: Halobacteriales archaeon QS_1_68_17 (assembly GCA_003021105.1). Classification (GTDB taxonomy): domain Archaea; phylum Halobacteriota; class Halobacteria; order Halobacteriales; family Haloarculaceae; genus QS-1-68-17. The sequence goes on from PXRG01000006.1 coordinate 127,710, forward strand.
GGGTCCTCGACCAGCCGGAGCAGGCTCGCCCCCGCGACGCTCTTGCCCGCTCCCGACTCGCCGACCAGGCCGACGATTTCGCCCTCGCGGACGGTAAAGGAGATGCCGTCGACCGCGCGGACCACGCCGTCGGGCGTGTGGAACCGCGTGCGCAGGTTCTCGACTTCGAGGAGTGGTGCCGTCATTCGTTCTGGAGTCGTGGATCGAGCGCGTCGCGGAGGCCGTCGCCGAAGACGTTGAACCCGACGACGGTGACGAGGATCGCCAGCCCCGGCCAGATGCTGAACCAGACGTTCTGGATCATGTAGTCCTTCGAGACCGAGAGCATCTGTCCCCACGACGGCGTCGGGGGCTGAGCGCCGAAGCCCAGAAACGAGAGCCCGGCGACGACGATGATGCTGTACCCGACCTGGAGCGTCGCCTGGACCAGGACGGGTGCGAAGCTGTTCGGGACGACGTGTCTGCGGATGATGTTCCGGTCGCGGACGCCGGCCGCGCGGGCGGCCTCGACGTAGTCGGCCTCCCGGACGCTGAGCACCCGCGAGCGGATCAGCCGCGCGAACGTCGGGATCGAGGCGATCCCGACGCCGAGGATGGCGAAGGTGAGATTCCGGCCGAAGGCGGCCATCACGGCCAGCACCAGCACCAGAAACGGGATGGCGTACAGCGTCTCGACGGCACGCATCAGGGCGTCGTCGACCAAGTCGCCGTAGTACCCCGCGACCGCACCGACGAGGACCCCGCCGACCAGCCCCAGCAGCGTCGAGACGATCCCGACCTGGATGGCGATCCGCGAGCCGTAGACGATCCGCGCGAGGATGTCCCGGCCGCGGTCGTCCGTCCCGAGCGGATGCGCCCAGGTCCCCCGTCCGAACTGGTTTTCCATCCCGACCGGCGGGAGCAACCGCGGGGACGGCTCGGCGATCGGGCTGACCCAGAGCGTCTCGGCGATCCAGTACTGTCGGACGCCGACCCGGGCGAACACCTCGAACCGGGCGAGGGAGGCGAAGACGACGGCGTCGACCGTCGCGAACACGGCCATCGCGGTCATGACCCCGACGACGAGCAGGCCGGCCATCGCGGTCGGATCGCGCCCGACCTCCCGGAGCGTGTAGCGCCACCCGACGCGGGCCTCGATTTCGCGGCCCTCCGGGCGGCCTTCCGTGCGCCCCGACCGGCCGGGCTCTTCGGGCGTGCTCTCCACGACGTCGTCCGTCTCGGATCGTCTCGTCGCCACGGTCACTCGGCCTCCCCGTAGGTCACGCGCGGATCGACGTACGCGTACGAGATGTCCGTCACGACGACGCCGAGGACGAACACCAGCCCGTAGACGACCGTCGTCCCCATGATCGTCGGATAGTCGAGTCGCGCGATCGAGTCGACGATGAGCGTCCCCATGCCGTTTATCTGGAAGACCGTCTCGGTCAGCACCGCCCCGCCGATGGCGGTCGTGATCTGGAGCCCCAGGATCGTGATGACCGGCAACTGGGCGTTCCGGAAGGCGTGTTTCCGGAGGATCGTCCGTTCGCTGACGCCGTAGGCACGCGCCAGGCGGACGTACTCCTCGGAGAGGGTCTCAAGCATCGCGGACCGCTCGATGCGCGTGATCGCGGCCATCTGGAGGGTGCCCAGCGATACCGTGGGCAAAAACAGGTGGTGTGCCGACGCCAGGAGCACGTCCACCCGGGTTTCGGCCGCCGGCAGTGCCGAGGGCGGCGCCCACGGCATCACCAGGTTCGTCGCCGGGAACCACCCGAGGTGGTAGACGAACACCAGGATCATCATCAGGCCGATCCAGAAGGAGGGGGTGCTGACGCCGACCAGCGAGACCACGCGGGCGACGTGATCGGTCGGGTCGTTCCGTCGCTTCGCGGAGACGACGCCGAGCGGGACCGCGGTGGCGATGGCGAAGCCGAAACTCGACACGATCAACAGCAGCGTCGCAGGCAGCCGTTCCTGGATCTTCTGGAGCACCGGCACCCCGTAGTAGATGCTCCGGCCGAGGTCCCCCTGGAGAAGTCCGGCGAGGTAGTTGACGTACCTGACGTACAGCGGCTGGTCGAGTCCGTACCGCGCCCGGATGGCCTCGACCTCGGCCTGGCTGGGCGAGGGACCCAGCATGATCTGCACGGGGTCCCCCGGGATCGCGTTCGACAGCAGAAACGTGATCGTGACGATACCCAGCACCACCGGCACCGCCTGGAGAAGCCGGCGGAGAGCGTAGCGGTAGATGTTCACCCGCTCACCTCGGGTGTCTCGACGGCGGCCATCTCACTGGACGGAGACGTTGTTGTAGTCGCTGGCGATGCTGAACTGGTCGACCGGGTGAGCGTGGAAGTCCGAGACGTTGTTCCGGACGCCGAAACTGTTCTTGAGGTTGTACGATGGGATGTGGACCCGGTCCTCGAGGATCGTCGTGATGGCGTCGGTGTAGGCCTGTTTCCGGGTCTCCCGGTCGTTTGACTCCCGGCCGGTCATGATCCCCTCGTCGACCTCGTCGTTCTCGTAGAAGGTCCCGTTGGTCGTCTCGAACGACTCCTGGGCGAACAGGAAGTACATGAACGTGTCCGGGTCCGGGCTCCCGGACCAGCCCAAGGTGTACATGTTGTAGTCGCCGGCGTTGCCGGTGATGTACTGTTCGAGGAACGCCCCCCAGTCGAGGCGCTGGACGGTCGCGTCGTAGCCCGCTTCCTTCAGCCCGTTGGCCACGGAGACGCCGATCTGTTCGCGCTTGTCGTCGGGCGGCACAATGATCCGGGCCGACCAGTCGTCGGGGACCGCGTCGCTGTCGTCGAGCATCGACTTCGCGCGGTCGACGTCCCTGTCGTGGGGGATCGACCGCCACTCCTCGAGCGGGAATCCCCAGTCCTTCGCGAGCGACTGGGGGATCGGCGAGTACTGGCGGATGCCGCTGGGTTCGACGAACTGGGAGACGGCGTCGTCCATCGAGAAGGCGTAGTCGATCGCCTCCCTGACCGCCGGCTCCGCCGTCGGGCCGTCCGCGCAGTTGAACGCCAGGTAGAAGTAACTCACCCCGGGGATCGACTCGATGCTGGCCCCGTCCATGTCCTCGACGGTCTGCCAGGACTGTGGCGGGATCGTCTTGACGACGTCGTTCTCCTCGGACTGGAGCGTCGTGATCCGGGTCGTCCCTTCCTCGACGGGGACGAACTCGATCTCGGCCAGGTTCGGAGCGGGGTCCCCCCAGTAGTCGTCCCACCGCGAGATGGTCACGAACTCGCCTTCGGTCCAGTCTTCGAACGTGAACGGGCCGGCTCCGACCGGGCTCTCCTTGTTGAACGCGTCCTTGTCCTCCTCCCGGACGGACTTGGGCACGATCTCCCAGTCGAGGTACTGCTTGAACGCGGCGAACTGGAACTTCAGGTCGAACTGGACCGTCTCCTCGTCGACGGGTTCGACGGTGTCGATCATGTTGAACTCGCCCGCGTTCTCCGTCTCCTCCTCTACCGGGGCCGTAAACGAGTAGGCGACGTCCCCGGCCGTGACGGGGTCGCCGTTCTGGAAGGTCGCGTCCGGGTTCAGCGGGACGATCCAGCGCTGAGCGTCCCGCTCTACCTCCGGCATGTCGGCCGCGATCCCGGGAACCAGTCCGGTCGACTCGTCGCGGCCGTACAGCGGATCGAACACCCGTTCTGCGATCTCCACGGACGGGACATCGTTCAGGACGATCGGGTCGAACTCGATGGGTGCCTTCGCCTGGGCGATCTTCAACTTGCCGCCGCCCCCACCGTCGCCGCCGTCGCCGTCGCCACCGCCCCCGCCGCCCGAACAGCCAGCCAGCGCCGCGAGTCCCAGGCTTCCCGCCCCCGAGATGATTTTCCGTCGAGACACCCGTCCGGTGAGACGATGTTCGTCATCCATTCACAGTCACCGTGAGTACTCCTCACGATTTACTGTGGTGAACAAAAAATCCCGCGTTAATTATATTTTAATTGATGAGAAATACCCGTCAAATACGTGCGCGAGTGTACGCTTGCGTGCGTCGGATTTCGGGTCTGTCGGGCGGCCGGTCGGCGGTCCGGGTGTCGCGTCCGTCGTCGACTGGGGGGACGGGGCACTCGCGCCCGACCCCCACGGCGGCGGGACGCTCTCGGTCGACTGGTAGCACAGCCAGGGACCGAAACCGCTTTTCGGGCGAGGCTACCACTGTCGGGTGCGCGAGGGTGGCCGAGCCTGGCCAAAGGCGGCGGACTTAAGATCCGCTCGTGAAGGCGTACCTGGGTTCGAATCCCAGCCCTCGCATGTGTTTGCTCCCGATACGACGCGCTTTTGCCGTGAAGCCGCGTACCGGGGACCGATGACCGAGGACATGCCCGAGCGGGCGACCCGGGCCTTCGAGCGCCACGACGCCTTCGAGCCCCGCGGCGACGGCTACGGCGTGACGACGACCCACTTCGAGAGCCGCGTCGTCGCCGCGGAGACGGACGACCGGGCGGTCGAGTACACCGTCACCGTACGCGCGCCCATGTTGCGAAACGCCGTGGCGGACGACGCGGTCGGGCCGGCCGTCGAGGAGGGCTGGTTCGACACCTACCGCCTCCGGCTGGAGGACGCGACGATGGCGACCCGGGCCGACGTGGACCTCGACGAGTACGACGTCACGGAGGAACGCGGCGAGGCGGTCGCCCGGTTCGTCTTCCGGTACGGGAACGCCGACCACGCGCCGGACGTGGTGAAAGCGGTCGCCGAGTTCGTCGAGGGGACCTACGTCGAGGGCGTGGTCCCGGGCTACGAGTACCGCGGGACGGTCGCCGAACTCCTGGGCGAGGCGCGACAGTCCGGCGGCGACGACGGGACGAACAGCCCGATGCCGCTCTAGTCCATCGCGACGTAGGTCTGGGTGTCCTCGACGCCCTGGATGTTCTGGATCTCGCTGGCGGCGACTTCCTTGACCTCGGCCGGGGAGCCGACCGACACCTTGGCGATGAGGTCGAAGTCGCCGGCGACGATGTGGACGTTCTCGACGCCGTCGATGGCGGCGATGTCGTCCCGGAGTTTGTTGGCGTTGCCGGTGTGGGCCTTGACCATGACGTAGGCGGTGACCATCTCAGGCACCTCCCAGGGCGGCCCTGCCCGTGTCACCGACGATGATGCTGCGGACGTCCCCGAGGACGTCGAAGTCGGCGAGCACGATCAGTTCGTCGCCGGGTTCGAGCGAGACGTCGTCCCGTGGAACGTCGACCGGTTCCCCTTTTTTGCCGAACGCCAGCAGTTCCGCGTTCGCGGGCAGTTCGAGTTCGCTGATCGAGTAGCCCCGCATGGGCGAGCGGGGGGTGACGGTGAACTCGACCATCTGGAGGTTCTGGTGGATGTCGGCGACGGCGCGGCTGTTGCCGCCGACGAGCGCGTTCTTGGCGACGATGGCCCCGAGCCGTTCGGGGTAGACGACCTCGTCGACGTCCGAGGCGTACTTCCGGTAGATCTCCTCGCGGTAGTCCTCGTCGATCCGGAGGACGGTCCGGCAGCCGTAGTGTTTGGCGACCATGCAGGCGACGAAGTTGTTGTTGAGGTCGCCCGTCAGCGCGCCGAGCGCGTCCGCGGATTCGAGATCCGCCTGGAGCAGTACGTCCTCGACGGAGCCGTCGCCTTCCAGTACCTCGAACCCGTCCTCGCGGACCCGTTCGGCCGTCGTCGGGTCCGTCTCCACGAGGACGACCTCGTGGTCGGCCTCGCGGAGCACCCGGGCGGTTCGAAGCCCTACGCGGCCGGCACCCACGATAACGAATTGCATACCGCACTATACGCGCACCGTTGTGAATAAACTTGTCCACCCGTCCGGCACGTTCCGCCCGCGGGCGGCGGGTCGCCCACCGCCGGCCGGCGCTGTACCCGCTCCCTTGGCCCGGAATCCGCCGGCGCTCTTCCTGATCCCCTGGCCCGGAATCGGCCGACGCCGTACCCGATTCCCTGCCTCGGACTCCGCGGCTCTCTCCCGGATCTTCCGGCCCAAGAGGAAGTCGCACGCGTGCCAGCGATCCGGTCGCTCGCTATCGGTTTTCTCCCCTTCGACGACCGGCTCCGGTGCAAAGGCTTTTGATGTGTGATGGTGTATCACGACCCACCGATGGTGCGGGCGTTTATCATGGGGAAGACGGCGGCGGGCAAATCGGAGGAGCTGCTGGCGTCGACGACGTCGCTGCCGGGAGTCGTCGAGGCCCACGTCGTGGCCGGCGAGTACGACATCATCGCGGAGGCCGAGGGGGAGGAGGTGTACGACGTGATGCACTCGGTGGCGACCGACATCCGGAACCTCGACGGCGTCGAGGACACGCGGACCTACATCTGTCTGGAGTAGTTTTCCGGTCCCGGCGAGTCCGCCGTTGTCGCGTTGTTTTTCACTCCCGGGCGTCGAGGTGAGCGGCCAGTTCCTCGTACTGTGCTTCGAGGCGTGGCGGCATCCCGTCGTAGACGGGAGCGAACAGTTCCTCCGGGTCGGGTTCGGGGACGGCCTCGGCCCGGTCGACGGCCTCGCCGAGTTCCTCGTCGGCCGCCCCGCGGGCCTCGTCGACGAACGCCCCGTCGATGACGCCGCGCTCGCGGAGGAACTCGGCGAACCGGTCGACGGGATCGCGGGTCCGCCACTCCGGGAGGTCGACGTCGTCGCGGTACCGGTCGGGGTCGTCGCTGGTCGTGTGTGGTCCGTGCCGGTAGGTGAGGCTCTCGACCAGCACCGGCTCGTCCGTCCGGGCAGTAGCGAGGGCCTCGCTGGTCGTCTCGTAGACCGCCAGCGGGTCGTTGCCGTCGACGCGGACCCCCTCGAAGCCGTAGGCCTCGGCCTTGACCGCGATGGTCTCGCTGGCGGTCTGTCTCCCCCGTGGCATGCTGATCGCCCAGTGGTTGTTCTCGCAGAAAAAGACCACCGGCGACTCGAAGACGCCGGCGAAGTTCAGCCCCTCGTGGAAGTCGCCCTCGCTGGTCGCGCCGTCGCCGAAGTAACAGCAGACGGCGGCGTCGTCGCCGCGGTAGTCGGCGGCCATCGCCGCGCCGGTGGCGTGGGGAATCTGGGTGGCGATGGGGATCGCCTGCGGGAAGTTCGGCACGTCGTGGCCGGAGTCGAACTCCGGGTGGCCCCGCCGGAACAGGAGGATGTCGCTCATCGGAATTCCGCGGGCGATCTGCATGGCGTTCGTCCGGTAGGTCGGGAACAGCCAGTCGTCCTCGGCGAGCGCGTGGGCGGCCCCGATCTGGGACCCCTCCTGGCCCCGGAACGGCGGATAGCCGCTCATCCATCCCCGGCGCTGGAGCGCGAGCGCGCGCTCGTCGAACCGCCGGGCGCGGACCATGTTGCGCAACATCGCCCTGGCTTCCGCCGGGGAGACGGGCAGCTCCGCCGGATCCGTGCCGATCACGCGGTGCATGCTCCCCGGGAAGCCGGCTTCGGGCAAAGTCGTTGTGGTTCGTCACGAACTCGCGCCGTCGCCGCTCAAAAACCGGTCTAGCGCCGCAACGACCGCCTCCGGGTCGTCGATGTCGGTGGTCGCACACCGCAGGTCCGGCCGCCACGGCCGCTGGTGGTGGATCACGATCGCGTCCTCGCGGTGCGTGTACCCCGACAGCCAGTCCCAGAGGAGCAGTCGGCGAACCCCCGGCCGCCCGACGACCAGCCCCGCCGGAGTCGCAACGTACGTCCGGGGTTCCCCGAGACCGACGGCGCTGATCCCCGCCGTCAGCAGACACGCCGATGCAATCCGGAGCAGGTCGAAATCCAGCACCGCCCCGATCAGGATGCTGCTAGCTCCTCCCATCAGTCCGACGCCCTGCGCCCACAGCAGGACGCGCCGCTCCCTGTGGGGCCACTCGGCTTTCCAGCGGGCCGCCCCCGACCCCTCCGGAACGACCGCGTCCACGTACCGGTTGCGCGACATCACGACGAGCGGGAGTCCGAGGGCGATGGCCCCGACGAACGAGAGCAGCGCGAGCGCGACGGCACCCGCTACCGAGAAGCCCAGAACGAACAGTCCGAGACCGGACAGGAACAGGCCGACCGGTAGCAGGACGACCAGCCGCGTCCGGCCGAGTCGCTCCGGGAGTCCCCGCCACCGGCCGGCCCGCCACGCCACGACGAGGGTGACGGCCGTCGTGACGCCGAGCAAACAGAGATACAGCGTGCCGGTGTCGGCGCTCGCGGCGACACTGACCCAGACGGTCGTACAGGTCCCTGCGAGGACGCCGGCGTAGAGGCCGGCGACGAGGCGGAACACGTCGTCCGGTTCGGCGTAGTCGCCCTCGGGCACCGGCGGGAGGGCTCCAGGTCGGTACATGTCTGCGAGTCGGGATCGGTGGCGGGGAACGGGTCGGTTCGCGTGCGATCGACAGTCACGGGTTCGTCCCGGTACGGTATGGTTCTTTCCCAGGATGCCGGCACGAATCGAACGGCGGCGGCATTCCGACACGGCAAAGAGCCACCGGCGTCTAGGGCGCGTATGGTCAGCGTGGCCGACGCCGTCGGGCTTCTCGTCATTCTCGGGATCAACACTGCCGTCGCCGCGTTGCTGACGCGCTTTTTCCGCGTCCGGCTCGCCACCCAGTGGGGGAGCGCCCTCTATGCCGTCGTCATCACGCCCGTCGTCCTGCTGGTGTCGGTGCTGGTCCTCGGCGGGTTCCTCGGGCTCGGGCCGGACCTCGGGTCCGGGCTGACGGTGATCGTGGTGACGATCCTCCTGCCCCTGTCTGTGGGCATCGCCTTCGACTACTTCTGGATGCCATCGCCCGAGGAAGTCGACCTGCCCGAGACGTCCTGACTCCGCCGGGCGCTCCCGTCGCCAACTCGTCCGTGTCCCGTCGCCCGGGGTCAGGTTTCCGTGGCGACCTCCCGGTAGATTTCGTAACACCGCTCCACGACGGCCAGCGACACGCTCTCGTCTGCGGTGTGGGCCTCGCCGGGTTCGGCCGCGCCACAGACGACACACTGGGTGCCGGCCGCCGAGAGCCACCCCGCGTCGGTCGCGTGGGGCTTGGTCACCAGGCGGGGGTCGCCCTCCTGCGCTTCGGTGGCGGCCGCCAGCGCCGCCTGGGCGAACAGTTCGTCGGTACAGCGCATCGGCGGGAGGTCCTGGTCGACGGTCCACCCGACGCCGGGGAGGTCCTCGACGCGCCCGATGTCGGCGCGCTCGCCCGGCACCGTGCGTTCGTCGACGGTGATCTCGCACCGTTCGGGAATCACGTTCCAGGCCGACCCGCCCTCGATTTCGGTCACGGCGACGCTCCCGCGGTAGGGGTCCCCGAGCACGTTCGTCTCCGGGGCGTCGAGGTCGCGGATCGCGTCGACGGCGTCGCTGGCCCGGTAGATGGCGTTCTCGCCGGCCTCGGGTTCGCTGGCGTGGGCCGCGGTTCCCGTGGCGACGACCGTGCTCCCGCGCCGGCCCTTGTGTGCCACCGCGACGTCGGTCACGCCGGGCCCGGAGTAGCCGGTCGACCCCTCCCCGACGACGGCGTAGTCGGGCGCGAAGCCGGCCTCGACTGCCGCCCGGCAGCCGACACCGCCCGCTTCCTCGCCCGCGAAGGAGGCGAACGCCACCTCGTGGGACGGGTCGGCGTCCCGGAACGCGCAGGCCAGCGCCGCCAGCGATCCCTTCATGTCGGCGGTCCCGCGGCCGTAGAGCCGGCCGTCCCGCTCGTCGATCACGTACGACCCATCGTCGACCTGCGACTCGTCCGGCGGCACCACGTCGTGGTGGCCCACGAGCGCCAGCGAGCGGTCGCCGTCGCCCTTCCGCGCGATCGCGTTCCCGGCGGCGTCCCGGGTCACGGCCGCCCCGGTCTCGGCGCGGAGCCAGTCCTCGATGCGGTCGCCTGCCGCCGTCTCGTCCGCGTGGCTCGGTATCGAGGCGAGTTCGCGGGTCAGCGCCGTGACCTCGTCCATGGTCGCCTACTCGTCCGGCCGCGAAATGAGCGCTTCGCTCCCCCGGGTTTCCTGTTCCCTCGCCACCGCACGCAGGCGTTCGACCCGGTCACCGGTGTCCGGATGGGCGACCGCACCCGCGGGGATCGCGCTCAACAGTCGCTCTGCCCGCGGCAACGACTCGCCGACGTACGCGCGAATCGGACCGACGTCGGGATCGTCGCCGATCCCGCCCGGCAGCAGGCACAGTTCGCCGACAGCGCCGACCCGGCGGAAGTCCTCGTCGGGCCGGTCGTCGGG
>PXRG01000007.1 GCA_003021105.1 Halobacteriales archaeon QS_1_68_17
GGCGTCCTTGTCTTTCCAGTCGATCTGGGTGGTCAACCCCTTGTCGTGCATCGTCTGGGTGGTGGGTGCCCCGACCCGGGATTTCTCCTGGCGCTCGCTGTGGTTGAACGCCCGCCACTCCGGCCCGTGGTCGATGTTCTCCTCCTCCAAAATCAGCCCGCAGTCGTCACAGATCAGTTCGCCCCGATCCGAGCTTTTGATCACGTTCTCCGAATCGCACTCCGGGCAGGAGCGGACCTCCTCCTGGTCCGTGCGTTCGGCCTCGGACTCGCGTTCCCGCTGGCGGGTGGACCGTGTCATCGCGTCTTTACAGTACGAGAGTCAGCGGTCTTAAATTCTTGGTCAAATATCTTTCGGTTCTCCGCGACGGCGAACCGCCGGACCGGAAGAGGTAAGCACCGGAGGCGGCCAAGGGCAGGTGATGCCGGTCATCGAGTGCGACGCCGGCGAGGCCCGCGAACGGCTGACCGACGCAGGGATCGAGGTCCGGGAGGGGAACACGGAACACGAGCGGTGGCGCGCCCGGCGGGAGGGCGCGACGGCGATCGCCTACGACGGGAAGGTCGTCGTACAGGGACGACAGCCGGAGCGGCTCGCTGCCCTCCTCCGCGCGGACCGGGGAGGACGGGCACACGTCTACTTCGACGGGGCCGCCCGGGGGAACCCCGGACCCGCGGCCGTCGGGTGGGTCATCGTGACCGCGGACGGCGTCGTGGCAGAGGGGAACGGCCGGATCGGCGAGACGACGAACAACCGGGCGGAGTACGAGGCGCTCCTGCGTGCACTCCGCGCGGCCCGGGACCACGGGTTCGACGCCGTCGAGGTCCGGGGGGACTCGGAACTGGTCGTCAGACAGGTCCGCGGCGAGTGGGACACCAACGACCCCGAACTGCGGGAACGGCGGGTTACGGCCCGGGAACTGCTCGCGGAGTTCGACAACTGGTCGCTGACCCACGTCCCCCGCGAAGTGAACGCGCGGGCCGACGAACTCGCGAACGAGGCGTTCGAGGATGGCTGACCGGGACCTGCCGGCGGAGGCGGTCGACGAGGCCGAGCGGTTGACCAGGCGCGCGCGCCAGGCGGTCGACGACGCCGAGGCGGCCGCCTACCGCGAGGACCGGGACGCGTTGCTTGCGGACCACGGTTACGAGGCCCGCGTCCGTGAGGACGAGGACGGGGCGGTCCTCGCGCTCTACCCGTCCGACTGGGTCGAGGACGGGACCGTCCGCCCCGACCGGATAGACGACCTAGACCGGGGGGTCGAGCGGCCGCTGGAAGGAACCGGGGACCCGGACGACTGGGAGGACATCGAGGCACACAACGCGGAGCTCGCCGACCGGGTCGGTAGGGAACACGGTGGAATCCACGGCGCGAACGCGCGGGCGCTCGCTGACTTCATGAGCAACCACTACGCGCGGCGGATCGAGACGGCGAGCGCGGCGGAACTGGCGGAGTTTCTGTCCGAGTACTATCCGCGGAACGCCTGGCCATCAGAGGAGCAGCGGGCAGTCGTCGAGCGGTCCATCCGCCTCGCGTTCGAGGCGGCCGGCAAGCGGCCCCCTACTGGCTGGCGTCGACCAGATCCCTGAGTTCGTCGGCGCGGCCCTCGTCGGTCACGAATTTCGAGAACGTCCACGCGAGCTGGTCGACGACCGCCTGGTAGCCGTCCTCGGTGAGGGCGTACTGGTTTGTCCGCTTGTCGAGCTGGCTCTTCTCGACCAGCCCCATCTCTACCAGGTCGTCGAGGTTCGGGTAGAGCCGACCGTGGTTCACTTCCGAGTCGTAGTAGTCCTCGAGTTCGCGCTTGATCGCGAGCCCGTAGCGGGGCTCCTCGCTGAGGATCACCAGAATGTTCTGCTGGAAGGCCGTCAGCTCTCGGGCAGTGCCGGGATCGGCGGCAACGCTTTGTGCCTCTGACATAGTTACTTTAATGTCATCAAGCTATTTAACGCTTGTTAACTTTCCAGTGACTGAAGGATATTTCGTAGGAAGAAGGCTGAACTATCTTTTATTATTCCATATCAAATCTGTGTTATACCAGCTAAGAATAATTTGTCTCGTTTGGAATCGAAATGTCGGCATGTAATTACGTTCGGTGGCGACGTACGTACCATCCCGACCGGTGTCGGCAGGATTACGAACACGCGGGTTCGAACATGGTCAGTAGGCCGGAATGCCGAAAATACTTTTTGGCCGCCTGTCCCAGTCCGCGACGATGACGAATCTCTGGGAAGATCTCGAAACGGGACCGGACCCGCCCGAGGAAATCTACGCCGTCGTCGAATGTCTCAAAGGAGAGGGGAACAAGTACGAGTACGACAAGGACATCCCAGGGGTCATGCTCGACCGGGTGCTCCACAGCAACGTCCACTACCCCAGCGACTACGGGTTCATCCCCCGGTCGTACTACGACGACGAGGACCCCTTCGACGTCCTCGTTCTCGTCGAGGACCAGACGTTCCCCGGCTGCGTGATCGAGGCACGCCCGGTCGCGCTAATGAAGATGGACGACGACGGTGAACAGGACGACAAGGTCATCGCCGTGCCCACCGAGGATCCACGGTTCGACCACATCGAGGACCTCGAAGACATCCCCCAGCAACAAATCGACGAGATCGACGAGTTCTTCGCCACCTACAAGAATCTGGAGGAGGGCAAGGAGGTCGAGACGCTCGGCTGGGAGGACAAGGCGGCCGCGATGGACGCCATCGAGCACGCACAGGAGCTCTACCGGGAACACTTCGGGTAACCGCGCTACCGATCGCAGGTATCCACACCGAGTAGCCAGTTCGCCAGGCACCGTTGCGTGGCCGCGTTGAACAGCAACCCGGCCCCGGCCGCCAGCGAGAGCGCCGCGACCGTCGACCCGGCGGCCCACGCGCCCGACAGTGCGGCGAGGCCGACCGCGACCAGGAAACAGCCGGCTGCGAAACGGAACTGCCGGTCGAGACCGCCCACGTTCTTCTCGATCACGTCGTTCCCTCGGGACTCGTACCCCTTGTAACCGGGGGACGGTTGCCCGACGCGCCGCACTGCAGTCGAGCCTCGCGGGTCCGGCGAGATGACATCGGTGCGGACGTATGCTCCGGAGTTATCGGACGGACGCTCCGCGATGTATTATAATTATGGGTAATTACTTGAGGCACGCCGCCGTAGCGGCGGGTGATGGCAGCGAACCACCGCACTGCTGGCCTCGACCACCCGACGGTCGTTCCGGAGAACTACGAGCGCGAAAAGCGCTGTCCGGACTGTGGCCGTCGACTCGGGGAAGACTGAGCCGCCCGCCCCGCGAAAAGAAGCTTCTTGTGCCCGTCGGTGGTAACGCGCCGTATGGGTCTGTTCGACCGGCTTCGCGGCGACGACGGTCCCCGGGTCGCTTTCTTCGGGATCGACGGGGTTCCGTACAGCCTGCTCGCCGAGCACAGAGACGAGTTCGAGAACCTCGCGGCCCTCGCCGACCAGGGGAGCGCCGGCGCGATCGACAGCATCGTGCCGCCGGAGTCGTCGGCCTGCTGGCCGTCGCTGACGACCGGCGTCAATCCCGGCGAGACGGGGGTCTACGGGTTCCAGGACCGGGAGAACGGATCGTACGACACGTACGTACCGATGGGCCGGGACGTCCAGGCGACGCGGCTCTGGGACCGCGTCCAGGACGCGGGCCGGGAGGCCACGGTGATGAACGTGCCAGTGACCTTTCCGCCCCAGCGGGACGTCCAGCGGATGGTGTCGGGCTTTCTCTCGCCCGGGGTCGACAAGGCGGCCTACCCGGACGACCTCCGCGACCGCCTCTCGGGGATGGACTACCGGATCGACGTCAACGCCAAACTCGGCCACAAGGACGACAAGTCCGAGTTCGTCGAGGACGCCCACGAGACGCTCGACAAGCGCCACGAGGCGTTCAAACACCACGTCCGGAAGGACGACTGGGACCTCTTTTTCGGGGTCTTCATGACCACCGACCGGGTCAACCACTTCCTGTTCAGAGATTACGAACGCGACGGGGAGTACGAGGAGGAGTTCCTGGAGTTCTACCGGAAGGTCGACCGCTACCTGGGCGAACTCCGCGGGATGCTCGACGACGACACGACGATGGTCGTCGCCTCCGACCACGGCTTCACCTCGCTGGACTACGAGGTCCACTTCAACGAGTGGCTCCGCCGGGAAGGGTGGCTCTCCTACGAGGACGACGACCACGAGGAACTGGGCGACATCGCCGACGAGACCCGCGCGTACTCGCTGATCCCCGGCCGGTTCTACATCAATCTGGAGGGCCGCGAACCCCGCGGGAGCGTCCCCGAGTCGGAGTACGAGTCGACCCGCGACGAACTCGCGGCGGCGCTCGAATCCCTGGAGGGGCCCGACGGCAATCCGGTGGCCGACCGCGTCGTCACCAAGGAGGACGCGTTCCGCGGCGCTCACGCCGACATCGCGCCGGACCTGGTGGTGATCCCGAACCACGGGTTCGATCTCAAGGCCGGGTTCAAGGGGAGCGACGAGGTGTTCGGCCACGGGCCCCGCAACGGGATGCACAGTTTCGACAACGCCTGCCTGTTCGTCGAGGACGAGTCGGCCCGCATCGACGACGCCGACCTGTTCGACATCGCGCCCACCATCCTCGATCTCATGGACGTGGAGACCGACGGGACGGCCTTCGACGGATCGAGCCTCGTTTAGGGTTTGCGGTCGTCGTTCTCGCGCGCCTCGTCGAGCAACCGCTGGTGCTCGTCGAGCGGACGCTCGATACCCTCCTCGGGGTGGTACTGTACCATCGCGGTCGCGGTCCCCTCGTCGACGGCGCGCCGTGCCACCGGCGGGGCGACACTGTAGTCGACGCTGTACCGGTCCAGCACCGCGTCGCGTGCCACCGGTTCGAACGAGAGGACGACCGTGGCGTTCGACACCGTCGCGTTCGGCCGCGCGTCTCCCTCGGGAAACTGTACGATGTGTAGTGGGCAAGAGGCCGGATTCGTCGCTCGCCAGTGAGACCGCGCTCCCGTTGTCGGCAGTACGGGAGCCAGTCCGGCCGATTTCGAGGGCGTGAACGAAAAACAGGAGGGCTCTGTCGCGGGGCTCCATGGACGGGACAGGTCGGCGGCCCAGAAAGTGTCTTGTGGTGCGTGCCGCCGCGCGATCAGAAGAGGTCGTCCAGGTCGTCGTTCCGGAACTGTTCCGTGGTATCCCGCTTTTCGACCGTTTCGGCGGCATCCCTGGCCCGCTGGAGGAACTGCTGGACCCGGGAGCCGCGTTCGACCCCGCCCAGCAGGACGAGCGCGGCGATGCGCTCGCTCTCCAGGGGGAAGTCGCCGCCCCGGACTTCGAGGCTCCCGGTTTCCTCTTCGAGCCAGCGGCGGGCGCGCTCGACGCCCTTCCTGGCGATGCGGTCGGGGTCGCCGGCCACCACCAGGAGGGCGGCGTCGGCCTCGACGGCGTCGGGGAGGCTCGTCCCGGTCAGGAGGGCACTCCGGGTCGCGCTCGTGATGACGTTGATGTTCTCGCCGCTGTCGGGGCTGGCGTCGGCGCTGGCGTAGCCCAGCGACGCGAGCCCCCCGGACCGGAGGGTGTTGATGATCTCCGAGGAGTCGACGACGCTCTCGCCGACCCCCTCGATCACCTCGCCAGCCGCGAGCAGCAGGCCGACCCGCTGGGCGATGTTCCGGTTGATCGCGTCGAACCCCTCGGCGACGCTCTCGCCCGCCGAGTGCCAGGCGTCGTTGTCGATCAGCAACACGGAATCCGCCTCCCGGAGCAGGGTCTTCAGCGACCGGCCGGCGTTGGCCTGGTAGATGGCCCCCTCGTCGCGGCCGGGGAGGATGCCGAGCCCGTAGACGGGGATGCTGTAGACGCGCTGGAGTTCGCGCACGAGCGCGGGTGCACCCCCGCTCCCGGTCCCGCCGCCGAGGCCGGCGATCACGAAAATCGCCTCCGAGGACGCCGTGATGCGGCCGTCGAGGGCGTCCATCACCTCCACGGCCTCCTCCTGCATGATCTCCGCGCCGAGTTCGTTGTCGCCCCCAACGCCGTGCCCTTTGACGCGGTCCTGCCCGATCAGCATCGTCTCGATGTCGAGCGTCTGGAGGTCCGGACGGGCGGTGTTGACCGCGAGCGCGCCTTGGACCGCGCCAAAGTCCATCTCGTAGTCGTATTCGGCCAGCGCCTGGGCGACCTTGCCCCCGGCCTGGCCGACGCCGATCAGGACGGCTTTCATATACTCGAATTCTCGGAGCACCGACTAATCAACGTTGTGTCCGGCCGAAGGTTCAAACCGGAGGGGGCGACGAGCGCCGCCATGCCGGACGACGCCATCGACGAGCGACTCCGAGCCGTGGAACGGGCCCTGAGCGACGGGAACGACGACGCCACCCTGCCGGCCGGGGGCGATACGGACGTCGAGGAACGCATCGCCGATCTCGAAGCCCGGATGGAGGACCTGGAGGCCGCCGTCAGGGCGATCCGCGGCTACGTCGGGAACGTCCGCTCGATAAACCGGGACGTCGAGCGGCGGGCCGACGCCGCCCTGGCGAAGGCACGGGCGGTCGAGACGGCGCTCGACGAA
Organism: Halobacteriales archaeon QS_1_68_17; assembly: GCA_003021105.1. Lineage (GTDB taxonomy): Archaea > Halobacteriota > Halobacteria > Halobacteriales > Haloarculaceae > QS-1-68-17. The sequence continues at coordinate 6,554 of PXRG01000007.1, forward strand.
CGGGAGGCCGCTCGACGAACGGGACGGCGCGGCCACGACGCGATCACCGAGGACGGTACCCGTCGCGGCCCGGACCCGGGGGACCGCCCGCGGAGCCGCAACGAGACGGTGCCATCAGCCGAGGAGCGCCTCGACGCCGACCCCGGCCGGAATCCGGATCCGGATTCCGGACCGTCGCGCGAGCCGGGACGTCCGGACGAACGGTCGTCCGGACAGTACTGCGAGCGAGAGCCGACGAACTCGTCGCCCGAACCCGACGAGGAAGGGGAGGATCGGTCGAGCGTCGTCGACCGGCTCAGGGAGGGGCTGTGAGTGCTACGGGCGGTCCTGGCGGTCGTACTCGCCGGGGCGCTGCTGGCGGTGAGCCTGCCGGCCATCGACGACGCGCGGGCCGACCGCACCGCGGCGCACCTCCGTTCCGAGGCCGGGGAGTTCGAACGGGAACTCGGGACGCTGGTCGCGGGCGACGACGCGGTTCGGCCCGGAAAGCCGGGGGCGAGACGGGTGATATCGCTGAGGCTCCCCCGCCGGTCGTTCGCGGCCGCCGGCGTCGAGGTGCTCAGGATCAACAGTAGTGGAGCCGCCGGACGACCGGGGAGCACGAGGATCGTCTGGCACCTCGCCGGCGGTCGCAACGGAAGCCTGACGATCGACGTCGCCCGGGTGCAACGGGCCGACGGGGACGGTCCGCTCGTGCTCCGTGAGCCCGGGACTCACCGGCTCGCGGCATCGCTCAGACGCACGTCCGGTGGCCGGGTGGTCGTCCTGCGGCGGCTGAACTTTAAACCGGATCGGGAGGACAGCCGGAGCCATGCACCGGACGCTTGAACGGCTCCTCGAGGACGAGCCGGAGGGGTGTGGCTGCGCCGTCGCCTTCGAGGACGGTGACCTGGTCGTCGACGCGGACGACTGCGCCGACGGCGGCACGCTGGCGACGAGCCCGGACTGCCGCCGGACAGTTGTCGCGGCGCTCACCGAGCGGGACGTCGAGGCCGTCCGGACGCGGGCGGACGGCGTCGAGCGGGTCTACCGGGGCGACGGGGCGGCGTTGCTGGTCGCCGCCGGCCGGTTCGCGGACGTCGCCGCGGTTCACGACGCCGACCTCGCCGAGCGGGCGAAGACGGACCCCCTCGGGGCGGCACACGAGGCGACTGGCCGGGCCGGCCCCGTCGCTCGTATCGCCGCGGAAACCGGGCTCGCGACCGCCAGGTGCGCCGGCGAGAGCTACACGGACATCCTCAGGCCGTACGCGGGACCGACGATCAGCCGGTGGCGGGTCGTCCCCCGACCGCCGCCGGACGCCGAACTGGTCGAACAGCGGACGCTCGAAACGGACGCGACCGCGCGGATATACGCACAGCCGGACAGGGAACTCCGGACCTACCACCTCGAACCGGTCGAGTACGCGCTCGACGAGGACGCGCTGGCGACGCTGGCAGCGGCCCACGAGCGCCTGGCCAGCGGTGCCGTCTCCGGCGGCCAGCGGGCGCCGGCCCGGGCGATCCGGCGGGTCGCGGACGGGACGGAACAGGTGGCGCGGTTGACGACCGCGCTCAGGAAGCACACGCGCGGCTACGGCCTCCTCGAGGACATCTTCGCGGATCCGGCGGTCTCGGACGCGTTCGCCACAGCGCCGGTATCCGAGAACCGTCTCCGCGTCCGGGTCGGGGACGAACCGATGCGGACGAACGTCCGGCTCACCGACGACGGCGTCGAGGCGCTGGCCTCGCGGTTCAGGCGGACGAGCGGTCGGGCGTTCTCGCGGGCGAGTCCGGTCATCGACGCGGTCGCGTCGGCGGGCGACCGCGACGTCCGGGTCGCTGGCGTCACCGAGCCGGCCAGCGACGGCGTCGCGTTCGCGTTCCGCGCCCACGACCGCGAGGCCTTGACGCTCCCGGCGCTGGTGGCCAGCGGGACGCTCGCGGGGACCCGCGGAGCCGGGAAGACGACGCTGCTGGGTGCTCTACTCTGGGAGCTTCCGGCCGGGACGCGGACGGTCGTCATCGAGGACACGCCGGAGCTACCGGTCGCGGCGCTCCAGGGAGCCGGGCGGGACGTGCAGGTCCTCCGGACGGCGACCGACGACGACGACGCCGGCGTGACGCCGACCGAGGCCCTCCGGGCCGCGTTGCGGCTCGGCGAGGGGGCGCTCGTCGTCGGAGAGGTTCGCGGCGAGGAGGCCGCTGCCCTCTACGAGGCGATGCGCGTCGGCGCGGGCGGGAGCACCGTCCTCGGGACGATCCACGGCGACGGCGGGGCGGCGGTCAGAGAGCGGGGCGTCACCGAGCCGGCCAGCGACGGCGTCGCGTTCGCGTTCCGCGCCCACGACCGCGAGGCCTTGACGCTCCCGGCGCTGGTGGCCAGCGGGACGCTCACGGGGGAACAGCAGGGCCGTCGCAGCCCTCGGTTCGCCGGGGGAACCGTACGCCGCCGTGCGAGACGAACTCGACGCCCGGGCCGACTGGCTCCGGGAGCGGGTGGACCGCGAGGAGACGGGACCGACGACCTACGTCGAGGCACAGGCCGACCGGCGGACATGCTGACGCGACTGCTCCGGGCGTTCGCCCGGCTCTACCCGCGGCAGGTCGACCCGGGCGACGACGTGGACCGGGCACTCGGCTTCCTCGAAGCCGAGGTCACGGCCGCGACCGTCGTCCGCGCGGGCTGCGGGGCCGGCCTGGCCTGTGCGGCGGTCGCGCCGGTCGCGGTCCTGGTCGCACCACCGGGGTTCCGGATGCCCGCGGGGCTGGCCGTCGTGGCCGTCGCGTTCGCGGTGACCCACGCGGTTCACGCCGGGCCGGGGCTGCTGGCGACCGCCCGGCGCACCAGCGCGCTCGGGGAGGCCCCGGGCGTGATCAGCAGGGCGGTCCTTCGGATGCGGATCACGCCGACCGTCGAAACCGCGGGTCGGGACTGTCGGCCTTCGCCGACGAGTGGGGCGACCGCTTCCCGGCGCTCCGGCGCGGCGTCCTGCTGATCGAGTCGGCTGGATCCGCGCCGCCGGACGAGCGCGCGCGAGCGCTCGACCGGGCCGTCGAGGCTACCCTCGACGGTACCCGCGAGCGCATGGAGGCGTTCGCAAACGAGATCCGGGGACCGACGACCGCGCTCTACGCGTTCGGCGTCCTCCTGCCGCTGTCCCTGCTGTCGATCCTCCCGGCGGCCGGCGCGGTCGGACTGACCGCCTCGGTGCCGGTGCTCGTGGTCGTCTACGACGCGGTGCTCCCGGCGGGCCTCGTCGCCGCGGGCGCGTGGTTGCTCGCGCGTCGGCCAGTGGCCTTCCCGCCCCCGACGCTGTCGGCGGAGCATCCCGCCCTCGACGACAGCCGGGTGCGGGCCATCGCCGCGAGCCTCTGTGTTGCATTGATCGGATGGGGGGTGGCTACCGCCTTGCTGCCGGGGTGGACCCGGGTGCTGGCGGCCGTCGGTCCGGGAATCGGAACCGCACTCGTCGTCAGGTACCGCCGCGTCATGACCGTCCGGGACCGCATCGACGACTTGGAGTCGGGGCTGGCGGACGCGCTGTACCTGGTCGGGCGACGGATCGAGGAAGGGCTGGCCGTCGAGTCGGCGCTCGACCGGGCCACGGCGGAGCTGACGGGCGAGACGCGGGCCGTATTCGCCGCCGCCACTCGACGACAGCGCCAGCTACGCGTCGGCGTAGACGGGGCGTTCCGGGGCGAGCACGGCCTGGAACTCCCGAGTCCGCGGGCCGAGAGCACGGTCGCCCTGCTCGCGCTGTCGGCCCGGGAGGGCCGGCCGGCGGGGTCGGCGGTCGTGGCGATGGCCGACCACCTCGAACAGCTCCGGACGGTCGAGCGGGAGGCCAGACGGGAACTGGAGAGCGTCACCGCGACGCTCGGACACACCGGGGCCGTGTTCGCGCCGCTCGTGGCCGGTGCGACCGTCGCCATGGCCGACGCTCTCTCGGGCGGACTGCTCGGGAGCGGTGGCGGACCGGAGACCGCGGCGCTGGGGCTGGCAGCCGGTGCGTACGTCCTCTTTCTCGCGGTCGCGCTGACCGCGCTCGCGGCCGGGCTGTCCAGGGGCTTCGACCGCGCGCTGATCGGCTACCGCACCGGAATCGCATTGCTGATCGCGGTGCCGACCTACCTCGTCGCGTTCGCCGCGACCACGCGACTCGTCTGAACGTTTAAATGGGAAACCGGGACCAGCCGGGACCATGTTCGACGCGCCCTTCGACGCGTGGTACGTCTGGATCGGGCTCGCGGTCGTCGGCGTCGTCGCGCTGGCCGTCGCGGTCCGCCTCCCGGGTGCCGCGGCCCCGGACGCGACCGCGACGGCCGAGCGGATCGACCAGGTCGCCGCGAGCCAGTACGCGGCGACAGCTACCCACCCGGTCGACGCCGAGCAGATCGAACTCGGCGCGTATCGGCTCCGGCTGCGCGGCCCAGGGGGGACGGCACAGGCCGCGCTCGCGTACGGACCGGTGACGCCGGTCCCCGACGGCGGGCCGCTCCGGGCCGTCCTCGACGGGACGGCACCGTCGCGGGTATTCGACGACAGGAGCGAGTTCAGTGCCGCGGCTGCCGCGGCACAGCAGCGCGAGCCGACCTGGCAGCCGGTCGACGGGACAGTTCGCATCCGCCGGGTGATCTGGGAGGGCGTCGATGTCACGCTCGTCGGGGCGTAGGGGACAGTTCGAACCAATCCCGGCGATGGTCGCCGCCGTCGTCGTCGGAGCGGGACTGACGATCTACGCGGTCGCGGCCGACTCGGCCCTCCCGGCGACCGGCGGTCGGGACGTAGCCGGGACGGCGCTGGACCGGGCGTACGCGGCGATCGAGACGGCGGGCGTAGTCGATCCAGGCGACCTTCGGAACGCGATCGAGACGGCCCCGTCGGGCTACCGGCTGAACGCGACGCTGACCGCCGGAGAACGGCGCTGGGCGGTCGGACCGATACCGCCCGAAACGGCCGACGACGCGTCGCGCCGCGTCGGAGTGCGAGTCGAACCGGGTCGCGTCATCTCCGGCCGCCTCCGGGTGACCGTCTGGACATGAGAGCGACCAGCGCCGTCCTGGACGTGGTGTTGTTCCTGTTGCTCGTCGGGGGTGCCGTCGCGGTGCTGGCAGCCACCCCGTCGCCGGAGCAGCGGGCCGACGCGGACGAGACGGCGACGGCGCTCGTCTCCTCGACGGAGACGGTCGAGTACGCGCTCCGGACCGACGGATCGGCCGCGGGATCGCCCGGCGAGGGCAACAGTGGGAGGGTCGAACGGGTCGCACACGGCACGCTGGGCGAACTCCTCGTCGAGACCGCGACGGCGAACCTCAGCGTCGGAGACGGTCGCGTCCGGTTGGCAACGCCGGCGTTCGGGCGGGCGGTTGCCGGCCGGGTTCGGTCCGCGGTGTCCCGACCCGACCGCCGGACGGCGGTCGTCGCCGTCTGGGAGCCGTACCCGAGGGCCCCGGTGCGCGGCTACCGGCGGATCGGGCCGCGGCCGCCCCCGACCGCCGACGTGCGAGCCGCGACCGTAACGCTCCCGAGCGGCCTCCCGCGGGTCGGCGGGCGGGCGCGCCGGGCGGCACGGACGGGGGGGTACGACGCGGTAGCGGCGGTCGTCGCGGATGGGATCGTCGCCGGACTGTTCCCCGCGCGCGAGACGAGGATCGCACTCCGGGAGCGCCGTCCGGTGAGGGGCGTGACGACCGCCCGCTACCGCCGGTTCGCCGACGCGACCGGCGCGAGCATCGGCGGGGCGGTCGCGGCCGGCGCAGGACGTGGTCTGGATGAGACGGCGTCGTGGGATCGTCATCGACGAGAGGGCGCGGGTCCCGTTCGCGTTGGTCGGCGTCGTGTTACTCGTCGGGAGCGCGACCCTCGCGGCGACGATGCAGTCGCGCGACCCGCCGGACGCGTCCGATCCGGCCGTCGACGCGGCGATGGAGGAGGCGACGGCGGCGACGGGGGTCGCGCTCAGGACCGCCATCGAGCGCGCCGCCAGGGAGAGCGCGCTCTCGCCGGTGACAGCCCGGGCGGACACGGCGGCGGGGGAGGTCCTCGACCCGGACAGCCCATTCCGGGACGCACTCAGGCTCCGGATCTACGTCCACGCCAGGCGACAACTGGGGCTGATCGACGAGCGGGGGCGCGGCGTCCGCGCGAGTGCCGGGCTGCCGGCCACGCCGAACGCGAGCGCGCTCCGGCGAGCAAAGCGGCGGGTCCACGTCGCGCCCGCGGGACCGAACGGGACGGCACTCCGGGTGCGCATCGAGAACGTCAGCGTCGTCGCGCGACGGGAGGGAGCGGTCGTCGGACGCGAGCGGTTCACCCCGACGCTCGTGGTCCGGACGCCAGTGCTGGCACTCCACCGTCGGGTCGAGCGATTCGAAAAGCGACTGGGTGCCGCCCCCACGGATCCGGGGCTGGCACGCCGGCTGACCGGCCGTCTCTTTGTGGCGGCCTGGGCCCGCGGGTACGCACAGTACGGCGGCGCGCCGGTCGAGAACGTCGTCGCAAACCGGCACGTCGAACTGCTCGCCAACGGTGCCCTGCTGGCCGAACAGCGGGCCGCGTTCGGCGACAGCGACCCCGCCGGCCGGCGCGCACGCCTGTGGGCCACCGCCCGCGTCGGGCTGATCGATCTTCTGGCCGGCGCTACCAGCGGCCGACAGTGGGCGCGCGAGGTGCTGGCCGCCGCGAAGCGAGCGCGACCGGCGACCGGAACGGGGGAGCCGCCGTACGCGAGGAGAGCGGAAGCGCCCGGCGTAGCGGATCGACTGACGGTCGGCGTCAACCGGACCGCCGACGCCGCGTTCGTCGACCTCTTCGGCGGCAACGCCTCCGGGATCGTGCGCTCGGTTTACAGCGCGTCGGTGCGGCCGATCACCGACGTCGAACAGACGGGCACCAGCGGCTCTCTGGCGGCCGTGTCGCCGGGTCCGGGGTGGGGACTGGTAGAGACGGAACGCCGAAGCTATGCGACCGCCAGCGGGAGCGGGAACGCGTCCCTCGGATCGCCCCGGGGGTGGCACGAACTGGTCGGCTACCGGCGGCAGGTGACGGTCACCCACGTCGTTCGACGGGAGTGGGAGAAAGGCAAGAGGACGCGCGGGACGAGCGCGAAGCGGGTCGATCGGTACGACGTCGAACTGGCGATGGTCGGCCGGCACGCCCGGAGCAAGTTCGCGCCGCGACGCGGTATCCGGACGGTCCACGAGCGCGGCGAAGGGCCCCTGTCCGGACCGAACCTCGCCGACCTGCGCAACCGGACGATCGCGCGGGTCGTCGAGGCCCGCGGGGGGCCGGACGCCCTGGCGAAGCGGGCCGTGACGGGCGGACTCGACAGGTCGCCCGCGACCGTACGCGGGGAGCGACCGCCGGAACTCCGCCGGTGGCTCTACCGGGACCTGGTCCGTCTCCGGGAGCGCGTCCGGGCGGTTTCGACGCGCGTTCGGCGGGGCGAGGTTGGGACCTTCGAGGCCACGCCGGCAGCGACCCTGGCGACGAAACTCCGGGAACGGCGGGCGTCGCTCGTCGACGCACCGGCGACCTACGGGGCCGTCGCCGACAAGGCCAGGGCCGCGGTCAGGGCCGCCTACCTCGACCTGGTGCTCGCGCGACTCGACCGACGCGCAGGGGAGCGACAGCGTCGGCGGACGGCGTTCGAGAACGTTCTCGCGCGTGCCGGCGGCCCGTCGGCCGGGCGGCTGGACGCGATCGTTTCTACGGTGGCCGGGGACGATCCGCCGGACGAAAAGGATCGAACCGCCGGGCTCGAGCTACGGGTCGACGCCGCCCCCTCGTACCTGCCGCTCGGGGGCGTGCCGGGCGGCCGGCTCCCGCCGGCCGGGGAGACGCGGACCGAACACCCGCTGGTCGCGCGGAACGTGAACGTGTTCACCGTCCCGTACGGTGACGCCGCCGATCTGCTCACCGACGGTCTCTTCCGGACGGACAGGACGAGCCTGCGGTCGGCCGCGGGCACGCTCGACGCGGCCGACGCCGCACTCGGCGAGGGCAACAGGAGTCTCGCGGACCGGCGAACGCGGCTCCGGGATGCGGTCCGGTCGGCGAACGACCGCCTCCGGGCCGGCGTGCGCGCCGTGCTCCAGGAGGAGGGAGTCGGGGACAGCCCGGCCCACCGCCGCCGGATCGTCGACCGGGGACTGTCGTCCTGGGAGAGCCCGGAGGCCCACGCCCGGGCGTTCCGGAACGGGTCGGCCGCCCGCGCCCTCGCGCGCGTCGCCGTCGGGGAGTCGCGGGCAGGCGTCCGGCGCGACTGGCTCCGGACGCGGCTGGAGACGAACCTGACCCGTTCGTTGCAGTCCAGCGAGGTTCGACCGGCCGAGCCGGTCGTCGAGCGGACCGCGCGGGCGACCCGTCGGGTCACGAAGCGCGAACTGAAACGTGCGCTCGCGTCCGAGGGCGAACGGGCGAGCCGGGAGGCACTCGGGCGGTGGGCGAACGAGACCTTCGAGGTGCTGCCGGCCGGGATGCCGGTCGCGCCGGCCCCGGGGTACTGGTACGCGACGACGAACGTCTGGGCGGTGACCGTCCGCGGCGAGTACGCGCGCTTTTCGGTCCGCGCGAGACACGGGTCGCCCACCCAGCCCGGTGGGAGTCTGGTCTACGTCCGGGAGAACCGGACGGCGACGCTGGACTACGACGAGGACGGGGAGGCAGAACGCCTCGGCCGGACAGAGCGGATCGCGTTCGAGGTCGAAACCGCGGTCGTCGTGGTCGTGCCGCCGGGCAGGCGGGGCGTCGGCGACGTGGACGGGAACGCCGACGAGCGCTCGCCGGGGTGGCCGCGGGCGGGGCCCGAACGGGGCGGAGAGTGACAGCCCTATATACCCGGACACGAACCACGCAACGGTTTCCCGGACCGATCAGTCGGGAGAGATTCTCTCGCTCCGAAACAAGCAACGGACGCGTTGAACTATTCGTGTCCGGGTGTATATGTATCGGGAGCGAGTAGCCGGCGTATGCTCAGAGGCGAGTTCGCCGACGCCGGGGGGTCGACGCCGGAGGAGTTGCTGTCGGCCTACCGGCGCCGGCTGGAAGAACCGATCGACGACGGCGGGGTCGACGCCGTCGCGCGGGAAAGCGGCGTCGACCGGGACCTCGTAGCGGCGCTGGCCGGCGGAAACCGCCCCGAGGTCACGCTGGAGCAGGCGGCCGCCATCCTGGCGACCGACGGATCGCTGCCGGACGCGGAGACCATCGCCGCGGAGGCGCGGGATATGCTCCTGATGGGCATGTCGACGGCCGTGCTCGACGTGGAGGCGATCCAGTCGGGTATCGACGCCGAGATGGAGGCCAAGGAGATCCAGCAGAAAATCGAGGGACGCCAGGCGATGACCCTGGCGGAGTACGCCCGCCTCCACCAGTTCATCGAGTCGCGCAAGCGGTGAGACGGATGCGCGTGGCAATCCTGGGCTGTGGCTACGTCGGGATCGAACTGGGACGGCTCCTGGCGCTCGACCACGAGGTCGTCGGCGTCCGCCGCTCCGAGAGCGGCGTCGGAGCGATCGAACGGGCCGGATTCGAGGCAGTCCGGGCCGACGTGGGCGATCCCGGGGACCTGGCGGGGGTCCCGGACGCAGACGCAGTGGTGTTCGCCGCCAGTTCCGGAGGACGGGGGGCGGCGGCAGCACGCGAGATCTACGTCGAGGGGCTCCGGACCGCGATCGAGGCGTTCGCCGCCCGGTCGGAGCCGCCCGACAGGCTCGTCTACACGTCGAGTACGGGCGTGTACGGCGACCACGGGGGCGACTGGGTCGACGAGGACACCGAGATCGACCCGACGACCGAGAAGACGCGCGTGCTGGCCGAGGCCGAACGGGTCGCCGTCGAGACCACCGCCGACCACGGCATCGACGGGACGGTCGCGCGGCTCTCGGGGCTGTACGGGCCGGACCGGTACCGGCTCGACCGGTACCTCGACGGGCCGGTGACCGAAGGATACCTGAACATGGTCCACCGGCGCGACGCCGCGGGCGCGATCGGACACCTGCTGACGGCGGACCTGGCGCGGGACGAGGTCGTCCTCGTCACGGACGACGAACCGGCCTCGAAGTGGGAGTTCGCTGACTGGCTGGCCGACCAGTGTGGCGTCGAGCGCCCGCCGAAACAGACCACGGCCGAGCGGCTGGCGGCGGACGACCTCTCGGCGGCAGCGAAACGGCGCATCGAGACCAGCAAGCGGTGTTCGAACCGGAAACTCCGGGCGCTCGGGTACGAGTTCGCCTATCCGACCTTCCGCGAGGGATACCGGGAGGCGATCGCGGCGTATCGCGCCGCTCGGGGCTGATACGCGGGACAACGGAGGGGTTCGGCCGCCGGGACGAGTCCGTCTGGGGGGAACCTTCTTATTCGATGGTGCAGTCAAAGTATCGCATATGAGGCTGCCAGCGGTCGCTCGCGTCGACCTCGGGTGGACGGTCGACGCCGTCTCGGGGGTCGCCCTCCAGAATCCGCTGGTACTGGTCGTCGTCGCGGCGGTCGGCGCGGTCGCGTTGCTCGGCGTGATCTGGCTGCTGATCCGGTTGCTGGGTCGGTCGTCGGCCGACACGTTCGAGAAGACGCTGGCGAAACCCGACGAGGTCGCCGTCCTGATGCACCCGAACCCGGACCCGGACGCGATGGCGTCCGCGATGGCGGTCGAGTCGATGGCCCGGGCCGTCGACACCGAAGCGACACTCCAGTACCCCGGCCAGGTCCGCCACCAGGAGAACCGCGCATTCCGCACCGTTCTCGATCTCGACATGGAGAACCTGGAGGACGCGAGCGAAATCGCGGCGGACAGGGTAGTGCTCGTCGACCACAACGAACCCAGAGGGTTTCCCGGCTGCGACCGGATCGACCCGTACGCCGTCGTCGACCACCACCCCGGCGGCGGGTCGGGGCAGGCGTTCACCGACGTCCGGACCAAGTACGGGGCGTGCGCGACCATCTTCGCCGAGTACTTCCGGGACCTCGACTGGGAGCCGGGCGGCGACGCGGACGACCCGGCGACGACGCTGCCGGCCGAGGTTGCGACCGCGCTGTTGTTCGGCATCCAGGCCGACACGAACCGGCTGACGAAGGGGTGTTCGGCCAGCGAGTTCCGGGCCGCGGAGTACCTCTACCCCGGGGTCGATTCGAACGCGCTCGACCGGATCGCCAACCCGGAGGTGGACGCGGAGGTGCTCGACGTGAAGGCCCGGGCCATCCAGAACCGGGAGATCCGCGGCGCGTTCGCGTACAGCAACGTCGGCGAGGTGTCGAACGTCGACGCCATCCCGCAGGCCGCCGACGAACTCCTCCGGCTCGAGGGCGTGACCGCGGTCGTCGTCGCGGGCGAACGCGACGGCACTCTCCGGCTCTCCGGCCGGTCGCGGGACGACCGCGTCCACATGGGCCGGACGCTCCGCGAAGCCGTCGAGGACATCCCGATGGCGTCGGCCGGCGGCCACGCCCGGATGGGCGGCGGACAGCTCTCGCTGGAACACATGCACGGGATCGGACCGAGCGCCGGCCTGACCGTCCAGGAGTTCCGCGAACATCTGTTCGCCGCGATGTCCGGCGACGTCTAACCGTTCGCCGCGATGTCCGGCGACGTCTAACCGTTCGCCGCGATGTCCGGCGACGTCTAACCGTTCGCCGCGATGTCGAGAGTGGTCGGTTCCCGTCCCATAGTACGTTCCCTGCGACGTCGGCCGACGTGTAGTCTTTTGCCCGCGGCGCTCCAAACCGGCACATGGCAAGGCCGGACGCGACCCGCGAGTACCAGCAGCGACACGGCGACCGGTTCGCCCGGACCTATTTCCGGCGGTTCGGCGACTGTGCGGTCTCCAGTATCGGCGTCGGGACCTACCTGGGCGACCCGACCGACGCCGCCGACGAGCGCTACCGCGAGGCCATCGTCGCGGCGCTCGAGGGGGGCTGCAACGTCGTGGACACGGCGATCAACTACCGCCACCAGCGAAGCGAGCGGGTCGTCGGCGCGGCCCTCGAGGCGGCCGACATCGACCGCGAGGCCGTGCTAGTGGCGACGAAGGGCGGATTCGTCCCGTTCGACGGCGAGCGGCCGGCCGACCCCGGAGCGACCATTCGGTCGGAGTACGTCGACGCCGGCCTGATCGATCCGGCGGACCTGGCCCGCGGCCAGCACTGCATCGCCCCGGCGTTCGTCGACGACCAGCTCGACCGGTCGCTGTCGAACCTGGGCGTCGACGCCGTCGACCTCTACTACGTCCACAATCCGGAGACGCAGCTGACAGCGCGGTCCCGCGGTGCGGTCTACGACCAGCTAGAAGAGACCTTCGAGTTGCTGGAACTCGTCGTGGCGCCCGCCGCCGGCAGCGCGGCGGCGCGGGCGGCGGGCAACGCGGCGACCCACCTGCGGGCAATCCAGCTCCCGTTCAACGTCTACATGGCCGACGCGTTCACCGTCGCGGCCCACGAGGGAGCCGACGGCCGACAGAGCGCGCTGTGGTTCGCCCACGAGGCCGGGCTGGACGTGTTCACCAGCGCCTCGCTCATGCAGGGGCGGCTCGCGGAGGAGATGCCGGCGGAAGTGGCGAGCCGGGTCGACGGGGAGACGACAGCCCAGCGGGCGATCAACTTCGCCCGGAGCGCCCCGGGCGTGACGAGCGCGCTCGTGGGGATGGGAACCCCCGCCCACGTCACCGAGAACGTCGCGGCCGGGGAGTTCGAGCCGCTGGGTGCCGACGCGTTCGACGCGGTGTTCGAGTGATCAGCCCAGCTGCTTCCATTCGCGGCCACACTCCGGACACCGCCGGACGGTGGCGATCTCGTCCGGGTCGTTTTTCGTCGAGAGCTGCTCGCCACACGCCGAACAGGTGAGTCGTTCGTATGTGTCCTTCTCGATGTCGCCCGCGCGGAGCCCCTTCCGGACAGAGTCCATGCCGCCAGCTACGCAGGCAGAACTAAAAAACCCGCTGGCGGCCGGCCCGAGTCGGAACGCTTGACTACCGGGTGAGCGAACACCGGCCGTGACGCGCCGCCAGCTCTTCGGGTCGTTGCTGACGCTCGTGTTCCTGGTCAACCTCGCGCGTGTCGTGTTCGCGCCGCTGCTGGAGCCGCTCCGGCTCTCGCTCGGCGCGATCCAGACGGAACTGGGGCTGGTGGCGACGCTGGCCTGGCTCGGGAGCGCGCTGCCCCGCATCCCGATGGGCTACCTGCTGACCCGCGTCCCGCGCCACCGGGTCATCCTCGGGACCGGTCTCGTGTTGACCGCCGCGGGCGCGTTCACCGCCATCGCGTGGTCCGTGCCGACGGTGATGGCCGGTGCTTTCCTGATGGGGCTGTCCAGCGGCGCGTACTTCATGGCCGCGAACCCCCTGGTGAGCGAACTGTTCCCCGATGCCGTGGGGCGTGCCATCGGGACCCACGGGACGGCAGCGCAGGTGGCCGCCGTCGCCGCACCGGCGACGGTGTCGGTCGCCCTCCTGGCGGGGACGTGGCGGTTCGCCGTCGCCGGGATCGGGGTGGCGGCCCTGCTGTCGACGGCCGCGTTCTGGCTGGTCGCGCGGCGGACGGCCCTCCCCGACGCGGGGGCGGCCGACCGCGACCTGCTGACGGCGGCCCGCCACCAGTGGCGGATCATCCTCGCCGGGATCGCCGTCCTCGGGTTCGCGGGGTTCGCCTGGAACGGCGTCTTCAACTTCTACGTCACCTACCTGACGACGGTCAAGGCGCTGTCGAGCGGGACCGCCAACGCCCTGCTGACCGGCGTCTTCGCCGCGGGCGTGCCGGCCTTCTACGTCACCGGGCGGCTAGCCGACCGCCTCCCGGTCGTCCCGCTGATGTTGACCATCCTCGTGGCCTTCGCGGCCTGTCTGCTGGCGCTGACCGTCGCGGCGGGCGTCGTCGCGCTCGCGGCGGCGTCGCTGGCGCTCGGGTACGCCGTCCACGGGATGTTCCCCGCGGTCGACACCTACCTGCTCGGCTCGCTACCCGACCGCCACCGGGCGAGCGCCTACGCCACCTACAGCGGCCTCATGATGATCGTCCAGGCCACCGGGAGTTCCGTCGTCGGGGCGCTGACCGACGCGGGCTACGCCTTCGACGCCGTCTTCCGCGCGCTGGGCGGGGGAATCGTCCTCGTGGTCGTCGTCCTGGCGGTCGCCAGCGCCGCCGGACGCCTGCCCGCGGCCGCCAGGGCTCGATGACGGGATTTTTGTCGGTTCACCCCAACGACCACCAAGATGGAGTACGTCCAGGAGCGGGTGGCGACGCTCCACGACTTCGGGGACGCCCGGCCGGCGGCCCCGACCGACGAGGTCGCGGTCGTGGTGCCGGTGACCGAACGCGAGCACGCCAGCCTGGCAGCCGAGCGGGTCTTCTCGGAACTCGAACGGGCGGCCCTCGCCCGGGTCGTCGTCCCGCTGCGCGCCCACGAGTCCGACGTCGGGACCGTCGCCCGGTGGCTCGACGGCTTCGACCTGCCGCTGGAACTGCTCTGGTGTAACGCGCCCGGCGTCCGCGAGGTGCTCGCCGAGGCCGGCCTGAACGGCCCCGCCGGGAAAGGGCGGGACGTGTGGCTGGCCCTGGGCGTGGCCGCCCGCCACGAGTACGTCGTCGTCCACGACGCCGACGCGACGACCTACACCGCCGACCACGTCCGGCGGCTCGCCTTCCCGCTGACTCGCGGGTTCGACTTCGTCAAGGGCTACTACGCCCGCGTCGAGAACCGCCGGCTCTACGGCCGGCTGTTCAGGCTGTTCTACGCGCCGCTGCTCCGGGCGCTCGACGCCCGCCACGACGACCCGATCGTCGACTACCTCGGGGCGTTCCGGTACGCCCTGGCCGGCGAGTTCGCCGTCACGGGCGAACTCGCGGCGCGGTTGCGGTCCCCGCCCGACTGGGGTCTGGAGGTCGGGACCCTCGGGGACGCGTTCGACGCGGCCGGCTTCGCGGGGAGCGCACAGGTCGACCTCGGTGTCCACGAACACGACCACCGCGCGGTCAGCGGGTCGGAGGGGTTGACCGGCATGTGCGACCGCGTCGCCGACGCGCTCTTCCGGGTCCTGACCGACCACGGGGTCGCGCCCGACTACGAGCGCCTGCGTGCGGCCTACCGCGAGTCGGCCGCTGCGCTGGTCGAACAGTACGCCGCCGACGCCGCGTTCAACGGCCTGACCTACGACCGCGCCCGGGAGCGCGAGCAGTGTCGCGCCTACGAATCGGCCATCGGCCCGCCCGGCGACGACGACCGGCTGCCGGCCTGGCGTGACGCCGACCTCTCGCCCGACCGGCTCCGGGCGGCGGCCCGGGAGAGCCTCGCCGACGCGACCGACGACGCGGGCGCGGCGACCGACCAGCGGCACGACTGACGATTGACGATCGACGACTGCCGACCGAATACTGGTGACGCACAACGCACGTCTGGCCGGGGAGGCGACGGAACGCTGAAGGGTGCCGGCCGCGCGTGTCGGGTATGGACCTGTCGGGGGACGACCTGGCCGGCGTGGTCGACCTGTTCGGGGCGCTGACCCGTGCGGAACTCCGCGAGGCAGTCGGGGAACTGGCGTTCAAGCGCGGCGATGAGGTCGACCCGGAAGCGGTCGACGCCGCCGTCGAGGAGGCTGTGGCGGCCTACCGGCTGGTGAGCGTCGACCCGGCCGCAATCGAGAACGGGGGAGCGACCGGCGACCTGCTGGCGGTCGGGCCGGCGGCCTTCCCGTCGTTGCCGGAGGGGGGCGCGGACCTGCCCCACATCATGGACGTGCCGGACAGGAGCGTCGACCGGGAGGCGCTCGCGTCGGCCGTCGCCGGGCGGTTCCGGGACGAGGCCGCGGACGCGCTCGCGGCCGGCGACGAGGGACGGATCGCCGCGCTGGCCGACGTGAGCTACGACATCGAGGCGTGGGCGTCGGTCGACGTGGCGGAGACGCGGGCGGAACTGACCGGCAGGGCCGGCGACGAGTGATACTGGTGGCTGTAAGTACGTGAAAACTCGAATTGAGAATCCAGGCGGAAAGAGTCTGTCCCCGCAGATAGCAGAGACTGGTGAGTAAAAGAATTACAGCCACCAGTATGAGCCGGGACGTCGAGGGGCGACCGGCCCGACCGGGAGAGGGGGCACGGATATCCGTCCGTCCGGACGAATTAAGACCGCGCGGAACCTTCCGCATCGTATGGAAATAGAGCGGGTGACCGACCACCGCGCCGTCGGGATCACCGACGAGGAGCGCGAGGCGGCGGTACTCGCGCCGGTCGTCACCCGCGGGGACGGCGCGTACCTGCTGTTTACCAAGCGCGCCGACCACCTCGGCGAGCACCCCGGCCAGATGAGTTTCCCGGGCGGCGGCCGCGAACCCGAGGACGCGGACCTCCGGGCGACCGCGCTCCGGGAGGCCAACGAGGAGATCGGCCTCGATCCCGCGGAGGCGCGGATCGTCGGCCGACTCGACGACATCCGGACGGTCTCGCGGTACTCGGTGCGGCCGTTCGTCGGCGAGATTCCGGACCGCGAGTACGTTCCCTCCGAAGACGAGGTCGCGGAGATCGCGATCCTGCCGGTCGCCGGCCTGATCGATCCCGCCAACTACGAGAGCGAACTGCGGGACCACCCCTACTACGGGGAGATCCGCCTCCATTACTTCCACGTCGGCGGCTACACCGTCTGGGGGGCGACCGGGCGCATCCTCGTCCAGTTGCTCGAACTGACGACCGACTGGGAGATGCCGGCCGAACCGGACAGAGTCGTGGATGCGGATGCTGATCTCCCACCGTAGGACGCCCGTATCCGGAACTGATACTGGTGGCTGTAATTCTTTTACTCACCAGTCTCTGCTATCTGTGGATACAGACCCTTTCCGCATGGATTCTCAATTCGAGTTTTCACGTACTTACAGCTACCAGTATGAGGCCGGACTGTCGGCGGAGCACAAACGACACCGTTTTTAGCCGACGGCCGGTACAGGTCCCCGACATGGTCGCACTCGCGGCTGATCGCGTTCCAGATGGATGATCGGACACTCGCACTCGCCCGTCCCGGGGGTGACCGGGGATGCTGACTGACACCGCCGCGCTCGCGCGGGCCGGCCTCGACGGGGTCGCCGTCAAGCCCACCGAGGTCGAGGTCCGGCGCGCGGCCGACCTCGGCGTCGACGCGGTCACGGTCGACTACGAGGGCAACGAGTACGTGCCGTCGGCCGCGACGCTGGCCGACCTCGCGGAGAGCATGGAGGTCAGGGTAACCACACCGGTCAGGGCCGACGGCTTCGACCCGCTGGGCGACGACTCGAGAGACCGGGACCTGCCCGACAGCGTCGGCCGGGTGCTGATCGCCGGGAACCCGGCGTACCTCTCGGAGGCGGAGACGCGCCGGCCGATCGCCCCCCGGCTCCGGGAGGCGCTATCACGCGCGCCGGACGCCTGGGTCGGCACGGAGGGCATCGAACGGGTCGCGCTCGCGGTCGGCGGGACGCAGTTCGAACTGCTCTCCGCGTCGACCGAGCGCGACCTCCGGGCGCTCCGGGCCGGCGGCTTCGAGGGTGAACTCGCAGTCTACGCGCCGACGGTGCTGACCGCCGACGAGGACACCGTCCTCGACGCGGTCGGGGCCTACGCCGCCCGGCGCAGGCCGGTCAGGGAGTCGCTCCCCGACGGCGCGGCCACCGACGCGAGCGCGACCGGGCGGGCCCGCGAGGTGCTGCTGGAGGGGGTCCGCGAGTACGCGCTCGTCGGCGACATCGAGACCGTCCGCGAGCGGGTCGCCCGCCTCCGGGACGCGGGGGCCGACCACGTGGTCGGCTATCCCGCGCGCGGCGTCGACGCGTTCGGCGGCTAGAGCGGAGCGTTTTTCGCGGCGAGCGGGCTAGGGGAGCCATGCGAGTCGCCGTCGTCGGCGGCGGCGCGGTCGGCACGACGGCCGCCTACGACCTCGCGCGCCGCGGTGCCGACGTGTGGCTGTACGAACGGGACGCGGTCGCAAGCGACGCCGCCAGCACCGGCCGGGCGGCGGGGATCTGTTACGACGCCTTCGCCGACCGCCGGGACGCCGACCTCGCCCGGCGCGCGCTCGGCCGCTTCCGGGACCTCTCGGGCGAGGGGTTCTCGTTTACGGACTGCCCGTACGTCTGGCTGGCCCGCGCCGGCGACGACTCGCGGGCCGCCGCCATCGAGGAGCAGGTGCCGCGGATGCGCGAGCACGGCCTCGACGTGGCGCTGCTCGACGCCGACGAACTCGCGGCCCGGTTCCCGGCATTAGAGACGGCCGACGTCGCCGTCGCGGCGGTCGCACGGGACGCTGGGTACCTCGATCCCGCCGCGTACGCCCGGGAGATGGCCGACCGCGCCCGCGAAGCGGGGGCGACGATCAAGACCGGAACCGAGGTGGGCGTCACGACCGGTCCCGATCCGGCAGTTCTGACGCCGGCGGGCGAGCGGGCCGTCGACGCGGTGCTGGTCGCGGCCGGCGCACACGCGAAAGCCATCCTCGCGGCGGCAGGCGTCACGATCCCGCTGAAACCGTACCGCGTCCAGGCGCTGGTCACGGGGCCGACGGACCCTGCCGTGCCGATGCTGTACGACGCGACCGCGGGCGTCTACCTGCGTCCCCGCGGGGGCGGGGTGCTGGTCGGCGACGGGACCGAACCGCGGGCCTTCGATCCTGACGACTGGAAGCAAAGTGCGGACGACGACTTCGTGGCGGACGCGCGGGAGCACCTGCGCCGGGCGATCGGCGTCGCGCCCGCCGTCGAGCGGGCCTGGGCCGGTCTGTGTACCGCGACCCCGGATCGGGACCCACTGGTCGGCGAAGTCGCGGACTGCGTGTACGTCGCGACCGGCTGGCAGGGACACGGGGTGATGCGCGCGCCGGCGATCGGCGACGCCGTCGCCCGGGAGGTGCTGGGCGCGGACGGGATTCCGGGATTCGACCCGGGACGGTTCGACGGGGACGAAGAGTTCGCGGTCGCCGAGGGGATGGCCGTCGAGTAGCTACTCGTCGGAGTCCGCGGAGTCGTCGGAGTCGGCGTCGGCCGCCCCGTCGTCGCTGCCGGCCGGCTCGGGTTCGGGTTCGGATTCGGATTCGGATTCGGTCTCGATCTGTTCGTCGGTCCCGGTCGCGGCCGCTCCGGTGGCCTCGTCGCGTTTGGGCACCCGGACCCGGAGCGTGCCGTTCGAGGCCAGCGTCGCCGTCGCCGCCTCGGGGTCGGCGGCCGCCCCGTCGGGCAGGGCGACGCTGCCGTCCAGCGAGAGCCCGCGGCCGGGGAGCCGCATCTCGTGCTCCTCGTAGAAGTCGCGGAACCGGTCGATCCGGACCTGTATCTCGCCGTCGACGAAGCGGACCTGGATGTCGCTGCTGGTCGCGCCCGGCGCGTCGAAGACGGCGAGGTGCGCCTCGTCGCTCTCCAGGAGGTCGACCGGGAGCGGTTTGCGCTCCTGGATGCGACTCGACGTTCGTCCGACCTGTTCGAGGACGGCGTTCCCGAGCGAGCGGCCGAGTTCGCGGATCACGCGCCGGCCACCTCCCGGCAGGAGGAAACGTGCTGCATGGTCATGCGTCGAACGTAGGGACCTGAGCTTTTTAGCTATTGTGACACCCGGACGGCCCCCGCCTGGACGGCCGCCGACGGACACTCACAGTTCGATCTCTTCGAGGCAGTCCGTCCCGCCACACACCGGACACGTCAGGTCGGCGACCGAGTGGTCCTCGGGCATCTCGTAGGTGTAGTGGTTCTCGAACATGTCGAGAAAGCAATCCGCGTTCGTACACTTGATCTCCATCGTCGGCGGCATACCCGGCCGTTCGGGCGGGCGGCTAATCAATCGCCCGGACGGTCCGCGGGCGGCCGATCGCCCGTTCGGATGGTCCGCCGGCGGCCTATCACTCGCTCGAACGATCGGCGGGCGACCATCGCCGGGTCGGACGATTGACAGGCCGTCGGGGCGCCCGCGTTCGTGGTCCGTTCAGTCACGGTTTTACGCGTCGGGGGCCAACTCGCGGCCATGACAGATCCGGCGACCCTCGACGTGACCATCGTTGACGGCTACGTCGACGAGCCGGCACACTTCGGCGTCCCGCCGTACGTCTCGACGTACCCGCGGTACACGGCGGGTGCGCTGGTCGACGCGGGCGTCCCGCCCGGGCGGATCACCTACCACACCATCGACGCGCTCCGGGACGAGCGCGACCGGTGGCGCGACGTCGCGGACGCGGACCTGCTGATCTACGTCGGCGGGATGACCGTCCCAGGGAAGTACGTCGGCGGCACGCCAGCCGAACCGGAGGAGGTGCGACGGCTGGCCTGGACCGCCGATGGAACCACGCTCATGGGCGGCCCCGTCCGGTTCGGCGTCGGCGAGGAGAACAGGGGCGGCATCGAGACCGAACGCGACGACCTCGATTACGACTTCGTGGCCAAGGGGGACGTCGAGGCCGCCGCCTACGACCTCGTCCACGGCGGGCTGGAGGGGTTCGGCGACCGGACGCGGGACAACGAGGAGATCGCCCGCTGGGCGACGGCGGGCGCGTTCGTCGTCGAACAGCACCCCAACCACCCCGACTACCTCATCTGCGAACTCGAAACCTCGCGGGGCTGTCCCTACCGGTGTTCGTTCTGCACGGAGCCGCTCTACGGCAACCCTTCGTTCCGGCCCCCCGAGACGGTCGTCGACGAGGTCGACGCCCTCTCGGACCACGGGGTGGCCCACTTCCGGCTGGGCCGGCAGGCCGACATCCTCGCGTACGGCGGCGACGGCGAGGCACCCAACCCCGACGCCCTCCGGGAACTGTACGGCGGCATCCGCGCGGTCGCGCCGGGCCTCGAAACGTTCCACCTCGACAACATGAACCCGATAACCATCGTGGAGTGGCCCGAGAAAGCCCGGGAGGGAATCCGGATCATCGCCGAACACAACACCCCCGGCGACACCGCGGCGTTCGGCCTCGAATCCGCCGATCCCGTCGTCCAGGAGGAAAACAACCTCAACGTCTCCGCCGAGGAGTGTGTCCGCGCCGTGGAGATCGTCAACGAGGAGGCGGGCTGGCGGCCGGGCGGACCCGGGGACCCGCGGACCGCCGGGAACACGAACGGCCGGGGCGACGCCGCGCGCGGCGGCCCCGGGGCCGGCCGTCGCCTACCGAAACTCCTGCCGGGGATCAACCTCGTCCACGGGCTGAAAGGCGAACGCCGGGAGACCTTCGAGCACAACAAGGCCTTCCTCCGGCGGGTCTACGACGAGGGGCTGATGCTCCGGCGGATCAACATCCGGCAGGTGATGGCCTTCGACGGGACCGACATGTCGGACACCGGCGCGGAGATCGCCCGCGACCACAAGCGACTGTTCAAGCAGTACAAGCGGGAGGTCCGCGAGGAGATCGACAACCCGATGCTCAAGCGGGTCGCCCCGCCGGGGACGGTGTTGCCGGACGTGCACCTCGAATACCACCGGGACGGCAAGACGTTCGGCCGGCAACTGGGGACCTACCCGCTGCTGGTGGCGATCCCGGGCGAGCGCGACCTGGGCCGGACCGTCGACGTGGCCGTCACCGATCACGGCTACCGGTCGGTGACGGGCGTGCCCTACCCGCTGGACGTCAACAGCGCGTCGATGGACGAACTCGCGGCCCTGCCCGGCGTCGGCAGACAGCGGGCGGGCGACATCGTCGTAGGCCGGCCCTACGAGTCGGTCGAGGAAATCGAGGGCGCGGACCTCGCCCCCTTCGCGCTGGCGGGAACCACTGGAACGGGAACGACCGCCGGAGAGCGAAGCTCCGGCGACTGATAGTGATTGTTGCGACTCTTTACCGCCGAGAAGTCACAATTCGTGGGCTTCAGCCCGCGAACCAACCGTTCACGTGACGTGGTCGCGAAAACAATCGCACTCAGGATTCCTGGAACTGCTCTAGGGTTTCGAGGTCGCGGGCGTGCGCACGAACTCGGCAGCGGTGCGCCGCTCGTCGCAGCCGGGACAGTCGAAGGGTTCGTCGGGCGCGGGCAGTTCCGCGAGGTTTTCCTCCGGACTTTTCGGGCAGGCCGGACAGTACACCCGGACGAACGCCTCATCCATGTCCGACAGTCGGGGACGGGACCCGAAATTCCTGGCAGACGGGAGCGCTAACAGAAGGTACTTCCCGCGGCCTGTCGATAGTTGGGAACGATGAACCGAGCGGTCGAGGTGGGAGACCGGCGATGAGCCGGGCGGTCGAGGTCAGCGTCGTCCTCCCGGCGTACAACGAGGCCGACACCATCGCGGAGACGGTCGAGACGACGCTGGACGCGCTGTCGTCGTTCCTGCCGGCCGGGTCGTTCACGGTCATCGTCGCGGAGGACGGCTGCGAGGACCGGACGCCGGAGATCGCCGACCGGCTGGCCGCCGGGGACGAGCGGGTCCGGCACGTCCACGACACGCTCGTCTACTTCGACACGGACCTGGCGACGGACATGTCCCACCTCGAAGAACTGGTCGAGAGCGTCCGCTCGGGGGAGTACCACGTCGCCACCGGGTCGCGGTGGCTGCCCGGGGCGGACGCCGACCGGCCGGCCAAACGGGGGGTGCCCAGCCTCGGGTTCAACACCCTCGTCAGGCTCTTTTTGCGGTCGGACCTCCGGGACCACCAGTGCGGATTCAAGGCCTTCGACAGGGACGCGCTGTTCGACCTCCTGGACGGCGTCGAGGACGACCACTGGTTCTGGGACACGGAGGTGCTGGTCCGCGCCCAGCGGGCCGGCTGCCGGGTCCGGGAGTTCCCCGTCGACTGGACGCCGAAGGGCGACTCGAAGGTCGACATCGTCCGGGACGTGTTCGGCATGGGCAGCCAGATCGTCCGCACCTGGTGGCAACTCTCGGTGAGCCCGCGGCTCACCCGGCGCGTCAGCCTGGCGGCCGGGACGCTGCTCGTGGTCCTGGCGCTGGCCCTGCTCCCCCTGTATCTCGATCCCGCGGCCGTGATCGACCGGATGTCTGGGGCCTGGCAGACCCACCCGGAACTGCTGGTGCTGAGCGGGGCGATCTACCTGCTCTCGTGGCCGATCCGCGGGATGCGCTACCGCGACATCCTCGCGGAACTCGGCTACACCGAGCGGGTCGGCTTTCTGACGGGAGCGGTCTTCATCAGCCAGACGGGCAACCTCGTGTTCCCGGCGCGGGCCGGCGACGCGGTCCGGGCCTACGTCGTGAAGGCCCGGCGGTCGATCCCGTACCCCTCGGGGTTCGCGTCGCTGGCCGTCGAGCGGGTGTTCGACCTGCTGACGATCACGGGGCTTGCCGGCGCGGTGTTGCTGGGGCTGGCCGTCGCCGACCCGTCGAGTCTGGGAGCGCTGGCGTCGGCGGTCACCGGCGGACGTGCGAGCGGCCGGATCGCCGTCGCGGTCGCGGCGGCCGTCGGCGCGGCGGCCGTCGGCGTGACGGCCGTCATCGTGGCCAGCGCGCGGTCGGACACCAACTACGTGCGCGGCGCGGTCCGGCGGCTGAGCACCGACTCGTACGCCGACTACGTCGCCGGCGTGCTCGAACGGTTCACCGGTGACGTCCAGCGCATCGCGGGGAACCGCCGGGCGTTCGTCCGCACCGGGGCGACGAGTCTGCTCATCTGGACGCTCGACGTGCTGACGGCGGTGGCGGTCTTCGCTGCGTTCGACGTCGACGTCGCCCCGGTGACGCTGCTGGCGGTGGGCTTTTTCGCGGTCAGTGTCGGCAACCTGGCGAAGGTGTTGCCCCTCTCGCCGGGCGGCATCGGCCTCTACGAGGCGGCGTTCTCGCTTCTGGTCGTCGCGCTCCTCCCCTCGGTTTCGACCGCGACCGCCCTGGGTGCGGCCATCGTCGACCACGCCATCAAGAACGCCGTCACCATCGCCGGCGGCCTGGTCTCGATGGCCTGGCTGAACGTCTCGCTGACGACCGCGGTCGAGGAGAGCAAAGCCGCCGGCGACGTCGAGGCCGCACCCGACACCGACTGATAGTGATTGTTGCGACTCTTTACCGCCGGGAAGTCACAATTCGTGGGCTTCAGCCCGCGAACCGACCGTTCACGTGACGTGGTTGCGAAAATAATCGCAACAATCACTATGAGACGGCCGACACCACGGGATGCCGAACGACCGCGCCCGATAGCCGGCAGGACGGGACGAGCGGACACCGGGACGCCGATCACCGCTCATCGATCAGGGCAACTGATCGCCGACCGTCGCCGACCACGCTCGCCGGAGCGATCGCGTGATCCGGTACCATACGCCGTCCTTGCCGTAATTTTGGGCCCGATATCGAAACGAATAAATACCTTTCGAACTACGTTCGTTACACTGATCATCGTCTGGGGGTATCCGGTGGATTCACTCCGGATAGCTCCCGCCCTCGCACCATGAGCAACACGAACACGAGAACGATCACGGCGGAAGCGGAGACAGAACAGGAGGCCGACGAGGAGGTAGCCTGCCCCGAGTGTGGCGGACGGCTGGTCGTCGACGACGAGCACGGCGAGACGATCTGCGACGACTGCGGGCTGGTCGTCTCGGAGGACGGCATCGACCGCGGGCCGGAGTGGCGGGCCTTCGACGCCGCCGAGAAGGACGAGAAAAGCCGTGTCGGCGCGCCGACGACGAACATGATGCACGACAAGGGGCTGTCGACGAACATCGACTGGC
This sequence comes from Halobacteriales archaeon QS_1_68_17, assembly GCA_003021105.1. Taxonomy (GTDB): domain Archaea; phylum Halobacteriota; class Halobacteria; order Halobacteriales; family Haloarculaceae; genus QS-1-68-17. Next base: position 31,123 of record PXRG01000007.1, read on the forward strand.
GCGACAAGGACGCCTACGGCAACTCCCTGGGGTCCCGGCAGCGAAAGAAGATGCAGCGACTCCGGAAGTGGAACGAGCGGTTCCGGACCCGCGACTCGAAGGAGCGCAACCTCAAGCAGGCACTCGGCGAGATAGACCGCATGGCATCGGCGCTCGGGTTGCCCGAGAACGTCCGGGAGACCGCCTCGGTCATCTACCGCCGCGCGCTCGACGAGAACCTCCTGCCCGGCCGCTCGATCGAGGGCGTCTCGACCTCGGCGGTGTACGCCGCCGCCCGACAGGCCGGCGTCCCCCGCAGTCTCGACGAGATCGCGGAGGTCTCGCGGGTCGAGAAAAGCGAGATCGCCCGCACCTACCGCTACGTGGTCCGGGAACTCGGCCTGGAGGTCAAGCCTGCCGATCCCGAGAGCTACGTCCCGCGGTTCGCGTCGGACCTCGGCCTCTCCGAGGAAGCCCAGCACCGCGCCCGCAAGCTCCTCCAGAACGCCAAGGAACAGGGCGTCCACTCCGGGAAGAGCCCGGTCGGCCTGGCGGCCGCCGCGGTCTACGCCGCCGCCCTCCTCACCAACGAGAAGACGACCCAGGCGGCCGTCAGCGAGGTCGCCGACATCTCCGAGGTCACCATCCGCAACCGCTACCACGAACTCCTCGAAGCCGAGCAGGGACTTCCGGTGGCCTGACGGGACGGGAGAATCGCGTTTGAAAATTGGGGGAATAGTTTTACGTGCGAATCGGGTCCGACAGGGAATAGCTATGGCGACAGATCGGGGCGATTCCGCGGCTTCCGGAGACGGTGCTCTCGAGACCGAGGACGTAGGATACATCACGTCGGAAGTGGCCGGCGTCGTCGACGACCTGATGATCCTCGCGGAGGACGTCGCGGAGAGTTCCGACCAGATCAGCGACCTCGCGGCCGAACAGTCCGAGCGCATGCAGGACGTCTCGCGGGAGGTGTCGGAACTCAGCGCGACAGTCGAGGAGGTAGCTTCCAGCGCCAACCAGGTCGAGTCGGTCAGCGACCGCGCACACCAGGTCGCGCGGGACGGCCAGTCGTCGGCCGACGAGGCGATCGCGGCCATGGAGGGCGTCGACGAGGCCACGGCCGACGTCACCGACGACGTCGACAGGCTCCGGGAGCGGATCGACCAGATCGACGAGATCGTCGAGGTGATAAACGACATCGCCGACCAGACGAACATGCTGGCGCTGAACGCCTCCATCGAGGCCGCCCGTGCCGGGGGCGCGGGAGAGGGGTTCGCGGTCGTCGCCGACGAGGTAAAGAGCCTCGCGGAGAAGTCCCAGACCCAGGCCAGCGAGATCGAGGAGATGGTCCAGGACATCAAGGCCGACACCGCGAGCACGGTCGAGAGCATCGAGGAGGCGAACGAGCAGGTCGATCGCGGGATCGAACGGGTCGAGCAAACGGTGGACGCCCTGGACGACATCAACGACGCCGTCGAGGAGGCCACCCGCGGCGCGCGGGAGGTCGCCGACGCGACCGAGGACCAGGCCACGTCGACCGAACAGGTCGCCAGCGCGGTCGACGAGGTCACCGAGACCGCCGAGAAGGTCGCCGACGAGATCGAACGCGTCGCCGAGACCAACGACCAGCAGGTACAGGTCGTCGAAATGCTCGAATCCATCGTCGACGAACTGCGGCAGAACACCGAGTAAACTACCCCGCCCTACTCGCTCCCGTCCGCCTTGCGGCGGTCGGTCACTCCTTGAGGGCGGGGCTTTCCCGCACCGCAATTGTACCCCGCGGCCCCGTGCATGGGCGCGGCCCGGCTTCCTCTTGCCGTTCCACGGTGGAGGCGGCGGGTCGGAGCAGTGCTGCGA
>PXRG01000008.1 GCA_003021105.1 Halobacteriales archaeon QS_1_68_17
GGCTGCGGCGGTTCAGACACTACTACAACCGAGATCGGCCGAACCAGGCATTAGATGGCCGCACTCCCGCCGCGGAGGTGCTGAACTAGACAGTGCCCCTCCGGGTAATATTAATTGAATATAAGAAATCGAGGGAGGGTCAGGGTCATCTGAAATTGTGTAATTATAGTTTTCGTCATCTCTACCCAAACTAATCTCCCTTCCCCAAGAACTCTCTTCACTCCCATCAAATCCGTCTAATACATAAACGAAGGTTCCATCCCGCAACTCTTGGGTTGATTCGTATTCATATTCTCCATCTCTATCTACGTCTTCTTTAATTGTAACTGACGCCATCATTCCCGGAGGAACTCCAGCCTCGCAAATCAATCCGATTTTCGTCATAAATCCGTATCCGGTTTCGGCAACTATAATGGTCGGTTTGGAGAAGTTTGAACAGCCCGAACGACCTCGCCCATCCCCTGAATCGAAGACGGCGTTGAGAAACTACTGACCCGACTCGATGACCACCGCGATGAGGGTGGAGTACGTGAACATCGAAGACCTCGAAGGTGAGATGACGCCGTATATGACCTATTCGATCTGACCGAGGACAAGCGTGAGGTCGTGGAGGACTACCTCGAAGTGTTCTAACTACCCCCCGCCTCATCGCGTTTCGACTCCTTGATTTCGCTCTCTACTCGTTCAATCAGGTCGTCTCCGAGCCACGCTGAACTCTGCTGTATCTGTTGAAGGATTTCAAGTGCTTCAGTAGCAGAAATCTGGCTCTCATCAACCGCGTCAAGAAGGATACCGAGAGAGCCAGTCACCGGGATAGTCAAGTCCCTACAGCGCCGCCGAAGATACCCGTCGTCGGTCACTATTTCGACGTTGCTCGTATGCAATGCCGCTCCGACTAATGCCGCGTCGCCACTCCAATGTAATTCTCCTCCAACAAACGGTGTGGTTTCATCAAGATGAAAAGCCGCCGCTCGATAGTAGGGAAAGAGTCTTCAAGCGATGTGGTCGGTCTGCGATACCGTCAGATTGTATGAGTGAATCGCGCGGTGTAGTTCACCCATTACAGGCTCGTCAGTAACTTCTGAGACAACGTGTTCTGGTACTTTGACCGATTCACTCCTCCCGTAGAAAAGATTCCCTGCACCGACTTCAACAAGGGTGATGAAAGAACTTGTGTCAACTAAGAGTATTTTCTTAGCCGGATGCTCGGAACCCATCCACCAATATCGTCGTATTCTAACGTTTTCAAACTATAGGAGATTATTCCCGCGTTCTCTCAAAGACGAGGATGCCAAGAATTGACCCAACTACTGTCGCGGCCTTCCCTTCTGTCCCGCCAATGAATGCGGGCAACGAGTTCAACAACTGAAAGGAAATAAACAGCAAAGTGCTTCTATCAAATTTGTCTCCGAAAACCTCCAAAGCCTGATACGTGCGACGGAATGCGAGTTGGGTTCTTACCTCGGACAGATAATCTTCAATCTCAGATGCTACGTGGGTCGAATCCTCAAACGGCTCTTGAACATCATTTGTAGGTGAAACTGAAGACTGTAAGCGGGTTTCAATTGTACCAGATACCTCTGGACCAATCAGCGAACCAGTCTGGAGAGTATAATCAAGATTGTCGATTGCGTCAAGTCCCGAAAAGAGGGATGAATCCAACTGACTTGCCGCGATGAGTGTAGGGAGTGTGGTTTCTAGATTATCCATCGCCTTCATTGCTGAGAATATCGTTGAATCCAGTCGGCCTACGGGGTAAACGGCAGAATCCAAGTTTCCTATAGCGTTTATTGTAGAGAGGAACCCGGAATCCAATTGACCCATCATAGGAGATTGAAACGAATCGAACTCACTCATCACACGCAGGGTGGATGATATGGAAGAATCGAGGCCATTCAGCGAACCAATGGCCGAATAAATCGCGGGATTCCTGAGCGAATCCATTCCGTTCATTGCTGAGAGAACCCCTGAATTATTCAGAGAATCCATCGCCCTAAGAGCCGAGAACACCCCGGAGTTCTCTAACGAACACATCTGATTCAACGCTGAGAACATCCCCGAGTTGTTCAAGGATTCCATCGCCTTGAGAGCCGAAAACACACCCGAATTTTCTATAGAATTAAACGCCGCTATTGCTGAGGCTGAATCGAGGTTCTCAGTAGTATCACTTGATTTAGAATCCTCTTCGTTTTCCTCAGACTCATCCTCTCCGTCTGTCATCACTCAGGAAGAACTACCGCTCGGAGAGTATATATGTAGTTTCCCGATGCTCTTGAGGTAACAGTACTCCCCACATCATCGCGTATGGACTTAGCCGAGCGAAACAGAACGAACTTCCCACGAATTGAGTAGTTCTAAAGAATTAAGCCTTTGTTCTTACAGTGACCAACACAATTTTTATCCATCTGTCTGAACTACCGTATAATGCCTGAACCATACGCGTACTTTTTTACGCTGATACAGGCTTCTACGGCAGCAATTAGCATTGTTCTTGTATTCACCATCACAATTTATGCAACTCGACAATCAATCCGTCAGGATTTAGATATGCGCTTTGAGGAGGAAATCCGGCAAATGAGCGACGCTTATTTTAACGAGTTTGATAGATTTTCTGCAATGCTTTTGCAAACTGAATCCAATTCTGTCGACTCGCGACTTTTATTCAATGCTGGCACACAGACCGACCAGATAACTGTAGAAAATGTAAGAAGATGGGCTGATAAGCAGGCAAATGAAGAATTAGCAGCGGCTTTTGGTCATATCATCGTTGCAAATTTTTGTTTAGAATCATTTGGGGCTTCTCCGTACATTGAGTATAAAAAGGACGTATTTGAGAATCTTGGCGACCATCTACTGGAGGCCAAAGAGTCGCTCTCATCAGAAGAAGTGAAACAGACCATTATCCAATCATCTGAAACAACTGAGGAGGAGTACAAAGAGATGCAATCAACGGTTGGTGATGCAATGAATAACTGGATTTCGATTAGTACAAAAAATTACACAATAGACATCGTGAACAAGGGGATTATAAGTAACATCATCAATTATTGCAAGTGGCTATTTATCGCCGGCGTCCTTATTCCTATTATATTCCTTATTTATATTCCACCCTCCGCCTTGGACTACGGAACAGCACTTCTCCATCGTACACTTGGAAATACTGGAATGCAAATCATTGACTTATCATCTTATATCATTTCTATATCTCAATTAATAATCACTTGTGTTGTTGTCTGGTTATCATGGCAACTCCTCAGACAGGTGCGAGATTTTTTTAATAGTTTTAATAAACCGAAGAATCCCATGTCTCAGGACGAAAAAATGGATGTGATAGATGATATGCCGAATATCTCGGACGAACTGTTTAATGATTGAATGATACTATGTATCAGTCAAATATTCTTCCCGGCGCTCCATCTGCTTGTTCTTGATCGCTTTGTCGTAATGCTTCTCCATGATATCGTGAGTCATATCCACTCTATCCACAGTCACTTCCTTCGGCTGTCCGGCGTTCAACGCCTCGGTGACGTAGCCTCGCCGAAGCGCGTGCGGGCTTATCGAAGACAGATATTTGTCGGCACTACACGTTGGAGAGGTACTGTCTCCTCTGCTCTGCTTTCTCGTCTTCTGTTCGTCGGTCGTAGTGTTCATCGAGAACGTCCTGTGAGACGTTCATCCGGTCAGATACCACTTTCTCAGGGACATCACGTCGAAGGAAGTGAGTGATAGACCCGCGCCGAACCGGATGCCCCGAGACGGTAGATGGACACTTGCAGGCGTCGTTCGTTCGCTGTGCCGCTTCACAGGTATCGGGGTCTTCGCCGTGAGGACAGTCCCGGCCTGTGGCGCAGGGTCGCGTAGCGGCGTAGACACTGCGCCGTATCGAATTTTTCGCCGGTCGTCCTCGCTTGGTCGTAAACAGCGGTTCACGTCCATACTCATCGGTGACGGCATGACGGTTCTCAGTCACGTAGTCAGCCAACACTTCCGTCACGTCACCAGAGAGTGTGATAAACCGCTCTGCCGCGTCCCCGTTCTTGAGCGGTGTTTCCGTGTCTGGTCTGTGTCTAATCCGTAGTCGCTCACGTTCGGTGTCCAAGTCGCTCACATCGAGAGCCTGCGCGGTCCCGGTTCGAATCCCCGTATGCCAGAGAAGCGTCATCAGCGCATGCGTGCGGCTTCCGTGGTGGTACTTCCGCAGGTAGGTGAGTATCGTCTCTGCCTCTTCGGGGTCGAGCATCTCCGTGCGAGCATTACGGTCGCGGTCGGGAAGCACAATCTTCTCGGCTGTGCCGCCTGCTACGCCGTCGATACTCTCACAGAACTTGATGAACTGACGGACGGTACTGAGGTAGATACTCAGGGTTGATTGGGCGAAGCCGTCCTTGATGTGGAGTTTATACCCGTGGACGGCGCGAGCGGTTACGTCGTTCATGTTCTCGATGTCGCTCTCGTGGCACCACTCCACGAACGACCCGACGTGTTTCTCGTGGAGTGTGAGCGAGCGGTCGGCTAACTCGTCGCTCCGCGATTGCAGGTACAGAGTTTTCGCCCGACTGGGCGTGAGTGGTTCGAGTGTGCCTGTGCGTGCATACTGGTTCCGAGCGTCGTCATCTGCGTTCATGATTTGCTCCGAACCACCAGATAGCGCCGTGCCGTAGCGCGTCGGAGACGCGCGACAACGACCGCAAGTACTACTCGCTGGAACCCGCCCGCGAACTCATCGGATACGAACCGCGGGACAACTCCGCCGACTGGGACGGCAAGGAGAAGGTATTACAGCCACCAGTATGAGCCGTCTTGGGTCGGGAGAGCAAATCGGGTTTCCCGCCGATTTTCGCACCCCAGTTTCGTTGTCATACACGGCGTGTCGGTGGGTGGTCGCCATCTACCAGTCCATTCGTATTGCCCGCCGAGATCTAGTTCTCGTGGTGACGAGGTGAGACGGACTCTGTATATCCGATATCGAAACAGAACCCTAAAATACAATGATAAACATTATAAAAAATAATATACTCGGGATAGCATAAGACGGTTAATAAGTTCGATTCGTCTTTCAACAATCTAATAGGCGATTATTGAACGTTTTTTCAATATTTACCCGGGTTGCTTTTACTGACGAAAAGAGTAGAAAGGGTTTTAAACGTATGATCGAACATACTGGGACGGGGGTTCCAAACAATGAGATCGAACAGGAGTAGTGATTCGGAAACGGAGCGAAGAAAGTTCCTGCAGGCCGTCGGGGCCGCCGGTCTGGTCGGACTGGCCGGCTGTGCCGGCGACGGCGGCGGCGACGGCGACGGTGGCAGCGATGGTGGTGGTAGTGGCGACGGCAGTGACGGAGGGGGTAGCGACGGCGGCGACAGTGGCGACGGCGGCGACAGTGGCGACGGCGGCGACGGAGGGCAATCGGTCGAGTGGATCATCGGCACCTCGGGACCGGAGACGGCGACCCACGCGTCCGGGGTTGCGATGTCGGAGGTCATCTCCGAGAAGTCCGACAGCATCAGCATGAGCGCCCAGACGACCGGCGGGACCGCGGCGAACCCCCGGTTGATCGCCCAGGGCGACATCGACGTGGCACAAAGCACCGACTGGGCGGTCGCGCGCTCGAACGACGGCGCCGAACCCTACGGCGAGCCCGTCGGGAAGACGATGACCCAGGTGTTGCCGTTCATGACCCTGGAGTACTACCTGGTCAGGCGGACCGACGACAGGCTGAGCGACATCGAGACGGTCTCGGACATCCCGCAGGACGGCTCGATCTCGATGGCGTTCGGCCAGCGCGGCGGGACGAACTTCTTCGCCGGTCTCGACGGCTTCCGGCTCTCGGGCATCGAGGACGTGCAGGACAAGTACGACCTCCAGTCGATGAGCTGGGGCGACCAGGGTGCGCAGTTCGCCGACGGCCGCCTCGACGTGATGCTCGTCTACGGGGTCAGCCGCGAGGTGCTGACCGGCTGGGCCCAGGAGGCCGGCGCACAGACGGACGTCGCGGTCGTCGAGTGGGAGTTCTCGGAGGAGGACATGGCCAACTCGGATCTCCCGTACACGTACATCGAGACGCCGGCGGACCTCTGGGACAGCCAGGACATCCGGATGGACTCGATCCCGGCGGTCGGCGTCGGCTACCAGACGGTCTTCCCTGCCGACGTACCGGAGGAACTGGGCTACGAGTTCGTCAGCACCGTCATGAACGACATCGACGCGGTCCGCGAGGCGAGTTCGGTGCTCCAGCGTGCCGGGCCGGAGTTCGCCCAGGAGTTCCTGCTTCCCTCCCCGAACGCTCCGGTCCACCCGGGTGCCGAGCGCTACTACAAGGAACAGGACCTCTGGAAGGACGGGCTGACGACGCTGGACGAGTACGAGGGGTAAGCTCCCCCGCCCGTATTTTACACCGGTACCAGGAAACGCCGACCGATGACGACCGACGATTCGACCGACGAGGACGGTCCCGAGCAGGAGCCGGGCGGACGGGATGCCGGTCCCGGCTCCGGCCGACAGTCGACGGCGGGGGACGGGAGCCTCGACCGGAACTCAAGGGCAGGGGGAACAGACCCGGACGCGGACGGGTCGGGTGGTCGGTGGGTCGATCCCGACCGGATACGCGCACTCAAGTACGGGTTCCTGGTGGTGCTGGGCGTCGTCTCGACGGCCTACCACCTCTGGTTCACCCAGCAGTTTCCCTTCGAGCAGGACCAGCACAAGATCGCGCACCTCGGGTTCATGCTCGTCGGTGCCGCGATCGTCGCCTACGAGCCCGAACCCGAGACCCGCCGGGAGCGGCTGGGCAACTACGCGACGCTGTTCGAGGCCGCGCTCTCGGCGGTCGTCGCAATCTACCTCTTCACGGCCTTCGAGCGCGTCGTCTACGAGCAACTCGGCATCTACACCGACCTGGACCTCTTCGCGGGGCTGTTGATCGTCCTGCTGTTGCTCGACGTCTGTCGGCGCGTGTACGGTCCGATGCTCTCGCTGGTCGGGGTCGTCGGTCTCGCGTACGCGCTGTACGGGCCGTACTTCCCGGGTATCCTCAACCACAACGGCGTCACGGCCGAACGGCTCGTCCAGGGACTGACCGTCGAGTTCGGTAGCGGCGTCTTCGGCGTCATCGTCGAAGTCTCGGGGACGTTCATCATCATCTTCATGATTCTCGCGGGGCTGCTGGAGGCTTACGGCGCCCTGGAGTATTTCGTCCAGGTCGGGACGCTGATCGGCAAGCGCGTCCGCTCGGGGCTGGCCCAGATGACCACCGTCGCGAGCATGGGGATGGGGTCGGTCAACGGCAGCGCGGCGGCCAACGCCGCGACGACCGGCGCCTTCACCATCCCGTTGCTCAAGCGCCACGGCCTCGACAGGGACACCGCCGCGGCCTTCGAATCGGTCGCCTCCAGCGGCGGCCAGATCATGCCGCCCATCATGGGTGCCGCGGCCTTTATTATGGCCGAGATCACCGGGACGAGCTACCTGACGATCATCGTCGTCGGCTTCCTGCCGGCACTACTCTTTTACGGGTCCGTCGCCGTCGGCGTCCACCTGACGACCATCAAGGAGGGGCTCACCAGCGAGGTCGACGAGGAGGAACTGGACGACGTCGAGATGGTCGAACAGGAACGTACCGACGCCTTAGAGCGGATCTTCGGGCGCACGACCTCCGCGGTTTCCTTCGGCGAGATTTCCGCGCGCAACCTCGTCGTCGAGGGGCTCGCGCTGTGGGTTCCCCTCGCGGTCCTGCTGTACACGCTGGTCGTGCTCCTGTACGACCCGCTCTATGCGGGTTTCCTCGCCATCATGTCGGCGTTCCCGGCGGCGTTCGTCCAGGGAATCGCCTTCCGGGAGAGATACGGCGTCTACGACTTCGCCGTGGACACGCTCGACGGACTGGGCCGAGGACTGGAAAACGCCGCTCCAATCGCGGTGTCGCTGGGCGTGATGAACATCTTCGTGGGCGTGCTGAACCTCACCGGGTTCACGCAGGTGTTCGCCTCCAGCCTCGTCGACCTCTCCGGCGGCGTGCTGGCGCTGTTGCTCGTGTTCGCGATGGTCGCCGCACTCCTGTTCGGGCTCGGGATGCCGACCGTCGCGGCCTACATCACGGCCGTGTTGCTGATCGCGCCGGCGCTCACCGACGCGGGCATCGAGTTGCTCGCCGCGCACTTTTTCGTGTTCTACTTCGCCATCCTTTCGGCACTGACGCCGCCGGTCGCCATCGCCTGCCTCGTCGCCGCCAGGGTGGCCGACGGGAACTTCTGGCGGACCGCGAAGAAGTCACTGGTGCTCGGTGCGCCGCTGTTCGTCCTGCCGTACATCTTCGTGGTCAACGACAGTCTCCTGTTCTGGTCGTTCCCCGCCACGCCGATCGCGTTCGTCGTCGTTGCGGCCGGCATGGTCGGCCTCGCGACGGCCCTGGTCAACTACCTCTCGGGGCCGCTCCGCGTCCCGAGCCGGGGCGGCCTGCTGGTCGCTGCCACGGCCGCGGCGTTCGCCCCGCTCGCACCGATGACCGCGGTCGTCCAGGTCGGCGCGACAATTGCGATCGTCGCGCTGTTGCTCCTGGAGGCGAAGTACGTCCCGGGAGGGGACTCGGGGCGACCCGAACAGGCCTCGGTCGACGACTGACCGCGACTCGCGGGCGAACAGAGGGGCAGTTCCGTCCCCTCGCCGACGACCGTCGGTCACGGGACGACGGGGTTTGCGCTCGTATCGCTATCACGGTGATTAACTAGAAGGTGGAACAATGGGTGAACGGGACTGAACCGTGGCCGCGTCCATCGAACTCGTGACGATCGTCGTGACGATCCTGGGGCTGGGAGTCGCCGCGCAGATCGTCGCCGATAGACTGCGGGTCCCGAGCGTCATGTTTCTCATCCTCGCGGGCGTCGCCGTCGGTCCGGAGGGGCTCGGCGTGATCACGCCCGCCGTCTTCGGGGACGGACTGCCGGCGATCGTCGGACTCAGCGTCGCCATCATCGTCTTCGAGGGGGCGTTTCACCTCAATCTCGAACGACTGCGCGAAACGCCGCGGGAGACGTTCCGGCTCGTCACCGTCGGCGCGGCCATCTCCCTCGTCGGTACCGCGGTCGTCGTCCGGTACGCGCTCGATGCCCCGTGGGACATCGCCCTCCTGGTCGGATCGCTCCTCGTCGCCACCGGGCCGACGGTCATCACGCCGATCATGAACGTCGTGCCCGTGCGCAACCGCGTCGCTACCACCCTCGAAACTGAAGGCGTCGTCAACGACGTCACGGCCGCGATCCTCGCCATCGTGACGTTCGAATTCGTCCTGCTGGAGATGGAGGGGGTTCCGACGCTCATCCGCGAATTCGGAGTGCGACTCGGGGTCGGGATTCTCGTCGGCGGCGTCGTCGCGGGGGGTATCTGGTATCTCCTGCGACACGTCAGCCTCTCCGTCGAGAACGCGCCACAGAACGCGCGGCTGCTCGTCCTGATCGCGTCGCTCATCATGTACGGAATCGCGGAGCTGGTGGCCTCGGAAGCGGGCATCGCCGCCGTCGCGGCCGGCGGGTTCATCCTCGGGAACACCGACATCCCGTACCGGGAAACGATCGAACGTTTCAAGGGCGACATCACTCTCCTCGTGATCGCGTTCGTCTTCATCACGCTCGCCTCGTTGCTCTCGATCGAAGACCTGCTCGCGCTCGGGGTGGGCGGGGTGGTCGTCGTCGTCGCGGTCGCCGGCGTGATCCGTCCGGCGCTCGTCATGCTCTGTACGGTCGGGGATCGCCTGACGTTCGACGAGCGCCTCTTCATCAGCCTGATCGGCCCGCGCGGGATCATTCCCGCGAGCGTCGCCACCCTGTTCGCGCTCGAACTGCAGCCACAGAACCCGCGAGCCGCGACGCTACTCGTCGGCACAGTGTTTCTGGTGATCGTCTCGACCGTCGTCTTTGAAGGGGGTCTGGCCCGTCATATCGCCCAACTACTGGAGGTAATCCCGATGCGAACGCTCATCGTCGGCGGCGGCCGCGTGGGACGGGCCCTGGCCGAACGGCTCGAGGAACGCGGCGAAGAGGTCCTGATCATCGACAACGACGAGGAAATCGTCGAAACGCTCCGCGGGGACGGCTTTTCCGTCCGGCACGGAGACGGAACGCAACAGGAGGTACTGGAGACGGCAGGCGCCAGAAACGCGAAGGTAGTGGCGGCCGCCACCGGCGACGACGACGTGAATCTGCTGATCGCCCAGCTCGCGAAAAACACGTACGACGTCCAGCGCGTCGTCGCCCGCGTAAACAAGCCGGGCAACGTCGACGCGTTCGAGGACCTCGACATCGAGGCGATTTCGACCGGCCTGTCCGTCGCGTGGTCGATGGACAACGTCATCGAGCGACCCGCCATCTCCCGCTGGATGAACGAACTCGGTCGGACCGGCGACGTTCAGGAAATCGAAGTCACGAACGACGCGATCGTCGGCGAGACGGTGTCGGAACTCATGGCCGAACTCCCGGAGGACTGTCACCTCGCGCTACTGAGCCGGGACGAAACGAACCAGCTCCCCCACCCGGACGACAGGATCGAGCGGGGCGATCACCTGACATTTATCGGGCGGACGGAAGCGGTCAGGCGGGCGATCGACCACTGTACGGTGTGACTGCAGTGAAAACAGGAACGGCAGTCCGGACGGGGCACCGCTCGCCTTCCGCGATCCGCTCGCGTGCTGTCGGTTCCTCCGGTGCGTGTCCGCGGGCACCTCGTGGTCCGGCCGGGGCCGGTAGCGACCGTCAAACGGCCCTTTGACCCTCCTCAGTTTTTAAGTCGCTGACGGGACACCGGGGAGACACACATGGTCTCCACTCCCTCGCGTCGAACCGTCGCCGTTCTCCTGGTCGCACTGCTCGCCGTCCTGGCCGGGTGTTCCGGCGGAGGCGGCCAGCAGGCCGCACAGAGCGGCGGCGACGGCGGGCGTAGCGTAGAAGGCGGCGGGGGTGGCGGTGGGGGTGGCGTCGGCAGCTACTACACTGACGACGGCGACCGGGTGATCGTCCGGGAGTCGAACATGCGCCTGGAGGTGGGTAACTTCTCGCGGTCGTTCAGGCGACTCCGGCGAATCGCGGCGCGCCACGGCGGGTACGTCGGCGACCGCTCCCAGGACAGCGAGGGCGAGTACGACACCGGACGGATCACCGTCCGCGTCCCGGCTGAGAACTTCTCGGCCGCGCGGGACGACGTGGCCGGGCTGGGGACCCTGGAAAACGAGAACGTCGAGGTGCTCGATTTCACCGCGGAGTACGAGAACCGCGAGCAGCGGATCGAACAGCTCCGGGCGGACGAACGCCGCCTCGAAGGGCTGCTCAACCGCACGAACGACACCGACCGGGCCGCGGAGCTGTACGACCAGCTCCAGGAGATCCGCGAGCAGATCCGCGAACTGCAGCAACAACAGCAGACGCTCCGGAGCCGCCAGACCATGAGCACGATCCGGGTCTCGATGCACGAACCCGAGAGCCGGAAGCCACCGAAGAACTACGACACCGCCTTCGGGTTCGGCGACGCCTTCCTCGAGGCGTTCTACGGCGGCCTGGAGGCGGTCAAGTGGGTGATCGTCTTCTTCGGCTACGCCATCCCGGTCGGCATCGCGCTCGTCCCCCTCGGCGGACTCGTCGCGGGCCTGATCCTGGTCTGGCGGCGCACCTACGCGGAACTCTCGGGACTGCTCGATCGGAAAACGGGACCGGGCGACCGTGGGGGCAGTGGCGGTGACGGTCGCCGCTCCACGCCCGACGACGGTACTGGTGAGGAAAGCGGCAGCGGCGGTGATAGTGATGGAAGCAACAGCGACGGCGGCACCAGCGACCAAGGGAGCGACGACAACGACCGCGGCGACGGAGGTGACAGCGGCGGTGACAAGAGCAGTGACGGCGACGAAGACGGCGAAAGCGGCCGAAGCAGCGACAGCGACGGAAACGACGAAGGCGACGAACGCGACCGGAACAACGAAAGCGGCGACTAGAGGGCTTCCTCGTAGGCTTCGAGGGTGCGTTCGACGTCCTCCTCGGTGTGGGCGTAGCTGACGAACTGCGCCTCGAACTGGTTCTGGCTGAGGGCGATCCCGCGGTCTTTCATCTGGGGCCAGAAGACGCGCCGCCAGCGATCGGTCTCGCAGTCGGCGACGTCGCCGCCGGTCTTCGGGCAGTAGTCGTACCGGGGACAGTCGGTCCGCTGGGTACAGCCGGCCTCGCACTGGCCGTCGAGCGAGTCGGGACCGTCGCGCGTAAAGAGGACCTTGAACATGCTGTCGGTGCCGGCGACGGTGTAGCCGGGCGCTTGGTCGGCGACGACCTCGACGAGGCCGCGCCGGAGTCGCTCGCCGAGGCCGTTCACGTGGTCGTAGACGTCGTTCTCGGCGGCGAAACGGAGCGTCTCCAGCCCCGCGGCCATCGTCACCGGGTGGCCGGAGAAGGTGCCCGCCTGGAAGACGTCGCCCGAGGGCGTGAAGTGCCGGAGGACGTCCGCCTGGGCACAGCCGAGACCGCCCACGCGAAAGCCCGTGATGACCTCGTCCCAGATCAACAGCGCCCCGTGGTCGGCGGTCAGGTCCCGGAGCGTCTCGTGGTAGCCGTCGACGGGCGCGACGATGCCCTTGTTCGCCAGGATCGGCTCGACGAGGACGGCCGCGATGTCGTCGCCGTGGGCCTCGAACACCTCGTGGGCGGCCTCGGCGTCGTTGAACGGCACCGGGAGTGTGTGCTCGGCGAAGGCGTCCGGAATCCCTGGCGAGGAGGGGCGCTGGCTCCCCGGCGCACCCTCGACGAGCGTCGACTCCTGTGCGCCGTGGTAGCCACCCTGCATGACGACGATCTTGTCGCGGCCGGTGTACCCGCGGGCGAGCCGGACCGCCGAGACCGTCGCCTCGGTGCCGGAGTTGACAAACCGGATCATCTCCACCGAGGGGACGTGACGAGCGACGAACTCGGCGTGTTCGACCTCGATCTCCGTGGGCATGCCGTACATCGGCCCCTCGCTGGCCCGCGACTGGACGGCCGCCCGCACCGGGTCGGGCAGGTCGTGGCCGAGAAGGAGCGGTCCCAGGCCCATCACCCAGTCGACGTACCGGTTGCCGTCCGCGTCGATCACGTGGCCGCCGTCGCCCCGCTCGACGAAAAACGGGTACGGCTCGATTGCGGCCCGGACCGAGGAGTTGACGCCGCCCGGCAGCACTGACAGCGCCCGGTCGTACAGGTCGCGTGACTCGTCGGACATGTCCCCGCTTACGAACCGCGGGGGAAAGTAAGTATGCGGTTTCTGCCGCCGCCGGCCGCTCGTCACCCCTCTGTCAGTCGTGTTCGCCCGGCCTGGAGAGGTCGGGCTCCTCGTCCTCGGTGCCGGGCCCGACCGGGAAGTAAAACTCCCGTTCGGTCTCGGTCTCGAAGCCCTTGAGCACGTCCCCGAGCGGCCCGACGTACCGCTTGAGGTCCCGCGCGGTCTCCGAAACCTCGGTCAGCGTCGCCGTCTGCTCTTCGGCCGCCGCCGCGACGTTCTCTGCCTCCGCGGTCGTCTCGTCGACCAGCGCCGCCGTCTCCGCCGCCTCCCGGGCCACCTCGTCGATCCGGTCGGCCAGCTCCGCCGGGTCGACGTCGGCGTCGGGATCGCTCAGCGTCGCGCGGATGTCCTCGATTTCCTCGGAGATGGCGTCGAGCTGGTCGGCTTGATCGGCCGCCGCCGTCGATATCGTCTGGACCGACTCGGCGACCTCCTCGCTGGCGTCCCGGACCGCCTCGGAACTGGCCAGCACCGCCTCCCCCGAGTCGCCCACCTCGTCGGCGAAACTCCGCAACTGCCCGATCGTCTGTTCGAGCTGGGACATCATCTCGTTGAAGTCCTCCGCGATCTGGTCCATCGCCGCGTTCCGCCCGTCCGGCTCGAGCCGCCGGGTCAGGTCGCCCTCCGCGGCCCGCTCCATGATCTCGCTGTACTCGGTCGCCCGCTCTTCGAGGTGCCGGCTCATCTCTTCGGCCTCCTGGCGGGCCTCCTCGGCGTCGATCCGCGCCGTCCGCGCCTCCCGGATGGTCTCCCGGAGCGAGTCGCGCATGGACGCGAAACTGGCGTACAGCCGGCCGATCTCGTCGACGCGGGCGGTCCGGAGGTCCACGTCCAGGTTGCCCTCCTCCATCGCCTCGGCGCGGTCCCGGAGTTCGGCGAGCGGGCCGGCGGTCTGGCGCCCGAGCACGACGCCGACCACGAGCAGCGAGAGCAGGGCCCCGGCGACGATCAGGCCGACGTTCTGTCCGACCGTCCGGCTGACCGCGTAGACGCTCGATTTCGGCGTCGTGGTGACCGCCACCCAGTTGACCGACTCCACGGGTGCGTGGGCGACGATCTGGTCGTCGTGGTCGTCGAGTGTCACCTCCCCCTGGCTGGCCTGCTGGAAGGCGCCGCTACCCGCGAGGTCCGCGAGGGAGCCGGCACCGTCCTCCGGTTCGAGCACGACCCCGCCGTTCTGGTTGAGCACGACCGTCGAGGTCTGGGGACCGGTCAGTTCGCCGACCCGCGTTTCGATGCTGCCGACCACGACGATGACGTAGTTCGAGTCCGGAATCGGGCTGGCGAAGGCCATCACTGTCTCGCTGTTGCGCTCGTAGGCGGTGTCCGAGACGGCCACGACCGAGGGACTGTCGCGGTTGTAGCTTGCGGCCTCCTTGATCATCCAGCCCCAGGGAACCCCGAGATCGCTCGCGGATTCGCCGCGGTACTCCATCGACGTGCTGTGTTCGATACCGTAGGTCCGGGCGTTGACGTAGTGGATGTTCACCACGTCCCCCGTCAGGCGGGAGATGGTCTCCCCGTTTTTCGCCCGTTGCAGGAAGGCGTCGACCTCCGTGTTGACGTTCGAACGGTCCTGGAGTTCCGGGTGGGACGCGATCAGTCGCGTCTGGGCGCGCATCCCCACGACCCACTCGTCGAGCGCGTCGGCCTGGAGCTCCGCGGTACTCGTCAGTTCCTCCTCGGCGTCGGCCCTCGTCAGTTCCTGGGTCTGAACGTACCCCCAGGCGCCGACGGCCGCAACGACGATTACCACGGCCAGAAAGCCCAGTGCGAACTTGACCGCGTACCGCCGCCTGACGAAATCCGGAACGATCGCCGCCTCCACGCCGCCGTCGGCGGCGTCCGGGTCGCTGTCAGTACTGTCTACCATCGGTTACGGGCCCTCCCCACACCGAACATACTACGGCATTCGTGTCAGAACTCCTTATTAAAATTCACGGTTAGTTCGCGGATCGAGTCGAACCGGCGCGGGCCCCGCACCTACCCGTCACCGGCGACGTCGATCCGGAACACCTCGTGTTCGCGGACGATATCGCGGACGACGTTCGTCGAGACGCCGGTGACCTGCGGGTCCGTCACCAGGTCGACGATCTGTGCGTTCATCGACTGCACGTCGGCGAACTTCCCGACCGCGACGACGTCGTGGCTGCCGGTCACCTCGTAGACGTCGATCATCCGGTCGTGATCCCCGAGCAGTTCGACCACGTCGGCGATCCCCTCGCCGTCGACCGAGAGGTGGAAGACCGCGGTCAGCGGGAAGCCGAGTTCGGCGTAGTCGAGCCGGGGGACGTACCCCTCGACGACCCCCTGTTGCTCGATGGCGTCGAGCCGCTGGGTCACCGTGGCCGTCGCGGCGCCGACCTCGGTCGCCACGTCGCGGATGGTCGCGCGCCCGTCGGCCAGCAGGGCATCGAGGATCGCCCGATCGAGGTCGTCGAGGTCGCCGCCGTTCATCACTCAGACCGCGTCGCGCCCCCGTTTGCCAGTCCGGACCTGGACGGCGTCCTCGACCGGCAGGACGAATATCTTCCCGTCGCCGGGTTCGCCGGTGTGAGCGCCCTCGCGGATCGCCTCGATGACGTCATCGGCGGGGACGTCGGCGACGATGCACTCGATTTTGACCTTCTGGTGGAGGTCGACGACGTACTCCTCGCCGCGCCACTGGCCCTTCTTGGCGGGCTGGCTCCCCCGGCCGGAGACGTTGGTGACGGTCATCGACGACGCCCCGGCCTCGGCCAGTTCCGCCTTGATGTCGCCGAGCTTGTCGGGACGGACCATCGCCGTAACCATCTTGATGCCGCCGTCGTTGGGGAGGCCGCCGTCGGTCCGCAGTTCGCCGCCGTCGGTGACGGTCGCCCGATCGCCGCCCACGCTGAACTCGGGGTAGGTCTCGACGCCGTGCTCGGAGACGTCCAGCCCCTCGCGCTCGTGGTCGGCGGAGACGCGGGCCTGGCCGAGCGCCTTGATGACCCCGAAGACGACGGCCGTAGCGACGACCGTCCAGCCGGCGATGACCGCGACGCCGGCGATCTGGCCGACGAAGCTCACGCCGTACCCCGGGATCGCGAAGATCGGCATCAGCACCGCGCCGAGCATGCCCGCCGACCCGTGGACCGGGAACACCGCACAGACGTCGTCGATCTGGAGCCGCCGCTCGACGAAGTCGAAGACGATCGGCAGCTGTGCGCCGGCCAGCAGGCCGATGACGAGACCGCCGACCCAGGTGATCGCGTTGGTGTTGCTGGTGATGCCGACCAGCCCGGCGAGCATGCCGTTTGCCACGTACAGGGTGTCGACTTTCTGGGTCTTCACCAGCGAGATGGCGGCCGCGCCGATCGCGCCAGCGGCCATCCCGAGGGTCGTCGTCAGCGCGACCCGGCCGACGGTGCTCTCGAAGGCCGCCAGGGTCAACTCGCCGTTCTCGGCGGCGAACACCGACGCGGCCGTGCCCACGTTGAAACCGTACCAGCCGAAACAGAGGATCAACGTGCCCAGGACCGCGAACGTCAGCGAGTGGCCGGGGATGACGTTGACCGTCCCGTCGTCGTTGAACCGACCCATCCGCGGCCCGATGACGGCGGCAGCGGTCAGGCCGGCGATGCCGCCCATGCCGTGGACGATCATGCCGCCGGCGAAGTCCTGGAAGCCCGGCCCGATGTCGTTCAGGAAGCCGCCGGCCCAGGTGAACCCGACGACGACCGGGTAGATCACCGCGGCCAGCAGGATCGTGTACGCGACGTACGCGCGGAGCTTCGCGCGGCCCGCCACCGCCCCGGAGACGATGGTCGCGGCCGTCATCGCAAAGACCGCGCCGAACAGCCAGCTCACCCAGGCGCTCGATCCGCCGTTGACGTAGGCGAACGCCTCGGACAGCGGAGCGCCGCCGACCAGCCCCGAGACGCCCGCACCCACCAGGAAGAACACGATGACGCCGACGCTCCAGGTCAGCATGTTCTTCGTCAGCTGGTTTGCCACGTTCTTCGCGCGTACCTGCCCCGCCTCCAGCATGGCGAAGCCGGCGTGCATGAAGAAGATCAGGAACGACACCGTCAGCACCCAGACGGTGTTGACGCCGCTGACGACCGTCGTCGGGTCGATCTGCAACGGAGCGAGCAACGTTCCGGCCATCTAGTTCACCACCCGGACACCGAGTGCCGACCTAACCGCGCATTCGTCTAACTTTTCGGTGTTTGCCTTCATATTTGTGTTCTCTCTCACGGGGAAGCTCTCGGAATCACACCACAAAAGGGTTTGCTTTAAAATACGGGACATTATAGGGTCATGGATAGACATTTGTCCAGATTGCAATAGAATATTACCGATATAAGGTTGTAAAGCGTCCAGAAACCGACCGCTCGCCGGACCGGTTCCGGACGATTGTCAAGCGGCGCGGGCGGCCGGCGCGGGCGGTTCGGGCCGTGCGCGCGCCGTCAGAGCCGGGACGCGAGGTCCTCGGCGAAGTACGTGAGGATCAGGTCGGCACCGGCCCGCTTGATCGACAGCAGCGATTCGTGGGCGACCGCTTCGAGGTCGAGCCATCCGCGGTCCGCGGCGGCGTGGAGCATCGCGTACTCGCCGCTGACGTTGTAGGCGGCGACGGGGTGGTCGAACCGCTCGCGCACGGCGCGGACGACGTTGAGGTAGGCGAGCGCGGGCTTTACCATCAGCACGTCCGCGCCCTGTTCGACGTCGAGCGCCACCTCGCGGACCGCCTCGCGGGCGTTGGCGGGGTCCATCTGGTAGTGGCGGCGGTCGCCGAACGCGGGTGCGCCATCGGCGGCGTCCCGGAACGGGCCGTAGAAGGCACTCTCGTACTTGGCGGCGTAGCTCATGACCGGCACGTCCGCGAAGCCGGCATCGTCGAGCGCGCCGCGGATCGCCCCGACCATGCCGTCGATCATGCCGCTGGGCGCGACCATCTCCGCGCCGGCCTCGGCGTGGGAGACCGCGATCTTCCGGAGCAGATCGAGCGTCTCGTCGTTCGCCACCGTCAACACCGGATCGTCGGCCGCGTCGGGGTCGAGCACGCCGCAGTGACCGTGGTCGGTGTACTCGCAGAGGCAGACGTCGGTAATCACCGACGCGTCCGTCCCGTCCGTGATCCGGCGGACCGCCCGCTGGACGACGCCGTCCTCGGCCCACGCCCGTGATCCCCGCGGGTCCTTCGACTCGGGGACGCCGAACACCATGACGACCCGGATGCCCGTCTCGCGGATCTCCCGGACGCGCGCGGCCGCCTCGGCGACGGGCACCCGCTCGTGGCCCGGCATCGACTCGATGGGGACGCGCTCGTCTGCGGTCGCGTCGACGAACACCGGCACGATCAGGTCGTCGGCCGACAGGTCCGTCTCGCTGACCAGCGGCCGGACGCCGTCCCGGCGGAGTCTGCGCGGTCGGCGTGTCATACTAGTGGCTGTAATTCTTTTACTCGACAGTCTCTGCTATCTGCGGATACAGACCCTTTCCGCCTGGATTCTCAATTCGAGTTTTCACGTACTTACAGCCACCTGTCCCCGACCTTCTCGCCGCGTCGTTGCTGGCTGTCCCCCTCCTCGCGTCGACGCACTTCGCGACGGGCCGGGTCCGCCGGCTGATCGAAGACTACGGCCTCCTGGTGGTGGCCGCCGGGGCCGCGGTCCTGGGCGTCGTCGGCGTCGCTCTCTACGTCGTCGGCGACCGGGAACTGTTCCGGACGATGGTCGAGCGGTACGGGCTGTACGCGCTTCTATTCGTGTTCGTCCTGGAGGGAGCGATGTTGCTCTACTTCGCGCCCAGCGAGGCGCTCGTGCCCGCGGCCATCGCCGTGCTCCTCCCGCCCGACGCCGGCCTCGCGGGCTACGCGACGATCATCGGCGTCGCGGTCGCCGGCGCGACGGTCGGCCAGTACGCCCTGTTCGTGCTGGCGAAACGCGGCGGCCGCGAGTACCTGCTGGCCAAGCCGTGGTTCCGGGTCAGCACCGACCAGCTCGCGCGGTTCGAGCGGTGGTTTCAGCGCTGGGGCCTCGTGGTCGTCCCCGTGAGCAACGCCCTCCTTTTCACGCGGGGGATGGTGACTGTCCCCGCCGGCCTCGCCGACATGGACGACCGCCGGTTCGTCGTCCTCTCGGCGCTCGGGACGGCGGTCTTCGAGACGTGGCTGGCGGCCGGCTGGCACCTCCTCGCGCCGACGGTTGCCGGAGTGCTCTGATAAGTCGATTCACCGTCACATTCGACCACCAATAATATTTCAATAATATCGTCGGCCGGCTGACCGTGGGAGAGATTCGACGCCGGCAGTGGGCGCGTCGCGGGGCGACGACAGGTAATCGGCTACGTGGCGGCCGTCCTGTTCGACGCTCCGGGCCGTCCACCGGGTGCAGATCCGCCGACCGCCGGATTCGGGAACTGGGCCGTCTACCGGCCGTTCGCGGCCACAGCAGGACGACGAGTCGGCGACGGAACGCGCCGACGGCGACGGCAAGTAACAGATACCAATATATGATTGACTTCTTATTTTTCGTCGCATAGGGCGGCAGGTCCACGACGGGACCGCCGGAGTAGCGACGGGGAGACATCGGTCCGTCGCCCGCCGTGGACCGGCGGCGTCGCCGTGGCTATCACCAGTATTTATAACTGTGCGGTAGAATTTATAGGCGTCAATGCCCCAGCAAGAGACGACAGTCTACCGTGACGAGGACGCGGATCTATCGGTCCTAGACGACCGGACGATCGCGATCGTCGGGTACGGGAACCAGGGACGAGCCCAGGCGCTGAACCTCCGCGACTCGGGCGTCGACGACGTCGTCGTCGGGAACCGGGAGGATTCCTCCTGGGAACAGGCCGAGGCGGACGGGTTCCCGGTGTACGGCATCGGCGAGGCCGTCGACCGCGCCGACGTGATCTTCCTGCTCGTCCCCGACGAGGTCCAGCCGGAGATCTACCGCGAGCGGATCGAACCGAACCTGGAGGCGGGCGACGTGTTGAACTTCGCGTCGGGGTACAACATCACCTACGGGTTCATCGATCCGCCCGAGAGCGTCGACGTGGTGATGGTTGCGCCGCGGATGATCGGCGAGACGGTCCGGGAACTCTACCTGGAGGACGACGGCGCGCCGGCGCTGGTGGCCGTCGACCAGGACGCCTCGGGGGAGGCCGAGGACGTGGTGCTCGGCCTGGCCAAGGGGATCGGCGCGACGCGGTCGGGCGCGATCGACTCGGACTTCGAGTCCGAGACGGTCACGGACCTGATGACCGAGCAGGCGCTGTTCCCGGTGTTCGTCAACGCCCTGCTGACGAAATACGAGGTCGAGGTCGAGGCCGGGGTCGCCCCGGAGACGGTCCTCATGGAGCAGTACCTCTCGAAGGAGATGTCCCACATCTTCGAGAAGGCGGCAACGATGGGGCTGGTCGAGCAGCTGTCCCTGCACTCCCAGACGAGCCAGTACGGCCAGCTCAGGTTCGCCGCCGAGTTCGACCGCGGGCCGCTCCGGGAGTTCATGCAGGGACGACTCGAGGAGATCCGGAACGGCCGGTTCGCCACCGAGTGGACGCTCGAACAGCAGGCCGACTACCCGCAGTACGGCCGGCTCCACTCGCAGTTCCAGGACGCGGAGATGTTCCGGAAGGAACAGGAGACGATGGACCGGTTCGACCTCCACGAGGACTGATAGTGATTGTTGGGACTCTTTACCGCCGAGAAGTCACAATTCGTGGGCTTCAGCCCGCGAACCAACCGTTCACGTGACGTGGTCGCGAAAATAATCGCAACAATCACTACGAGCCGGCGGCGCTAGTTCAGCCGCGGTGCGTTCTCGTCGTGCCCATCGAAGAGGTGCAACTGCGAGGGGTCGAAGACGAGGTACCCCTCCTGGCCGAACGAGAGAGCGCCCGCGGGCACGACCCCGGTGATCTCGGTGCCGCCGGCCGTCCGGCAGCGGACGATGTCCTCGGTCCCGATCTTCTCGATGACGTTGACCGAGACGGGGACCGCCAGCGAATCCGCGGGCCGTTCGTCGGCCCAGGAGAGGTGTTGCGGGCGGATACACAGCGTCACTGCCTCGCCGGTCGCGCCGTCGAGCACGTCGGCGGCGTCGGCGGGCAGTTCCAGTTCGAGTTCGCCGTCGGTGAGCGTCCGGTCCCCGGCGATCCGGCAGTCGAACCGGTTGATCTGTGGCGAGCCGATGAACGTGGCGACGAACAGCCGCGCCGGTTCGTTGAAGACGGTGTCGGGATCGCCCATCTGTGCGATCTCGCCGTCGTTCATCACGACGAGCCGGTCGCCCATCGTCATCGCCTCCTCCTGGTCGTGGGTGACGTGGACCATCGTGATCCCGAGGTCCTTCTGGATGCGGACGACCTCGGCCCTGAGCTGTCGCTTGAGCAGTTCGTCGAGGTCGCTGAACGGCTCGTCCATCAGGAAGACCTCGGGTTTCCGGACTAGCGCGCGCGCGAGC
Organism: Halobacteriales archaeon QS_1_68_17; assembly: GCA_003021105.1. Taxonomy (GTDB): domain Archaea; phylum Halobacteriota; class Halobacteria; order Halobacteriales; family Haloarculaceae; genus QS-1-68-17. The sequence continues at coordinate 21,717 of PXRG01000008.1, forward strand.
GCGACCCGCTGGCGCTGGCCGCCCGAGAGGTCGACGACCTTCTTGTCGAGGAACTCCTCGCAGTTGGTCGCGCGCGCGACCTCCTCGACGCTCTCGCGGACGGTCGTCTCGGGTTGCTGGCCGTCGGCGTGGAGCGGGAACGCGACGTTCTCCGCGGCGGTCATGTGGGGGTACAGCGCGAGGTCCTGGAACACCATGCTGATGTCCCGGTCCTGCGGTGCCCGGTCGGTCACGTCGGTGTCGCCGAAGTGGATCGACCCGCTCGTGGGCGTCTCCAGCCCCGCGATCGAGCGGAGCGTCGTCGTCTTGCCACAGCCGCTCGGACCGACCAGCACCACCAGTTCCCCGTCGTCGATGTCGATCGAGATGTCGTTCGTCGCGACGATCGAACCGTACTCCTTCGTCAGATTGTCGATTGTGACTTCTGCCATGTGTTACACCTCGGCCACGCCGAGAGTCATGCCCTCGATGATGTGTTTTCTGAACGCGATCAGGATCAGCGTCGGTGGGATGGTGACGATCACCGCCATCGCCATGATCTGGTTCCAGAGGATCTGGTTGCTGAGGATCAGCGTCGGGATGATCGTCGGATACGGGTTGACGTCGTTGCCCGTGACGATCAGCGCGAAGATGAACTCGTTCCAGGCGAACACCCACGACAGCATCGTCGTGGCGATCAAGCCCGGCCGCACCAGCGGGAAGACGACCTTCCGGAACGCCCGCAACGGCGAGTAGCCGTCGACGTAGGCCGCCTCCTCGAACGAGTAGGGGATCTTGTTGAAGAAGTCCCGCATCAGCCACGTCGTCAGCGGGAGGTTGAACGTCAGGTACAGGAGGATGAGCCCGATGTGGGTGTCCTGGAGGTTGAACCAGCCGAAGATGAAAAATATCGGGAGCACGACCGCGATGGGCGGGAACATCCGGGTCGACAGCAGCCAGAACGCGACGTCCTCGCCGCCGACGTCGTCGCCGTACCGGGAGAAGCCGTAGCCCGCCAGCGCACCCAGCAGCACCGACAGGACGGTCGTCCCCGACGCGATGATGAGGCTGTCGATGATCGAGCCGGTCGCCCGCGAGTTCGTCAGCACCCACGTGAACGCCTCCAGGCTGGGGTCCGTCGGGACGAACGTCGGCGGGAAGGTGTTGATCAGTTCCAGCGGTTTCAGCGCCGTGTTGATCGTCCAGTAGATCGGGAAGGCCGCGAAGACGGCGTAGATCAAAAGGAAAAGCTTCCCGAGCGCGGGCGTGAGCCGGGTGTCCGTGGTCGCCATCGGTCACACCTCCTCCACGGTCCGCATGTACCGCCAGAACAGCATCATGGTGATGATCGACCCGAGCCCGAGCACCCACGTCAGCGCGGCCGCCCGGCCGATGTTGAAGTTCTGGAAACCGACCAGGTACGTGAAGTAGGTCGGCAGCTCCGTCGTCGACCCCGGGCCGCCGTTGGTCATGACGAACAGCTTGTCGAAGAACTTGTAGGCGTCCATAAACCGAAGGATGGCGGCGACGATGATGAGATTCCGGAGCTGCGGGAGCGTGATCCGGCGGAACATCATCCAGCGGGAGGCCCCGTCGACCTGTGCGGCCTCGTAGAGGCTGTCGGAGAGGCTCGCCCGCCAGGTGTCCGCCACCATGATCGACGTGAGGCCGAGCCACCGGGAGCCGAGCCACGACGGCTGTGGCAGCCCGAGAATCCCGAGGAAGCCGTTGACGACGCCGCCGCCGGGCAGGAAGAGCAACTGCCACATCCGCCCGGCCACCAGCGGTGCGTACATCATCGGGACGACGAACAGCGTCAGCAGGCCCACCCGGAGCGTCTGGTTCTCGACGTAGTTGTACAGCGCGAGCGCCAGCAGGGTCCCGAGCGCGACCTGGATGAACACGCCAACGCCGCCGTAGTACGCGAAGTTGACCACCGAGTGGATGAACCGGTCGTTGGTGAACAGCCACGCGAAGTTGTCGACGCCAGTGAACGTCGGCTCCTGGTAGGCGAGCGAGCCCGGCTTCCACCGGTTGAAACTCAGCCACAGCGACCAGAGCATCGGCCCGATCGTCACGAGGAAAACGGTGACGATGGTCGGCCCGACCAGCAGGTACGGTGCCAGCTCCCGGTCGGCGAGCCGGTCCCCGACCACCGGGAGCGAGATGTCCCATCGTGTCGTACTCATGTGCGGTATCCCTTTTCCGGAGAGAGCGGTTTATACATTGTGTTTGTGTCGCTATGCCACTGGGGAGAAGCGACGTATTCCGACCGACCGCCGGCCGGGAGGCGTTCGTCCCGGAGTCTCACACCCCGTTCGCGTCAGGAGCCGTCAGACGTAGTCCAGATCCCGTGCGGTCTGGAGGAACTGCTGGTAGGCCTGTTGCTGGGCGTCGCGGCCGAGTTCGTCGACCGTGTTCCGCCACTTCTCGGCTGCGTTGTCGAGGGCCTCCTGTGGCGACTCCTGGCCGGAGAGCGCCCGCTGGATGTGGATCGAGAGGTCCTCGATGTACTGGTTGGCACCGGGCCAGTTGGGCTGTGGGAACCCGTTTTCCATGTTCACCTGGCCCGCCTCGATGTGCTGTTTGGCCTGCTCGAACGCGCTCCGGCCTTCCGGGTACTCCTTGTCGGGCGCGAAGATCGGCACGTTCTTCGGGAACCCTTCGCCGGTCTCGCGGAGGGGGTTTTTCTCCGTGTAGGCCTCGGCGGCCTCGTCGGTGTAGTGTTGCTGGAGGAACGGGTCGAGCCCGGTGTAGGGATCGGCACAGGCGTTGACGCTGTAGTCCGGGTGCGAGATGCGCATGGCCGCGTAGAACGCGGCCTCCTTCCGGGCGTCGTCGAGCGACGCCGGGATCGAGTACAGCCGGTTGTACAGCATCATCGCGTTGCGCCGGACCGAGCCGTCGTCCTGTTCCCAGCCGGGGATGGCGGCCGCGCTCTGGTCGCCGACCACCGGGAAGTCACCACGGGCCGTGAACTCCGTGAGGTCGATCCACCAGACCGACATCACGACGTTGCCCTGCTGCCACTGCTCGATCGTCTCGGCGACGCCGAGCTGGTCGGTGTTCGGGGGCGCGTAGTCGGTCGTCTCGACCATGTGCTCCAGGGCCGCGACCCCGTCCTCGGAGTTGATCTGTGGCTCCATGTTCTCGTCGAAGTAGATGACCCCGCGGGAGGCCGCGCGGTCCATCCACCACCCGAAGTTCCACGGGCGCGCACCGAAGACCTGCGTGCCGTAAACGCCGTCCTCGGTGTTCTCCGTGAAGTACTTCGCCACCTGGTTGAATTCGGGCCACGTCTGGGGCACCCTGAGTTCCTGTCCGTACTCGTCCTGGTACTGCTGCTGGTGTTGTTCGTCGTTGAAAAAGGACGGCCGGTAGAACAGGTTGTGGATGTCGCCGTCGATGGGGAGCGCCACCGTGTCCCCGTTCCACTTCATGTAGAACTCGCGGTACGGCTCGATCACGCTGTTGACGTACTCGTCCATCCCCTCGTATTTGTCCAGGTACGGGTCGAGCGGTTCGAACAGTTGCCGGGCCTGGAAGTCCCCGAGGTACAGCGGCAACAGCAACGCGATGTCGTGGGGGAAGTCGCCGCCGCCGACGAACTCCGAGTTCAGCGAGGAGTAGTAGTTGTCCGGCGGCAGGACCTTCCCCTCGTTGAACGAGACGCCACACTCCTCGCCGATCGCCGGCCCGAACATCGAGAACAGCGGACCGGCCGCGTTGTCGGTCGTCCACTGGAGTTCGATGTCCGAGAAGGCGTCGTCGTTGCGCGGCACCGGGATCTGCTCCCCGCCGCCACCGTCGCCGCCGTCGCCACCGCCCCCGTCGCCTCCCCCGTCTCCGCCGTCTCCGCCGTCGCCACCGCCGCCGCTACAGCCAGCCAGCGCCGGCAGTCCGGCGGCGACCCCGGCCGCGCCGAAGTACTTGGCCCACTCGCGTCGTGTCATCCCGTACGGGAGCGTCGATTCGGACGGGCTACCCTCTTCGTGGGGAGGTGAGGTATCTTCTCCCATACCGCTCACAGTGGGGCATTACCGAAAAGAACCTTTCTATTGATCAGGTGATATTTCATCGCCGGACCACCGACCGACGGGATCGGCGGTCGGGGGAGAATTCGAACATCCTGAACAGTAGTTCGCCGCTCTCGGGAGAATGTCGGCGCAATCGGCGGGACTGATCCGTCCGCCGCCCGCTCGCTGTTCAGTATATCGAAAAGGTTTAGTCGTGGTAGGAGATAGCGGAACACATGTCACAAGATCCGAAAAATCCGGTGTCGACGACGCGGAAGACGATCCGCATCGTCGAAGCCCTCCAGGAACTCGGGCGGGCGCGGCTGACCGACATCGCCGACGAGATGGGAATGAGCAAGAGCACCGTCCACAGCCACCTGAGCACCCTCGAGGAGGGCGGGTTCGTCGTCAAGGAGGACAAGGAGTACCGGCTCGGGTTGCGATTTCTGGAGCTGGGCGGGTTCACGCGGAGCCGGATGGACCTCTACAAGACGGCGGAACCCGAACTCGGCCGGCTGGCCGCCGAGACGGGCGAACTGGTCAACCTGATGACCGAGGAGTACGGCCGCGGCATCTACCTCTACCGGGCGAAGGGGGAGCGGGCCGTCGGCCTCAACACGTACGCGGGCTACCGAACGCCGCTCCACACGACCGCGCTCGGGAAGGCGATCATAGCACACCTCCCGCGCGAGCGGGTTTCGGAGATCGTCGACAGGCACGGCCTCGAATCCCGGACGGCCGAGACGGTGACCGACAGGGAGAAGCTGTTCGACAGGCTCGACGAGATCCGCTCCCGCGGGTTCGCGCTCGACGACGAGGAGTACATCAGCGGTGTCCGGTGTGTCGCCGCCCCCGTCCTCGACACCGACGACCGGGCGATCGGCTCGATCAGCGTCTCCGCGCCGACCAGCCGCCTCTCCAGCGAGAAGTTCGAGGAGGAGGTCCCGAACCTGGTCCGGAGTACGGCCAACGTGATCGAACTCAACATCAACTACTCCTAGGCGACCGTTACACTGCTATGACTGTAATGCCGTCGTTCAGCATATTCGAACTCGGAAGCGCCGGGTTGCTGGCCGGACGGCCGTAATCCGCCCCCGTACTGGCGCTATCTCCGATCGACAGGAGCGAAGATGCGAAAAGACGACGACTGCGGGGCGTTCGGAAATGCTGAACGACTCCCGCGCTGGCTCACCCGCGACGGTGCCGGGCGATGCGGGCGGCGGTCGCAACGGCGTCGATCATGCTCCGTTCCGAGGCGACCCCGTCGCCGGCGATATCGAAGGCGGTACCGTGGTCGACGCTCGTCCGGACGATGGGGAGTCCGACGGTGACGTTGACGCCGCTGACGGCCGCGTCCCGGGCGAAGCCGAGCATCTTGATCGGGATGTGGCCCTGGTCGTGGTACATCGCAACGACGCAGTCGTAGTCGCCGCCCGCGGCCGCCGCGAACACCGTGTCCGGCGACGCCGGGCCGTGGACGTCGAGCCCATCGGCCCTGGCGGCCTCGACGGCCGGTTCGATCTCGCGGGCCTCGGTCTCCCCGAGGAGGCCGCCGTCGCTGGCGTGTGGGTTCAGCCCGGCGACGGCGATGCGGGGGTCGTCGACGCCCAGTTCGGCGAGCGCGTCCGCGGTCACTTCGACGGTCGACCGCACGCGGTCGGCGGTGACGTACTCGCAGGCCGCCGGCAGGGAGACGTGGGTGCTGACGTGCGTGACCCGGAGGTCGTCCTCGATCAACATCATCGCGTAGTCGTCGGTCCCGGTCCGGTCGGCCAGGAGGCCGGTGTGGCCGGCGTGGGTGCTCCCGGCGAGCCGCGTGGCCTGTTTGTTGATCGGGGCCGTGACGATCCCGTCGATCGAGCCCTCGACGGCCAGGTCGACGGCCCGCTCGACGTACTCGAGGCTCGCGCGCCCGTACTCCTCGCGCAACTCTCCGAAGGCGAGGTCGTCGACGTTGTCGAGGTCGAGGACGTCGATCGTTCCGGGGGCGAACGACGCCGCCGACACCGACGAGACCGGCCGGACCGCCAGCGAACTGTCACACAGGGCGATAGCCTCCCTGATGACGTCGGCGTCGCCCACGACCACGAGGTCGGCGTGGTCCCTGGCCGCCGCGAACGCCTTGACGATCACCTCGCTGCCGATGCCTGCCGGGTCACCCATGGTGAGCCCGAGTATCGGGTCATCCATCGCTCGACAGATGGGCGAGCGCCGATATGACTGTTGTGCTCTCGCCGAACCCGCCGGCCTTGGTGACGACCGGGATGCCGTCGAAGGTCCCGCCGTCGACCACCCCCACCGGGACCCCGGCGGCGACCGCGTCGCCGGTGAGTTCGACCGCACCGGCTCCGCCGGCCGACAGGACCGCCGCGGCGACCGCGCCGCCGGTCAGCACGAGGCCGTCGACGCGCGATTCCGCCCGGACCAGCAGGGCCGTCCGCGCCAGCGCCGCCGCGATCCGGTCGCCCGCGGTCGCCCGCGAGACGCCCGCCTCCCTGGCGGCCGCCGTCGCGGCCTCGACGGCCGACGCGTCGGGGACGGACGTGACGACGGCCGGCTCGTCGGCCCGGAGGCGCTCGATCGCCGCCGGGGCGGTCCGCTCCGCGGCCGTCTCGGGATCGCGGACCGCCGCCGCCACCGGGAGCGCGACGACCGCCTCGTCCGGGACGGCGTCGACCTGGGCGCGCGTCTCCGCCGCGGTGCTTCCGGCGACCGCGAGCACCCGCGGGCCGGCCGCCGACCACGACGCGGGACCGCGCGCGGCGTCCGGGAGCGGCACGTGCGGGGCGAGGCCGCCGCTGCCGACGAACAGCACGTCCCCGCGGCCGTCGACGGCCCCCGCGGCGGCTTCGAGGTGGCTGTCGTGGATCGCGTCACAGACCGCCAGTCCCGGCCCGTCTGCCTCGTCCGGCAGGGCCCGGGCGACGGCGGCCGGTCCGCGGGCGACCCGGTCGATCCCGACCCGCTCGACGGCGGCCGTCGAGTCCGCGAACACCTCGTCGAGTCGCCACGAGGACGGCCGGGCCGCCGCCCCGTCGTCGAGCCAGTCGGTCACCGGCCGGCCGTCGACGAGGTGGGTCCCGCAGGCGGTCGCCCGGCCGGTCGCGGGAAAGGCCGGCGCGACCACCGCGAGGGTCGCCCCGGCGGCCGCCATCGCGGCGTCCGTCTCGGCGACGACGTTGCCCCGGAGCGTCGAGTCGACCTTCTTGTAGACGGTCGCCGCGTTCCGGCGCTCGACGGCGGCGCGCACGCGCGCGACCGCCTCGTCGGCCGCGGCCTCGCGGCTGTCCGTGTCCACGACCACCACGCCGCCGGGCGAGGGGTCGTCGTCGGCTAGCGGGACGACGACCCGCCGTCCCCGGACGGCGAACGCGTGTCCCGTGTCGAGCGCGCCGGTGAGGTCGTCGGCGACGACCAGGCCGTCCCAGGGCGACCCGGTCATCGGGACGCCCCGCCCGAACGCGAACCGGCCCCTCGCCGCCGGCCGGCACGGACCGGGGGCCGACGAGGGCGGACGGGGGCGGACACGTCAGAGGAACGCGAGCGCACGGACCGACGCTCCGCTCGTGTCCTGGTAGTTCAGCGGCAGGTAGAGGAAGTAGGCCCGGCGGGTGTCGGCCCCGTCGAGTACCGTCCCGAGGTTCCGGAGTTCCTCGATGGGGATGATGTCGTTTTCCAGCAGCGGGAGGTGGGACTCGTCGGGCATGTCCTCGGTCGTCGCGGGGCCGTGGACGGGGGCCTCGTCGACCCACCCGCCGACCGACGCGCCGTCGGTGCCGACCGCCTTCGGCTCCAGGCCCGCCAGGTACTCGGCCGCGTCGCCGGTCAGGTACGGGAACTCGAAGAGATACTCCGGCGTCCGGCCGTGGTACTGGTCCCACCCGGTGTGGAGCATGACGACGTCGCCGGCCTCGATGTCGTCCTCGAAGGCGGCCAGTTCGTCGACCGTGATCGCGGCCTCGGGCTCCTTGGGCGCCAGGTCGAGCACCACGCCCTCTCCCATGAACTTCTCGATAGGGAACTCGTCTAGGGTCTTTCCCTCCGGGATGAAATGCAGCGGCGAGTCGATGTGCGTGCCGGTGTGGGTCGACATCTCGACCATCTCCATCGTGAACCCGTCGCGGGCAGCCCACGCGGACTGTTCGAGCGTGACCGACGGCAGCGTCGGCCAGACGGGGATGCTCTCGTCGATCGGGTTGCTGAGGTCGATGACCTCCTCGGGTGGTTCGAACATCGCCACCGAATTCTTCCCAGCCGATAAAAAAAGTTCCTCCGGACCGCGAGGCCGCCGTTCCGGTCACGGCGAGCGCGTCGCCGAACGACGGTCCGCCAGTCCAAAGGTATAAAGAGTTCGGCCGGGAGTCTTCCCATGACCATGGGACGGCTCGAACCGAACTTCGAGGACGAGACAGTGATCGTGACCGGGGCGGCGTCGGGGATCGGCCGCGAGGTCGCCCGCCGGTTCGGGGCGGCGGGCGCGACGGTGCTCGTCGCCGACATCGACAGGGAACCGAAGGACGGAGACGTCCCGACCCACGAACTCGTCGAAGAGGAGGGCGGCACCGGCGAGTACGTCCGGACCGACGTCACCGAACCGGGGCAGATCGAGACGCTCGTCGAGGCGGGCCACGAGTACGGCGGCGTCGACGTGATGATCAACAACGCCGGGCTGATCATCCCGGGATCGTTGCTCGACCTCTCGCCGGAGGAGTTCGACCGGGTCCACGCCGTCAACGCCCGGGGCGTCTACTTCGGGACGCAGGCGGCCGCCAACGATATGATCGAGCGGGACGATCCCGGCTGTATCATCAACACCGCCTCGATCAGTTCCCACTACGCCCAGTACGACCAGGTGCAGTACGACTCCTCGAAGGGAGCCGTCAGAATGATCACCCGCGGCTCCGCGCTCGAACTCTCGGACCACGGCATCCGCGTCAACGCGGTCGCGCCCGGCCAGATCGCCACCGAATTCGTCGAGGGGTGGTCCGACGAGGCGACCGAGAAGGCCGCCAGCGACGACCTCGTGAAGCCGGTCCCGATAGGCCGGGCGGGCACGCCCGAGGACGTGGCGGGGGCCTACCTCTACCTCGCCAGCGAGGACGCCCGCTACGTGACCGGCGAACTGGTCTTCGTCGACGGCGGTTGGAGCGTCTTCTAGCCGCGGTCCGCGCCGCCGTCGTCGGCTGGCGTCGGCGGCGACCCCGTCGCCCGTTCCGGGTGTCGCCGCTCGACGAAGGTGCGGGCCTGGGATGGCGAGGCCCCGGCGATGCGGTACATCCGGCCGGGCCACCGGGCGAGCGCGACCCTGATCGCGGCCACGACCGCCAGCCCCGCGAGCAGACCGACCGGCATCGGCAGGGCCAGCACGCCGTTGGCCGGCGACCCGGAGAGGCCGGTCGTCACGATGGTGTCCCCGCCGAGCGGCGCGCCAGCGTGCTGTCCGGCCCTGTCGACGAGCGGTGCGAGCCACGTGGCGACGTAGTGGACCGGCACGAGCAGGACCGTCCCCGACACGACCATCCTGACGACGTCGCGGTCGGCGATGGGGGCCATCATCGCGAAGAAGAACGGGAACGTCGCTAGGTCGACCCCCCACAGCAGTTCGTTGCCCGGCAACAGGACCATCATCACGACCGCGATCGGGATCATCAGCAGGCCGGCGGCGGCGACGGCCTGGTCGCCGACCAGGATCGCCGAGTCGAGACCGACCGCGAACTCCCGGTCGGGGAACCGGTCGGTCATGCGGTCGCGGACGGCCTCTGACAGCGGCGTCAGCCCCTCCATCAGGATGCCCGCCACCTCCGGCAGGAGGTACATGACCATGGCGAACAGGACCCCGAGTTCGAGGATCCGGTACCAGCCGTCGAGCGTGCCGAGCGCGTCGGCGTACGCGCCGACGCCGAGGCCGATCCCCACGGCAGCCCCGAGGGCGACCGGTTCGCCGAGCGCGCCGAGCCGCTCCTGGATCGTCTCGGGGTCGGCCCCCAGGTCGGCCACCGGCGTCCGCCGGACGAGGGCGTCGACCGGGAGCGCCGCGACGGCCATGACCGCCGAGAACCCGTGCGGGATCGAGATGTCGTCGACGTCGAACGTCTCCTCGATGGCCGGCTGGGTCCAGTCGGCGACCACCAGCGAGAACGCCCCCAGTACGAGGCCGACCGCGAGCGCGTACGGCCAGTTGCCGGTCCGGACGTAGACCAGCCCCGCGATGAACGAGAAGTGCCAGTAGTTGTGGATGTCCACGTCGAGGGTGTGGGTAAAGCCGACCGCGAACAGCGCGAGGTTGACGACGACGAAAATCGGGATCATCCAGAAGCCGATCTCGGCGATCCCGAACGCGATGGCCGCGGCGGTCGGCCAGCCCATGTCGACGGCCGGCAGCGCCAGCGGCGTCGTCGCCGTCAGCCGAACCGCGGCCGGGGCGATCCGGTCGGCGGCCAGCCCCAACACGAGGTAGATCGCGGCGAAGCCGACGCCGATGCGCAACCCCGACCCCGCCGCGTCCCTGGGGGGGATGCGGAACGCCAGCGCGATCAGGAAGACGATCACGGCCAGCAACACCGGCGCGGGCACCCCACCGAGCGCCCCGCCGAGGTCGCCGACGGGCGTTGTCTGCAGTTGCATCGTTCACACACCCCACGGGCGGACTACATAAGTGTCTCGGAGCGGGAACGTCCGCGGATCGCCGGCCGGCTACGTCGCGGGCGGCTCCTCCTCGGCCAGGTTGGCGTGCATGTGCTCGTAGCCCCGGGAGTGGACCTCGACGATGTTCCCCCAGGGGTCGGCGCAGTAGCACATCTTGTACTCGGGGTAGTCGGGGAAGATCACCCAGACGTCCGAGAGCTGGTCGCCGCCGGTCTCGACGACGGTCTCGACCAGGTCCTCGATGTTCGGGTCCTGCACGCAGAAGTGAAACAGGCCCGGCTGGGTCGGGGTGGGATCGGTGTCGCCCTCGGTGGCCTCGAACTCGAACAGTTCGAACCCGACGTGGTTGCCCGTCGCCATGTGGGCGATCTTCATCTCGCCGAAGTCGAAGCCGACGGCGTCCTGCGCGAGGTCGCCGAAGTGGCCGTCGCCGGCGACGACGGTGTCCGGCTCCATCACCGGCGTGAACCCCAGCACGTCGCGGTACCACTCGAAGGCGGCCTCGATGTCGTCGACCGTCAGGCCGATGTGCCCCAGCACGCGCGGATGTGCTTCGGTCATACGGCGGAGCCATTGGACCGCCTCTGTAATAGGTATTCGGGGGTACGAGAGATTGCAGTGGCGGACGGCGAACCTACAGCGTCCGGGAGAACTCGCCGTCGGCGTCGAACGCGAGCGGTTCGGGGTCGCCGACCGTCACCGTCGGGTCGTCCCGGAGGTCCTCGGCCACGGGTTCGGAGACGAGCAGTTCGTCCGGATCGAGCGTGTTCCGGATGCGGGCGATCCGGAGGTCGCCCGGGTGCTGCCGGCCGGTCGTCGAGGCCGCCATCAGGAGGGCGGCCTCGTCGGTGGGCACGACGAACGGCAGTTTCGCCCGGCCGGGTTCGCCGCTGGTCGCCACGTTGACGTAGGTGTCCGCGAGGTCGACCGCGCGCACGACCCGCTGGTGGACGAAGTCGGCCAGCCCCATCCCGAGCGCGTTGCCGTGCGAGCCCTCGGTCAGCGACCGGACGTAGATGCGGGTGATCGCCGGCTCGTCGGGATCGGGCTGGCCGTGGAACCGGACCCGGCCGACGACGTTCGTGTCCATCCCGGTCCCGCTCACCTCCTTCCCGATCCCGTCGAGGACGAGCATGTCCAGGTCGGACACCGGGAGCGTGGCGAGCAGTTCCTTCGAGCGGGCGAGCAGTTCCGGCTCGCGGTCGAGGATCTCCTCGACGGGGACCCCCTCGACGATCGCCGCCCGCTCGTCGGCGTTCTCGACGATGGCGACCCCGCCGATCACCGGCGTCTCCGCGAAGAGGACCCGCGCCCGCTCGGGGATGACCGACTGGAAGCCGCGGGCCAGCGCGGCGTTGTGCATCGTCTCGGCCCCCCGGTGTTTGCCGAGGCCGACGACCGCCATCTTCGCCAGGCCGCTCTCGTAGTCGCCGTTGTAGTCGGTGTGTGCCTTCACCCGGTTGACCAGCACCACCGCGTCGGCGGCCAGCGCGTCCTCGGCGGCGTGGACGGGGCGGCCGTCGGCGTCGGTGCCGACCGTCTCGACGGCCATCGACGACCGGATCGGACAGCCCAACCACTCCTCGGTGATCCCCAGCGACGCCAGCACCTCGGCCTGTCCCTCCGCGGTCGCACCGCCGTGGCTCCCCATCGCGGCCATGACGAACGGGTCCAGCCCCCGGTCCTGGAGCGCCGCGACCGTCGCCGAGAGCACCGCCGGCAGGTCGCGGATGCCGCGGCTCCCGGCCGTGATGGCGACCGACGCGCCCGGAGAGAGCGAATCGAGGTCCAGGTCGGCCAGCGCCGCCCGCGTCGCCGCGGCCACGTCGTCGATCGCCGGCTGGTCCCGGTGTTTGGTCGCCCGGGCGAACCGGGGGAGATCCCCCGTCTCGGCGTCGCTCCAGGCCGCGAAGCGCTCGGCCGTCGGGAACTGGAATGGGATCGGCTCCCCCGCGTTGTCGTCGGTCATGGCTGTCGGCGTACTGTCGCCCGTTCGCGGGCCCGCGACAAGAAAGTTCCTCCCGCGAGTCCCGCGGATGCTCCGGTGGCGCGAGTCCCGCGGATGCCGCGGATGCCCCGGCGGCGCGAACGGCGCGGTGCCCCTGGCGGCGCGGACGCCCCCAGGCCGGAAGCGCGAGCGCGTCACCCAGGGACGGCCGCCGCGATCGCCTCCAGCAGCGACTCGCGGTCGTCGGCCAGCGAGACCGCCGAGGCCGCGCCAGTGGCATCGGCCCCCTGCTCGAACGCCAGGCGGACGTCCTCGGGCGTGGAGATGCCCCCGCCGACGATCGCCTTCGTCCGCGGGTTCGTCTCCTCGACGGCCGCCACGAACGCCCGGACGCGGTCCGGGTGGGTCTGTGTGATCGCGCGGTCGGTCGAGATGTCGTCCGGTTTCTCGAAGATCAGGGCGTCCGGGTCGAACGCGGCCACGGCGCGCGCCGCCGCGACGGTGTCGACACACACCAGCGAGTCGATGCCCGCCGCCCGGCACCGCTCGATCTTCCGCTCGACGCCCGTGATCGTGTCGCGGGCCTCGGCGTGGTTGACGACGGCGCCCGCCGCGCCGGCGTCGGCCAGCGTCTCCGGGAGGGTCCGACCCATGCCGCGACCGGGTTCGACGGCGTCGACGCGCGGGGCCGTCACCGCGACGTCCGTCTCCCGGGCGACGAGGCGGACGTCCGGCAGCTGTGGGGTCACGACGAACGACGCGCCCGTCCGTTCCTGTACCTGTTCGACCGTCCGTGCGATGTCGACGCCCTGTGCGCCGAGCGTACCGGGGTAGACTTTGAAGTTGACCCCGAAGTGGGGGTACGGGACGTTCATGTGTATCGTGAGCGCAACGGCCGGCGACCACGCCGCTACCGGTGCACGCACGGGTAACGCTGGTCGGCGACGAAAAACTTCCGGGACTGGACGACCGGCCCCGCCGGCTGTCCCGTACCGGCGGAAGTGGCCGGGCGACTGCCGCGGAGCGACCGTCCAAAAGTATAGAATTTCTTATTATAACGTCGAACAGTACTTTTAGTTATCTTTTTCGGAGACGGGAATGGGTCGGGACCGGAGCGACTCGGTCCGGGCGGCGAAAAATCCACGACAGCGGCCGTCTGAGCGGTTGCCTCTTCGGTCAAGGGAAATGCTGGCAGCCCACGGCAGACCGGACGACGGCCGGCGGCGGTTCGCGGGTCGTCTCGTGATCGAGACGGCAGCAGGCGTCGGGAGGCGACCGCGACGGTCGGCAGGATAGCGGCGCGACGGTCGGCGCGGTGGCGAGAGGACGGCGAGCGGTGTCGGTCGACGGTGTCGTCGGAAGTATAATATTGATAGGTATATTCGCTCAATTATATACTCGGTTACGCGTCGGGATCGACGACCGCGGTTTCGTCGCCGTGCTGGAGCGCGACGCCGTGGTCGGTGTGGCGCGCGTGGGTTCGCGCCCACCGGCGGGCCGGGCGCTCGCGCAGGAACCGCTCGCCGGCCGGACAGCACCGGCAGGCCGCGATCCACGGCGTCACCCCGTCGGGGTAGTGGCCGGTGTGGCGCTCGTGGTCGAGCGCGAACTGCTCGACCGCCGAGTTGCCCGCCCGGAGTTCGTCGAGTTCGTACGCGAGGTCCCACTCCCGGTCGCACCGCGAACAGGTGATCGTCGGCGTGTCGTCGATGTCGGTCGGTTCGGACACGGTAGGTCTTCCGGAGCAAAACCCAAGTAACTGTGTATCCCGCGACCGGGGGCGCATTCGAGCCGTTCCGGATACGCGCCCGTCCCGATGGTGGTCAACATCGCCTTGCGAGACCACAACCGGTGGCCGCGCCAGAGCAGGGCAGGGGTCGCTACGGACGGGGCTGTGTACTCACGGGAGGTCGAACCGCTCGAAGTACTCCCGGACGTAGCGGTTCGCGCCCTCGAGCGGGGCCGTCACGACGCAATAGTCGTCGTGCTGGTCGTCGAGCGCGATCGACTGGGTTCCCTCGGGGGTGACCCGGTAGACCACGGGGACCGTGTGCCGGGAGTCGAGTCCCGCCACGGACGAGCAGTCCCAGAAGTGCTCGCTGACGCCGAGTCGCTCGATCGCGACCGGATCGAGCCCCAGTTCCTCGCGGGCGACGCGGACGGCCGCGTCGTCGAGTCGTTCGCCCCGGTAGAGCCGGCTCCCGGGCCAGAACCACTCGCCTTTCGCCGGTTCGTTCCGCCGGCGGGTCAGCAGGATGCCGCCGTCGTACGCGACCACGAGGTCGACGCAGGGCTGGGGCATGTGGGCGAGACACGTCGCAAACGTCTCCTCGGGAATGCGGCCGTCGTTGACCTCCATACGCCCGGATCGCGGCCCGGAATGAAGGCCGCTACGCTTCGGAGCAGGCGTTCGGGAGTGCGGATCGAATGACGCGTCCCGAGCGCGCGGCGCACCGAGAGACAACGGGTCACCGCGACATACGGCGGCCGAAGGCCGCCGTTTCACCGGACGCGAACGGAGGGAGCGTCCGGCCTTTTTCTCCACGTTTTTGCTGCGAGCGGTTCCGCGCCGGGCGTGGAATCCGAGCGGAAAAAAGTGGTAACTTAGTCGTCGGCGGGCGCGGCGGCCCCGTCGCCGGCCTCGGCGTCGATCTCGACCCCGTGGGTCTCGACGGCCTCGACGAGCAGTTCGGCCACGTCGACCACCTCGATGTCGTCCTCGTAGCCGCCGGTCTTCCGGCCGTCCTCGTACATCGTCATGCACATCGGGCAGGCGACGACGAACTTCTCGACGGCGTCGCCGGCGTCGGTGTCTTCGAGGGCCTCGCGCATGCGCTCCTCGCTGGGTTTGGTCTCCTCCTCGATGTCCATCCAGAGGCCGCCGCCCCCGCCGCCACAGCAAAAGGAATCCGAGCGGTTGCGGGGCATCTCGTGGAGGTCACACCCCGTCGCGCGGATCAACTCGCGGGGGGCCTCGTACTCGTCGTTGTACCGGCCGAGGTGACAGGGATCGTGGTAGGTGACCGTGTAGTCCAGTTCCGTGCCGCGGAGGCCCAGCCGACCGTCCGCGACCAGTTCCTCGACGACCTGGGTCCAGTGGAGGACGTCGATCTCGCCGTCGGCGTTCCAGTCGTCGCCGTACTCGAAGCCCATCATCGGATCGTCGGCGAACTCCGAGAAGTCGACCTCGGGGTACTCGTTTTTGAAGGTGTTGAACGAGTGGGGGTCGGTACAGACGATCTTCTCGAACTCGCAGTCGTCGAAGGTCTCGACGTGGTGGCCCGCCAGGTCGACGTAGAGGAACTCCTCGCCGAGCCGCCGGAGGTCGTTGCCGTCGTACTTCTCGTCCTCGAAGAGGATGCCGAAGCTGACGTCGGCGTGCTCGAACAGCCGGGCCAGCGACCGGGCGACCTTCTTGTTCCGGTCGTCGTAGCTCGGGTAGTCGCCGACGTACCAGAGGTACTCGACTTCTGTCTCGCGGGCGTCCTCGAGGTCGAACGCGAGGTCGTCGGCCCAGTCGGCCCGGTCGCCGGGCGCGTTCCCGAAGGTGTTGCCCCGCTGCATCACGTTCTGGAACATGTCCTGGACGTTCGGGTCGACGTCGCCCTGGTCGGTGAGCTGTCGGTGCATCCGGGTGAACGACTTGAGGTGTTCGATCTCGACCGGGCAGGCGTCCATGCAGGCCATGCAGGCCATGCAGGATTCCATCGTCTCGCTGTCGATGACGCTGGTGCCGCCGTCGGCGATGATGTCGACCTCGTCGGTCCGGCCCGCGTCGAGGTCCTGCCGGTAGTTCTTCAGATCGAGGATCACGTCCCGCGGGCTGAGCGGCCGGCCCGAGGCGTGGGCCGGACAGGCCGCGGTACACCGGCCGCACTTGGTACAGGCGTCCTGGTCGAGCAGTTCCTTCCAGGAGAAGCTGTCGATGGACTCGGCACCGGTCTCGGCGTCCAGGTCCGCGGGGACGCCGGGCAGGCGCTGGCCGGCCTTCTCGTCGCGCGTGACGACGTTGGCGAACGAGGAGATCATGTGGAACGGCTTCGCGTAGGGGATCGCCGCGATGAAGACGAACGCGACCGCGGCGTGGGCCCACCAGGTGATCGGGTAGAACGCCCGGGCCATCTCCGGGGTGACGCCGGCGACCGCGAGCACGTCGGCGACGAACCAGCCGACGAAGCTGACCGTCTCGAACGACGGGAAGTCCTGCCCGAGGATGCGAACGCCCTCCGTGAGGTAGCCCCCGACTCCGAGGACGAACAGCGCCCAGACGAACAGGTGGTCCTCGGCGCTGGAGTTGGGGCCGAAGAGCCGCTCGTTGCGGACGACGTACCGGCGGTACAGCGCCACGCCCAGCCCCACCACGAACAGCAGGCCCATCGCGTCCATCACCAGCGAGTACGACAGGTAGAAGTCGCCGACGAAAAAGGAGTCGCCCGTCAGTTTCCGGTAGAAGTCCATGTCGATCGCGAGGATGGTCGTCCCGATCAGGAGGGTCAGAAAGCCCCACATGATAAAGGCGTGCATCAGCCCGCCGACCAGGTCGCGGTTGAACTGCTTCTCGTTGGAGATGACGATCTTCGCGGCGCTCATCACGCGCTCCCCGAGGTCGTCGACCCGGTCGAACCAGTCGTCGGTCCCCCGCGAGTACCGCGCGAACCGCTCGTAGACCCCGTAGACGAGCACGGCGATCGTCACCGCCGCGAGGTAGTAAAACACCGCCTCCCCGACCGCGCTGATCTGCCAGAACGTCGGGCGAGTGACCGTACCGCCCGACTGGAGCAGGAACGTCATACTGTAATACGCGGAAAGGGAGCCTCTTAAGAGTTGCCGCGAATTGAGACACGGGTTTTTACAGGAGGGCGGCGGCACCGAGAAAAGCCGCCAGCGCGAGCGCCGGGAGGTCCCGCCGACCCAGCGCGAGGCGGGGGAGCGTCGGGTTCCAGGCGAAACAGCGGGCCCGGAGGGCCAGCGCCAGCCGGTCGGTCCGGGCCAGCGCCCGCCGGAGTCCGCCCGTGGCGACCAGCCGGATGCGCTCGGAGAGCGGCTGTTCCGTTCCGAGCCGCGCGCGCATGCCGTCGCGCGCCCGCCGGAGGTCGGCCTGCAACACCGGCAGAAACCGGAACACCAGCGCCACGCCGACCCCGAGGAACTGTCCCGCCCTGCCGGGAACCGTCCGCTGGACCGCCGCCCGCGAGTCGCGGACCGGCGTCGTCCGGACGTAGGCCGCACTGACCAGCAGGATCAACAGCACCCGGTAGCTCGACAGCGCCGGGACCGTCGCTTCGGCGACCGAAAACCACGGCGGGCCGAGGGTCAGCCCCTCCAGCAGCGGCGCGCCGGCGAGAAAGGGCGCGGCGAACCGGAACTCCCGGAGCGTGGCGGGAAGCGACAGCCGGGCGGCCGCCGCGAGCGCGAGCACCAGGACGGTCAGAACCGCGAGCGCCCGCGGCGTCGTGTGTGCGAACGCCGCGGCGGCGAAGCCGACCTGGACGGCCAGTTTCGACCGCGGGTCGAGGCCGTGGGCGAACGAGTCGCCCGGCTCGTAGGTCAACATTCGACGTCGCGGACGCCGTGGGCGGCGAGCCGTCCCCGGACCGCGGCGGGCGGACCCTCGAGGGCGACCGCGCCGTCCTCGATCACGACCACCCGGTCGGCGGGGTCGAGGACGTCCCGCAGGTCGTGGGTGACGACGACGACGCTGGTCCCGCCGTCGTGGAGGTCCCGGAGCCGGTCGAGGACCGCCCGCCGGGCCGGCCAGTCCAGCCCGGCCAGCGGTTCGTCGAGCACCAGGTGGTCGGGGTCCATGGCGAGCGCGCCGGCGATGGCGACGCGGGCCTGCTCGCCGCCCGAGAGCCGGTCGACCCGCTCGTCGTCCCGGCCGTCCATCCGGACCGCCGCCAGCGCGTCGGCGACCCGGCGGTCGATCTCCGCGCGGTCCAGCCCGAGGTTCTCCGGGCCGAAGGCCACGTCGGCGGCGACCGTCGACGCGACGAACTGGGCGCGCGGGTCCTGGAACACCATCCCGACGGCGGTCCGGGCGGCGACCACGTCATCGGCGACCGGGCGACCGTTGACCAGCACCTCGCCGGCGTCCGGCGCGAGGAGGCCGTTGAACTGGCGGACCAGCGTCGTCTTCCCGGAGCCGTTCGGGCCCGCCAGCACGACGAACGCGCCGTCGGCGATCCGGAGGTCGATTCCGTCCAGCGCGGTCGTCCCGTCGTAGCGAAAGACCACCTCGCGCGTCTCGATCATTCGGCCGCGACGGCGTCGCTCCGGACGATCCCGACGGCCGCGGCGATCTTGAACGCCTCGGCCGGGATGAACGCGGCCGCACCCTGGACGAACGCCGTCACCGGCCCCATCCCGAGGACGACCATCAGCCCCGCGATACCGAGCGCGTAGATGATCGCCGTCCCGGCGACCATGCCGCCGACCAGTCGCGCGAGTCCCGCCCGCCGGGGGTCGTCCAGCGCCAGGCCGCCGTGAACGATGACACCGGTGACGGCGGCGGCGATCGGGTACGACCAGAGGTACCCCCCAGTCGGCCCGAGCAGCGCCCCGACCCCGGCCGACCCGCCCGAGAAGACCGGCGCGCCCAGCGCCCCCGCCAGCAGGTACAGGACCATCGAGGCCCCGCCCCACACCGGCCCGAGCATGATGCCCGCCAGGAAGACGCCGAGCACCTGCAGGGTGATCGGCGCGGTCGAGAAGGGGTTCGGGAACGACACGTAGGCGAACGCGCCGACCAGCGCGGCGAAAAGCGCCGTCCGCGCGACGTTCTCGACGGTCTCGTCGCCCACCAGATCGACGCTCCCGGTCCCGGTACTCATCGTCCACCCCGCGAACGCAGCGCGTGCATACCTGTTCAATCCCGTCAACCCCGATTAAAACTTTGGTTGACGGGTTTGCTGCCGGTCCACGAACGGATCGGAACGATGGAGATAAAAATAATTGTACCCGGCTGGTTCGCGGACTGGGAGGTAGTCGATGGGAGGCCGGCGTCCCCGGAGCAGTCGGCGGCGTCGACTGCCCCGGAGACCGATTCCGGTCGTCCGCGGAGGCGTCGACGGCCGACGAGACCGTCTTCCGCAAGACATCGACGGCGACGAGGCCGGTCGTCCGCGGAGGCGTTGCAAACTCGACGGGAGCGGCCGCCGCGAGAGCCACGATCCGTGCGCAATCGTCACCCGACGCGCGACCACAGCCGTCCGAGCCGCTCTTCCGGGGCGTTTCCCGGGGATTCCTCAGCCCCGGCCGTCCTCGCGGCCGCCGACCTCCGGACGGGAAACGACGTCGCCCCGGCGATGAGTTACCCAGTGAAAGGGAAGCGTTCGGCCGAGAAGCGGAACGATGATTCCAACTATTTCTATGTTTTTTCGCCGCCGGATAGGGAACGCGGAGCGCGCGATGCGAACCCGCCCGGGGGCGCGGAACGACGTGACCGGCGGTTTACCAGGTGTCGTACCCCGGGGTGACCGCTCGGGCGTCCGGACGGACGGCAACGGAACGACGTGACCGGCGGTTTACCAGGTGTCGTACCGGCCATCGATTCCGCGCGCGGGCGCGGACTCGATGCCGGCGAACGGGCCGGGTTTGGCGGCCGCGAGCCGGTCGAACTGGTCGTCGGTCAGCGACACGTCGGCCGCGGCGAGGTTCTCCTCTAGCTGGGCGACGGTGCGCGCGCCGACGATGGGGCCGGTCACCAGGTCGTGGTGGAGATGCCAGGCGATGGCGACCTGCGCGGGCGAGGCACCGACCTCGTTTGCGACCGCCCGGAGGACGTCGAGTGCCGCGAAGTTCTCGTCGGAGAGGTACTTCTCGGCGAAGCGGTCGTCCTCCGCGGCCCGGGAGTCGACCGACGAGACGTCGTCGCGGTCGTACTTCCCCGTCAGGAAGCCCTCCCCGAGCGGGCTCCAGGGGACGACGCCGAGGTCGTACTCGGCGCACATCTCCAGGTACGGCCCCTCGATCTCCCGGTCGACGAGGTTGTACCGGGGCTGGACGACGGTGAACGGTTCGTAGCCGTACTCGTCGGCGACGGCGTTGGCCCGGACGACCTTCCAGGCGTTGGGCCAGAGCGTCGACGACCCGAGGTAGTTGACCCGGCCGGACTCGACGAACCCGTCGAGCGTGCGCACGAACTCCCGGACCGGCGTGGCGTCGTCCCAGCGGTGGATGTACAGCAGGTCCAGGTAGTCGGTCCCCAGCCGATCCAGGATCAGGTCGATCTGCCGGCGGAGGTGTTTCCGGCCCAGGCCCCGCCCGTTCGGTTCGCCCGTCCGGACCGGCCAGTAGATCTTCGAGGCGATCACGAACTCCTCGCGGTCCCGGTCGGCGAGCCACTCGCCGATCCACCGCTCGCTTTTCCCGCTGCCGTACATGTCGGCGGTGTCGATGAAGCGGCCGCCGGCCGCCTCGTAGGCGTCCAGGAGTTCGTGTGCGCGCTGGCAGTCGATCTCGACGTTGCCCGCGTCGGTCTCGCGGCCGAACCGCCAGGTCCCGAAGGGCAGTTCGCTGACCATCGTCCCGGTCCGACCGAGGGGTACGTAGTCCATGGGCGTGGGAGGTGGGGCCGTTCGGCTGATAAATCCTCCGCCCGGCGGCGGCCGCGGTGGCGCGGACGACGCGTCCGCCCGTCGCCCCGGGCCGGCCGCGGTCGGCGGGAGCCGGCCCGGCCGGTCGTGGAGTGTCGACGGCACCTCGTCGGGGTCTGGAGGGGTGAGCCGGAGCGGGTCCCGTCGGGGCCGGGCCGTTCGCCGGGGAGTACCGGTATATTTATGCGACAACCTGTCACAGTGCCAATCACGGTAGCTGGGAGCAGCATGTTCATCGGAATCGACATCGGTCACACGAACGTCAAGGCCGTCGCCTACGACGCGGACTGGACCGTCGCGGGTGTACACGGGATCGAAGGGGGGATGATCCACCCGAGCGACGACCGGACGGAGATCCCAATCGAGCAGCGGTGGGAGATCGTCCTGGAGTGTCTCGACGAACTCGAAAGCGACGTGGACGGGGAGATCGAGGGAATCGGGCTGGCCGGCGGCGGCGGGGGACTCTACCCGCTCGGCGCAGACGGGGAGCCGGCGATGAACGGGGTCCCCTTGCTGGACGAACGGACCAGAGGGGGGCTGTTCGACCGGTGGGACGACGACGGGACCCGCCGGCAGATCTCCGAGATCACGGGCATCCCGCTGCCGCCCGGGGGCGTGCTCATCATGCTCCGCTGGCTGAAGGAAAACCAGCCCGGAACGTACGACGACATCGCGCACGTGCTCAACCTCAAGGACGCCGTGCGCTACCGGCTCACGGGCGAACTCGCAAACGAGATCAGCGACGCGACCTTCAGCCTCACGAACCACCGGACCCAGGACTACGACCACGAACTGTTCGAACTCGCGGGGGTCACGGAGAAGTGGGACGCCCTGCCCGAGTTGAAGTCGGCGAGCCACGAGGTCGCCGGGCACGTCACCCCCGAGGTCGAGCGGGAGACCGGCATCCCGGCGGGGACGCCCGTCGTGGCCGGCGCACACGACGCCTGTGCCAACACGCTCGGGGTCGGGGCGCTCGGCGCGGACACCGTCACGACCGCGGGCGGGACGTGGTCGCTGAGCACGATGGCGCTGGACGAACCGGCGGTCGCGCTCGATAGCTGGTGTTGCGAGAACTTCCTGGAGCGCGGGACGTGGATGCTCGAAATCTCGACGCCGACCGGGACGGTCTCGCTGGACTGGTTCGTCGAGGACTTCTGCGATCCCGAGCGCGAGCGGGCCGAACGCGAGGACAGGGCGATCTGGGACGTCATCGAGGAGAAGATCGCCGGCGTCGAGACCAACGCCGTCTTCCACCCGTTCCTGTTCGGGAACCCGTGGGGGTACCTCTACCAGGACAACGCCTCGGGGAGTTTCACCGGCCTGCGGCCGACCGACGGCCGGATCGAGATGCTCCGTGCGGTCTACGAGGCCATCGCGTTCATGCACCGCTGGCAGGTCGACCTCTACGACGAGGCCTTCGGCGTCGAGGAGGTCCGGTTTACCGGCGGGGCCGCCCGGAGCGACTTCTGGGCGGAGATGTTCGCCGACGTGATGGACAAACCGGTCGTCGTCACGGAGAAAGCCGAGTCGGGCTGTTTCGGCGCGGCGATGCTGGCGGCCATCGGCGTCGGGGAGATCGACGGCCTGGACACGACGGCGTCGCTGGTCGAGATCGACGAGGTGTACCGCCCGGGCGAGACCGACTACGACCCCAAGTACAGGAGCTTCAGGACCCTCGCCGGCCGCATGGAGGGAGTCTGGGACGAACACGACGCGCTCCGGAGCCGGTAGGAGCCGCCGCCGGGGACCGGCCGTCTCCCGGCGGGGGTGCGTCCGACGCCCTGGAGACTCCGCGTCCCGTCCGGTTCGGCGTTCGGACGGTCGAACCGCCCCCGGACGGGACGATATGAGGGAAAAAATTATATACAATTCCCTCACAACCTTATCACGGTATGTCAGATAAACGGCTACAGAGGCGTAAGTTCATCCAGTCGACAGGTGCCGCGGCGGGCATCGCCGCCATTGCCGGCTGTACCGGCGATGGTGGCGACGGTGGCAGCGGCGACGGTGGCGGCGGCGACGGTGGCGACGGTGGCGGCAGCACGAGCACGCCGCCGGGCGAGGACGTCGAACCCGCCGACAAGATCCAGTTCATCTCGGAGTCGACGCCGCCGAGCAAGGCGCTGAAGTCGATCATCAGCCGCTTTACCGACGAGACGGGCATCGAGGTGGAGTTCACGCTCACTCCGCTGCTCAACTACACGGAGAAACTGGCGAACGACCTCACCAGCCAGGCGGGCAACTTCGACGCCGTCTACGTCGACCCGTACAACATCGGTGCCCCGTACTATCCGGATCTGGAACCCCTCGACGCCTACATCGAGGACAACAACTACGACATGGACGACCACATCCAGATCCACATCGACGCGTGTTCGGTCTACGAAGAGGACGGGACGGTCAGGGGGCTCCCCTACGACTGTCCGACGATCACGCTGGCCTACCGCCAGGACGTCTTCGACGAGTACGGCGAGCAGGCCACGAGCGACCTCGGGTTCGAGGCCGAGCCCAACCCCGACATGACCTGGTCGCAGTACATGGAGGTCGCCAGGTGGATCAACGAGAACGTCCCAGACGACATGGTGGAGTACGGGACGGGGCATATGGCCAAGCAGCACCAGTCGCTGGCCAACGAGTTCGAGATGATCCAGTGGGCCTTCGGCGGGACACAGCTCACGGGCTTCGACGGGAAGGACCCGATCCTGCCGGACGACATCTCGGCCGGATTCACCGACGACGCCTCCATCGAGGCGGCGGAATTCTACACCGAACTGGTCGGCGAAGTCGCCCACCCGGGCAGCACGACCTGGAACTGGACGGGCGTCGCCCAGGCGTTCGCCAACGGCAAGATTGCCATGGCACCCGAGTGGCACGAGTTCAACGGCCTGTTTGCAGACACCGAGTCGAGCGTGGTCGCCGACAAGGTCAGCTGGACGCTGGCCCCGTCCGGTCCCGCCGAGAACCGGAACGTCCAGGCCCACTACGGCGGGAGTAGCATCGGCATCAACGCCCACACCTCCGACGCCAAGAAGAAGGCCGCGTGGAAGTTCATCGAGTGGACCACCTCGCCGGACATCCAGTTCGAACTGCTGAAGGCCGCGGGCGGGACGCCGACCCGCCAGTCCGTCTACGACCGCAGCGAGGTCAAGGAGGCCAGCCAGGCCCAGACCGCCGAGAGCAAATACCCGAACGTCGTGCCGCCGGTGCTCGAAGCCTGGAAACAGGAGAACATCGGCCAGCGCCCCCACCACCCCGACTGGCTCCAGCTCGAGCAGGTCATCTACACCGAGGGCTCGAAGATGGTCAACGGCGACCAGTCGCCCGAAGCCACCATGCAGGCCTGCGCCGACGGCTTCAGCAGCATCCTGTAACGGCGGGGTCCCGGCGGATCAAAACAGTCAAGACGGTCCTTTTTTATCCATTACGGTACACACTGGCAGGGAGAAACAAAAGCAATGGTCGAACACCAACGCACGACGGAGGTCTCCGGCGTTTCGACCGACGCGTACGTCGGCGAGGAGCCGGACGACACGGGGGAATCGATCCTGGAGTCGCTACCCATCTCCTTCGAGATGGTGCTGCTGGCACCCAGCATCATCACACTGGCGATCCTGAGCATCATCCCGCTGGTGGTGATCATCTGGCTGTCGTTCATGGAGATCAACTTCACGCCGGTGAACGAACAGATCTTCGTCGGCCCCCAGAACTACGCCGACATGGTCAATAACGGCAACGTCTGGGACGCCTGGAAGGCCACGGTCGTCTACGTCGGCGGGTCGCTATCGCTTCAGCTCGGGCTCGGCATCCTCATCTCGGTGATGCTCCACCGGGTCATCGTGGGCGAGAACGTGTTCACGAGCATCGTCATCATGCCGATGATGATCGCGCCGGTGGTCGTGGGGTTGCTCTGGCAGTTCCTGCTCGATCCCACGTTCGGGCTGTATACGTACATGATGAACCAGATCGGACTGTTCATCAACCAGCCGATCCTGGGGGACCCGAACAGTGCGATGGCGGCGCTGATCCTCATGGACACCTGGCAGTGGACGCCGCTGATCGTGCTGATCGTGCTGGCGCAGCTCAAGTCGATCCCGGAACACCTCTACGAGGCCGCGCGCGTGGACGGGGCGACCGGGTTCACCCAGTTCCGGTACGTGACGCTCCCGCTGTTGAAACCCGCCATCGCCATCGCCCTGCTGTTGCGGTCGATGGACCTGATGCGGTACTTCGCGAAGGTGTTCATCACGACGGGCGGCGGTCCGTCGAACACGACGAAGATCATCGGCCTCTACGTCTACGAGCAGGGCCTGCGCTTTTTCAACCTCGGCTACGGCTCCGCGGTCGGGCTGGTGATGCTCGTGGTCACGATCCTGATGGGACTTGCCTTCGTCGAGATGATCATGGGAGGTGCCGGCGACAATGAGTAAGGCGAACCAGTCGACCGCGTTGCCCAGGCCGATCAGGCGGTACGGCCCGCTGGCCGTGCTGGGCGTGTTCTCGCTGTGGACGCTCGTCCCGCTGTTCTGGATGTTCCTCTCGTCGCTGAAGATCCGGAAGAGCATGTTCGAGTTCCCGCCGACGATCATCTTCGACCCCACGTTGCGGTACTACCAGGACATGTTCCTGGGATCGAACCCGGTGACGCCGTTCCTGGCAAACAGCGTGATCGTCGCGCTGGGGACCGCCGTGCTCTCGGTCGGGCTGGGCACCGTCGGGGGCTACGGCCTCTCCCGGCTCGACCTCCGCGGGAAGAAACACCTCGCGTTCTGGATCATCAGCACCCGGATGGCCCCCATCGTCGTCGTCGTGATCCCGCTATTCTACGTCTACAAGACCGCGGGGCTGTTGAACACCCACGTCGGGCTCATCATCGCCCACACGACGTTCAACCTCCCCTTCGCCATCTGGCTGATGCGCTCGTTCTTCGACGAGGTGCCCGTGTCACTGGAGGAGGCGGCGATGATCGACGGGGCGACGCGGTGGCAGGCCTTCCGAAAGGTGTCGCTCCCCCTGGTGTTGCCGGGGATGGGCGCGACCGCGATCATCGCCATCGTCTTCTCGTGGAACGACTTCATCTTCGCGTTGATCTTCACCAGCAACGCGACCCAGACGATGCCCGTCGCGGCGTCGCAACTGGTCACACAGACGGGGACGCTGTGGGGACAGGTGATGGCCACCGGGGTCGTGATCCTGCTCCCGATGGTGACCTTCGGCGTCATCGTCAAGAAGTACCTCGTCAGCGGCCTCACGATGGGGGCGGTCAAGGAATGACCGGCGCGACCGACGTGTCGGTGACCGACGACAGTCGACAGGAGGGTTACAACGACTAACCATGGCACAAATCGCACTCAACCACGTCACGAAGGAGTACAACAACGGTAGAATCGTCGCGGTCAACGACCTCTCGCTGGAGATCGAGGACGGCGAGTTCCTCGTGCTGGTCGGCCCGTCGGGCTGCGGGAAGTCGACGACGCTCCGGATGGTCGCGGGGCTGGAGGACGCCACCGAGGGCGACATCTCGATCGGGCCGACCCGCGTGAACGAACTCGAACCCCGCGAGCGGGACATCGCGATGGTGTTCCAGAACTACGCGCTGTACCCGCACATGAACGTCCGGAAGAACATCGGCTTCGGGCTCCAGCTCTCGACGGACCTCTCGGACACGGAGATCGAGGAGCGCGTCGAGGAGGCCGCCCAGTTGCTCGAGATCGGCGAACTCCTCGAAAAAAAGCCCAAGGCGCTCTCGGGCGGCCAGCAACAGCGGGTCGCGCTCGGCCGCGCGATCGTCCGGGAACCCGAGGCGTTCCTGTTCGACGAGCCGCTGTCGAACCTCGACGCCAAGCTCCGCAAGCAGATGCGGACCGAAATCTCCCGCATCCAGGAGCAGCTGGGCGTCACCTCCATCTACGTCACCCACGACCAGGAGGAGGCGATGACCATGGGCGACCGGATCGCCGTGATGAACGACGGCGAACTCCAGCAGATCGGCGAACCCAACGAGGTGTACAACTACCCGGCGAACCTGTTCGTCGCCGGTTTCATCGGCTCGCCGAGCATGAACACCATCGAGACCGAGGTGGCCGCGGACGGGACCCACCTCGAAGCGGCCGGCGGGGCGCTGACATACGACCTCGGGGCGGACGACCACCCCGACCCAGACCTCTCGCCCGGCGACCGGGTGACCGTCGGCGTCAGGCCGGAGGACGTCAGCGTGCGGGCCGCCGCCGAGGCGTTCACCGACCAGACCCACCGGGCCACCGTCGAGGTGGTCGAGCCGCTTGGGAGCGACAACCTCCTGTACTTCGACGTGGACGGGGCGAGCTGGACCGCGCGGGTCTCCCCGGCGTTCGAACCGGAACCCGGCGACGAGGTCGCCTTCTCGTTCCCCCGGGACGCGCTGTACCTCTTCGACGACCGCGGCGTGACCGTCGAGTCCCGGGACCTGACCGATCCCGCCGAGGCCGAGCAGGTCACCGCCGCCGACGGCGACGGCGCTGCCACGCGGTAGAACGCATCCTTCTGCAGTCTCCTCCCGTCGGATCAGCCGGCCGTGGATTCCTCGGATTCCCCGGATTTCTCCGAGTGCTCGGAGTCCTCGAACAGTTCGACCACGCCCGTGCCCGTGACGGTGACCGCGTAGCCGGCAAACCGGAAGGTGACGCGCAGGTCGTGGTCGGCCGATCGGTCGTCCGCCGCGACCAGTCCGTCCAGCGCGTCCGGATCGACGGCGCGGTACAGCGGCGGCAGCGCCATCGGGTCGGTCCCGGAGGCGCGCGAGACGGCGTTGACGACGGCCCCTACCGGGCTGTCCTGTTGCCAATCGTACGTCGACCGAAAGCGGGTGGAATGCGTTCCCATCTGTCCAGTACCCGGTTTCCACAGGCACGTAGTTCAATCTGTGGGTTCGTCGCGGGACCGGCCCCGCCGGCGACCCCGCCAGTTCGGCCGGTCCCGCCGTCGCTGTCGGTCCCGCCCTTCTGCAGATCCCGCCGTCGCTGTCGGTGTGCCGGCCCCGCTCTCGCTGCCGGGCGGAGGCAAAGCTTCATTTGGGTGTGCCCGGTATCGGCTGTCGATGTCAACAGACCTGCCTATCGTCGGCGTCACCATGGGTGACCCGGCAGGGATCGGGAGCGAGATCATCGTGAAAGCCTACCCACAGGTGTTCGACGCGGCCCGGCCGGTCGTACTCGGGGACTTTGACGTGATGGCAGACGCCGTCGCCGCCTGCGAGAGCGACCTCGACCTGCGCCGCGTCGAGACAGTCGACGAGGCGCGCTTCGAGACCGGGGTGCTCGACGTCGTCGACTTCGACAACCTCGACGAGGTCGTGCGGGGCGAACACCGCGGCGAGTACGGGCGGGCCAGCCTCGACTACGTCGAACACGGGATCGAACTCGCCACGTCGGGAGCCATCGACGCGATGTGCAACGCGCCCATCAACAAGAAGGCCCTGGAGATGGCCGGCAGCGACTACGCCGGCCACACGAACCTGCTGGCCGACCGCACCGGGACCGACGAGTACTCGATGTTGCTCATCCAGGACGAACTCCGGGTCACGCACGTCACGGTCCACATGTCCCTCCAGGAGGCCATCGACACGATCACGACCGAACGGGTGCTCGAAACCATCGAGGTCACCGACGAGGGACTCCGGGGCCTGGGGATCGAGGACCCGTCGATCGCGGTCTGTGGCCTGAACCCCCACGCCGGCGAGGGGGGCGTGCTCGGGACCACGGACGCGGAGGAGATCGAACCGGCCGTCGAACGGGCGCGGGACGCGGGGATCGACGCCTCCGGTCCGTGGGCCGGGGACAACATCTTCAACCAGGCCGCCGTCGGTCGGTTCGACGGGGTCGTCGCCATGTACCACGACCAGGGTCACATCGCCACCAACGTCCACGGCCTCCTCCCCAGCGGGGGTTTCGCCGGCGTCAACATGACAATCGGACTGCCCATCGTCCGCACGAGCACGACACACGGGACCGCCTTCGACATCGCCGGGACGGGCATCGCCGACGAGGACAGCATGGTCGACGCGATCCGGGCGGCCGCGCGGGCCGCGGAGGCCGGGATGGCCGGGACGGCTGCCGACTGACCGCGCTCACAGCGCCTGGTGGTCGCCGCCGTCGAGGTGGAACTCGTGGCCGGTGACGAACCCGTCCTGGAACAGGAGGTAGTCGAGCACGCCCATAACGTCCTCGTACTCCGGCGTCCGCCGGAGCGGGGGGCTCTGCTCTTCCTCTTTCATGATCTCCTCGACCGTGGTGTCGCGGGCGCGCGCCCGCCGGACGTGCGTGACGGTACCGTCACGTTCCGTGGCGACGACATCACGCAGGTGGCCACGGAGGACATCGCCATCCGCGGGGTCGGGCTCGTCCCCGGAGGCGGTCACGACGACGTGGGCGGTGTCGTCGCCCGCCACCAGCAACGGGGCCGACTCCGAGACCGTCAGGTACACGCCGTTGAGGTTGACGTCGATCACCTGCTGCCAGTCCTCGTAGCTGGTGTCGGCCAGTTCGACCGGCCCCGAGATGCCGGCGTTGGCGAACAGGTAGTCCAGTCGGCCGTAGTCGGCCTCGACGGCCGCGACCATCCCGGCGACCGAGGACTCGTCGGTCACGTCCACGAACGTCCCCCGGGCGTCCCCGCCGTCGTCCTCGATCCCGGCGGCGACGTCGCGGGCCGCCGACTCGTCGACGTCCGCGAGCACGACGGCGACCCCGTGGCGAGCGAGCCAGCGGCCGATCTCCGCGCCGATGCCGGATCCGCCCCCCGTCACCAGGGCGACGCGACCCGCTCCGCGCTCCGAGTGGTCGGTAGCGTCCATATGTCGAGTACCCTACCCTACCGAACAGGCCCCCGCGTGTTAATGGTTTCCCGACCGGCAAAGTCGCAACTGCCGGGCGTCGTCAGTTCGTCTGGCCGTAGTCCGCGAACCGCTCGATGAGGGTGTCGATCTCCTCGTCGGGCAACAGCGCGGGCTCGCCGACGTTGAGCGCCTGGTAGTGGATGCGGGCGCAGTACTCGGTCATCAGCGCCACCTCGAAGGCGGCCTCCGTGTCCTCGCCGACCGCGAGGACGCCGTGGTTCTTCAGGAGACAGGCGTTGTACTCGTCGCCGAGCGTCTCGATGGCCAGTTCGGCCAGTTCCTCGGTGCCGTAGGTGGTGTAGTCGGCCACCGGCACCTTGTCGCCGACGAACGCGATCAGGTAGTGGGAGGCCGGGATCGGTTCGGCGATGCTGGCGAAGGTGGTCGCGTACGGCGAGTGGGTGTGGACGACGCCGCCGACGTCGTCGCGCTCGCGGTGGACGGTCGTGTGCATCGCGATCTCGCTGGACGGTTCCCGGTCGCCCACGACCGTCTCGCAGTCGAAGTTCACGACCGGGACGTCGGCGGGCTCGATCTCGTCGTAGGCCATCCCCGAGGGGCTGATGGCGACCGTGTCGTCGCCGACGCCCTCGCTGATGTTGCCGCCGGTGCCGGTGGTCAGTCCCCGGGAGAGCATCTGCCGGCCGAGTTCGCTGACGGTTCGCCGCTGGTCGAAGTGCTGGAGTTCGTCTGCCATTGTCGGGTACTCCTGACGTCGTGGTCGGAGTTGTCCCTCTTCTCGCAATCGACGCTAATCAATGTTCCCATGCGAGCGTGGGTACGGCCCGTGGCGAGCCGCGCGAGCGGCCGTTCGGGGCCGGCGATACGCATAAGCCCGTCGTGGGACATGAAGACGTATGCGCGTGACCGACTACGAACTGTTCGCCGTGCCGCCCCGGTGGCTGTTTCTGAAGCTGACCACCAGCGACGGGACCGTCGGCTGGGGCGAACCGATCCTGGAGGGACGGACGGAGACCGTCCGGGCGGCCGTCGCGGAGTTGGTCGAGGACTTCGTGCTCGGGGGCGACCCCGCGGAGATCGAGCGCCACTGGCAGCGGTGTTACCGGGGCGGCCACTACCGCGGCGGGCCGGTGTTGATGAGCGCCATCGCGGGCATCGACCAGGCGCTCTGGGACATCAAGGGCCGGCAGTTCGGCGCTCCGGTCTACGAGTTGCTCGGGGGCCGGGCCCGCGACCGGGTCCGGGTCTACCAGTGGGTGGGCGGCGAGCAGCCGGCGGAGGTTGCCGCCGACGCCGAGCGGGCCGCGGCGGCCGGCTACTCGGTCGTGAAGATGATGCTCAGCGCCCGGTCGCACGAGCGCGACCGGGAGAAACTCGTCCGGACCGGCCGCGAACGGCTCCGCGCGGTCCGGGAGGCGGTCGGCGACGAGGTCGACGTCGCGGTCGACTGCCGGGGCCGGATCAGCAAGTCGAAGGTGACCCGCCTGGCGTCGGCCATAGAGGAGTTCGAGCCGCTCTTCCTGGAGGAACCGGTGTTGCCCGAACAGAACGAATCGCTGGCGTCCATCGCCCCCGAGATCGACATCCCCGTTGCGACCGGCCAGCGGCTCTACTCCCGGTGGGAGTTCACCGGCCTGCTCGAGAACGACGCCGTGGGGATCGTCCAGCCCGACATCTCCCACGCCGGCGGCATCTCCGAAGTCCGGAAGATCGCCGCCATGGCCGAGGCACACGACGTCTCGCTGGCCCCGAAGTCGCCGGTCGGTCCCATCTCCCTGGCCGCCTGTCTCCAGGTCGACTTCTGTACCCCCAACGCCGTCCTCCAGGAGCAGAACCTCGACGTCCACGAGACGACCGACAACGAACTGCTCCGGTACCTGGCGAACCCGTCCGCGCTCGCGGCCGAGGGTGGATTCCTCGAACCGCCCGACGGCCCCGGCCTCGGCGTCGAGATCGACGAGGCGTACGTCCGCGACCAGGCGGAAAAGGAGGTCCGCTGGCAGACCCCGCTGTGGTACAACGAGGACGGGAGCGTCGCCGAGTGGTGACGTCTGTTTTGCGATACTGAACAGATTTATTGTCGACGAGCCCGGAAGGACACCCATGGACGAGCGCGCCCGGAACCCGGTCAAGTCGGTCCGCACGGCCCTCCGGATCGTCGAGGCGCTCGTGGAGCGCGACGGGGCCACGGTGACCGAACTCGCCGACGCCCTCCCGGTGACGAAGGGCACCGTCCACAACCACCTCGCCACGCTCCGCGAGCGGGGATACGTGACCGAGGAGGACGGCGTCTACCGCGCCGGGCTGGGCTTTCTCTACCCGGCCGACAGCGCCCGGTCGCGGGAGGTCCTGTCCGGGCTGGGGACCGACGCCGTCGCCAGGCTCGCCGACACGACCGGCGAACGGGTCGACCTCGTGGCCAGACAAGGGAACCACGCCGTCCTCCTCGCCAGCGTCGCCGGCGACCGCTACGAGGGACCCCGCGGCGTCGCCGGGGAACGGCTCCCGCTTTACTGTACGGCGACGGGGAAGGTCGTCCTCGCACACGCCGCGGACCTCGACCCGGAGCGCGTCGTCGCCGACGCGACCGGCCGGACCGACCGGACGATCACCGACCCGCAGGCGCTCGAAAGCGAGGTCGGGTACATCCGCGACGAGGGACTGGCCTACGACCGCGGGGAGTACGATCCCCACCGCCGGGGCATCGCTGCCCCCCTGTTCCGGGACGGGGAGATCGCCGGCGCTGTCGGGATCGCCGGCCCGGCCGACCGGCTCCGGGGGAAGACCTTCCAGCAGGACCTGCCCGGGCTGTTGGTCAACACCGCCGACCAGCTCAACGTCGAACTCGACGACCTCTGATCGTTCCGGTTAGCGATGCTAAACAGTCGGGCCGCCGTCCGGACCCGACCGGGCAGCCGTCGAGCGGCGCTCGAATCGGTCCACGCCGGTTGGCAAGAAGTAGCGTACCATACGAGCCGTCCGGGCAGTTCGTTTGGCGACGCTAAACGCTATCGGCGCGGGTCGACGAGTTTCTTCAGCCCCTCGTTGCGGTCCATCTCCTCGAAGGCGGTCGGGAGGTCGTCGAGGCCGTACTCGCCGGTGACCAGGCCGGCCGGTTCGATCCGGCCGTTCCGGAGCAGCGACACCGCCCGGGCGAAACTGTCGGGCGTGAGCGAGTAGCTCCCGACCAGGTCGAGCTCCCCGGAGAAAACCCGGAACGGGTCGAGCGAGAGGCTCGCGTCCTCGGGCGGGACGCCGAAGACCAGGGCGGTGCCGCCGGGGCCACAGGCCGCGACGGCCGATTCGAGCGTTTGCTCCAGCCCGACCGCCTCGACGGCGAGGTCGACCCCGTCGTCGCCGGCCATCGCCTCGACGGGGTCGGCCGCGGTCGGGTCGACGACGGCGGTCGCGCCCACTTCCCGGGCGCGCTCGCGGCGGCCGTCGACGGGTTCGGAGACGACGATCCGTCCCGCGCCGGTCGTCCTGAGCAGGTCCACCAGCAGGAGGCCGATGGGGCCGGCCCCGAAGACGCCGACGGCGTCGCCCGGCGCGAGGTCGACCCGACCGAGAGCGTGGACGCAACAGCCCAGCGGTTCGGCGAACGCGGCCGTCGCCGCCGGGATGTCGCCGACCGGTTCGACGTTGCCCGCGGGCACCGCCACGTACTCGGCGAACGCGCCGTCGCTCATCCGGGGGGCGACGCCGCCGATCGACCGCAGGTCGGGACAGCGGTTCTCGGCACCCCGCTTGCAGTGTGCACACTCCCCACAGGGGACGGAGGGATTGATGGCGACTCGGGTGCCGGGTCCGTACCGTTCGACGCCCTCGCCGGTCTCGACGACCTCGCCGACGCTCTCGTGGCCCGGAACGAGCGGGTACGGGGCCGACAGCGCCCCGGTGTAGAGGTGGTGGTCGGTCGCGCAGACGCCACATGCCTCGACGCGAACGAGCAGTTCCGACCGCCCGGGCGACGGCCGGTCCCGCTCGTCGACCGCAACGGAACCCGGTCCGCGGAGTTCGGCGACGCGCATACGGTGCGGTCGGCGAAGACCCGGGTAAGTGTTTCGGGGAGACGCCGCCGCGAATTATATTCGACAAAATAAATGACAATAGTACGGAAGCGATCAAAAATAATCTCCCGGGCGCGAGCGCGAGCGAGCGAGGAACCGATCGTGACGGGGACACCCGACGGGACGGCCGACGGATCTCGGCGCTGTGAATAACAACATTAGTGCTGTTATTCCAGTGCGGTCGAGCACGGCGTGGCGACGACGTGGGCGTTCGGGCCGGACGACCGCGCCGGCGGAGCATGCGAACCGGTAACAGCCCGAAGAGTATTATTGACGTCAGAGACGAAAAAATTGGGTTGTGTATTAGTCGTAATTTACGAACATATGGCTGTAACGGGATCGGCCGGTCCGAACGGTCGGCCCGACAACTGACGACCGCATGAGTGTAATCCATCCCGACCACACGGGCCTCCGTTTGCGACAGGGCGTGCCCGGGGTCCGCGCCCCCGCCTGCTCGAAAAGCGTGCGGGTTCGGCGTCCGGAAACGGTCTCCCGGGCGTTTCGGCGACGGGCGTACCGCGTTTAGTAGTCCTGGATTTCCAACTCGATCATGTTGGCCGCGTCCGAGACGAGGCGAGCGAGTTCGTCCTCGAAGTACTCCCCTTCCATCCGACTGGCCGGGCCGGCGAGGCTTATCGACCCCAGGACGTCCTGTCGCTCCTTGTCGACGTACCGCGTGATGGGGGCGGCGACACAGCACAACCCCTCCAGTTGCTCTTCCCTGTCGAAGGCGACGCCCTGCTCGCGAATCCGGTCCAGTTGTTTCATGAGGCGCTGTCTGTCGGTGACGGTGTGTCTGGTGTTCTCCAGGAGACCGCGGGTCTCGATGATGCTGTCGACGCGCTCCTGTGGGAGGTACGCGAGGATCGCCTTTCCGAGCGCGTTGTCGTGGAGCGTCTTCCTGCTCCCGGTCGCCTCGAAGTCGACGCCCCGCTCGCCGCTGTTCGAGTAGAGGTAGAACCCGTAGCCGTACTCCTCACACATCAACACGCACATCTCGCCGGTCTCTTTCGCCAGGCGGTCGACCTGTGGCTTTGCGACCCTGTAGAGGTCCATCCCCGCGCGGCGGCCGTTGCCGATGGTGAGGAACTTGAGCGCGGGCTTGTACTCCCCCGAGGCGTTGACCACGTACTCGAAATCCTCCAGCGTCTTGAGGTGGTAGTGGACCGTGCTCTTCGGGAGACCGGTCGCCTCGGCGAGTTCCGTCCCCGTCGCCCCGCCGACTTCCATCAAAGTATCGAGTATCTGCAAGGTCCGTTTGGAGGCTTTGATCCGTTTTTTCTCACCCGTCTTCGGCATGGACGACGACACGGGTCCGACCGACTTAAATCTGACCGGCCACGTCGGTCCCGCGGGGTGTGGTGCCACCACGGTGGCGTCTCGTCTCCGCTGGATTATACTACCTCCCCGATTCAACAGGATTGAAAGCTCCTGCCGGAACGACACGGGGGGTTCGGTCGCCGTTACTCGACGATGCCGTACCCCCCCTCGGCCCGCTCCAGCGCCTCTCGTGTCCGAAACACCTGTCTGCCGTCGCCGCTCCGCATATTCGTTTCCCACATCCAAAATGATGAAGGATTATGTTAGAAAGTCATTCAAAAACAGCGCACACAATAAAA
Source organism: Halobacteriales archaeon QS_1_68_17 (assembly GCA_003021105.1). Classification (GTDB taxonomy): domain Archaea; phylum Halobacteriota; class Halobacteria; order Halobacteriales; family Haloarculaceae; genus QS-1-68-17. The sequence continues at coordinate 57,418 of PXRG01000008.1, forward strand.
CATTAATTATTTAGCTAATAGAAACCAAACCCCCGCGGTCGACTTCGCAACGACGGTACCCATCCTGTCAGTCATGAGATGGACTGGTCCGGTCGGACCGCCAAAACCGTGCCACAGCACGCCGTCCGACGGTACCACCCCACCGTCCGAGTTCTTGGTACGTCATCACACGACAACCTCGGTTCAACGGTGTTGAATGGTTGCGCGGGTCGTCGGCGACGCGACGGCGGACGCAAGGAGAGCGTGGGTTGGAAATCCGGGTCACGTCCGTGACTTGTGAGGCGGTCCGGAGCGTCGGTCGACCTGCTCATTCAACTGTGTTGAACCGTTTTCCCCGGCTCGGAGCGGTTCAACTGTCGGTTTCGGCACTCAGAGGAACTCCTTCGGGAATCCGGCCGCGACAGTGAACTTGGGGTTTACGACCTGTGCCAGGCGGACCCGTCCGGCCGCGCTGCACAGGTGATAGGCTTCGGTCTCGTCGAACCCGTAGTCGTCGACGAGCCACTCGATGAGGTCCAGGTAGGCGAACTTGACCGCGTCTTCGGCGGGGCGTGCCGCGGCGACGGACATGATCTCGTCGTCGGACTCGATGCGGGGCCAGGAGAGGTCGGCGTCGGAGACGGTATCGACCCGTAGCGTGACCGTCGCCGGAACCTCGACGCTGATGCCACAGATTTCACCGTCGCCCTGGGCCGCGTGACAGTCGCCCAGAAAGAGGTACCCACCATCGACGTCGACCGGCAGGTACAGCGTGTTGCCCTCGGTCACCTCCCTGCAGTCCATGTTCCCCCCGTTCTCGTGGGGTTTGACCGAGTATCTCCCCTCGTGTTTCTCGGCCGTACCGATGGTCCCGACCTGCGGGTGGGCGGGGATGGAGACGTCCTGCTCGTCCTCGCGGGGATAGGTCACCGTCCCGTCCTCGATGTCACAGAACACCGTCTCGGGGTCGCTCGGCGGCGCCAGGTCGCCGATGGACGGTTCCAGCCCGCCGAACCCGGGGAAGATGTTGATGACGCCCCGGTCGGGGAGTTCGATTTCCTCTATCTCGACGGCCAGGGCGTCGCCGGGGGAGACACTATCGACGCGTATCGGCCCTGTCACGGGGTTGATGTTGTCGTCCAGCCGGTCGGTTCCCCACACGTCGCCGAGCCGTGTCGACTCCGAGAGGATGTCCCCGAGGTAGTCCGTGGTCTCTACGGCCACCCGCTCGCCGGGCGAAATCGTCGCTATCGGGCTGTGTCGGGCGTCGATGGTCAGGTGCGTGTGGTCCTCCGGCGCTTTCGATATCTCTCGCATGGGAAGCATGCTATTGCATGTCAGGGTCGGATAAAACGGTACCGGTCGTGGATAGTCCGGCCGAATCTTTTTGTTCGCACGTCGAGAGCCACCTCGCATGGGCGACGCACGGTTCGATTTCGACGGGGAGACGGTGGCAGTCACGGGCGGCAGTTCCGGCATCGGCCGGGCCATCGCGCTCGCGTTCGGGGCCGCGGGGGCTACGGTCCTCAACGGCGACGTCCGGCCGGACCCGAAGGTCGGCGACGTCCCGACACACCGGCACATCCGCGAGGAGGGCGGGGACGCCGAGTTCCTCGAGACGGACGTCAGCGACCCCGAGCAACTGCTCGCGCTCGCCGACCGGGCCGCCGAGTTGGGGGGACTCGACGTGTTCGTCAACAACGCGGGCGTCTTCGAGGATGTCCCCTTTCTCGGGGCCGACGAGGCGACGCTCGACGGTCACTACAGCGTCAACGTCAAGGGCGTCTACTTCGGCTGCCAGGCCGCGGCACGCCACATGGTCGACGGCAGGGGCGCCATCGTCAACGTCGCGTCGATCAGTTCGCGGGTCGCACAGGGTGGCCTCGTCCACTACGAGGCTTCCAAGGGGGCAGTCGAGATGGTGACCCGCGGCGTCGCGTTCGAACTCGCGGGCGAGGGCGTCCGCGTCAACGCCGTCGCACCCGGCATCGTTCCGACCGAACTCTACGAGGGCTACTCGGAGAGGTACCGAACCGAGGAGGAACGGGACGAACTCGTCAAGCCGATTCCGATGGGTCGTCCGGGGACCCCCGAGGAGGTGGCCGACGCGGCGCTGTTTCTGGCCAGCGACGCCGCCGGCTACACCACCGGCGAGACGCTGTTCGTCGACGGCGGCTGGATGGTCATCTGACCTCCCGCGACTAGTGGTTTTATTTAGCAGCGTGGTTTTTGAGGGACTGTCCTGCAGATGAGCCCAGAGACCCCCGGCGGGGAGTTCGACCGAATCAGACTGGTCTGGACGGACCTCAACGGCGTCCCACGAGGGACGTCCCTCCCTGCCGACGAATACGAGCACGCGCTCGCGGAAGGTATCGGATTCGCGAACGGCGTCACGGAGTTCACCCTCGAACCGGGACTGGTCGAGGACCCCGCCCACCCGCCACAGGCGGGGGATATGCTCGCACATCCCGACCCGGAGTCGCTCGTGCCCCTGTCGTGGGACGACGGCGTCGGACTGGTCTTTTCGGACCTCGCGGACGTCTCCGGGACGCCCCAGCGACTGTGTGCGCGGAGCGTCCTCCAGCGGGTCCTCGGGGAGTACGACGACCTCGGCTACACCCCGATGGTCGGACTGGAACCGGAGTTTTCGCTCCTCGCTGACGGGGACGTCCCGTTCAACGAGCGGACCTCCTACGACGTCGACGCGCTGGACAGGGCGTCGACGCTCATCGGCGAGTGGACCGAGGCGATGGAGGTGGCGGGCTACTCGGTCGGGGGCGTCCACCAGGAGTCCCAGCCCGGACAGTACGAGATGAACATCGCCTACGCCGACCCGCTGACGACTGCCGACGGCATCGTGCTGTTCAGACACGCGCTCAAGAGCGTCTCGCGGCGCCACGGGTACACCGCCACGATGATGCCCCGGCCCCACTCGGGCGAGGACGCCAACGGGATGCACTTCCATCTGAGCCTGTGGGACGCGGCCGGCGAGACCAACCGGTTTGCCGGCTCCGAGCGCCACCTGGAGTTCCCGACCGGCCAGCGGCCCCCGGACGCGGGGCTGTCGGCCGACGCGCTCGGGTTCGTCGGCGGACTCGTCGAACACATGCAGGCGCTGACGGCAGTCTGTAACCCGACGGTCAACTCCTACAAGCGACTCATCCCCGGGCTGTGGGCCCCCTGCAACACCGCCTGGGGGCCGGACAACCGCTCGGTGAACCTGCGGATTCCGCCCGAACTGGGCCCGGCGACCCGCGTCGAGTTCCGGTCGCCCGACTCCGCGGCCAACCCGTATCTCGCGCTCGCGGCCACCCTCGCCGCCGGCCTCGACGGCATCCGCAACGACATCGACCCCCCGGAGCCGACCACCGGGAACGCCTACGAGGAGACCCACCCGCGGCTCCCGCGGACCCTCTGGGCGGCGGTCGACCACTTCGAGGACGACGACGTCCTCCGGGAGGCACTCGGGGAGACGCTCGTCGACCAGTACGTCAAGATCAAACGCGAGGAGTTCGACCGCTCACAGCACCACGTCAGCGAGTGGGAACGCGACGAGTACAGGGACGAGTTCTGATACTGGTGGCTGTAAGTACGTGAAAACTCGAATTGAGAATCCAGGCGGAAAGGGTCTGTATCCGCAGATAGCAGAGACTGTTGAGTAAAAGAATTACGTCCCGGACGGCGACCCGATAAAGAGGGTCAGTTGTCGTCGGCTATCGATTCCTGGTTTTCAGTCTTCCACTTGTCGATGTCCTTGATCTCGTGTTCGGGGGGCACGTCGATGGCGGGGTTCTCCTCGAAGAAGTGGGCGGGCTCGAGTTTGAACGACATCATCTTCGCCGGCAGTATCGGCCAGTCCTCGGGAGCACAGACGTGTGTCTGGTTCATGTTGTACCAGACGACGACGTCCTCGTTTTCGACCGAGCGGTCCTGCTGGACCCACTCGGGAAGCCCCTCGCCGCCGGGGTTCTGGTTGGGGAACTCGCCTGCCGGGAACACCTCGTCGTCGTCGTACTGGGTGACCCACAGGTGTTTGTCCGCGAGCCCCAGCCGTTTCATGTCCGAGGAAGCCGGCTGTGCGGCGAAGGCGGTGTTGTCGCCGTTTTTCTGCCGGAGCCGGTAGCCGACCGGCTGGCCGGTGGCGTCGTTGTGTTCGTTCTCGTTTACTATCTCCCAGTACCGGCCGGTCTGTGGGTTCGTCAGCGCCTGGGCATCCGACTCGGATTCGTACTTCTGGCGGCTCGCGTAGGCGGCCTGTCCGTAGCGGTTCGAGTGGTGGCGGTCCGGTTCCTGGTGGGCCTCGGTGTCGTACCCCTCGGGACCGTACGGGACCGTCTCGAGGTCGACCTGCTGGACGGAGTTTTCGACGCCGTCGATCTCGAAATCGAGCCGGCAGGTGAACACGTGCTGGTGGATCATCGACTTGTGGTCCGGCCCGACCATCTCGGCATACCCCGTCTCCGTCTCGCCCGGGGGCATCGGCCCGGTCGCGTTACAGCCCGTCAGGCGGACCTGCGCCTCGATGCCGCCGTCCTGGTAGAAATACCAGTAGAAGGCAAAGTCGTAGTTGCCGATGGTCGAGATGAAAGAGACGACCAGCCGCCGGTTGCGCCGCACCTCGTCGTCCCCGACCCGCCAGTCGTGGTGTTTCCACAGCAGGCCGTAGTCCTCCTCGTGGAGACAGATGGCGTTCTCGATGACCGACGGGTTCCCGTCGGGGTCGTTCAACACCGCATCGAAGTAGTGCATGTACCCCAGACAGTCACACCCCTCGGTCAGGGAGTTGGCCAGGCGACCGATGCCGTACTCGCCGACGTCGAACGGCGTCTTCCAGTAGTGGTCCGGGTCCGGGTCGTTGTAGGGGGTTGCTACCTCGGGGAACGACGCCCGGTTGATGATGCTCCTGACCTCGCCGTCCTCCTCGTAGCCGACGTCGTAGAGAACCAGCCCCTCGCGGGGGTTGAACCCGACCCGGAGGTTCCAGTTCTGCCAGCTTATCTCGCGGCCGTCGACCTCCCAGCTTGCGCCATCGGGCTGGACGACGTTGTAGGGTTCCAGGTCCTCCCGGAGGTCCCGGTTTTCCGCCCGGTAGTGGTAGGTCTTCATGTTGTCGACGACGTCGGGGTTCTTGACGCCGGTGTCGATGACCTTGATGACCTCCTTGTCGTCGAGGTCGACCCAGGCGTGGATGCCCGAGAGCGGCCGGTTGTACGCGTTTGCCCCCTGCTCGCTCTCGTCGCCTTTGACCCACGTCACGCCGTGGGCCAGGCGGCGACTCCGGTCGATGTCCTCGGGGACGAAGTCATAGCCCGCCGACCACGCCGTCACGATGGCCAGGTCGGGGTCCGCGCCGCGCTTGCGGACGGCCTCCCGGAACGTTTCGTTTGCCGTGACGACCTCCTCGACCTCCACGAACTCCTCGCCGACCATCCGCGGTTGCGCGTCGGGGAGGTGCTCCCAGGAGACGACCGTCTCCTCGTCCAGGGAGACGACTCCCTCGTAGGTCTCTTTCTCGTCTTTGTCCCGGACGACGATTTTCGCCTGCCGCTCGACCGGATCGCCGTCCCGCTCGTAGGCCTGCATGTCGTCTTTCGGAGGTTCGTCGAGAACGATTTCGATATAGCGGGCCCCCTCGGAGAGACCCTCCTGTGTTTCGAGTATCTCTCGGGCCGCATCGACCTCGTCGGGTGCCAGCGGGTCCAGTGGATGTTCCACGGGATAATCACTGTTGGTTCCCATACACCCACGGGTGGTCACGGTAGCTCTTAACGTTTTTGGGGCACGCGGCCAGCCGGTGCCTCAGGGGTCGCACCCGGCGTTCGCCCGTCCCGGCACCGACCGGGCAGCGACTCCCCGAATACGTGGGAGGATACGATTGGACATAACTGCAGGAATTAAGTAGGTGGAGAATATGTATGGCAATGTCGACCATGAGAAACAGTCTTAAACGGAGAGAGTATCTCCAAGGTATAGCCATCGGGGCGAGTAGTGTAGCCATCGCCGGGTGTTCCGGCGACGGCGGTGGCGACGGCGGCGACGGCGGTGACAGCGGCGACGGCGGTGACGGCGGTGGCGACGGCGACGGCGGTGGTGGCGTCCAGGAGAACTGGGAACGGGAGGAGATGGCGACCGTCCAGGCGAAATCCCACCCGGAACTGCTCGAAGCTACCGAGGCCGAGAAGGACCTGGGAGCGACCGTCTCGCATCTGACGTGGGCGGGCTACGACGGGGAGAACGTCCAGCAACCGTTCCGGAAGCAGTTCAACGCCGAGACATCGCTGGACCTATTCACCGACGACCCCAAGGCCATCAACCGGCTCAGTGCCGGCGAGTGGGAGCAGTTCGACGTCTTCACCCCGAACAACGCGTTCGTCGTCGACGCCTACGACGAGGACCTCCTGCGACCCCTCGACGAGGAGGCGTGGCGGCCGTACACGTTCGACAACTACCTCGACCTGTTCAAACCGGAGAACGGGTACAAGTACGGCCACATCAACGAGGACGGCGAGTTCGACCCCGAGGGCCAGCTGTACGCACTGCCACAGCGCTGGGGTTGGGTCTCGATGTGTGTCAACACGGACGTCGTGCCCGAATCCGACTGGACCTACGACATCGCCTGGTCCGAGGAGTACAACGTCGGCGTCTCGGACTGGTTTTTCTGGATCATCCAGACCATCATGCTCCGGGAGGGCATCGACCCGTACAAGGAACACTCCGACAGCGAGCGCGAGCAGGTCAAGCAGGCGACCTTCGACCTCGTCGACAACTCGGTGGCCATCTACCCGGACATCGCCTCGCAAAACCAGGCGCTCAAGTCCGGCGAGATCGACGTCCTGCTCATGGCGAGCAACTTCGGGCAGGGGACGCTCCGTCGGGACGGCCGCATGGAGTTCCGGACGATCATCCCCGAGGAGGGCGGCATCATCTGGGTCGAACAGGACACGTTCCTCAAGGGTGAACTGTCGCCGCTCGCCGACAACTACGTCGCCTACCTCCAGTCGCCGGAGGCCGCGTTGAACCTCTCGTGGCCGGAGGGGGCAAGCAGCGTCAACGTCGTGCCCCAGCAGTCGGTCTTCGACGAGTACACCGACGAACAAAAGGAGGTACTCCGCACCGAGGACCTCAACGACATCCTGGACAACTCGGTGTTTTTCGACCGCGTTCCGGACCTGGAGAGCTTCCAGCCGATCTGGCGGCAGGCGAAAGCCCGGAAGTGAACTGCTGGGAGGCACGGCCGGGTTTTCTCCCGTTTTCCGACCGTCCAGCCTTCGGGTGTCGACGGCACCCGGGGGGACACGCGGCCTCACTCGCCCGTCCCGAGGTACTCGACTGCGACTGCGAGGAACAGCGCGATGAGCGAGACGTAAAACAGCACGGCCGCGACCGCCGGCACGAGCGACGAGAACCCCTGTGTCAGCCGGCTGTGAATCCAGGTCGTGACCAGGATGTTCGACCCCGACATGTAGGAGGCGATGTAGTAGTTGTTCCACGAGAGGACGAAGGCGAAAATCGCGCCCGCGATTACGCCGTCCGCGACGAGCGGGAGGATGACGTCCCCGTACAGTTTCCGGGTCCCCGCGCCGAGGTCGCGTGCCGCCTCCTCCAAGTTCGGGTCGATACCGAGCGCGGTAATCGAGACGACGAACATCACGACGGGCGAGATCCAGACCACCTCGCCGACGATGGTCTGGGGGATGCCGTTTCCGAAGCCGATGGCGTTGGACCACATCGACATCCCGAGGCCGATGAGCAACAGCGGGAAAAAGACCGGCAACAGGACGAAAATCTTGAACCACTCCCGTCCCCGGAAGGTATACCGGGTGTAGCCGATGGCCGCCGCCGTCCCGATGGCCGTACTGATGACCGTCACGGGGATGGCGATTTTGAGGGTGTTGATGATCGCGTTGTAGACCGTGCCGTTTTCGAGTACCTTGCCGTACCAGTCGAGGGTGAACTGGTAGGGGAGACCGAAGACACGCCCCTCGTAGGTCGAGGCCACGATGATGGCGACCATCGGCACCATCAGAAACAGCGCCACGAGCAGCGTGTAGCCATACCAGACGACGTTTTCGAGGCGGGAACTCGAACCGGCCGCGTGCCCCGCCGAGCCCCCGCTCTGTTGGGCGATGTCCTCGAGGTCGATGTTGTGCAGGATGTAGACACCGCTGCCCCCGGCGATGAGCAACAGCGACACCGCCTGGACCGACCCCAGCGGGAAGTTCTGGGCGACGCCAAAGGAGAACTCGATGTTGCTGGCCATGGTGAACGCCTGGCCCCCGCCCAGGAGCTCCGACTCCACGGACGCACCGAGCGACAGCACGAACACGAACAGGGACCCGATGACGATGCCGGGTTTGCTCAGGGGCAACACCACGTCTTTGAATATCTTGAACCGGCTCGCCCCGAGGTCCCGGGACGCCGCGTAGAGCGACTCCGGTATCGAGAGCATCGACAGGTAGATGGGAAACAGCATGAACGGCAGGTACACGTACGTCGTCCCGAGGATTATCGTCGATTCCTGGTAGAGCAGCGACCCCGGCGTGATGCCGACCACGCCGAGGATGCTCGAGAGGACCCCGTCCTGCATCAGGAACATCACCCACCCGAGGACCCGGATCGTGACGCTGGTCAACAGGGGGAGGATCATCGCCACCAGGATGGCGGTCTTGAATCGCCTTACTTTCCGTGCGAGCGCGTACGCCGCCGGGAACGATATGAGAAGCGTCAACAGGACGGTGAAGACGCTTATCAGTGTCGTGTTCGTCAGCACCGCCCCGTAGACCCCGCTCCCGGAGACCATGTTGCCGACGAATGTCACGTAACTGTCCAGGGTCCAGGTCAGCGGATTCAGCGACAGGCTGTTGCTCGGCTGCACGGAGAACAGGACCAGAATCACCATCGGGCCGACGAACATGAACCCGAGTGCCACCAGTATCGGCACGAGGAGCAACCGGGGCGACCCCAGCACGTCCCGAACGGTCAACTCCCGCGACGGACGGACCAGACGGTTCCGGAGTTTGTCCATCGTCGGCATGGTATCACTCCGGCACCAGTATCGACTGGTTTTCGTCCCACTGGAGGTAGACGCTGTCCCCGCTGTCGAGGTCCTCGGCCGTTTCGTAGTCTATCTCGGCGATGTACTCGTCTTCGGTGTTGGTCCCGACGGTCTCGACGAGCGTCCGGTTGCCCTTCACCAGCTTGTTGTACACCGTTGCCTTGACACCGATGTCCTTCTGGAGGTCCCGCGCGACGAACGCGTCGTCGTAGCGGACGACGATGTAGTCCGGCGTCACGTCGCGGCTGCCGGCCAGCGTCAGCGGAGACTCGAAGGCCGGGCCGGTCACCTCCAGCGTACCGTTTTTCCGCGACGTGGAGTCCAGCGAGAAGATGTTGGCATCGCCCATGAACTCCGCGACGAACCTGTTTTCGGGTTCCCGGTAGATGTCGATGGGGCGACCGGCCTGGACGAGCGACCCGTGGTCGAGGATGAAAATCCGGTCGCTCATTATCAGCGCCGACTCCAGCGAGTGGGTCACGTAGATGAACGTCATCTCCAGTTTTTCGTTCAGGTCGCTGAGTTCCCGGCGGAGTTGCTTCTGGAGGACGTAATCGAGCGAACCCAGCGGCTCGTCCAAAAGGAGGATGTCGGGGTCGTAGGCTATCGCCCGTGCCAGCGCGACCCGCTGTTTCTCCCCCCCGCTCAGTTCGTCGCCCTTCTTTTCGGCGTACTCGGCGGGGTTCAGTTGGACCTGTTCGAGCAGTTGCTCGACCTCGTCGTCGATCGTCCGGCCCTGTGCCTCGATGGGGAACTCGATGTTCTCCCGGACGGTCATGTGCGGGAACAGCGCCCACGACTGGAAGACCATGCTCGTGGGCCGCTCCTGTGGCCGCAGGTCCGTGATGTCCTGCCCGTCCAGCAGCACCGACCCGGAGGTCGGTTCGAGGTGTCCCGCGATCATGTTCAGCACGGTCGATTTCCCCGACCCGCTCGGCCCGACCAGCGTGACGAGTTCGCCCGAATCGATCTCGAAACTCAGGTCCTCTACCGCGACGAGGTCGCCGAACTCCTTTCGAATGTTCCGTAGTTCTATCATCTTCTCACCGACTGCTGAGGTACCCAGTGCGGAGGTGATTGGCGGTCTTTGCGCCAGCCTCTTATCAGCGCCTTCAGCGGATAATTTTGCCTGATTGTTGGCGGCCGCGGCGGGCACGCCGGGGTCGGTCGGCCGGGCGCGTGGTCGCCGACAGGTGGACTTTTAACCGCCCGCCGGCAACGTTCCCCCATGGAACTCACACGTCGCCCGCGGCGGCTGCGACGGGACGGGGTTCGGAGCCTGGTCAGCGAGACTGAGGTGTCGGCGTCGGACCTGATAGCGCCGGTGTTCGTGGACGCGACGACCGCTCAGCGCCGGCCCATCGAGTCGATGCCGGGTCACGAGCGGGTGCCAGTCGGGGAGGCCGTCCCGCGTGTCAGGGAGATTCTGGAGACGGGCGTGGAGGCGGTGATGGTGTTTGGCATCCCGGAGTCGAAAGACCGGCGGGGTTCGCGTGCGTGGGCCGAGGACGGGGTCGTCCAGCGTGCAGTGGACGCGATAGCCACGGAGACGGACGCGTACGTCATTACGGACGTCTGCCTGTGCGAGTACACGAGCCACGGCCACTGTGGCGTCCTCGAGGACGACGCCGACGGGGACCCGGACCTGACGGTCAGAAACGACGAGACACTGGACTTGCTGGGCAGGATTGCCCTGTCACACGCCGACGCTGGCGCGGACATGGTGGCACCGAGCGGGATGATAGACGGGATGGTCGCCGCGATACGGGAGTCGCTCGACGCCGGCGGCTTCACCGACGTCCCCATCATGAGCTACGCGGCCAAGTACGAGTCGGCGTTTTACGGGCCATTCAGGGACGCGGCCGACGGAGCGCCGGCCTTCGGGGACCGGCGTCACTACCAGATGGACCCCGCGAACGCCCGGGAAGCACTCAGGGAGGTTGAGTTGGACGTCCGGCAGGGGGCAGACGTCCTGATGGTCAAGCCCGCCCTCCCCTATCTGGACGTGGTGAGTGGGGTACGCCGGGAGTTCGACCATCCGGTCGCGGCCTACAACGTCTCCGGGGAGTACGCGATGTTACACGCGGCCGCCGAGCGGGGATGGCTGGACCTGGAGGAGACAGCCCACGAGTCGTTGCTGTCGATAAAGCGGGCGGGCGCGGACATCGTTTTGACGTACTTCGCCGAGGACCTGGCGGCCCGGCTCTGAGTGTCCGGCCGGTCTGCGGGTACCGATCCGCCCGCCGCCGGTCAGACGGGGAGCAGTCAGACGGGGAACAGCGAGTCGGCGTCGGCGTCGCGGTCCAGAATCTCGATTTCGAACCCCTCCGGGTCCTTGGTGAACGCGAACATGTCGTCACAGGAGTCGGGGTCGCGGTAGTCCGCGGCGCCGCGTTCGATGTAGGTCTCCCAGTCGTCGTGGAGGTCGTCGGCACGGATACAGAGGTGGCCCCAGGCGTCGCCCATCTCGTAGCTCCTGTCGTCGTAGTTGTAGGTCAACTCCACGGACATCGCTTCCTCGGAGGTCCCCGACGGCTTCAGGAAGTACAGCGCGAACGTGTCGTGTTCGCGCCGTTCGACCAGCGTGTAATCGAGGACCCGGGTGTACCAGCCGATGGCCTCGTTGACGTTCTCGACGCGGACCATGGTGTGGTCGAGACTCCAGTCGGTGCCCGCGTCGCGCTCGATGAGTTCGACTTCGTGGCCGTCGGGGTCCGTCACGAACGCGTACCCGCCGCCACAGGAGTCGGGGTCGCGGTAGTCCTCGACGCCCGACTCCACGAGTCGCTCGTAGGCGTCGTAGACGTCGCCGACCCTGAGGGCGACGTGTCCCCAGGCGTCGCCCGACTCGTAGGTGTGGTCGCCGTGGTTGTAGGTCAGTTCGAGCATCGCCGCCTCCTCGTGTGCGTCCTCCGGGCCGATGTAGACGTTCGTGAAGGTGTCTGCCTCCCACCGGTCTTTCCGCTCCCAGCCGAGGTGGCGCCGATACCAGTCCAGACTCTCCTCTAGGTCCGCTACACGGACCATCGTGTGGTCGAGCACGGCTGACATGACCGGGCGGTGGTATTCCACATACGAACAAAAAGCCAGCGATGCGCTCGACTGCCACGCGCGGACGGCCGTGCTCCGCTCAGAGCGGCCTGTTGGCCCCGCTGGGGTCCTGGCTCCCGCGCCTGTCGTACCAGTCGGGACGCTCGACCGACGTCTCGCCGAGCCGCCCGTACGTGATTTCGAGGCGGGTCCGGTAGGTCGCACCCGGGACGGAGTCGGTGTACTCGACGGTCACCTTCCGGACGAGTCCGCGCGAGTCGACGAGCGCCACGACCGAGTAGTTCTCGACGTCGGCCAGCGCCGACCAGGTCGGCACTCCCTGCCCCTCGATTCGGTAGTGGGTCCCCTCCTCGCGGTCGACGGTCCCGTTCAGCCGCGTCTCGGGCGTCGAGAGGTACCGCTCGACCAGCGAATCGCGGAGTTCGTAGGGCGTCGGGACGAGCAAGTTCCGAGAGTCGAGGCGGAGAATCCGGTGGTGTCGCCGCGCCGACTCGTTGTAGTCCGCCGAGTAGAACACGCCCCGCTCGTGGTAGACGGCCCCGAGGTACGTCCGGTTGCCTCCGGCGACCTCCGTTTTCCGGGCCAGGTAGCGTCCCCCCTCGACGGCGATGTCGACGTCGCGCCTGACCCGCATCCGGTTGGGGTCCAGGTCGCGCGGCCGCGAGCGGTCGAGCCGGACCGTGTGTGACTGCCCTTCGAGGGTCGCGCTGTGTGCGGCGGCGAGGGCGTCGAGGTCCGCGATGCCGCCCTCTGTCACGCCCGGAGGGGTCCCGTCGGCCCGCTCGTCGGCGGCCGTTCCGGGGTCCGCCGTCAAGGAGTCGTCGATTCCCGGGTCCGGCCCGTCCGCCGCCGGCGTCGACCCGCCGGCCGCCGGCCCGCCGGTCCCATCGCCCGGGCCGGGCATCCCCGCGAACCCGAGGACGGCACCGACGGCCAGCAGGACGACGACCGCCCCGAACAGCGACACCGCAACTCCGCCGACCGCCTCGCCGTACCGGCGCGGGTGTTCCAGTTTTTCGGGTGGAGCCCCGAAGTGGCGCGCACAGAGGTCCCGGGCGACAGGACGGTCGACGGCGTAGTCGAGCACCTCCGCGAGGGTCGCCGCGTCGATCACCTCCACTCCGTCGACGGAACCGTCGACCCCACCGGGTGCGACGACGGCGTCGACCGCGTCCCCGTCCCCGTCCCCGTCTGGCGTGCTCCCGTCGGCGAGCACGCGAATCCGGACCGTCCGGTCCCCGTCGCTCGCTTCGACCGTGTTCCCGTCCCGGTCGGTTTCGAACCCCCGCGCTTCCCACAGGTCCGCGACGAAGGCCCCGCGTCCGTCCCGGTCCAACCGTGCGAGGTTGTGTTCGACGGCGCGGCGTCGACGATACCCATACGACTCATACTGGTGGCTGTAATTCTTTTACTCACCAGTCTCTGTTATCTGCGGATACAGACCCTTTCCGCCTGGATTCTCAATTCGAGTTTTCACGTACTTACAGCCACCAGTATCACCCGCGGACGCCGATCTGGACCTGTTCGTCACCGACGACACTGTCCCCGACGACATCCGGGAGGCCTGCGAGGCGGCCGGCGTCGAACTGGCGGAGAACGTCTCCCGGGAGTCCTGATACCGACGGGACGAGACCAGCTACCTCGAAGGGGGCCGCTCGGGGAGCCGACACCGGACGGTCTCCCGGTCGACGCCGGCGCGGTTCCGAACGATCGATCGGCTCTATTGACAGACTTATATTATTAACAGAAATAGATTATTAATACAATAAAATTTCTGTTATTTTTCCGGACGAAACGGTCGGCCGGGACGACGGTGCCAGAGAGCGAACCGCCGAAAGGCACCGGGTTCCGGCCGTCGGCAGTGAACGGCGGCCGATTCTTTCCGAATCCCCGGCGGCCGGCGCGAATGCTCGCGGCTGGCGAACGGCAATTTCTCGGCACCAAGCGTGACCTGACGGACTCGAATAATAGACAGTTATTCTACATTATAATTATAAGTATTGTTTTTTATCGTTTCAATCAATATATATCTGTTATTTAGAGGGGCGGGATGGTCGTCCGCGCAGACGCGGTGGTCGCGCGGAACAGCAGGTTTATATACGTCGATGTCGGCCATCATGGTCCATGGACGAGAAAACCGAGCAACTCCGGGACATTTTCATGGACGTAACCGACGAGGAGACGGTCACGGAGACACAGGAGGACGACAGGGGGTCGCTGACCGACCGGGAGCGGCGGGACGTCGACGAGCAACTGGAGAGCGTCATCGCCAAGATGCGCGAGCGGTACGCGTTCGAGACCGGCCTGTCCGACGGGGCGCTGTGCCGCGTCGTCAGGGGGTTCTACCGGGGCGACGACGACGCGGAGATCGCCGCGTCGCTCGTGGCCGAGGGCACTGTCGCCGAGGCGGCCGACGCGCTGGAGACGGACCGGGAGATCGTCGAGCGCTACCGGCGGGTCGTCGAGGCGCGGGCGGCCACCCGGGCGGTGAGCGATCGCTTCCGGACGGAGTTCGAGGACGTCCTGACTGACGCCGGCCTCTCGACGCGGCTCACCGAGAGCGTCCAGGAGGACGGTCTCGAGGAGGCCACCGAGGACATGGAAACCGACGTCTCCTTCTAGGCGAGGGTTTAGGTCCCATGGGGCGACCAGCCGGGACCGTGCACTCGTTCCGCGACCTGGAACTGGCGGCGTACTGTCCGCGAAAGCTCTACTACAAGCGACGCGACCCGGACCGCGGGGAGCGGATTCCCGACGCGGTCGCGGAGTGTCGGGACCTCGCGTTTCGCTACGAGGAACTGCTCTCGGACGACGGGGCGCTGGCGGCGGCCCCGGTGGCGGCGACGCCCACGCAGTTTCGCTCGCGGCTCGGGAGCGCGAAGGCGCGGCTCGACGCCTGGGAGGCGCTGGCCGACCCGGCCGGCCGGGAGGTGTTCCTGGAGGGGAAAGACTGCCGCGGGATCGCCCACAAGCTGCTCGAAGACCCGCTCGCGCCGTCGCTCGTGTTCGCCGGGCGGCCGCCCGACGAGGGAGTCTGGCGGCCACAGAGCGTCAGGCTGGTCGCCGCGGCGAGGGCGCTGGCCTGGGAGCGCGAGACGCCCGTCGGTCGGGCCTTCGCCGAGTACCCGTCCCACGGGGTCGTCCGGGCGGTGGAACTGACGGCGCGCCGGACGGCCGCCTACCGGACCGCGCTCCGGGCGGCCGAATCCATCGACGGCCCGCCGCCGCGGGTCCGGGACCGCAACAAGTGCGACCCCTGCGAGTACCGCACGGAGTGTGGCGTCCGGACGCGGTCGCTCCGGTCGTTGCTCTGAGAAACTCTTTGTGTCTCGCGTCCGAACGCCCGGGTATGCTCCGTGCCCTCCTGGCCCGTCTCCGGGAGTTCGTGGCCGTCGAGGACCCCGAGGAGCGCATCGAAGGTTCGGGCGAACCGTACCTCGACCCGGCGTACAACGGCCGGTACACCGCGGAACGCCGGCTCAGGGATCTCGCCCGCGCCGACGAGGACGGACGGCCGGACGACCGCCCGCCCGAGGACCCGTGATGGACGTGTTCATCTACGGGACGCTGACCGACCCGGAACGGGCCGACCGCGTCCTCGACACCTACGAGTACCGCGGGCGGGCACGGCTCGACGGCCTCCACCGCGTCGAGGGGGAGTACCCGACGCTCGCCCCGGGCGGGAGCGTCGCGGGGCGCGTGCTCCGGACGCCGGATGTGGCGGCGCTCGACCGGTACGAGGGCGTCGACAGGGAGCTGTACGTCCGGGTATCCGTCCCGCGGGCGGACCGGGACGGCTCCGTGGCGGTGTACGTCGGCGACCCCGGGGCGCTCGGTGCGGACGCGACCTGGCCCGGCACGGGGTCGTTCGCCGACCAGGTCGAGCGGTACGTGGCCGACCGGGCGGTGACCGTCGCGGGAACGTAGCGCCCACCGGACGCCGAATCCGGCTCTCGTCGATCGATTCGTCACCCGTCCGTCTGACGGACGTTTATGTGTGCCGCTCCCGCCAGTACGGGGCGTCGCGCGCCCCGTTCCCCTTTCGGGAGGATGGGTCGAGTCCCGGGCGGGACCGACCGGCAGTATAACCGTCTCCAGCGGACCGGCGCGTTCGACTACGAGGACGGGGAGGTGATCGTGCCGGTGCTCTCGGGCGGGAACATCGATCTGAACCTCCTGACGACGGTCCTGATCCGCGGGCTGGTCGAGACGGGGCGGTACCTCCGCCTGCGGACGGTGCTGAAAGACCGGCCGGGTGCCCTGCAGGGGCTGACGGACGTGCTCGCGGCCCATCGGGCGAACATCTACGCGATCCGTCACGAACGCACCGCCCGGGACGTCGCCATGGACGACGCCGAGGTGGAACTGGACCTCGAAACCCGCGGCCCCGAACACGTCGCGGAACTGCTCGACGCGCTCGAAGCGCACGGCTACGAGACGGAGATTCTGGTCTGACGGCGGGGACCGCCAGTCCGCGGAACCGGACGGTTTAAGCGGTTGCTGCGAGTGGGTGCGCGCGTGGTCGACCACCTGAAGGTCAGCCTCCTGTGGGGCGTCGTCGGGGTCCTCTCGTTTCTGGTGCTCGCCCAGGGGTACGAACTGCTCACCGGGACCGGGATCGACCTCGCGGTGAAAGCCGGGACGGCCGCCGTGGTCGGCTTCCTCGCGGCGGCGGCGACCTACCTCGCGGGCCGTCGCCTGCCGGCGAACGGAAGGGTTTAAACGGCCGACGGCGGTAGTGTCGGGCGAGCCAGGATGGCCGAACGGTAAGGCGCACGCCTGGAAAGCGTGTTCCCTTACGGGATTCTGGGTTCAAATCCCAGTCCTGGCGCTTCCCGCGCGACGCTCCGGCGAGCATCGGCCACGGATTCTTGTACGCGGCCTCCGATGTGGAAGCCATGAGCGGCGACGAGACGCGCTGGCGGGCGAACTACGTGCTAACGGACTTCGGCGAACACCTCGGCGGCGACGACGACCTCGACGTGCCGTGGGCGGAGTTCGTCGGCGACCGGACGTCGGTCGAGACGTTCGCCGTCCGGGCGACGGAAACCGCGGACGCGTACGTCGAACTCCAGGCGTTCGACGTGGGCGAGTACGGCCACGAGGTGCTGGTCAACGACGAGTCGCTGTCGGGGTTCGACCTCCCGCCGGCCGACGGCTGGCAGTACTGGATGGACCGGATTCCCGACGGGCGACTGCGGGAGGGGGAGAACGCGCTCCGGATCGAACGCGACGCGACGACCGACGACGCCTTCGTCGTGGGGACGGCCACCGTCCACTGGCGGGAACCGGTCGAGTAACCGCCGGCACGCACCGGTAGTTTATTCGGCCCCCCTCGCGCAAACCGCGACCATGGCACCGTCACGGACCGACACCCGACGCGACTCCCGCCGGCTGTGGCCGCTGGTCCGGCCGGCCCGCTCGCAGGCGGAAATCGACCTGCTGCCGCCGTGGGGCGACCCGGAAGTCCACCTGCTCGGGGAACTGTGCACCTACGCCGTCGTGGGCGCGCTCGGGACCGAACTCCTCGCGCATCTCGCCGACTGAGCCGCCTCGCCGAACGGGTGCCCGGGAGTATTTAAACCGGCAGTATCGTTCCGCGGGACGCCGGGAGCGATGTGCTACCATCTCACGTAGAGCGCGCCGGGAATCCACCGACAGAGCGGCGGCGACAGTCGCGCTCGTCGGCACCGCGATCGCCCGGCCCGGCGGCGTAGCGAACGATTTATATAGAATCACAATCAACCAACTACCGACTTATGAGCCAGCGAATGCAGCAAGGCCAGCCGATGATCATTCTCGGGGAGGACTCCCAGCGCGTCCAGGACAAGGACGCCCAGGAACACAACATCGCGGCCGCGCGGGCGGTCGCGGAGTCGGTACGGTCGACGCTCGGGCCGAAAGGGATGGACAAGATGCTCGTCTCCTCGATGGGGGACGTGACAGTCACCAACGACGGCGTCACGATCCTCCAGGAGATGGACATCGACAACCCGACCGCCGAGATGATCGTCGAGGTCGCCGAGACCCAGGAGGACGAGGCCGGCGACGGGACGACGACGGCGGTCGCCATCGCGGGCGAACTGCTCAAGAACGCCCAGGACCTCCTCGAACAGGACATCCACCCGACGGCGATCATCAAGGGGTTCCACATGGCCTCCGAGCAGGCCCGCGACGAGATCGGCGACATCGCCGAGTCGGTCGACCCCGACGACGCGGACCTGCTCAAGCAGGTCGCCGAGACCAGCATGACCGGGAAGGGGGCCGACCTGAACAAGGACCTCCTCGCGGACCTGGTCGTCGATGCGGTCCGGGCCGTGACCGTCGAGGCCGAGGACGGTAGCCACGTCGTCGACCTGGAGTTCCTGGAGGTCGAGACCCAGACCGGGCGGTCGGTCAGCGAGTCCGAACTGCTCGAGGGCGCGGTCGTCGACAAGGACCCCGTCCACGAGGAGATGCCCACCACCGTCGAGGACGCCGACATCCTCCTGCTCGATACGGCCATCGAGGTCGAGGAGACCGAGGCCGACGCCCAGCTGTCGGTCGACAGCCCCGACCAGCTCCAGCAGTTCATCGAACAGGAAGAAGAGGAGCTCCGCCGGAAGGTCCAGCACATCGCCGACCTTGGTGCCGACATTGTCTTCTGCCAGAAGGGCATCGACGACATGGCACAGCACTTCCTGGCCAAGGAGGGCATCCTGGCCGTCCGCCGCGCGAAGAAGTCCGACATCCAGTTCCTCAAGGAGATCGTCGGCGGCAGGGTCGTCTCCGACATCGAGAGCGCCACGGAAGACGACCTGGGCCACGGCAGCGTCACCCGCGACGAGGCCGACGAACTGTTCTACGTCGAGGGCGAGGACAGTCACGGCGTGACGCTCCTGTTGCGCGGGTCGACCGACCACGTGGTCGACGAACTCGAACGCGGCGTCGAGGACGCGATGGACGTCGTCTCCTCGACGGTCGCCGACGGCCGCGTGCTCGCCGGCGGCGGCGCTGTCGAGGTCGAACTCGCCGGCCGCCTGCGCGACTACGCCGACA
>PXRG01000009.1:0-6938 GCA_003021105.1 Halobacteriales archaeon QS_1_68_17
AGGCGGGCATCGAGGCGGTCATCCAGCCCGGCGGGTCGACGAACGACGACCTCGTGACCGAGGCTGCCGACGAACACGACATGGCGATGGTCATGACCGGTCGGCGGGCGTTCAGACACGACTGATACGGAGTATTGTCGCGATATACCGGGACGCGCCGACCCCCAGGCCCTATCCGGACACACTTTACAATAATCCGTATGAGCGGCCGTCTCCCAGCCACAGCTACTACCGGTCGAGGCGTTTAACGAGTGCGAAACTACGCGTGGCTTTCAACAGGCTGGAGTTTTCTTGATCGAACGTGCGCCGGTCCCGCTCGGGTCGCGGTCTCTCTCCAGTCATCGGCACGGTGCTGCTGGAGCAGTTGCTCGGTCTCGCGGCCGAAACCGGGGTCGAGCGCGTCTGGCTGACCGTCGAACGGTGGAACGAGCCGGCGATCGCCCTCTACGAGAAGGTCGGCTTCGAGGTCAGCGACGCACAGAGCTTCGAGATGGAGATGGCGATCCGGCTCGACTAGACCGACAGGACGGGCTGGGAGGCGTACATCAGGACGTACTCCGCGGCCTTCCCGAGGACCTCGCCGGGGTCGCCGTTGAGCGGCTCGCGCGGGACGACCAGGAAGTCCGCGGCGACGTCGTCGGCGGCATCGAGGATGACACTGCCGGGGTGGACGGTCAGCCGGGAGGGGGAGAACCCGTGGGCAGACGAGTGGCAGACGGGGACGTCGCCGGCGATCTCGGCCGCCGCGTCCATCACGGTCTCGTGGTCGGCGGCGACGGCGTCGCTTTCGACGGCGTCGTCCTCGATGGCCTCGACCAGTTCCTGGCTCAACACGAACAGGCAGTGGACGCTCGCGTCGTACCGCCGTGCGATGGCGACCGCGTACTCGATGGCGGTGACGGCCTGGTCGCTGGCGTCGACCGGGACCAGAACGGTGTCGATCTCGACGGCGTCCATGTCCGGGTTGGCGTGCGCGCGAGCAAAAAAGCACCGTGATCGCGCGGACGTGGCGTTTATCCCGGCGGCCGCGGTACCGCTCCCTATGTTCGACACCGTGGTCATTGCCACCGACGGGTCGGCCAGCGGCCGGCGCGCCGTGACGGTCGCGCTGGACATGGCCCGGCGGTTCGACGCGACCCTCCACGCCCTCTATGTCGTCGACGAGAGCGACGTCGAGGCCTCGCCCGCGGCCGTCCGGGACGAACTCCGGGCGGCGCTCGAAGACGCCGGCCGGGAGGCCCTGGCGGCCGTCCGGGGGGAGGCCGACCGCGAGATCCGGACGGCGGTCCGCGAGGGCAAGCCGGTCGCCGAGATCTGCGGGTACGCCCGCGAGGTCGACGCCGACGTGGTGGCGACCGGGACCCGTGGCCGCCACGGCGAACACTCCTTCCTGCTTGGCAGCGTCGCCGAGGGCGTCGTCAGGCGGTCCCCCACGCCCGTCCTGACGGTCCGCCAGCTCGATCCCGACGAGGAGCCGCTGACCCGGCCGCGGTGATACGGCCGGCGCGACGCCGACCCCGGCGTCGCGGGCCGCCGGACCGTCGCGGGGGACGGCGGGGCGAGCGCCGGCCCATGGCGAACACCGGCGGGCCTCCCGCAACCGGGGGCTTCATTGAGCCGGCCCCCCAGGTCGGGGTATGGACGACTGGCTCATCGACGACGACCGGCTCCCGCTCGGGCGGAAGTCGGTCATCCCGGGGGAGGGATTCTTTCTGCCGGACGACATCGAGCGGGAACGCGAAGAGACGGAAGCCGCAACCGCGCTGGCGGACGCGGGGACGGTCGTCGTCGCCGACCCGGACGCCGACGGGCTGGCCTGCACGGCGCTGATCCGTGAGGCGCGAGGGGAGGGAGTCCTCCTGCCCGCCGGGCCGCGCGAGATCCGCACGGCGCTGGAACGCGTCGCCGAGTACGCGCCGCCCGATATCGCGGTGTACGTCTGTGACCTCTGTCCGGACGCCGAGTCGGACGTCGCCTCGCTGGGTGCCGTCGCGGAGCTGGCGTCGTCGGTCCACTGGTTCGACCACCACCAGTGGGACGACCACCTCCGGACGCGGGTCGAGAGCGCGATCGACCGCCTGATCGTCGGCGACTCCGAGGAGGAGTGTTCCGCCGACGTCGCCCTCCGGTCGCTCGACGCCGCTTTCGACGACCGCTTTCGCGAACTCGCGACGGTCACCCGCGACCACGACCTCTGGCTGCGCGAGGACCCGCGGAGCGACGACCTCGCGGACTACGCCTACTGGGAGGACCCCGAGGAGTACGTCGCCGTCGTCCGGGAACACGGCGCTGACCTCCCCGAGGCCGTCCGGGAGTACCTCGCCGAACAGCGCGTCGAGAAGGAGGCGCTGATCGAGCGGGCCGTCGACCGCGCGGAACTCCACCAGGTCGGCCCCTGGACCGTCGGAGTAACGTACGGTCGGTGCTCGCAAAACGAGGTCGCCGAGGCGCTCCGCCAGGACGGCTGTGACGCCGCCGTGATCGTCAAGCCCGCCGGCAGCGCCAGCCTCCGCGGGACCGACGACTTCCAGCGGTGCCACGAGGTCGCCCGCCAAGTCAACGGCGGCGGCCACCCCAAGGCCTCGGGCTGTAAACCCGACATCTACGACGACATGCTCGACTACGCCCACCACTGGACGACCCGCGGTGCGACCGCCAAACAGGTCATCCTCGACGCCTTCCGCGCGCTCGACCGGAGCGAAGACGCCGAAGGGACGGCCGAGTGACGAGTAGACGGCGGCCGGAGGCCGCCGACTGACGTTTTCGCCCGCGTCCGGTCCGTTATCTCGCCGACCACGCCCGCTACTGCCCGCCCAATCCGACATAAAGCACAGCCCGCCGCCGAGAACGGGACCTGAGGTATCGGAGAGCCGAACAGGTTCCGTCCGTCCGAGCGACGAGCGGACGGCGGCTACCGCTGGCCGGCGAGCCACTTGTCCGAGTACGCCTCCCCGCAGGCACACTGCGCGTAGGCGTGGATCACGTCGCCCTCGGCGTAGAGACCGCCGGCCTCCTCGTTTTTCGCCTCGGCGAACGCGAAGATGAACCGGACGGCGTGGTCCCCGTCGGCCTCGTCGGCGGCCGGACAGCGACCGCCGGTACAGTCGGGTGCGACCTCGCCCTCGGTGTCCATCCCCCGGCGGGCGAAGGCCATCGGGTCGACGCCGACGGCCCGCCCGAAGGCGCTCCGGCCGCGCTCGCCGTCGATCACGAGGACGACGCCCCCGTCGACCCGTTCGCCGCGGGCCGCCAGCGCGTCGGCGTCCGAGACCGCGTCGGCCGCGAAGTAGAGCAACACGTCCTCGACGCGGTCGCCCGCCAGGAACGCCGCCCGGTCGGAGTCCATACCCGCCGGTCGTCGGTCCCGCGGTAAAAATGACGCGACACGCGGCCGGCTCCGGGGCAGTATTCGGACACCGCGGCATTCGGTTCGACCGGCGAGTACGAAACCCCGAGCGTCGAGAGTTGTGATCGTTACGGCCTGTTCTCGACAGTCAATTCACCGCTGATCTGCTGGCGAGCGCGTGCGAATACCTGCCCGAGGAGTGCCCCGACGAACGGCCCGGTTGCGGCAAATCGCGGGGAAAGCTGCTCCATTGGAAAAAAGAGCCCGGCGAAGGCGATGAAGACGGCAACAATACCGACCGCGTCACTATAGTGATTGTTACGATTATTTTCGTGACCACGTCACGTGAACGGTTGGTTCGCGGGCCGTCGACCACGAGGCAGGACACGTCCAGGTCCGCGGCGGGAACGGACTGGTATACGAGTTCCGCCGCCCCTGACCGGTACCCCGGCACCGCCGTCAGGCCGCGTTCCAGTACCGAGTCGACACGATTTTTCAGCCGACTGCCCGAACGGTGGCGCATGGAGCCCTCCACAGCCGTCGACGCCACAGTCGCGACGTTGCGCCGCCGCCCGGCGGACCTGCTCCCGTTCTACGTACTCGGCGGGGCCGTGCCGGGCGTGACCCGCGTCGTCACCGTGTTCGGGCTGGCGCTCGCGTACGCACACCTCGAACTCACGGGCCGACTCGACCGGTTCGCGGCCGCCCTGGCCGACAGCGACCTCGACCCGCCCGATCCACAGACTGAGCCCGAGGCATTCAGCCAGTGGGCGACCGAGGTATCCGGACTCGTGGACGTGCTCGTCACGCCGACCGTGCTCGCGGTCCTCGGCGGGGCGGTACTCGTCTCGCTGGTCCTGCTGGTGGTGCTCAGGGCCGGCGTCGCCGCCGGGCAACTGGCCGCCTGCCACGCGCGGCTCCGGGACGAGCGCGGTCTGACCGCCGGAATCGGCGGCGTCCGGCGACACTGGCTCTCGTTCGTCGGCCTGCTGGTCCTCGAAGTCGGCCTCTGGATCGCGGTGACGCTTTTGATGTTCGGCGGCGTCGCGGCCGCGGGGAGCCTGAGTACGCTCGCCGGTCTCGCGGCCGGGATTCTGGCCGTGCCGTTGTGGCTGGGCGGCGTCCTCCTCGTGCGCGCCGTGTTCGCGTTCGCGCCCGTCGCGGTCGTCGTCGACGACGCGGGCGTCCTCGGGGGCATCAGGGGCGGCTTCGGGTTCCTCCGTGCGCGGCCGGGTGCGGCCGGGGCCTATTTCCTGGTGGTCGTCGCCGTCCTCGTCGGCGGGGGCTTCGCGGCGGCGCTCCTCGCGGTCGTCGGCGTCGGCAGCCTCGCCGCACTGCTCGGCCTGCTCGCGGTCTTTCCCGGGCTCGACCTGCTGAAGACGGCCCTGTTCGGCGGCTACCGGGGGACGGTCGGCCCGCCGGACGGGACAGCGGCACCGCTCAGCGAGACGGTCCCGGCGGGTCTCCGTCGGGGTTGGCGCGCGATGGTCGGGTTCGTCCGGGAGCGGCCGGGGTTGCACGCGCTCGCGTTCGCGGTCACGCTGCTCGGCGGCGCGACGGGGTGGACGATCGCCGGGCCGCTGGCGGGCGCGGTCGACAGTTCCATCGCCGCACGGCTCGACGGCCAGGTCCCGTTCGCGGCCGCCCCGGAGTATTTCGCCAACAACTGGTCGGTCGCGCTCACGACGGCCTACGCGGGCGTGGTCCTCGCGCTCCCGTCGGCCGTCTCCCTGTGGTTCAACGGCTTCCTGCTGGGAGCGTACGCCCGGACCGAGGTCGCGGTGCGGGAACTGGTCGCGTTCGTCGTCCCCCACGGCGTCGTCGAGTTCCCGGCGCTTTTCGTCGCGGGCGCGCTCGGCCTCCACCTCGGGATCGTCGGGTGGCGCACCTGGCGCGGCCGCCGGAGCCGCGCCGCCCTGGCCGACGCGATGGAGCGTGCCTTCCGGGTGCTCGTCGGGGTCGGCCTCCTTCTGGCGGTTGCCGGGTTCGTCGAGGGGTTCGTCAGCCCCTACTACTACCGACCGTTCCTCTAGATCGGTGCCAGAACGGCGTCGGCCGTCGCTCTCCGGCCCGGTTCGCGTCGGTGGCCGGCGCGTGTCGTATGATGCGTCGACCGCGACGGCTAGATGCTGATCCGGTCGCCCAGTTCCGGCGCGGCGGCGTCGAAGCCGTCGGCGCGGAGTTCCGCCGCGAACGCCTCGCAGCGGTCGCCGTGGTTGACGAGGACGTCGGCGTCGCGGTAGGCGTCGAGAAGCGAGCGCAGTCCCCCGCGGTCGGCGTGGGCCGAGAAGTCGTACCACTCGACCTGTGCGCTGACCGGCATCACCCGGCCGTCGATCTCGGCGCGGCCGGTGTCGAGCAGTTCGCGGCCGGGCGTCCCCTCGACCTGGTAGCCCGTGAGCGCGATCTTGTTCACCGGGTTGGCCCTGATCTCGGGGACGTAGGTCATCGCGGGACCGCCCTGGAGCATCCCCGAGGTGGTGATGATCGCGGCGTTCTCGCGGACGATCCGTTCGCGCTGGCCGTCCCGGCCGGTGACGAAGCGGGCGCGCGATTTCGCCCGCCGGAGCGCCCCGGAATCGCGCAGGAAGTCGGGGTGCTGGCGGAAGATCCGGAGGACGTCGGCCCCCATGCCGTCGACGAAGAAGTCGACGTCGTGGTGGTCACAGACGAGCATCATCTCCTGTGTCCGGCCGATGGCGAACGCGGGGACGACGACCGTCCCGCCCTCCCAGAGCGTCGTTTTGACGCTCTCGGCGAACTGCCGTTCGATCCGGGCGCGCGGGGAGTGGTCGACGTCCGAGTACGTGCTCTCGGCGATCACCGCGTCGGCGTCCGGGCGGGCGGTCGTCTCCGGGACGAGTCGCTGTCCGCGGATCGGGCGGCCGTCACCGTCGGTGCGATCCGTCCCGTCGTCAGTACCGGTCCCGCCGGTGTGGAAGTCGCCGGTGTAGAGCAGGCGGGTATCGCCGTCGTCGACGAGGACGTGGGCGCTCCCGGGGATGTGGCCGGCGTCGTAGAGGGTCACCTCGTAGCCCGCCGCCTCGAAGGACTCGCGGTAGCCGTGGGTCCGCGAGACCTGCGTGACGCGCTTTACCTCCTCCTCGGTGAACGGACAGAGCGGGCTCCCACCCTGGAGTTTCAGGGTGTCGCGGGCGAGCCGCAAGGCGAGTTCGTAGGTCGGCGGCGTCCAGTGGATCGGCGGCCGGGCGTCGCCCGACAGCAGGGCGGGCACGGTGCCGACGTGGTCGAGGTGGCCGTGGGAGACGACCACCGCGTCCGGGTCGACGTCGCCGACCGGGAACGAGGGGGGCGTCGTCGTCGCCATCCCGTAGTCGAGCAACAGCGAGTCGTCGACGAGCACGGCGCTCCGGCCGATCTCGCGCGCGCCGCCGAGGAACTCGATCTCCATCGGCGACCGGTAGTCGCCCGAGCGGTTTTCATTCGTCGGTTTCCCCCTGGCACGCGCCGGCGAACTACCGGTCGCCGGTCAAGGCCACCGGCCGCCGGTCACAGTCACCAGTCACCAGTCACCAGTCACCAGTCACCAGTCACCAGTCACCAGTCACCAGTCACCAGTCACCAGTCACCA
>PXRG01000009.1:7080-49039 GCA_003021105.1 Halobacteriales archaeon QS_1_68_17
AGTCACCAGTCACCAGTCACCAGTCACCAGTCACCAGTCACCAGTCACCAGTCACCAGTCACCAGTCACCAGTCACCAGTCGTCGATTCCGTCCCGGGCCCGCCGGTAGCCCGCTCGCGTCTCCCAGATCCGGCCGGACGCGACGTGCCGGACCCGGTACGGGTCGCCGCAGTCGCCACACCGGTACGCGCCCGGCGTCCGGACCGTCTTCGACGCGCGGTGGCGCTCGGCGTGCCACTCGCAGTCGTCGTCCGCACAGACGAGGACCAGCCGCGCGTCCGCGAAGGGCCGGCAGTGCCGCGGCGCGTCGATCTCGGCGGCCTTCTCGCGGAACCGCGGGCCGTGCCCCGACTCGCCGAACGCGGCGAACTCCCAGGCGTGGACCAGTTCGTGCCGGACGGTTCCGGCGAACGCCGGCCAGCCGAACTCCCGGTAGGCCGCCCACGTGAGCGCGATGGTGATCCGCCCGGCGTCGGCGTCGTACCGGCAACAGCCGGCGCGGCGCTTCGCCCGCTCGGAGATCGTCCAGTCGACGGCCCCGAGGTCGAGATCGAGGTCGACCGTCTCGGCGTACGCCGCCGCCCGGTCGAGCAGTTCCGCCCGCGTCTCCGGTTCGTCGGCGGACACGACGCGGGCTGTCGGGGCGGCCGCAAATCAGTGTTTCCCGCGAGGCCGGCTCTCGCCCGGCGTCCGGCTACCGCCGGCCGGACCGGCGTCGATCGCAGAGGACAGCACGGGGGGTGACTGTCACTCCTCGCGGTCTTTCAGCCACTCGTCTACGAGGTCGCGGATGGCCGCCTCGCGGTTGTCCCGGAAGTCGGCGAAGGCGAGTTCGTCCAGCGCTTCCAGCGTCTCCTCGTCGAACTCGACCGTGACCGACTCCAGGTCGAGCAGACCGTCGTCCATACCGGCAGTGGCGCGGGTACCTACAAATAATTCCGTCAGACGGCCGTCAGCCCCGTCCGCGGAACCGCCCGAGCGGTTCGCGCGATGCCAACTAGTCGCCCCGACGGAGCCGTCCTCCCGCGGGCGAAGCGGACGGCAGGAGGGGCGGACTGCCGACGAGAAGGTTCGGTCCCCGGCGGGACATATACGAGCCTCCCGTATAGGTACGTATGTCAACGTACCGCACCCGATGGTCCGGGACGCTCCCGGGCGGACGGGAGCGCCGGCGGGTGGACAGGCGGACGGTGGTCGAACACTGGTGCGAGCGGGAACTCCGGAAGCGCGGGGAAGCGGTCGACCTGTCGACCCGGGACGACGCCGAGGTGCTGGCGCTGCTGATGGAGCACACGACGGGGGAGAACGGCTACCTCTGGAAGGCCGGCGTCGACCGGTGGT
Source organism: Halobacteriales archaeon QS_1_68_17 (assembly GCA_003021105.1). GTDB lineage: Archaea > Halobacteriota > Halobacteria > Halobacteriales > Haloarculaceae > QS-1-68-17. The sequence continues at coordinate 8,422 of PXRG01000009.1, forward strand.
ACCACGAGCGCCTGCCGGAGGGGGCGTTCAGGCAGTTGCGGCTGATCGCCTCGCCGGCCGGGACGGGGTGGCGGGCGGTCGCGGCCGACGGGTCCCTGCTCACGGCGGCGGACAACCTCGCCGACGGGACCGTCACCGAGGAGACGACGGCGCTCGCGGACGTCGAGCACGTCCGCCGGCTGGCCGACGACCTGCCGGCGGCGGGGGTCGAGGACCTGGTGCTGGTGACGAGACAGTCGCCGGCGCCGCCCCGCATCGTCGACGGGAACCACCGCGCGCTGGCCGTGGCGCTCCACCTCGTCGAGACCGGCGAGTACGTCCCGACGAGCGCGTACGTCGGGGTGGTCCGGTCCCGGCCGCTGGCCGACCTGCTCGACAAGGTCCGCTGGTACGCCGGCCGCGTCCTGCGGGACCTCCGGTGAGCGGAGACCGCGGACCCGGGGAGGCTTTTCCGGCTGGGCGGCGAACGCTGGACATGGAGTACGTCACCGCGCAGGGGGTCCGGATGCCGGCGATCGGTCTCGGCACCTACCGGCTCCGGGGCCGGGAGTGTACGGAGACGGTCCAGCGGGCGCTCGGGATGGGCTACCGGCACGTCGACACGGCGGAGTATTACGACAACCAGGCGGCAATCGGGCGGGCGCTGGCCGACGCGCCGGTCGACCGCGAGGAGGTGTTCCTGACGACGAAGGTGTGGCGGACGGACCTCCGGTACGACGACTGCCGGCGGGTGGCCCGCGAGAGCGTCGAGAAACTGGGCGTCGACGCGGTCGACCTGCTGTTGATCCACTGGCCGAGCCGGACGGTCCCGGTCGCCGAGACCATGGAGGCGATGAACGACCTCCAGGACGAGGGGGTGGTCGAACACGTCGGGGTCAGCAACTTCTCGGTCGACCAGTTGCGGGAGGCCGCCGACGCCTCCCGGACGCCCGTCGTCGCCAACCAGGTCCAGTACCACCCCTACCACGACCAGTCGGACCTGCTGTCGTTCTGTCTCGAGAACGACGTGGCGCTGGTCGCGTACAGCCCGCTCGCCAAGGGGCGGGCGGTACGCGACGACCTGCTCGCGGCGATCGGCGACCGCTACGACAAGTCGGCCGCCCAGGTGGCGCTCCGCTGGCTCGTCCAGCAACCGGGTGTCGCCGCCGTCCCGAAGGCCTCGGACCCGGAGCACCTGCGGGCGAACCTCGAGGTCTTCGACTTCGAACTCGCCGACGCCGAAATGGAGCGGATCTTCGAGCAACAGGGCGGCCTCGTGGGACGCCTCCGCGACACACTCGGCCTGTAGGGGCCGACGGTCACGCGGACAGCGGCCGGTCTGTAAACGGTGCCCCGCTGACGGTACCGCCACGCGAGGAAAGGCAGTGGGTCGATCAACCGGCGTCTGCCGGCTCGCCGGACCCGTCCGCGCGGCCGGCCCGCGACAGCACAGCCGCGGGGAATCACTTATCCCTCCGCCCCGACTGGGTTCGACCATGCGAACGCGGGAGTTCCCCGTGCTCACCGCCGACGACGAGCCGACGGCCGAGACCTTCGCCGTCGGGCTCGACCGCGAGGCGGCCCGCGTGCTCGCCTACCTCGTGCTCCGGGACGAGGCCGGCGACGGGGCGGCCTCGCGGCTCGCGGTCCGGGTCGGCACCGGCCTCGGCCGGGAGCCGACGATCGCCGCGCTGACCGACCTGGCCGACGCCGGTCTCGTGACCGAGACGACCATCGACCGCCCGACTGGCGGCCGTCGCCGGGGCGTTCGGGACGACCGTCCCCGACGGTCCCGGCAGTCGCGACAGTCCCGGGAGTGCGGACGAGGGTGCCGGCGAACCGACCGGAGAGCCGGCGACCGCCGGGCTGACCGTCGCGCTGAACTGGGAGCCCAACGGGCTGCACGCTCCCTTCCTGCTGGCCGCGGCCGACGGCCGCTACCGCGACCGCGGGGTCGACCCGACCTTCGAGGCCGAACGGGGGTCGGGCGCGGCCGTCGACCGACTGCGCGCCGGCGGGGCGGACCTGGCGATCACCGGCTCCGCGACCTTTTGCGGGGCCGCCGCCGACGCCGACCTGGTCCCGGTCGCACTCGTCTACCAGCGGGCGATGACCGTCCTGTACGCCGAGAGCGAGACCCTCGGAGGGTCGTTCGAGTCGGTCGAGCAGTTGCGGGGCTGCCGGGTCGCCGTCCCGGTCGAGTCCGAACCCGGCTACCTCGCCAGGCTGTTCCTCGCGCAGGCGGGGGTCCGCGAGGACGTGACACTGGTCGACACCGCGGGCGAGGAGCGGGACGCGCTGCTGGCCGGCGAGGCCGACGTCGCCACGGGCGTGGCGACCGACCCCCAGCAGTTCGAGACGCGGGACAGGGACGTCGAGTCGGTGCTGGTCGCCGAGCAGTTCCCGGTTCCCGGCCCGGTGCTCGCCGCCCGGGCTGACCTCCTGGCCGAGCGCCGGTCGGCCGTCGAGCGGTTCCTCGCGGCGACGATGGCCAGCTGGACGGCCGCGCTGGCCGACCCGGACCGGGCGGCCGAGGCGGTCGCCGCCCGGAGCGACGCGTCCGCGGCCGCGGAGCGTCAACAGTTCGCGTTCGCCAGCGAGCGGTTCGCCGACAGCGACGACGCCCGCACCCGCGGCTGGGGCTGGCACTCCGCCGAGCGGTGGCAGCGACTCCGGACGGCGCTCGGGCAGGCCGACCTCCTCTGACCGCGGTGCCACCGCGCGGCCGACGAGGCGACCGCCAGTCGCGCGGTCGGTGCCGGCCGCCGCGAACTGGTCGCCCGGCCGGCCCCATCCGGCGGACGACGGACGCCGGTCGACGCGAGCCGAGCGTCCGGTCGGCCACATCCGGCGGACGACGGACGGCGATCGATGCGAAAAAAAGCCCCGCGGTTATTCGATGTTGAGCGTCCCGCCGTCGGCGGCCCACTCGAACTCCAGTTCGATCTCCAGTTCCTTCTCGCGTTCGCCGACGAACTCGACCTCGACCTCGATGGGTTCGCCGTACTGGAAGGGGATCTCCCACTCGTCGCTGGAGACGGTCAGTTCCGTCCCCGCGTCGATCTGGTCGGCCAGTTCCCGGAGGAACGTCGCCGTCTCGTCCCGCGAGAGCAGCACCTCGCGCTCGAAGTACCCCTCGGTGACGACCGTCCCGTCGTTTGTCTCGTTGCTCGGCAGGTCTGCCATGGGGACACGTACTGCCGCCGGAGCCATAAGTGCCCGCTCCGGGGCTGGGGACAATGTTCATGACCGATGCGCCGGCATATACCGTCGTATGTCGCTGTTCGACGTGCTCGGGAGCAAGGCACGCCTGCAGATCCTGCGGGAACTCTCGGGGGAACCGCGGTACGTCTCGGAACTGGCCGACCGCGTCGGGATGGACGGGAAGACGGCGGTCCACCACCTGTCGGTGTTGGAGGAAGCGGGGCTGATCGAGAGCTACCGGACGAGCCGCCGGAAGTACTACCGGCTCGTCCGCGGGGTCGAACTCCGGGCGTCGCCGGCCCCCGACCCGACGTTCCTGTTGCACGCCGAGGGGACCGACGCCGAGGAACCGGCGGAGTTCCCGCGGTGATCCCCGACCTCCCCGGTCGCCGACGGTCGGACGCGGGTGCTCCCGCGGGGGCGGCCGTGCCGGGGGGAGCCGCACCCACCGGAGCCGCGACCGCCGGGACCGAAACCGGAACCGGAACCGGAACGGAATGCGGAGGGCGCGGGTGAATGCGGTTCGCGTTCGGCGTCTACCACTGGCGCGAGCGCGGCCGGCGACTCGCCGTCGCCGCGCTGGCGGTGGCCGTCGGGCTGTGGGGCGTTCGCCGGCGCGAGGAGCCGGTCGGGCGGGCGCTGGCCGCCGCGGTCGCGCTCTGGGGGCTCCGGCGGGGGTGGCGGACCGCCGCCAAACTGCTCCGGCCGCCGCCCTGGCACGTCGACCGGGAGAAGTACGCGGCGCTGGCGGCCGCGGTCGACCTCTCGGGGGCCGACCGCCTGCTCGACGTGGGGTGTGGGACCGGCCGGTCGCTGGTCGGCCTCGCGCCGGCGGTCCCCGACGGCTGTACCGTCCTGGGGCTGGACGTCTTCGACGACCGGGTGATCCTCGGGAACGCGCCCGGCCTCGCGCGCTGGAACGCGGCCGCGGCCGGCCTGACCGCCGAGATCGTCCGCGGCGACGCCGCCCGCCTCCCCGTCGCCGACGGCGCGGTCGACGTCGTGACCGCCTCCCGGGTCCTCCACGACCTGCCCGCCGAGGACGCCCGGCGTGCGCTCGCGGAGGCCCGCCGGGTCTGTGCGCCCGACGGCCGGCTGGGCCTGCTCGCGCTGCCCTACCCCCACGAGGACGGGGCCGACCCCGCCGACTACTGGCGGGACCTCGTCGCCGACGCCGGCTTCACAGTCCGGAGCGTCGAGACGCTGACGACCGATCGCAACGAGTACGTCGTCGTCGGCGGCGAACCCTGACGCCCCGGCGCGGATCGCGGTAGCCGCTCCGCACGCCGGAGACGCGGTCTCCGACCGTGCGGGCGACGAGGGGTTACTGGCCGCCCCGGCAGGTGTTGCCGTTCCCGCTCCCGATCCGGCCGACGTTCCAGGGCGTGTAGTCGACCGCGCCGACGGTGACCTTTTCGGACGTGTCGTTTTTGATCCCGACCGGGGCTAAGAGAACGTTCGCCGTAATCGTAAAGGCCGAGACGTCGCCGCCGTCGATCTTGATCCCCTCGCCGGGGAACTGGCTGCCCGACACGTCCTCGAAGGTGTTGCCCGCGAGGCGGATATCGCCCGCGCTCCCGTCGAAGTTGGCACCCTGCGCGAAGATGCCGCGTAGACCCCTGACGCGGTTGTTCTCGACGGTCGCGCCCGCGACCTGGAGCAGGATGCCGATGGCCCCGAAGTTCGTCCGGACGTCGCTGACCTCGTTGCCCGCGATCCGCACGTCCGCGCTCGTGCCGCTTTGATCGTCGAGGAAGATGCCCTGGGCCGCGACGCCAGACGCCTCCTCGCGCAGGCCGGAGAGTGAATTGCCCACGACGGCAAGATCGTCCTGGCCGGCGGCGGCGATGATGCCGCTGACGCCGAGGCGACCGAACGGCCCCACGTTCGACACGCGGTTCTCGCGGATCGTGACCCCCGAGAGGCCCGCTCGTGCCTTGATCCCGAGCAGGCCGCCGGGGTTCTCGACGCGGAGGCCGGCGACGGTCACGCCGTCGGCGGCGACCGAGACGACCGCGTCGCCGTCGCCCGCGAACGTGAGGTCGGCCACGTCGACTACAACGTCGCCGGCGTAGGTGCCCGGCCGGACTGTCACCGTGTCGCCCGGCGCGGCGGCGTCGACCGCCGCGTCGATGGTCCCGAAGTCGGCGTTCCCGCCGTCGTCGAGGACCCCGTCCGGTTCCCCGAGAGCGTCCGGGCCATCGAGGACGCGCTCGACGACGACTCCGACCGCGTCCGCCGGTACGCCGCGGCGGCGCTTGGCAACATCGCCGCGGCCGACCCGGCCGTGCTCTCCTCGCTCCCCGCGGTCCGCGAGCGCGTCGAGGAACTCGAAGCCGAGGTCACTCGGGGCCGATCCAGTCGGGCTACGGGAGCAACGTCGAGGCGGCGGCGGCCACGCTCCGGTCGCTCGACGACGACGGCTGACACCGACCCCGGACCCACTGCCGGCAGGTCGACGTCCATGTGGCCAAGGATAGGTTACTCCTGCTTATCTTTCCGGGGGTCTCCGGACCCACTCGGCGGGATCACGGCCGGAGCAGCCGACCCCGGACGGTGTCGGTCTCGCCGTCGTCGACAACCGCGGCGTCCGCAATCGCGGCCCCGCAGTCCGGACAGACGGACCCGGCGACCAGGTGGGGTTTCTGGCAGCAGGGGTCGACCCGCTCGACGTCGGGCGACAGCGACCCCCCGCAGGCCGGGCAGGCGTCGAGACACAGGCGCAATCCCAGGAGCAGCGACTGCCGCCGGTCGCGGTCGATCCCGTCCCAGCCGTCGACCCGGTCGGCGAGCAGGTCGGCGGCGGCGACGTCGGCCGCCAGCGCCGCCGTCGATCCCCACCGGATCGACTTCTCGCCGTCGAGGACGAACGAGCACTCGCCGACCCGGGAGGCCGACTCCGCGTCGAACGCCCTGGCCACGTCGTCGGGATCGACCCCGTTCTCGGCGACCGCCGCGGCGCGGTCGCGCCACGCCCGCCGGAACGCCGCGGAGAGAGCGGGACCGTCGGCGGTCCGCTCGACGACGCCGGCGACGAACAACGGGTCGTCCGCCGTCTCCGTGGCGCGGGCGTCGTCCCCGCCGACCGTCGGCTCGACCGGTTCCTTGCCGAACAGGCGGAGCAGCCACGGCGGGAAGTACCGTTCCGTGAGCGCCGGCGTGCCGGGGACGAGGTAGCCACGGAGGTAGATGACCGCGACCGCGCTCCCGAACGCCGCCGCGCCGTACGGGCGGCCGGCAACGACGGCTACCGCGACCGCCCCGGCGGCCGCGAGGAGGAGGTTCACCGCGGTGCAGGGGCGACACCGGTTGGAGCCGGTGTACTCGGGCTGGCGGACCCGTCCGAGCAGGTCGCCGACGACGGACACGCAAGCCAGTTCCGTCCACGGGAAAATAACGCTACCGCCCGCCCCGGGCCAGTATCGGGCTGATTGCCCGGTCGAGCGCCCACCGCCGGCGGGAGGTCGATCGCCCGGTCAGGCGTCCCCGGCATCACCGGCGTCCCCGGCGTCCTCGATGTCAGGCCGGACGCGGAACCGGTTGTAGCCGCCGTGCGAGAGATCGAGCGAACCGAGCCACCAGTTCCAGCGTTCGACAAGCGAGTAGTCGTCCGGGGCGTCCGCGAGGTTCGAGACGACGAACTCGGGGGTGAGTTCGACCCCGAGGTCCTCGGTGAGCAATCCGGCGTCGGCCAGGTCGCGGGCCTGCCTGGCCACGACGCTCCGGGCCCGGTCGGAGCCGTCGAACGACGATTCGAGGGCCGCTTCGAGGGGAGCCTTGTCCACGCCGGACGGAAGGAGCGGAAGTATTTGACCGTCCCGATTCCGTCCGCGAAGGCGGTTCGACGGGCTTTTTATTCGCGGCCGATTTCCCACGCCCATGGCAGATTTCACCGTCGCGGTCGCCGACCCCGAGACCGGCGACACCTACCAGCGCGAGGTCGACGGACAGGACGCAAACCGCTTCGTCGGGAAGGAGATCGGCGACGAGGTCGACGGGAGCGCCGTCGGACTCGACGGGTACACGCTCGAACTCACGGGGGGATCCGACGCCGCCGGCCGACCGATGCGCGGGGACGTCCGCGGGGCGGACCTGAAGGCGATCCTGACGACCGGCGGGACCGGCTACAACCCCACCCGCGAGGGCGAGCGCAGGCGCGTCACGGTCCGGGGCCGCGAGGTCGGCGACGAGATCCAGCAGATCAACGCCAGGATCGTCGGCCGGGGGAGCGAGTCGATCGCCGACCTGTTCGGCGAGAGCGACGACGAGTAACGTGCCCGACCGCGTGCCGAGCGACCACGACGCCGTCGAGACCGTCCGCGCGCCGCTCTCGCGTGCCGGCTCCACCCGGCGGCCGCGGATCGAACTCCCCGAGGGGACCGCCCCCGCCGGTGAGGTCGTCCGGGTCGTCCTCGGGGGCGAGGAGTACCACGCGAGAATCGAGCGCGCGCTCGACGGCGGGACCGAGATCCGCGGCGCGTACGACAACGCGCGGCTGGCCCGGGTGCCCGGGGACGGCGAGAACCGCCTCCCGGCGTGGGTCGAGACCGCCGGCGTGACCGTCGGCAACTCCGTGCTCGTGGACGTGGTCGTCGAGGATTTCAAGTACGGCGTCCGCGCCCCGGGCGAACGGGTCGTCTACACCGCCACCGAACCGCTGACCGACGGTCTCGCCGACATCGCCCGCGACCTCGACGGGTGAGAACGACCGGGGTCGCCGGCAACAGGCCACTGATCCCCGGTCCGCGTTTCCCGGAGCGAGTCAGAGCAGCGACTTCACGATGTCCTTCGTCGTTCCGAGAATGCCGGGACCCGGGCCGCTGCCGGCGTTACTCGGCGGGACCCCGGCCAGGCACACGTCGAACTTGTCGACGAACGGGACCGCGTCGGCGATCTGTCCGCACGGTCCGTCGTCGTCGGGTGCCGGAACCGTTATCTGCGCGACAGCAGACCCCGACGCCCCGACTGTGCCGGCGAGAACGACCAGCACAGCCAAGAGACACCTCGCGGTACTGTACGTCCTCCTGGAACGAGTCGCTCCTGTCATTGTTGTACTGCTACCAGTGCCGGAGCAACCGCCGCACCGGCGGTGTGTAAACTGTCACCCCACCGTGTCGACGTGCTCCACGCGATACTTGCAGTTAATAAATAATAAAACTAATTCATTGGGTAGATAACTCTATTTCACCGGACACCGGAATTCGGCACCGAAGCGACGAGCGGCAGGGCCACGTGTTCCCCGTCGGAAGACCGTCCGGCCGCGCTACAGGACCGACGACCCGGTCGCGGTCGCCGGACTCGAGGTCGAGACCGCCGATGATCTCCGCGGCGCGGGCCCGGATGGCAGGGTCGTCGCCGGTCCGGAGCACGCCCAGCAGGTCGTCGACGTTTTCCTCCCGTTCGAGCTGGTAGAGCGACATCATCTCCTCCTGTAGACGCGGTGGCGCTTGTCGACCGGTTCGAACGCGCCGCGACACTCGTGGGGGAGCGTCTCGGTCATGCCGATGATCAGATAGCCCCGCTCCCGGAGCGACCCCTCGATGGTCTCGAAGATCGGCATCTTGTACTCGGCGTCGATGTAGATGAGGAGGTTCCGGCACAGCACCACGTCGAACCCCGCCTTGGGCTCGCCCCGGATGAGGTCGTGGCGCTCGAAGGTAACCATCTCCCGGACCCGGTCTGTCACGCGGAACTCGTCGCCGTCGCGGTCGACGTACGCCGAGTAGTCGTCCAGCGGCGACAGCTCCGCGGCGATGTCGGTCGTCTGGGAGGTCTCGTAGCGCCCCTCGCGGGCGACGGCCAGCGCCGCCTCGCTGATGTCGGTCCCGAGAATCTCCAGCCGGCGGTCGTCGATCTCCGGGTCGTCCAGCGCCAGCATCGCCAGCGAGTACGGCTCCCGGCCGTCGGCGCACGGGACCGACCAGCACCGGGTCCGCCCGGGACCGTCCGTGACGGTCCGGAGGACCGCCCCGATCCGGTCCCACGCCTCCGGATTCCGGAAGAAGCCGGTGACGTTGATCGACAGCGAGTCCAGCAGCGCCGCCCGCTCGTCGGGGTCGTCCGCGAGCTGGCGCTGGTACGCCCGGTAGCTGTCCGCGCCCGTCCGGCGCATTCGGGCGGTGATCCGGCGGTCGAGGTAGGCGTCGTTGTAGAAGCCGGTCTCGAAGTCCAGTTCCGACTGGACGTACGACAGCAGGCGGTCGAACGCCCGGGGGGACTCCGTCCGGCTGTCGGTCATAGGGTCACCACGTCGAGGATGTGGATGATGTTGCCGTCCCCGAGGACGGCGGTGCCGCTCAGCCCCTTGGTGCCGCTGAGGATGCCCTCGAGGGGCTTCACGACGACCTCCTCCTGGGTGTTGACCTCGTCGCAGGCCAGCGCGACCTTCCGCTCGGACTCCCGGATGCGCACGAGCATGCCGTCGCCGTTCGTCCGGGCGTCGGGCACGTCGAACGCCTCCGCGAGGTCGATGATGGGGTAGATGTCGCCGTCGTGTTCGATGACCGTCCGGCCGTCGACGGTCTTGACGCCGTTCTTCCGGCTGATCTCGTCGACGTTTTTCAGCGGGACGCCGTACTGCTCGTCGCCGACCTTGACGAAAAGCACCCGCACGATCGCCATCGTCACCGGCAACCGCAGGGAGACCGTCGTCCCCTCGCCCGGCGTGCTGTCGACGCTGACCAAGCCGTCAAGCTGCGTGACCGTGTCGTGGACGACGTTCATCCCGACCCCCCGCCCGCTGACGTTCGTGACCTCCTCGGTGGTCGTGAAGCCGGGGTGGAAGATCAGGTCGTACACCTCGGCGTCGTCCATCGTCTCCAGTTCCTCGGCCGACCGGACGCCCTGCGCGACCGCCTTCTCCCGGATCGCGTCGACGTCGAGGCCGCGGCCGTCGTCCTCGACCTCGATGATCACGTGGTCGCGCTCGCGGGTCGCGCGGAGTTCGATGTGCCCTTCGCGGGGCTTGCCTTCGGCCTCGCGCTCCGCGGGCGGCTCGATGCCGTGGTCGACCGCGTTCCGGAGGATGTGCATCAGCGGGTCGCTGATCTCCGTGAGGATCGTCCGGTCGAGTTCGATGCCCTCGCCCTCGATGGCGAAATCGACCTCCTTGTCCTGCTCGCGCGAGAGGTCCCGGACCAGCCGCGGGAACTTCCCGACGATCTTCCGGAGCGGGATCAGCCGCATGTCCATCACCGTGTTCTGGAGGCTCGCGGTGACCTTGTCGAGTTCGTTGAGGTTCTCGGAGGCGCCATCGAGGTCGCCCTCCGCGACCGCACGGCGGAGCTTGATGCGGCTGGTGACGAGCTGTTCGACCTGGCCGTGGAGGTCGTCGAGCTGGTCGACGTCGACCCGGACCGATTTGATCTCGTCGACCGAATCCGGGCCGCCGACCGACCCGCTGCCGCCGTCGAGGTCGGCGGTCAGGTTCGCCACCGTCGACGCGGCGATCTTCGGGGTCTCGTCGAGGCGATCCTCGACGGCGGCCGGCCCGCCGGCGTCGACCAGGAGGTCGAACCCGCCCTCGAACTCGCCGTCCTCGATGGCCGACTCGTCGGGCGCGGTCGCCACGAGGTCGAACGCCTCCCGGATCGCCTCCAGCACCAGCATGCCGTCGACGCCGGGCATGCTGCTGTCGCCGAGTTCGACGTGGGCACCGACCAGCGCGTCGTACTCGGCGGGCAGGTCCGCGTCCGCGAACGCCGACGCCTCGATGCCGGCGTCCCGGCCGGCGTCCGCGGTCTCGACCGACTCGGTCGCGTCCGCGTTCGCACTGCCGTCGTCGATCGTCGCCCTGATCTCCGCGACCATCTCGTCGGTGTCGATCGAGGACTCACCGTGGTCTTCGATCTCGCCCACGATGGCCTCGATACGGTCGACGCCCGCGAACACCAGGTCCATGATCTCGGGCGTCACCGCCATCGACCCCTCGCGCATCTCGTCGAGCAGGTCCTCGATGGCGTGCGCGAGGTCGCTGGCGTCGTCGAACCCCATCGCGCCGAAGTTGCCCTTGAGCGTGTGGGCGGTCCGGAAGATGGCGTCCATCGCCTCGCGGTCGTCCGGATCGGATTCGAGAGCCAGCAGGGAGTTGTTCAGTTCCGTGATCGCTTCCTCGCTCTCGCGGATGAACTCGTCGAGATACTGGTCGTCCATGTCAGGTGGCCTCCGCGATGCAGTCGAGAACGGCGTCGGGGAGCTGTTCGAGCGGCAACACCCGGTCGACACACCCCGTCTCGGCGGCGCGTCGCGGCATCCCGTAGACGGCCGACGTGGACTCGTCCTGGGCGAAGGTGTGGCCGCCGGCCTCCTTGATCGCCCTGATGCCCGCCGCGCCGTCGAATCCCATCCCGGTGAGGACGACGCCGACCAGGGGGTCGTCGACCACCTCGGCCGCCGAGCGCATCGTCACGTCGACCGAGGGGCGGACGCTGTTGACGGGTTCGTCCTCCGTGAGCCGGACGCGCAACCGGCCGCGCCGGTAGTTCGAAATCTCCATGTGCATGCCGCCGTCGGCGACGAGCCCCTGGCCGCCGCCGATCCGGCCGCCGTCGGTGGCCTCCCGGATGTCGTACTCGCACCGGTCGTCGAGGCGTTCGGCGAACCGCCCGGTGAACGCCTCGGGCATGTGCTGGACGACGAGGACGCGCAGGTCCGCCGAACGCGGCAACGCGCCGAGGAGCCGCTCGACGACCGCCGGACCGCCGGTCGACGCGCCCACGACGAGCGTCGGGTCGTCGACGTAGCCGGCCGCGGCAGGGGCGGCCGGTGCGGCCACCTCGCTCCCGCCGGCCCCGGCCGCCGTGGAAGTGGAACCGGTCACGTCCGCCCCGGCGACCGACCGTACCATCTCGACCAGCTGGTCTTTCAGCCGCGACATCTCCATCGAAACCTCGCCGCCTGGTTTCGTGAAAAAGTCCACCGCACCCTTCTGGAGCGCCTCGAAGGTGACCGACGCGCCGTCGTCCGTGTGGGCGCTCAGCATCAACACCGGCGTCGGGTGGGCCTCCATGATCCGCTCGACGGCCTCGATGCCGTCCATCCCGGGCATCTCGACGTCCATCGTCACCACGTCGGGGTCGTGTTCGGCGACGGCCTCGACGGCCTCCCCCCCGTCCCCGGCCCGGGCGACCACCTCGACGCCGCCCTCCTCCAGGATGTCCGCGATGACACTCCGCATGAAATGAGAGTCGTCCGTCACGACCGCGTGCGGGCGACGCTGTGTCGGTTCCGTTGACATTGCTCTGTCGGGCCGGCCCCGGATGGCCGGCCGCCGCTACTCGAATCCAGCGAGCGGGCCAAAATAAAGACTCCGCCCCCGTAATCATCGCTGATATTTCGAAAGTCATATTTATACCCGCGACTGCGCTGGGTTCGAGCACGGACGCGGAGCCCCAGGTAGCCATGGCAGCCACAGACCAGATACTCGAGTTCACGCTCGGCACCGAGCGGTACTGCATCGACATCGACTACGTGACCGAGATCGTCGACGTGGAGCAGTTGACCGAGGTGCCCAACGCTCCGCCGTACGTGGAGGGCGTGATGGACCTCCGCGGGGAGACGACGGCCATCGTCGACCCGAAGACGATCTTCGGCCTCGACGGCGACGGCGACGGCGAGCGGGTCATCGTGCTCGATCCGGGGGTCGTCACCGAGCGGGAGGCGGCGGGCTGGCTCGTCGACGGGGTCAGACGGGTCGTCGGCATCGACGACGAGTCGGTCGATCCCGCCCCCGGCAGCGGGGAGGCCGTCCGGGGCGTCATCAAGCGCGACGGCGGGTTCGTCGTCTGGGTCAATCCACGCGTGGTCCACGCCGGCTGATAGTGATTGTTGCGACTCTTTACCGCCGAGAAGTCACAATTCGTGGGCTTGAGCCCGCGAACCAACCGTTCACGTGACGTGGTTGCGAAAACAATCGCAACAATCACTATGAGACGGCCGGCGATCCGCTCCCGGCCCGTTCCGGTGCCGTGGTGCGAATGGCCGCGATCGAGCGCCGACAGTATGCGCAAGGCGGGGTCGCGCGGACGATCCGGGGACGATCCGCGGGTCCGCGTCCCGCCACGCGGGCAGGGAAAACGCTATTTGGCGGCACTCCGCAAAGACCAACGATGATTGAGCTGACGGAAACGGGCATCGACGGGCTCGACTCGATTCTCAACGGCGGCATCGTGACGAACTCGACGACCCTGGTCAGCGGCAACCCCGGCGCGGGCAAGAGCATCCTCGGACTCCAGTACATCTACAACGGCGTCACGATGTTCGACGAGAAGGGGATCTACCTCTCGTTCGAGGAAGACGAGAGCGACCTCAGGGAGGCCGCCGAGTCGATCGGGTTCGACGACTGGGCGGCGCTCGTCGAGACCGGCGACATCAAGGTCTACGACAAGCAGGTGTTGCTCCACGACTCCTCAAGCAGAACGGGCTCACGTCGCTTTTCACCAACGAGCAGGGCACCGTGATCCCCGAGACCGACGTGGGACTGGAACACTACCTGACCGACGGGAACATCTACCTGATCCAGACGCCGACCGACACGGGCGTCAACCGCTACGTCTGGGTCGCAAAGATGCGCAAACAGGACATCGAGACCGACATCTATCCCCTGGAGATCGCCCACGACGGGATCGAGGTCCACGAGAACGCCAGCGCGTTCTCGCTGATGAGCGAGGGCGGTTCCCCCATCTGAAAATCGCCTTTCTCATTTTTTGTAATCCGCTATCAGCGATATGTCGGGAGTAGCGGTCCTGAAAAGCCCGTTTTCGGGAGCAGAGAACGGGAGCGATATCGCTGGCTAATCTACCCCGTACTTTTATGAGATCACGAATTTACAATTTGATAACCGATGGATTCCGCAGAGGTGCTTCGAACGCTCGGGAACAAGTACAGCGCGGAGATTCTCGACGCGACGGACGAGCCGATGTCGGCCCAGAGCCTCAGCGAGGAACTCGGCATCCCGATTGCGACCTGCTACCGGCGGATCGACGAACTGACCGAACACGACCTGCTCGAACTCCACGACAACGTTCTCTCGGACGACCGCCGACGCATCAAGGTGTATCGGCGGAACGTCGAGAAGGTCGACGTCGACTTCTCCGGTGAACTCGACGTGTCCATCGAGGAACGTTCGCGGGTCCGGAACAAACTCGACGAGGCGTGGCGGACGCTCTCCAAAGGGTGACGCGATGGTCGCGTTCGCGCGCTCGTTATCATTATAGATATTTTCGAAGGTGGATTTAAGAGTAGAAGCGTTCAATCGGCACACTAGATGAGTTCAGTAGAAACCCTCTATGCCATCCTGACCCTCGTGTTCATCGTCGCGGGCCTCACGATGGTCGGGATGGCGATCCGGGCGTACGTACAGACCTCCCGGCGAGCGATGCTCCACCTCTCGTTGGGGTTCTCGCTCGCGGTGGCGGGCGCCGCCGCGACCATGATCAGCGCGTTTCTCAACAATTTCGCGGGTCCCCGGTACCTGTTGCTCGTCAACAGCGGACTGACGACGTTCGGGTACCTGTTCGTGATGTACAGCCTGGTGACCTACGAATAACCGTCAGTGAGAGACGGGAGTTCTTTTTTATCAACACTGATATTCACTAGGTCAGGCTTAATAGGCGGTAGAAGTCCGGTCTACACAGAATCCGATTGCGACCGGACGATCGACATCCATGATACCGACGCTATTCGACACCGACAAAGACCGCGGACAGGTCGGCATCGGCACGCTCATCGTGTTCATTGGGATGGTGCTGGTCGCGGCCATCGCCGCCGGCGTGCTCATCAACACCGTCGGCTTCCTCCAGAGCAAATCAGAGGAGACCGGCCAGCAGTCCGGCCAGCAGGTCACCAACCGCCTCGAAGTCTCCAGCGCCGTCGGGACCGACATCGACGAAAGCGACGGAACGCTTGGCGTCGTGAATCTGACGGTCAAGAAGGCACCCGGGGCCGACAACATCGACCTCGAGAACGTCACCGCCCAGTGGGTCGGTCCCTCCGGGACCTACAACCTCGTCAACTCGTCGGTCAGTTCCAGCGGAGCCGACGGCAAGTTCGGCGTCCGCGCGTTCAAGGACGCCGACAACTCCGAGCCGGTGCTCAACGATCCCGACGACCGCATGGTCATGGTCTTCGACCTGAACCAGACGTCCACGAACGTCGGCGCGACGGCGTTCGGCGACCGGCTCGAGGAGGGGTCGTCGGTCGAGTTGCGGCTCACCACCAAGTCGGGCGCGACCGCCACCGCACGCCTGGTCGTCCCCGAGTCCCTCTCCGGGAAGAGCGCCGTCACCCTCTGACCGGCAACACCCTTCTAGTCGACGGGATTATACAGGACGATAACGCAGCAGAAGGTATGCCGTCGGGTGACAGCGGGGAGCCGGAGGACGGCAAGATACTGTCGCCGGAGGAACTCGACATCGGTGACGACGAACACGTCCGGGAGATCGGCGACGCCCGGTACGTCGTCTCGGCGGACTCGCGGCTCGCCGACGCGGGCGAACCCGTCGAGGAGCCCGAACGCGACCCCGCTCCCGAACCGGAAGCGCCGGCCGACCCGGACGAGAAGCCGGCCGAGTTGAACCGGGCGGAGGTCCACGAGTGGCTGGCCGACCACTTCTCGGAGATCGACGCACGGTACGGATTCGACGTGACCGGCGCGTTCGACGGCTCGGTCCAGCAACGACAGATGGTTTCGAACGACGTGGTCGCCATCTTCGAGAGCCTCGTGCTCTGGTACGCCCAGCAGATAGACACCGACACCCCGGTCGAGGAAGTCCTCGGGATTCTCCTGGTCGAGTCGAACGTCCCGATCCAGTACCCGGCGGAGGAACTCGCCGGGCTCGTCGAGTCCAGCGGCCTCGGGCCGGACGACTCGATCGGGAAGTTGCTGGTGGCGAACGACGACGGATTCCGGCTGTAGCGCCCGCGGCCGATCAGATATCAGCAGCGATAATCGGTCGGAAGGTTTTATCCTGTCATTCTCCCAAACAGCGTCGAGAGGATGTCAGAAGTACTGATCGCGGACGACTCGGAGTTTATGCGGAACCTCCTCAGGGAGATCCTCGAGGAGGACCACCAGATCGTCAGCGAGGTAGAAAACGGCGTCGAGGCGGTCGAGGTGTACCGGGAGGAACAGCCGGATTTGTTGATGATGGACATCGTGATGCCGATCCGGGACGGGATCGAAACGACGGACGAGATCAAAAACGACGATCCCGGGGCGACGGTCATCATGTGTACGAGCGTCGGCCAGGAGGAGAAGATGAAAGAGGCGGTCAAGGCCGGCGCGGACGGGTACATCACCAAGCCGTTCCAGAAGCCGAGCGTGATCGAGGCCATCGAGGACGCCGTCGCCACATGAAAGTCGACATCCAGTCGCTCGGAACCTTTAATTCGCTCGCCCACGAGGGTGCCGAGCAGGCGACGGCGGCGCTGTGCCAGATGACCGGTATCGACGCGTCGGTCGAGGTCACCAAGATCACCCTGATGGACAGGGCCGACGTCGGCGAATCGCTCCGCGGGCGGGAGTTCGTCGGCGTCCAGTTCGGGTTCGAGGGGGAACTCGCCGGCGATACGGTGCTCGTGTTCGAGGATGGGTGTGCGGACTCGATCGTGGAGGCGCTCGTCCCCGGCGGGGCCGGCGACGAGATGGCCCAGAGCAGCGTCAAGGAGATCGGGAACATCATGATGAGCGGGTTCATCGACGGCTGGGCGGACTACCTGAAGACCACCATCGACCACACGCCGCCGACCTACATCGAGAGACGGGGCCACGAGGTGTTGCCCACGGGGTCGGAGGACGGTGCCGACCAGGTGTTCGTCTTCAAAAGCGAGATCGAGTGGGTCGGCGAGGAGTTGAGCTTCTACATCTACATGCTGCCGGCCCAGGACTCGCTGGTCGACGTGATGACCGCCCACGCGAACACGGAGGACGACGCGATCCCGATCGACAAGCTGACCGTGTTCAACGAGATGACCACCGAGGGCACCCGGGCCGCGGCCGAGCACGTCTCGATGATGACGGGCGTCGAGACGGAGGCTGAGGTCTCCCGGATCAGTTTCGCGCCGATCGAGGACGTGTCCAAGCAGATCGACAGCCGGACCTACGTCGGGACGGTCGTCGAGTTCGATGGGACGCCCAGCGGCTACCTGATGATCCTGTTCGACGAGCAGTCGGCGTACAACATCGCCGAGGAGCTGATGCCGACCGAAACCGACGGCGAGGAGTTCACGGCGATGCACGAGAGCGCCATCGAGGAGCTGGGCAACGTGATGACGAGCGGGTTCATCGACGGCTGGGCGAACGTCCTCCAGACGGCGGTCGACCACTCCCCCCCGGAGGTCGTCCACGACATGGGCCGGGCGATCATGGATCCGCTGGCGGCCAGGGTCGGGATGAACCAGGATCACGCGTTCATCATCGAGTCGACGATGCGGACCGACGAGATCGAGTTCGAGAGCGAGATCCACGCGCTCCCCGACGAGGAGGAACTCCGCGCGGCGCTGGACGACCTGCTGGTCGAACGGGCCGACGAGACAGAGGCGGACATCGAACAGATCTTCCAGACATGAAGGTGTACGACGGCGACACGAACCCGGCGGGCGATCCCGACGTCAAGAGCGACACCCAGATCAAGGTCGGGATCGCCGAGTACGAGGTCACCGCGAACGGCGCGACGCTGACGACGAGCGGGCTCGGGTCCTGTCTGGGCGTCGCCGTCTACGACGAGGCCGCGTGCGTCGGCGGTCTCATCCACGTGATGCTCCCGTCGGCCGAGGAAATGACCGACGCGAACAGGGCGAAGTTCGCCGACACCGGCCTGGCGGCGCTAATCGAGACCCTCGAACGCGAGGGAGCGAGCCGCGAGCGGATGGTCGCCAAGATGGCCGGCGGGAGCGACATGCTCGATTTCTCCCGGAACGGGACGAGCATCGGATCGCGGAACGTCGAACAGGTAGAGGAGACGCTCGCCGAGTTCGACATCCCGATCGTCGGCCGGGACATCGGCGGGGAACACGGCCGCTCGGTCCGGTTCCGGGCCGGCTCCGGCGACATGGAAATAAAGAGCGCCAGCGAGGACGCGACGACGATCTGATCCGACCCGCTTCACTATCCGATACTATATTCGGAATCGAAAGACGGACGAAATAAGCCCGCTTTCTTGCGATTTTCTGTCTTCGACGCCACCGAAAAGTTATCAGAAACGAAGTCGGCAGCCTCTCCTCGACGGTCGACACCGTCCGCAACGAGAACGAGCAGATCAGCGAGACGGTCGACGACATCGAGGAGAACATCCGGAAGCTCCTGGACATCTACGAGATGGTGGCCCGGGGCGTGAACCCGTTCGCGGACGACGTGAACGCGCCGGGCGGCCTCGGCGGCGACGGGTCGTTCGGCCTGTTCGACATCGCCTCGCTGATCAACACCGGCGTCTACGACATCCCGCTGATCGAGTTCCTGCTCGTGATCGTCATCCTCTTCAACGCCCTGCTATCGTCGCTGATGATCCGGACGACCGACGGCGGTCACAAGATGAACGCCTACACTCACTTCGTTGTGCTGACCTGGATCGGCACGATCATCTCCATCGCTACGAAGGCGCTCGTGACGGCGTTTCTCTCGGTGTAAGCGCGACCCGCGGTTCAGCTACCCACGAGTAAACTCGTGGGCTTGTCAGTGGGACTCCCGAGTGTCGCGCTCCCACAGGAAAGCCCCCACGCCCCTGACTTCGCGCGGCCCCGGTGGCCGTGCCGTCGCCCGGACCAGCGAGTCGCGGTCACTCGACGATCGGTTCGAAGTACCGCGGCAGCCGTTTTCGGAAGGCGGCGTAGACGGCCCCGACAGCGACGGTGCCGGCAGCGAGCAGCCGGACGGGGCCGTCGAAGACCACCAGCGCGGGCGCGGCCAGGACGGCGGTGGCCAGGAGGTCCTCGGGAGCGCCGTCGTACCGGATCAGGTACCGCGCCCGGAGCCACCGGCCGCAGGCGTGGCAGTAGACGGCGTTCGGGTTCGTCCGCTCCCAGGGCCGGAGTTCCTCGCCGGCCCCGAGAACGTCGCTGGCCGAGTGGACCGCGGCGGCCACCGCCGCCACCGCGAGTCCGACCGTCGCCGGGGACGGCCTGAGCGCGGCCAGCGCCGCTGCGGCCACCGCCGGGAGCCAGGCGTAGACGGGGAAGTGGAGCGTCTTCCGGTGGTGGCCGGCAAACAGGTCCAGGTCGGGGACGACGCCGCCGACGACGCCGCCGACGGCCGCGGCGGTGCCCAGTTCCGGGGAGACGACCGCGACGGGCGTCGCCAGCGCCAGTCCCGCCGCGACGTGGGTCGGACTCATCATGCCTCGCGCGACGGTGTCACCCAGGAGCGCGGTACAGAAAGTCGTACTGGTGGGCGACGTACGCGAGGGCGGCGTCGGCGAGGTGCCGGCGGCGGGCGGCCAGCCAGTCGTCCGCGTCGACGCCGCGCTCGCCGAGCGCGTCGGCGACGAACCCCAGGATGCATTCGAGGAAGTACCGCTCGTCTGCGGGGTAGGTCCCGCCGCGCGGCCGGACGATCCAGTCCGAGGCGTCGACGGCCAGCAGTTCCCCCTCGCGGTCCCGGAGGTGATCGAGGAGGTGGCGGCCGGCCCGGCTGTCCCGTCCTTCGCGGGCGTCGATGTGGGCGTGGTAGGCGTCGATCACCGCGTCGTCCCCGGGGTGGTCGGGCTGGAACAGCGTGACGCCGTCGAAGGTAATCGGCAGGTACGCCAGGCCGCCGGGGGTGAGCGCCCGCTCGACGGCGTCCATCGCGGCCCCGATTGGCACCAGGTCCAGCACCGCCTGGCCGACCACGAGGTCGGCCGCCCCCGGGGAGAGCGCGAGCGCGTCGCCGGCCTCGAAGCGAACCGAGAGGTCGGCCGCGACGAACCCGTTCCCGGTCCGCTCGACGGCGTAGTCGTCTGCCAGGTCGCCGGGTAGCGTCTCCCGGGCGCGGGCGACCAGCGGTTCGGCGCGGTCGACGCCCCGGTAGGAGCCCCGAACGCCCCACTCGAGCAGGTCCCGGACGAACGCGCCGGTGCCGGCCCCGACCTCGACGACGTCGGGCGCGGCCGGCAGGGCGGCCAGCAGGGCGTCGCGCACCCGGCGCGAGCGGGCCCGCCGGTCGACGGTGCGTTTGCTTTCGAGGTAGCGGACGTCGGCGTGGTCCATCGTCGATCAGAGGTCCCGCTCGTAGCGCGCCCAGGCGTCGTCGTCCTCCCACATCCGGACCGACAGTCCCGTCGGCGTCTCCGTGGGCGCGCGGTCGGCGACCCGTTCGGCGAAGTGGTGGGCGAACCGCTCGACGCTCGGGTTCTGGCCGGCGAACTCCGGGAGGTCGTTCAACAGCGCGTCGCGGTAGCGGTCCTCCAGGTCGTCGAGGACGGCGTTCACGGCGTCGATGTCGACGAGGTAGCCGTACTCGTCCAGTTCCGGGCCGGCAAAGCGGACCTCGGCGCGGAACCGGTGGCTGTGGACCTCGCCCTCGGGACCCGGGTCGGGCACCGTCAGGAAGTGCTGTGCGACGAAGTCGCGGGCGACCGACAGCGAGTACATATGCCAAGGGTCGGACTGGACACCCAAAATTCCCGGTGTCAGTACGACAGCACGACGCCGATGGCGTTCTCGGGGCCCGCGTCGAGCAGTTCGTAGGCGCGGTCGGCCTCGCGGAACGGGACGCGGTGGGTGATCAGTTCCCCGACGTCGGTCGCCCGGAGGCGGTCCCACGCGACGTCGAGGCGGCGGTCCTTGTTCCACCGGCCCCGCAACTCGGGGTCGATCGTCGACACCTGGCTGGAAACGAGGCTGACCCGGCCGCGGTGGAAGCGGCCCCCGAGGTCGACGTCGGCCCGCTTGTTGCCGTACCAGGAGCCGACGACGACCCGGCCGTCGTAGCCGACGGCGTCGATGGCGTCGTCGAGCGCGTCGGGCGAGCCCGTGAGTTCGAACGCGAGGTCGGCCCCGCCGGGGTCGCGGTCGTCGAACGGGAGCGGATCGGCCGGACGGAGCGTCTCGTCGGCCCCGAACCGCTCCGCGACCGCGCGGCGGTCGGCCACGGGGTCGACGACCGCGAGGTGGTCGAGGGGGTAGGCGGCCAGGACGGCCGTGGTGAGCAGGCCGACGATGCCCGCCCCGAGGACGACGGCGCGCTCGCCGACCCGCGGGGTCGCGTCCAGCGCGAGGTTGACCGCGGTCTCGACGTTCGGGAGGAACGTGGCCGTCTCGGGGTCGACCTCCCCGGGCAGCGGGGCGACGCGCTCGGCCGGGGCGGTGAAGTGGCTCTCGTGGGGGTTGAACGCGAAGACCCGGCGGCCGAGCCAGTCGTCGGCGAGGTCGGGGCCGGTCCGGACGACCTCGCCGACGGCGGCGTAGCCGTACCGGAGCGGGAAGTCGAGGTCGCCGTCCAGCGCGTCCAGCGCCGCGTCGGCGTCGAGGTCGGTCGGGGCCTCGCCGCGGTAGACGAGCAGTTCGGTGCCGGCGCTCACCAGCGAGCGGGTCGTCTCGACGAGCACCTCCCCTGGGTCGGGGTCGGGGACCTCGCGGGGTTCGAGCCGAACCGTTCGGGGTTCGACGAAGTACAGCGACCGGGCGGAACTCATCGTTCGACGGGGAGCGACGGTCGGTCGGGGCGGCCGTGGCGTCCGGGAGCAACGAGGGGGGTCCGGGTCGCGGTTGCCCTGTGCACACGCTAGCAACGGGCTAGTCGACCTTTACTGTTCGCGTGACAGGCGGCCGGAGACGGCCAGCCAGTCCCGCCCGAACACGGCCAGCGACGCGGCCAGCGCGACGGTCGCGGCGGGGAAGACGACCGCCGCCGGCGTCACCGGGAGCAAAGCGGCGGCGATGAAGGCCATCTGGCCGGCGGCCAGCCGGCGGCGGAGCCGGCTCTCCGGGAGCGGAAACACGGACCGGCCGCGCCACCGCCGCCACGCCCGGCCCGCGCGGAAACAGTAGCGTGCGGCGCTCAACGCGAGGTACCAGACCGGGAGCTGTCCCCAGGCGACGCCCACCAGCGGCGCGACCAGGAAGCCGAGCGTGTCGAAGGCGTGGTCGAGTTTCCCGCCCAGGACCGTCTCCAGTCCCGCCCGGCGGGCGACGTAGCCGTCGACGAAATCCAGCGCCGCGCCCGCGCCGTAGCAGATGCCGGGCACCCACTGTACCACCGGACCGGTCGGCGGCACCAGCACGAACCCCGCGACGACGGCGTACAGCACCCCCCGGAGTAGCGTGACGGCGTTGGCCAGCCCCAGCGACGCCCGGATGCGGCCGCTGACGGTCCGGTTCCGGTCGAGGTGGTACCACAGGAAGCCGACCTCGTAGGCCAGGACCGCGCCGGCGACGGCCAGCCAGCCCGGGCCGCCCGTCGCGGTCGCCACCTCGTCGAAAAACCGCAGGCCGAGGGCCAGGACCGCCAGCGCGACCGCCGCGACGATCCCCCACTCCAGGCGGAGCCGGCGGGCGACCGCACCGGGTTCCCCGCTCATCGTTCGAATCCCGGGTCTTCGAGGGCGTCGATTCGCGCACGCTCGGGGGCCGCGAGCCGGACGCCGGCCGCCGCGGCGTTCTCGACGACGTGGTCCTCGTCGACGCTCGACGGGATGGGGACGACCCCTGCCGCGGCGTTCCAGGCGAGGACGACCTGTGCCGTCGTCGCGCCGCGCGCGTCCGCGACGTCGGCCAGGACCGGCTCGTCGAGCAGCCCGGGGGCCGACAGTGGCGAGTGGGCCATCACCCTGATTCCGCGGTCGTGGCAGTAGGCCACGAGGGCCGACCGCGGCCGGTAGGGGTGCCGTTCGACCTGGACGACCGCCGGCGGCACGCGCGCGAACTCCCGGACCCGTTCGAGTGTCTCGCGGTCGACGTTGCAGATTCCGAGCGTGCGCGCCAGCCCGTCGTCGTGGAGGGCCTCCAGCCCGCGCCAGGCCGATTCGAGCGGGACGTCGGCAGCGATGATTTCGCCGTCCTCGTCGCGGGGGAAGGTCCGTGCCTCCTGCTCGTCGACCGGGAGCGACGCCAGGTCTTCGAGCGGCCCGGTGTAGGCCCAGGCGTCCGGCCAGTGGAGCATGTAACAGTCGAAGGCGTCGACGCCCAGTTCCGCCAGGGAGGTCTCGCAGGCCTCCCGGACGTGGACGTGGTTGGTGTTCCAGACCTTCCCGACGAGGGTCAGGGCGTCGCGGTCGGGGCTCCCCGGGGCGGCCAGAATCGCGCCGATCCGGCGCTCGTTGCCGTACAGTTCAGCCGAGTCGAAGAGCCGGTAGCCGGCGTCGAGCGCCGCCGCGATGGAGTCGCGACCCGCAGTCGTCGACCGGGACGGGGCCGCCGGTCTCGACGGCCCGCTCGACGGCGTTACAGACCGCGACCACGTGCGCGCCCCGACGGGCGGTGTCCCGGGACGGGCGGCCGGCCGCGACGCTCCGGGCGAGGGCGGCGAGACCGGAAAGCGGCGGCGTCCGCCGGGGCGGGCGCTGGAGCGGGACCGGCGTGTACGCCCGGCCCGCGCGGCCGAACGAGACGAGGTGCTCCCGGCCGCCGCCGGGGTCGCCCGCGTCGGCCAGGTAGAGCGAGCCGTCGTCCCCGTGGAGTTCGAGCCCGTAGAACTCCCGGGCGCGGTGCGGGACGTAGGTGCTCGCGGTCAGCCGGACCAGCGGACCGGCCGCGAGGTCCAGCGTCGCCTCGACGTGGGTGGGCCGCTCCGGGTCGGCGTCGGCCCGGTCGGGGTAGCGGGTGACGGCGTCGGCGGTCCGGACGCGCTCGACGGGCCCGAACCAGGCGACCAGCAGGGTCAGCGGGTAGACGGCACCGTCGTACAGCGGCCCGACCGCGAGAAACGACGCCGGGCGGTCGTGCCACTCGGTGACCCGGCCGACGTGGGCCGTGGCCGTGGCGACCCCGACGCGGCCGAGCACCCCCTCGGCCAGCAGCCGTGCGGCGAGTCGCTGGTGGTCGGCCCGGTCGTTGATCGGGGCACAGCCCAGCGCCAGGTCCCGGTCGGCGGCCAGCGCGACGACCTCGCGGGCCTCGTCGGCGGCCAGCGCGAGGGGTTTCTCGCTGTAGACGCCCGCGCCCGCCTCGAGACACTGCCGCGTGACCGGGGCGTGGGCGCGGTGGCTCGTCAGGTTCGCCACCAGGTCCGGTTCGACGGCGGCCAGCAACGCCCCCACCTCGTCGTAGGCGGGGCAGCCGCGGTCGTCGGCCACCGCGCCGGCCCGGTCGGCGTCCGTGTCGGCCACGCCCACCAGCGAGAGGTCGGGAAACGAGTCGAAGTCGGCGAGGTACCGCTCCGCGACGGCACCACACCCCGCCACCGCCACGTCCATAGCCTAGAGGAGGACTGGATTCACAAAAGTCATCCGCCACTCATTTGCCGCCTGCGGCCGTCTGGCGGGCATGGCGCGGGTGGCCGTCCTGCACAACACGCTCGACCTCCGGGGCGGGGCCGACGCCGTCTGCCTCCACGTCTGCGAGGCCCTCGGTGCGGTCCACGACGTGACGCTGTTTACCCTCTCGCGGGCGCGACTCGACGACCTGAACGACCTGTTCGACACGGACGCCGACGTGCGCGTCAGCCGCCCGCCCGGCACGGCTCCGCTCGGCCGCGCGCTGGACGCCGCGGCCGGCCGGATCGGGCCGCAGTTGCCGCTCCGGACCGCTATCCTCGACCGGTACGCGCGCCGGCACCTCCGGGACGGGTCGTTCGACCTCGCGGTCAGCACCGCCAACGAGGTCGCGCCGCCCGTCCCGTCGGTCCAGTACGTCCACTATCCGCAGTTCAACCTCGGCCGGATCGGCGAGGGCGGCCGGTGCAACGGGCTCTGGAGCCGGGTCGCCGGCGTCCGGGCGCTCCCCGACGACGCGACGGTGGTGGCAAACTCCGGGTGGACCGCCGACGTCGTCGCGCGCATCTACGGCCGGCGGCCCGGCGTCGTCCACCCGCCGGTCGACCCGATTCCCGGGGAGCCGTGGGCGGACCGCGAGCGCGGGTTCGTCACCGTCGGCCGGATCGCCCCGGACAACCGGACGCTGGACGCCGTCGAGATCGTCGGGGGTGTCCGCGACCGGGGCCACGACGTCCACCTCCACCTCGTCGGGTCGGCTGGACGCGCCTACGCGGGGTACGTCCGGCGCGTCGAACTGGCGGCGGCCGCCCGCGAGTGGGTACACCTCGAACGGGCGGTCGACCGGGACCGCCTGGAGGCGCTGCTGGGGAGCCACCGGTACGGCCTCAACGCCAAACCCCGGGAGCACTTCGGGATGGCCGTCGCCGAGTACGTCGCCGCCGGCATGGTCGCGTTCGCGCCGGACTCGGGCGGCCAGGTCGAGGTGCTCGGCGGCCGCGAGGACCGGCTGTTCTCGTCCGTCGAGGACGCCGTCGGGACGATCGACGCCGCGCTCCGGTCGGGGGCGCGACCCACACAGCCCCGTGGCCGGTTCGACAGCGACCGGTTCCACCGGGCGATCCGCCGGCGCGTCCGCGAGCGACTGGCCGGGAGACCGCCGGAGTAATGAGCCCCGCGCGTGCCACACCCACCCATGAGCACTGCTGACACGGCGGGCGGCGGATTCGAACTCCGGACCGAGTCGCTAACGGGACGACACTGGCTGGCGATCGTGCTGGCTGCGGTCACGGGCGCGATCCACCTGTGGCTGGGCGTCTCGTTCATTTCGAGTCCGCTCGGCTGGTCGTTCCTGATCGCCGGGATCGGCTTTCTCGCGGGCACCGCCGCCGTGCTCGTCGACTACCGGCGGCCGCTCGTCTACCTGCTCGGCGTCCCCTTCACACTCGGCCAGGTCGTCGCGTGGTACCTCGTCAACGCCCCCGACTTCTCGACGGTCGGGTACGTCGACAAGGCGGTCCAGTTGGCGCTGGTCGCGGTGCTGGCGTACCTCTACGGACGAGAGTCCTGACCGTCCCCGCGGGCACCGTCGACCGTCTCCCGGAGCCGCCGGGTCGCCTCGCGGGGATCGTCGGCCGCCGTGATCGCGCTGATGACCGCGACGCCGTCGGCCCCGGCCTCGATCACGGGGGCGGCGTTGCCGGGCGTGATTCCGCCGATCCCCACGACCGGGATGTCCACGGCGTTGGCGATCGCCGCGACCCGTTCGGGGCCGACGGCGTACTCGTCGTCGGGGATGTCGGACTTCGAGTCGGTGGGGTAGACCGCGCCGACGCCGAGGTAGTCCGCGCCGGCCGCCTCCGCGTCGCGGGCGTCGTCGACGAACGACACCGACCGGCCGATCAGGGCGTCCGGACCCAGCAGTTCGCGGGCCGCGGGCACCGGCAGGTCGTCGTCGCCGAGGTGGACCCCGTCGGCGGAAAGCGCCAGCGCCAGGTCGACGCGGTCGTTGACCACGAACGCGACCCCGGCCTCGCGGGTGCGCTCGCGGATGTCCCACCCCACCCGGTACCGCTCCCGGGCGGTGCGGTCCTTCTCGCGGAGCTGCACGACGCCGACGCCGCCCTCGATGGCCGCCGCGACGACCTCGGGCGTCGAACGGCCCCGCGAACGGCTCGCCCCCGTGACCAGGTAGACGGACCAGTCGACCATGCCGGCGAAAACGAACGACGCCGACCTGTGTCTTGCGTTCCGCGAGCGCGCCGCGCGGATACGCCGTTGCCCGCGGGCGCGCCGCCGCTCCGGCACACCGCTTTGCTGTCCCGCCGCGCGCCACCACCACCGCCCCGCGGACCGTGCCGGCGGACGCCGCGCGCCGGCCGCTGTAGAAAGCCACATGGGGCTCGGGTCCCTCGGGTCCGGCAATGGCGAACACCGACGCCGACGCCGATGCCGACGCCGACGCCGACGCCGACGCCGGGGACGCGGCCGACCCGGATGCCGACGGCGGGGGGGAGCGGCTGCTGACGCTGGTCGGGATCGGGCTGGCGCTGGCGCTGGTCGTCGGGGTCGGGATCGCGCTCCTGGCGGCGGCCAGCGGCTCGGGCGGGTCCGCCGACGTGCCCGACGCCACCTGGACGCTGACGACGGTCAACGACACGCACGTCCGGATCACTCACACGGGCGGCCAGCCGGTGGCGGCCGCGGAGCTGATCGTGACCGTCGACGGCTACGAACGGAAGACGACCTGGGAGGGCGAAATCGCGGACGGCGACGCGACGGTCGTCCGTGCCCGCCAGGACCAGCTGGTGCGGCTCTACTGGGACGGGGGCCGGACCGACCGCGCGCAACTCGGCCGCTGGCGCGTCGGCTGACCGCGGCATCCGCGGGACGCCCGGCGGGCGACCCTGCCGGTTGCGGCCGGGCTACGGAGTTTCGGTCGGCGTCTCCGTGCCGGCCGCACCGGGTTCCCGGAAGGACCGCTGCTCGGCCTGGAGCGTTCCGATCGTCGCGCTGTCGACGGTCGCGCTGTCGACGGTCACGCGGTCGACGACCTGCTCCGCGTCGATCCCGGCCGGCGTCTCGCCGGCGGTCGGCGTCCCCGTCGGCGACTCGCCGGGAGTGACGGTCTCCTCTTCCTGTCCGACCGAGAGCGTCCCGACCGCCATCGACCGGACGGTCATCTCGTCGACGTCGACGGTCCTGACGACCAGGCCTTCGCCCGGCTGGCCGCCCTCGACCGCGACGGGCGTCGTCTCGTTGCCGGCAGCGTCCCCGCCGCCGTCCGGGAGTCCCGAAATGAATTCGGCGATGCCGCCGAGGAGACCGCCGTCGGTGCGCGTCTCCTCGACGGAGAGGTTCTCGACTCGCAGATCGGAGACCGACATCTCGACGATGGTCACGTTGTCCGTCGGACCGACCCCGGCGAGGCCGTCCCCGGCGTCACCCTCGGGAGTCTGTGCCTGGCCGACCTCCTCCCCGGTCTCGGGGGCGGACGCGGTCTGGAGTCCCTCGAACGACGCGTTCGAGAACGTCAGGTTCCGAAACGTGACGTTCCGGAGGACGACGTCGTCGTCCTGGCGGGAGAGGTTCAGATCCGCGGCCGATTCGTTCTGTATCTGCAGGTTAGATATGCGCAACACGCGGATACGAACGTTCTCGACGGTGGTGTTCCCGACCTGGAGCGTCCCGACCTGTGCGTTCCGGACAGTGACCGACGTGGTCGCGTCGGCCGTCGCGGTCGTGGCTCCGACGGCGGGACCGACTGCCGAGAGAAGGACGATTCCGGCTGCTACCGTGGCCGTTAGTTTTCCGCTCATCCCGTCGGGAAAAACGGGAGACGGCCGAATAAAGGCGCCAAACCGTTTTCGCGGTCCTGCGCGGATTACCCGGCCGCGGCGAAAAGTAACGCGAGCCTATCCGGTCCGGTTTCCGACAGGAGAACTGCGCTACGTCGGGAGCCACGCCGGGATCAGTAGCAACTCGTTACGCGCGAACGGCCGGGTGAACTGGCGAAAACGGTCGCGTAACCTCCGGGTTCCACCCCGGTGGACCGCCGCTGGCGCGGTGCCGGGACGGCGGAATCGCCCGAAAGCGCCGGACGAGCCCGGAATCCGTCCGATACACAGATTGATAACGGTGGAGCGCCCACGTTCTTAGGTGAAGTGCACATCGGATGGCCCGGAGTCCGGATCGCCGGAGGACCGCGACGTTCCGCTCACGGGGCTGCTCACCGCCGAGACGCTCGCCGGCTACGGGAGCGTCCTGATCGCGGGGCCGGCGATGAGCGGGAAACAGCGACTCGGACTGGACCTGCTCGCCGACGCGTACGTCGCGGGCGGGCACCCGCTCTGTGTCTCGACGACCGACGGCGCGGGGACCGTCCGGTCGGTCTTCGCCGACTACTGTCCGCCGGACCGGGCCGGCGACCTGATCGTCGTCGACTGCGTCGCGGATCGACAGGGCCGCGAGGCCGACGAGATGACCGACAGCGTCGCCACGCCGGGCGACCTCACGGGGATCGCCATGGGCATCTCCCGGGCCTACGAGTGGCTCTCGGCGGAGCGCACCCGCGGATCGCGGCTCCTGATCGACAACCTCTCGACGGTCGTGATGTACGCGGGCTTCGAGGCCACCGTCCGGTTTCTCCACGCGACCCAGGCGAAACTAGACCGGACCGGCGGGATCACGATCCAGACGATGAACACCGACGCGCTGGACACCGCCGACAGACAGCAGGTCATCGAACTGTGCGACGTCGTCGTCGAAACCCGGATCGGGGGGCAGGGCGGTACGGAGTTCCGGATCGGCGGCGTCGACGGCGTCGACCGGGAGTGGTGGCGCTACGGACGACCCGACCCCGAGCGACGGTGGCGCGGCCGCGACGGAACCGGAGGAGCGTCGCCGTGAGGGAACTCCTCGACCACCTCCGGGCCGACCAGCTGACGTTTACGCTGTTCAACTACACCGGGTCCGCGGCGCTCCGCGAACGCATCGGGACGCTGCTGGCCGTGCAAAACGCCGTCGTCGTCGAGGACACCACCGCCAGCGGGGAGCCGACCGACTTCGGCGTGCTCCACGACGGCGGCCGGGTCTTGGAGATGGCGACGGTCGGGGAACTCCGGGATCGGTGTGACGTCCGGACGGCCATCGACGGGACCCGCCCCCCGCAGGTGTTCGAGGAACTCGACGGGGAAACCACCACGGCGCGATCCAAGAGCCGCCGGGAGATGGTCCGCATCTCGCGGGAGTTCGAACAGCGCGCCTGGCGGGAACGCGAGGGACGACTGGTCAGCGGCTTCCAGGAACTGTCGAGGCTGAGCGTATCGCCCCGTACCCGGCATGTCTACGACCGCCTCGCCGGGACCGGCGTCGACGTCACCGTCGTCGGCTACCCGGACGTCGACCTCCCGGACCCGCCGTTCTCCGTCGTCGAGGACGCCGCCGGCGACCTCCGGGACTACTGGTTCCTGTTCTACGACGGCGGCGGGGCCGACGACCGGAAAGCGACGCTCGTCGCGGAGGAGACCGAACCGGGCTCGTTTACCGGCTTCTGGACCGTCGACCCGGAGACGGTCGACGACCTGTTCGACCTCGTCCGGGAAGCGTACCCCGACCTCGTTTGAACTTGGCAGGAGCGGCGGCGCTTTGCCGTCCCGCATACGCAGGAAACAATTGCTGGTTTTTCGCCGGACCCTGGAACGCGGCGACGCCGCCTCGCGGGGGCACTACCGCCGGGAAAACAGGATCGGAGTGGCCGCGGCCGGCGACGCGGCCCGGTCCCGTCGGACCGTCGGCGTCCCGCGGGCGGATCGCCGCGACGTGGCTGACGGGACGCGGCGTCAGAGATAGAGTCAACATTTGCCCGCACGCGGGAGTTCGGGTGAGGTTTACAGGTTAGAGCGCTCTTATACGGGCCACGTTCCTACGGTGGATCGATGACAGAGCGAGAGACGTCGAACCGGGGCGCACGGCAGCACGCGTCCGCCGACGTGGCGCCCGAACTCTACGACGGGACGTGGTCGGACGGATGAGCGACACCGACCTCGTCGAGGAGACGGAGGAACGGGACGCCGCCGACCACCTCGACGACGTGTCGGACGGATGCGGGTGTGCGGAGATCTGGGAGCACCTGTCCGAACGGCGCGCCCGGGACGAGGACGGAACGGGGACGGGGACAGGGACGGAGACCGGCTGACGGGAATCTTTTACTCCTCCCGCCCGTAGGACACGACGATGACTGCCGACGGCCCGGGAGATGGGCCACCCACGGACCGCGAATCGCCGGTCGGCCAGCCGGTGATCCGCGGCGACCCGGAGCTGACCGGGGACCACGCCGAGCGCGCCGTCGAGTTCGATCCCGACGACCCCGAGAGCCTGTCGGTCGCGGCGGACACGGTCCGGCGGTTCTCGCAGAACTCCGCCGGGGACGACGACAACGTCTACGTCCTCCGCGGGGCGGCGGCGTGTGCGGCGCTGGTCCGCGGCGAGGGATCGTACAAGGCGGCCGCGGCCCGGGCCGGCGGCGACGCGTCCGTCGCGTTCATCCGGAAGTGGTCCCGGGTCCACGACCTCCCGCGCTCGATCCGCAAGCACGTCGCAAAGGGCGAAATCGCCCCGACGGCGGCGAAACACATCGCCCGCGTCGCCGGCGAGGCCAGACTGTTGCTCGCGTGGGCGGTCCTCGACCACGACCTGACGGTCCGAGAGGTGCGGTCGGCCGCCAGCGACATCGGCAACGGCACCGACGTCCGGACCGCCCTCCGGAAGCAGGGGGCCACGCTCGGCGAGATCACCGTCACCATCTCGCGGGAGAGCTACTGCGAACTCCGCCGGCGGGCCTCGCTGGAGGACGTCGACCCCGGCGTCGTCGTCGACGCCGCGCTCGCCGAGCGGTTCGAGGAATCGTAAAGACTTACCCCGCCACGCCCGGACGCTTACCCGAGGGCCGGTAGCTCAGTTAGGCAGAGCGTCTGGCTTTTAACCAGATGGACGGGGGTTCAAATCCCTCCCGGCCCGTACTCGCGCGAACGACAGTGAGCGGTGAGTACGGCTGGAGGGATTTGAATCAGGGAGAGAAGCGAGCGCCGCGAGCGCAACGACCGTGGTTCAAATCCCTCCCGGCCCGTGCAGTGAACCGCCGAGCGACGGCGAGCGGACGTCGTTCCACGCGGCCGCCCCGCCGACCGCCGAACCGGTTCCTTTACGGCAGGGAGCGACGGAGGGGGAGTATGAACGGCGCGACGTTTCGCGACACGCTGGAACCGCTCGGGGTCGCCGCGGGCGCGTTCCTCGTGCTGGTCGGTCTCGGGACGATAGCGGGGACGCCGTGGACGACGAAAGCCGGCGGGATCGCCGCCCTGCTCCAGGTCGTCGGGGCAGTGGGGACGGCCGCCGTCGGGATCGGACTCGCGTGGCTGAGCAGTCGGGCGTAGCGACGGCGAGCGGCGACACACGCCGGAGGAAGGGAGGACGCGAATCGTGGACGGGGACGCGACCGATCAGCCGCGCACCGGGAGGTAGGCCGTGCCGAGCAGGATGATCGCCGCCACGAGGCTGATGATCGAGACGCCCCAGAAGCCGTTGATCCGCTCGTGGTAGTAGTCGATCCGGTCAAGCTGGGTCTGGTAGGCGTCGTAGTCCTGCGTGAACTGCACCTGGTTCTCGCTGGGGAAGTAGACGAGGTAGGTCTGGCCGCCGAGCGTGACGTTGCCGCCGTCGGTTAGCTCGGCGGTGTTGGTCTTCGCGCCGGTCCAGGTCAGCGTCACCTCCTCGGAGGTGATCGACGAGACGGTGGTCGTGTTGCCCTCGTAGGGGAACTCGCTGCCCGACTGGATCGTCTCGGTTTCGGGGTCGGGCAGGTACTCGGACAGCGGCGGGCCGAGCGACCCGTTCGCGTAGACGACGTGGCGCTGGCCCTGGAAGGTGGCCGTCTCGTTCTGGACCGCGGGGTCCGAGGCGAGAATCTCGCTCGCGTTCTGCTCCTCGCGGAGCCGGAACTCGGAGACGTCGCTCCCGTTGGGGACCAGGAGCCGCCACTCGTCGTCGCGGTAGGTGACCGTCGAGTTGTTCTCGAGGGTCGCGGTGAACTGGGCCGACTCGTTGGTCCACTCGACGGTGCCGACGACGCTCTCGCCACCGCCGCCCCCGTGGCCTCCACCCTCGGACGTCTCGACGGTGATCTCGGAGACGGTGTACTGCTGGCCGCCGACCGAGAACTGGTCGCCCTGCGAGTACGTGGGGGCGTCGAGCGACACCGTGGGTTGCTGGGCCATCCCGATGAAGGCGTACGAGCCGGCCCCAATCAGAACGAAGAAGGCGAAATATATCGCCGCGGCTCGACGTTGCATATCGGGTGCGAAGGTTGCCCGGCCTTTAACCGTTACTTTCTCCGTGCGCGGTTCCCCGGGAGCGCGGGGACGACGCCGGACGCCGGTCCTGCGCGGACCGCACACTGTCGGCACAGGTCGCCAGTGCCGCCGCCAGCGCCAGCACGGCCGCGCGGTGCTCGTCTTTCGTGGCGTACGCGGCGACCGGGTCGACGTTCAGCGAGTCGTACGTCTCGAACGCGGATTCGTCGGCGATATCGCGGCGCTCGAACTCGATTCGGGTGCGGGCGAGTAGCTGGTGGAGGTGGAGGAGTTCCGCCGTCCGCATCCGTCTCCGGTAGGGGCTGGAGCCACATCAACCGCCCGACGTCACCCGGATCACTCGCCGAGCAGGCCGTCGACCAGCCCGGCAAAGCGGTCGACGAGCCGGTCCGCGAGGGACGGCCGGACGTCGACGAGCAGGGCCGCGGTCGCGTCCGGGCGGACGAGCGCTACCGTCAGGGCGTCCCCGTCGGGGCGCTTCTCGACGACGTCCTGTTCGACCAGGTGGTCTACGTGCCACTCCAGGGTACTCCGGGCGACGCCGAGGTCGTCGGCGAGCGCGGCCGGTCGCCGGGGACCGTCGGCCAAAAGCGACAGGAGCACGTCCCGGGCGGTCTCCCGGCGGAACAGCGCCAGCGTGCGGCGCTCCCAGTCGTCGAACGACGGCGGATAGTAGTGGGTCCGCCCGTACAGTTGCTCGGCCACGACCTCCCCGGAGTCCGAGAGCCGGCGGAGGTGGTACTGGACCTGGCCGGGCGCGAGGTCGAGTCCCCGGACGAGCGCGTTGAAGTGGATCCCCGGCACCTCCCCGACGCGGTCGGCGATCCGACGGCGCGTCTCACTCATGGTCGCCCTCCAGGTGGTCGCGTTCGAGCGCGCGCCGTCTGGCGGTGCGCGCGGTGTAGACCGCCGCGATCACCAGCGCCGCCATCGCCACGTCGAGCGCGTGTTCGAGCAGGTGGTGGACGCCCGTCGGGATCACCGACTGCATCGTCAGGACGGTGACGCCACTCCGGGCCAGCAGCGTCGCCAGCGCCAGCGTCACCAGCAGGTACGACCACGACCCCCGGCGGACGAACGCCGACAGACTCAGGCCGACGACCAGCGCCGACCCGACCGTCGACAGCGCCAGCACGGCCAACAGGACTACCGCCGGACTCCCCTCGGGAGCGAGGTGCAGGAGCTGGCCAGCCGGCAGAGCGGTGGGAAGCATCGTCCCCCGATTGGCGCTCCCGGGGAATGTGCGTTTGGTTCGTGTCGGCCAGCGCGCGCCGGACGGTTCCGTCCATCGCGTGACGGGCGGAGCCCTCATAGTGATTGTTGCGATTATTTTCGCAACCACGTCACGTGAACGGTTGGTTCGCGGGCTGAACCCCACGAATTGTGACTTCTCGGCGGTAAAGAGTCCCAACAATCACTATCAGTCCCGGCCCGTTCCGCACCGCCCGACACCCAGCCCCGCGAGGACGGCGACGGCCGCGACCGCGAGGGAGACCCCGAACCCGGCACCGCCGCTACTGCTCGCGTCGCGAGTCGTCCCGGAATCGTCGCTGGTCCCGGTCTCGCCGGGCGTCGCGGTCACGACGCCGACGGTCGACGGCTGCTTCCGGACGAGGAGGTCACTCCCGACGGGGCGGTCCCCGACAGTCACCCGCCGGTCGGGGGTCGGGCTGAACGGATCGTCGCCGGCCCGGTAGACGACGACGCGGAGCGGGAACCGGTCGTCCTGGCGGCGGACGAATGCCGGGTCGAGTTCGATCCGCACGTTCCGGTGGACGCCCGCGTCGAGCCGCGTCCGGCCGACCGGTTCGCCGAGTCCGTCGCCGGCGACCGCGTGTGCGACGACGTAGCCCGCCTCGGCGAGGTGGACCCGCGAGACGCCGACCGTCCCGTCGGGAGCCGTCACCCCGCCCGCGACGACGGCGACGGGGCTCGACCGTTTCCCGACGACGACGCGCTTGCCCGCGGGACCGCCCGCCGCACGGAGCATGGCGTCGTCGTCGGGGTCGAACTGTCCGTCGCCGTCGTCGGCGTGGAGGACGACCCACAGGCGGACGGGGGCGGACTGGTCGCGCCAGAACCCCGGATCGGCCGTCACGGACACGCCGGCGTGACGGCCGGGCGTCAGCGACCGGTGGCCGACGATCCGCCCCGGCGACCCGTCGGCATCGGCGCGCAAGACGACGTGTCCCGGCCGGGAGAGGAACACCTCCTCGACGATCACGGTTCCGTTGGTCGCCTGCGGGGAGACGGAGAGGTGATTCCCGTGTGCCCCCGCGACGCCCGCGCCGACCGCCAGCGCCGGTCCCGCGAGGACGACGGCGACCAGCGTCGCGGCGAGCACCCGGGCCTGCATCGCCGCGGGATACGGCCCGGGCTGGCAAAGGCATTCCGTCGGACCTCCCGTTCATCCCGGACGGACGTCAGCCTGCGAGAACACGACGTCGCACGCCTCACACCGGTACCGGCCGATGTCCAGCTTGCACACCGGACCCGTTCGCCCGCAATCCGGACAGCGAATTTCCACGACGAACGCCATGACCGTCGGACCGCTACGATCCCGCCGGACTTGAGTCGTGTGGGCGTGGGCCGTGTGACCGGATATCACATGAAAGATTATTAGGATCGGGATCGTACGCCGACACGTATGGCCACACGGCAGTCACCGAAGCCGGCCCGGCACACGTGCAGTTGTGGCAAGCAGTTCGAGACGACGAATCGTCTCGTCGAGCACGCACGGAGCGAGCACGGCCTTCGGGTGCTGTAACAGTGGCTGTCCTGGTCGGGGTTCGTGCGAGCGTCGGTATCGTCGGGATCACCCTTCCGCGAGCGTCCGCCACGCGGTGTCGAACGCGGCCCTGATCCGGTCTCGCGGCTTGGTCGCCACCGACAGCGACGGTGCAAACTCGACGGTGACCGCGTCGACCGTCCGGCGGTAGAGCGTCTCCCGACCGCTACGTTCCCCCCGACGCTCGCACTCCTCCAGGAGACCGTTCTCGGCGAGTTCGTTGATGCGCCGGTAGCAGGTCGCGATCGGAACGTCAAGTTCCTCGCTGAGCTGCTGGGCCGACTTCGGTTCCCCTGCTGCCTCCAGAATCTCGACGCTGTACTCCCGCCCGAGCGCGCGGAATGCGTCCATCGTCATTGATCCGCACCTACGACGCGCACTGACGAGAGTGTTACCCTCCGCAAACTATGTTCGTGTCGCGAACTACCCGGTGAGTTCCGTCAGGGGGACGAGCCGGTGTTCCAGCAACGGCGACGAAACCGACGACCAGCCAGTCTCGGACCCGGACGCCGTCGATGACCGCGTCCGCAACGAACGCCGGATCACGATCAGCCGCGAACCCGCGTTCGCACACGCGCTGATGACGACCTACCCGGACGACATATACGAGACCGAACAGGAGTGCCGGGAGGAAGCCGCCCGGGAACGCGTGGTGCGGTACCGGCGCGGGACGCTCCCCGAGCAGTTCCTGGCGGACCTCCTGGGACGGATCGCCGACCCGGGCAGAACCGTCTCGGTGAGCGACGCCGACGAACGGGTCGTGGTCGTGACCGGCCGGAACGACGGCCCGCCGGACGTCGACGCGGCGGATGTCGAGGGACTCGCGGACCTCCCGCGCGAGGCGCTGGCCGAACGGACCGGCGAGGAACTCCGGC
Organism: Halobacteriales archaeon QS_1_68_17; assembly: GCA_003021105.1. GTDB lineage: Archaea > Halobacteriota > Halobacteria > Halobacteriales > Haloarculaceae > QS-1-68-17. Next base: position 44,978 of record PXRG01000009.1, read on the forward strand.
AGCGCGACCCCGACCAACTGGTGGGGCTGGTCCGCGAGAACGCGTCCCGCGACCTCCTGATACGGGTGCTCGCGGCGATACTCGCCGAACCCGCCGACGAAGCGTGACCGCCTTCCGCGACCTGGGATCGCCGCTGTCAGCGAACGCCCGGCCTACTCCACGGTAACGCTCCCGCCCCGGTGCCGGAATATTCGGTGGATCGACCGTACATAAATTAACAATCACGAAGTATGCGCCGCTAAGATAGAACAGGCTATAAGTCAAGTCGGGAAATTCCATGACAAACTATAATACCGTGGTGGCGTTGGAACCAATCGATGTTTACGTTCGAGGCGGAACAATCGGTCCACGACGTCAACGGGGTCAAATTCGGCGGACAGCCCGGCGAACACCCCACCGTCATGGTCGGGAGCCTCTTCTACAAGGGCGACAGCGTGCTGAACGATCCGGAGACCGGCGAGTTCGAGGAGGAGCCGGCCAGGGAAGCGATCAAGAAGGTCGAGGAACTCCAGGACAGGACCGGAAACCCCGCGGCCATCGACTGCATCGGCGACAGCCCCGAGGCGCTGATCAAGCACGTCGACTTCTGTGCCGAGGTGACCGACCTCCCGATCTTCGCCGACGGCCCGACGCCGACGATCAGGGCGGAGGCGGCCGAGCACATCGGCGAGGTCGGCCTGGGCGACCAGATCATCTACAACTCCATCGAGTCGAGCACGAAGGAAGTCGAAACCGAGATCGAGGCCCTACAGGACTCGGGCATCGAGGCGGCCGTCCTGCTGAGCATCGACACGAACAACCTCACGCTCCAGGGTCGCCGCGACGCCTTGGAGGAGAACCTGACGGTCGCGGAGAAGGCCGGCATCGGCAAGCCCATCGTCGATCCCGCGGTGATCGACATCCCGGACTCGGGGTACGCGGCCAAGATCATCCACGAACTCAAAGACGAGTACGGGCTTCCCGCGGGCTGTTCGCCCCACAACGAGGTGATCCGGTGGGAGATGAACGACCCGCTCTGCGAGAACTCGAAACAGCTCCGCCAGGCGGTCGCCAACTCGGTGATCGTCCACCTCGGGGCGGACTTCAACCTCTACGGCCCGATCCACGGGGCCGAGGAGATGTACGAGGTCATGTCGACCGCCGACGCCTACGTGGCTTACGGCGCACAGATGGGGGAAGGCCGCCGTCCATCGAAAGACCACCCGATCTACAAGATCTTCAGGTGACCGCCGCGCCGGCGACGGCCCGCCCTGCTATGGCGAGGCGGCGACCGCGGGACGTTCGCCCCTCGTACCACACGATCGAAAAGTCAAAATATACAAACCGGGACGGACCGTAGAGAACAGTCACAGAGGCAAATGGCACTCAGATCTCGTTCACAATCGACACAGGAGGGCGTCAGGGAACTGCTCGACGATCCGCGCTTCGAGTTGCTCCCGTTCGAGAGCTTCGACGAGCAACTCGACTACCTGCCCGACGGGGCACAGATCGCGATCACCTCGTCGCCACAGAAAGGAATCATGGAGACGGTCGAGCGCTCCGAGCAGGTCCAACGCGAGGGGTACCGGGCCGTCCCCCACATCGCGGCCCGCGCGGTGCGCGACGAGGATCAACTCGACGAAATCGCCGGCCGTCTGGAGGACGCCGGCGTCACGGACGTCTTCGTCCCGGGGGGCGACAACGAGGATCCGGGTGCGTTCGAGTCGTCCTACCAGTTGCTCGTGGCGCTGGCGGAGCTCGGCTACGAGTTCGAGGAGGTCGGCATCACCGGCTACCCCGAGGGGCACTACTTCATCGACGAGGAGACGCTCTGGGAACACCTCGAAAAGAAACAGCCCCACGCGACCTACATCACCACGCAGCTGTGTTACAATCCGGACGCGATCGTCGACTGGATCGAGACGGTCCGCGAGCGGGGAACTGACCTGCCCGTGGAGGTGGGGCTGCCGGGCGTGATGAAATACCAGCGGCTCATGAGCATCTCCCGGAAGGTCGGCGTCGGCGACTCCATCGAGTTCCTCCGGAAGACGACCGGCCTGGCGAGTTTCATCAAGACACTCATCGGCTCGCGCGGGAAGTACACGCCCGACAAGCTCGTCGACGGGCTGGCCCCGTACGTCGACGATCCCGAGTACGGTATCCGCGGAGTCCACATCTACACCTTCAACCAGTCCGGCGACACCGAGGAGTGGCGACAGGAGCGCCTCCAGTAACGCCACTGGCGTATTGGCCTGGCGAGTTTCATCAATCTTCTCCGGGCGTGCGTCCCGACGGATACAGACGGTGGGTTAAACACCGCGTGGCTCGAACTGTTGGAGGACCACGCTATGACAGACGTCAATCTCCGGGCCGAGCAGGAGCCGCTCAAGGAACGGTACGACGAGCACCCCGAGGACGCCCGGATCACGCTGACCGCGACTGGCGACGAACGGGACGACGTGCGATCCTGTAGCGTCGACATCGGCCGGGCCATCTACGAGGCCGAACTACACGAGGGCGCCGGCGGTCCCGGCACTGCCGCCTGCTCCGGCGACCTCCTGCTCGGCGCGCTCGCGGCCTGCTCGCAGCTGACCGCGCAGGCCGTCGCCGAGAACTTCGGCGTCGACGCCGACATCGGCGTCGAGGTCGGCGGCGATCTCGACCTCCGAGGGACGATGGGCCTCGACGACGACGTTCCGGTCGGCTTCGAGGACATCCGACTCGACGTGACCGTCGACGGTGATCTCGACGAGGAGACGCGGGCCGCGCTCCGGAAGTATACCGAAAAATACTGCGTGGTATACCAGACCCTCGAAAACCCGCCCGAGGTCGACACCGACTGGTCGTTCGAATAAGCTCGCAACCGCAACCGAGGACGGTCCCCGCGAGATTGCTTCGCCCGGTGAGAAGTGAGCAATGGGGAGAGCCAAGGGCCGGATTTGAACCGATAGTTCACATGCCGTAATTTAAAGATGGTCGGGACGCATCCACTGGTATGATCGACCCCGGCGACCAGATAGACACTCTCCGGGACCGAATCCAGGAGTCCGAGGAGATCAGCGACGAGGACCGCGACGCGCTCCTCGATTTCAGCGACCATCTCTATCTGTTGCAGGTCGCGGTCAGAAAGAGGAGGCCATCGGTGCAAGCGGCGATCACTTCAGCTAGATTATAGCGTTTGGTTCGTTCAATCCGGCCTGACGACCGACGGCGCGCCGTGAGATGGTGGGCTTCATCGAAAATCGCCAGATCCCATTCCGGTTTCAGGTTCGCAAGGGCGTCGACATTGTCGTCCTGCTTCGCGAAGTCGATTGAGGTAATAACTCGATCGTTAAGTTCCCACACATTATCTGCGGCTGATCCGGCTTGGAGCTCACGAATTCGCTCACGATCGTAAATGTCGTAGTCTCGGCCGAATTTCTCTCGCATCTCAGTCTGCCACTGTTCCTGCAACGGTGCCGGCGTTACAATCAGAACACGTTCCGCGTGTTCTCGGATCGACAACTCCTTGAGGACTATCCCAGCCTCGGTTGTCTTGCCAAGCCCCACCTCGTCAGCGATTAAATATCGCCGGTCAAACGACGTCAGCACCTGACGGGCTGCTTCAACCTGATATGGTTCAATTTCGACCCGACTGTTGGGAAGTGCCACGAACCGGTCGGTCCGATGTGTGAGGTCAAGGAGTGCAGTCCGTTTGCGAAGTGCATAGCGCGCCGGATCTCCGAACGAGCCATGCATCAGATGGTCGATCGGCGAGGTGACCTTTTCGACGCCAGCGGTACTAGGAAATGGCCGTACTCCGGTTGCTGTCTGAACATACAGCAAATCAGCAGTGTCTCCAGCCCGTTCTTCAATTTGGACAATCTCTCCTTCACCGCCCGGTATAGAAACGCGATTACCGACGGAAAACCCACTCATAGAATCATCCCACGACAAGATCACGCAGAAGACAATTTGCCATGGAGGGCACCGTCTAGATGAGCGAGTTTGAGAAACGAGGAGGCCGTAGCGAGAACTGGTCATGGAACTCGCAGACCTCCTCAAAGAGGGATTAGGCATCGAGAATCAAGACGCTTGGGAGAA
>PXRG01000009.1:49076-77883 GCA_003021105.1 Halobacteriales archaeon QS_1_68_17
TCGCCGTCGCGGGTCGCGGTTGACGAGAAACAGATCGAAATAGACGGCGAAACGAAGTGGCTGTACGCCGCAATCGACACAGATTCGACGTTACTGCTTGACGTCGATGTCTACAGCCGCCCCGGGACAGACCCCGCGGCGTTAACGAGAACGAAGCTCTCGTTCGCACATCAGAACGCGAAGCGTTCTGAGGACGGCGTTTCTGCATCGCCTCACCGAGAAACACGATGTCGCCGACACGGAGTTTCTCGTCGACGCTGCCGGCTATCTGACTGCCCTCGCGCGTCACGAACTGAGCGGTCATCTTGATTACCACATCCGGAACCACATCGAAAAATGGTTCCAGACCGTGACGATGCGAATCGACCGCTTTCACTCGTTTTGGCGGGGCAGTCAGGCCAGTGCCAGGCGGTGGCTCCGGCGGTTCAGACACTATTACAACCGTCACCGGCCGAATCAGGCATTAGATGGCCGAACGCCAGCTGAGGAGGTCCAGAACTAGACAGTGCCCTGAAATTCTATTGGTCATGTCCGGTCTTCATGAATTGGATTATCCTCCCGCGTCGAAGCAGACCCATGGAGTGAATGGAGAGGACATCCAGTCCCCTCAGGCGTTACGCGAATGGATGGATCGAAGTATCGATCGGTACCAGAGCATGATCTCTGATCTAGAGGATACCGATCCCCGTGGGCGAATCTACATCGCTCGTACTATCGGGTATTATCCTGACCAAGGCTTGACGCAAACCGGTAGCGCGCCCGGCTTCCACGGGGGTGTCTGGACCCTAGCCACTTGCAAGAAACCGATGCGCGAAGCTGGAACGTTCAAAGGTCACTTCGATGGTCCCGACGAGCAAGGTCGTTGGCGTCCCAAGTATCCTGTGTTTGTAGTAACCCTCTCTTCGGCACTGTCTAGTTGAGCCAGATCAGTCAATCTCGGCGGTCTGAGAGGATATCCGAAAATTGCGATGGTAGCAGAGTGCGATTCTACCGTGAACTGGAGGACACTAACTCGTCGGGTTACGCTCATCTAGACAGTGCCATTCGAGGGGATGCCGCCCCTCGGTGAGTTTCTCGATCAGCAGTTCGAGGGGAATGCAATCCGCCATAGAAAAACAGCCGCTAACCACGCTTCGGCTATGGTGCGTAATCAAGGCGACGTCCACGTGGACGAAAACAATGAGGTTGTGTATCCTCCTACAGAGCATCAGCACGGCTCAAACGACCATTCTAACAGCCAATGTGGCTGTGACATAGAGCATACTGGCCCCGATCCGTTCGATCACGAGGATAACCAACTTGATCGGGTTAATTGTCTATCGAGGCCAGGATTCTGGGTCGCCTGGAAACAGCCAAAACTGGCATTCACGAAGGAGGGTTTCACACAAGGACACTTGCGGCTGCGGGGGGAGTATTCGAAGCTATTTGATCATCTTGTGGCAGTAGGTCAGTGACCGAAACCATAGGAAGAAGCGCCTACCATCTCAATTAATTCTGGATGTGTTTCGGCATCAGCTCTCCAATCGGTCAATCCTGTCCTCGATCTCTTTCGCTCTGAAAGCGTCCATCCCCTCAAGATAGTCGTCGACGTCATCGACGGCATCGAACGACGTGATCTCGTCAAGCCGTTGCTCGGCCGCCTCGTCGAACCTGGCCAGTTGATCGGGGCGGTACTGGTGGGGATCCACGTAGAAGACGAACAGGACGTTGTAGTGCTTGTCACCGTGCGGGATTCCCATCACGAGACGGCAGAAGATTCGCTGGTCACCGCCGACGCGGATCACTTGGAGTTCGTCGCAGCCCTCCACGGTCTCGTAAATATAGTGCTGAGGGGTGCTGCTATCGAGGAGTTCGTGGAGCCGTTTCAGCACGGCTATCTGCCGTGTCTTGTCCCCGATGTCCGAGAGGCTCTCCGTGAACGTCTCGGCGAGGATGGCAACGTTCTCTTCGTCGGAGAGTTCGACGACGCTTACGCTACCCGAGGTTGCACATCGAACGTATAAAATCCCTACCGAACCGCGTTACAGGTCGAGTGCCTCGTTGAGGTCGTCCCCGTCGGCGGTCCGACCCTCGGCAATGTCCTCGATACCTTCGAGGACGCCTGCCGGGACCGTCGGCTCCTCCTCAGCTTCCTCCTCGTCGGACCGGGGAGTCAAGGCCATGAGTGAGTATAGATAAGCAGTGCCACCGGTTAAACCTTTTCCGCTCCCGCCCCCGCGACAGTTCTGACGGCCCGAAAGGACTGGGACGGGGACGAGAAAGCCCTCGGCCGGCTGGACTCTCGCGCTCGCTGTGCGCTTTGCTCGTTCCTCGCTGCAGTGCTTGTTCCGGAAAACTCGCCATGCTCGTTTTCCGACGTTCGCCTCGCGTCACTCGGCTCACCGTCGCCGGGGTTCGTCCAGCCGGCCTCGCCCTTTCGATCCACCAGGATAGTCGGTCTATTGGCGTAACGTGGCTTGCTTGTCGTGCGCTTCGGTACGGCTCGCCACGCTCGCCGCTGCCGCCCTCCGCGTCGCTCGGCACCGACCGTTCCGGGCTGCCTGCGGTGGCGGGCTGCCGGGCGTCCGGTTTGCCGCCAGCGGGCAAGCGCGGGGGATTGCGCTCCGGTGGGTGCTCATCCCGCCACGCTTACTCCGCTGGCCGCTCGCTCCGGGCGGGTCGGCGCGCGTGGCTGGTTGTGTCCCCTCACTCGGGCGCTCTCGCTCGCGCCCACGGGTCGCTCGCGAAGGCGCGAGCGAGAGCGCAGACCATTCTATCGGTCGTTGTCGTCGGAAAACCGCGATGTAGTAGCATCGCGGTGTCGGCGCGTGAGCGCCTTCGGAGTTGGTGAACTCCAATGTCAGGTAAGCAGATTTCGACTAATGAAGTTTCGGTCGATGCACAGGCACTCGAAGCAACGCCGGAAGTGGGCGTGGACGACGATGGGTTCCAGGTCGTCAACGAGACGCCGGAATTCAGGCCGTCGGTCAAGCAGGAGACCCAGGCAAAGGTGGATTCGAACCACCCGGACGGGCTGGTGCAAGACTTCTCGCACCTCACGTTGGCTCAGGAAGAGCGGATTCGGGCCCGGGAGGCTGAACTCGAACACATCAGTGCACAGGCGAAGCTCACCACCCAGGACGGGCGGGCGGAGCGAACCCGGGAGGTCGTCGTAGAAGCCCGGCGGGAGCGGTGGCGCCGTACCAGGCCGTCGGACCCTCGTGACCACCTGGCCAAGGACGAACTCGCGAAAGTGAACCGGGAGGCAGATCGGATCGCACGGCGGATGGACGATGCGGTTAGTCGGGCGGCGGTCGCCCGGCGACTGGCCGAGCGGGTCCTGCGTGGTCAGGACGTGACCGAGGCGGTGTTCGCGACGATGGATGCCATCAAGGCGGGCCCGGGCGTGGTGTGCCCGATAGCGGACGTCCCGGATGTGTCGACGGGCGAGGTGGACATCGAAGGAACCATCCAGACGCTCTGGGAGCCGAGTAGCACGGCGATTCAGCAGGTCGGGATCATCGCGGACGAGACGGGGAAGATCAAGTTCACGAGCTGGAAGAAGTCGGACCCGAAGATCGTCCAGGTGGGTGATACCGTACGGATGCGGGCGGTCAAGAAGAACTGGTACGAGGGGCGCTGTTCGGTGGCCGTGACCTACCACAGCCGGATCGAGTTCCCGGAACGCGATCGGTGGTGGGAGGGTTAGATCTCGAAACCCCTGCTTCTATTATTAATCTACCTCATCTGATTGTTCAAGCATTCACCATACTGGCTGGAATTGCTTCACCTTCAATTAGTAGGACAGACTGTAGAAACACTTCTAGCTCCGCTCTTAGCCTCTCTGAAAGGTCCAGTATGGCTTAGGACTCAATTCGCCCCATCAATCCGACACGTACACAGAGAGGTGGAAAAGTATCATGAGAGTACCCACCGAGATACCTCTCATATGGCGCACGTAGACGATCAGCAACTCACCCAAGTCTGGGATGCATTTGAGAAGAACGGGTTCCGGATGAAGGACAATCAAGGGGAGTTGATTGATATGGAAACGGCAGACGAACGTCGGCATGATCAACTCCCAGACCTTCGCGAACTCGTTGATGACTTTCTCGCAGAGTCTCTTGCATTAGGCGAGTTCAAGTCCCAAATCGACGGCCAAAATAAACGATTCCCGTACTGGGGGTTCAAAGGGATGAACGGGATGATGTTTTTCAATATGCTCTATAGCTCGGCGGGGGAAGAGCGGCAGGACGAACTGGCGAGTCTCCTTAGAAAGCTCATTCGACCACCCGAAAGCGGTAGTGAGGCAAAAGAAAAGATACGTTCGCTTGAAGGTTTCGTCGAAAGGCTCCGTAATGAGGTAGAGGATCTACGGAAGGCGCCACGCCCGGGCTCAATCCCGTATTTCCTTTCCTACTTTTGGCAAATCCACGACCGGGATCAGTACCCAATCTATTATACGTCGATGGTGAACGCGCTCTCTGATCTAGCTATTTGGGAGCCCAAAGACGACGTTGCCGATAGCTATGCGGAGTTCTGGGAACTCAATGAAGAGATCCGAAACACCTTGGCCGAGTACACGGGCCGTGACATCCATCTCTGGACGGTGGAACATGCCTTCTGGCACTGGCAACAGCGTGACGAATTCGATGACGATATCGAGGGAAAGGAGGGGGAGACAAAGCCCGCGACACTGCCTGACAGCTACACCCCGCCAATTGTCTCCATACTACCTGACCTTGCTGAGAATACTGAGGAAATGGTGGAACTTGCTGATGAGACTGGAAACGTGGTTGAGACACTGTTCGAAAACCGGTTAGCGAAGTGCCTCCGGATGATCGGATTCGAGGTTGAGGAACTGGGTCAAGGGATGGCCAGAAATCCGGATGGGATCGCAAAGAATCGTATCCACAATTACGCAATCATCTACGACGCGAAAGTTCGCCGTGATGGCTATAACATCAACACCGGCGATGAACGGCAGTTTCAAGACTATATCAACCGCGAGGTACCTACCCTTCGGAATCAGGGCTTTCGAAACGTCTACTTCGCGGTAGTCTCGGGATCGTTCTCAGATGAAAGTCAGGAGGCGATCCGCTCTCTTAAGATTACAACGGATATCCAAGAGGTTAGACTCGTAGAGGCCGACGCACTCCTTGCGCTTCTTGAGAATCGATTACGGGATCCGAAATTTAGCCTCGGGCCAGGGGACGCGAGTGGCCCAGGCATCCAGGACTTCTTCGCTAAAAGTGGAATCTTGGCAGCCTCTGATATTCGTGAGGAGTTGGGGATCTGACGACCCGTTGGTGGCAACAACTACACGGCCCTGGGCATAACGAGGAGAATGCTCTGGTTTTGGGATTGGAACCGGTACATGGGGCCAATCTCGTTGACTCGTCGGTTGAATTGAATACCATAGCATCTCTAAGCCTTTCCACCTCCTAGCTCTGTATTGGGTTTTTCTGCCCCTCAATGGCCGAGGGGCTAGTGACGAACTGAGTTCCTCGTAACTCCGGTGATTCAGATGGCAACCAGTGACATCTCCGAGCGGCGGTTCGATGAGGACGTACCGGGCGCTACAACCAGCAGCTGTCCAGAGTGCAGTGGACGGGTGCGAACGAACGCGGTCGAGACGAGCTGTGAGGACTGTGGCCTCGTTCTTGACGAGACGCCGATCGATCACGGCCCCGAGTGGCGGTCGTTCGAGGACGACGGAACCGAACCCGAACGGACGGGCGCGCCGATCACGCCGACGCGTCACGACCGCGGCCTTTCGACCGAGATCGGCCGGAAGACGGACGCGAAGGGCAATGCGCTTCCGGGCAAGAAGCGAAGGCAACTCGGGCGGCTGCGGCGGGAGCACAATCGCGGCCGGTGGCGCTCCAAAGCCGAACGGAACCTCGCCATCGGCCTCTCTGAGGTCCGGCGAGTCGCTAGTGCGCTGGACGTGTCCGACTCGATCCACGACCAGTCATGCTCCCTCTTCCGGAGCGCCCAGAACGAGGACCTCCTCCGCGGGCGATCGATCGAGGCGATGGCTGTGGCCAGCGTTTACGCTGCCTGCAGATGCAACAGACTCCCGTGGACGATCGCGGAGGTGTGCGAGGTTTCGCGGGTGAGTCGAGAGCGCGTTGAGAACGCCTATCGGGTGTTGAATCAAGAGCTCGGGCTCCCCGCCGTGCCACCGACGCCTCGTCAGTACGTACCGCGCATCGTGTCAGATCTCGAGCTCTCCGACGAGACACGGCGCAGTGCAGAGCGGCTTGCGGAGCGAGCAGAGGGTCAAGGGTTAGCTAATGGTCGCAACCCCGCTGGTGTCGCGGCAGGCTGCCTGTATGAGGCGGCGAGAAGGAACCACGAGGATATAGCTCAACGGAAGGTTGGTGAACGTGCAGACGTTTCGGCAATGACGGTTCGTGAGCGGTGGCGCGAGATCCAGTCACTCGATTCTGGGTCGGATGAAGGATGAGGTGACAGCAAAACCTACTACAGTGGGTTCGTCGCGTTGACTGCTTCCTTTAACCGATCCAGGAACGCCGGGTCATACTCCTCGTCGACGTGATTGACGTTCCAGAGACCGGATTGCCGAATCTCTCGACACGGGCTCGCTTTCCCTAGCCAGTTTTCGTTCCGAGGATCGATGGGCTCGGTTTCGAAATTGCTCACGAGGGCGATCGCATTCCGCTCGATGTATGCTCGATCACTACTGGGGCCGGGTTCATCGTCTAGGTTAATCCAGAGGAAGGGGAGATCTCTGATGTATTCACTAACTCGGCGTTCGTGCTCAAGCTCACCGAGTCTCCTGTCACGACCTGCGCTCGATCCCTCTCCCCAATGTGGATACTTGTCTGAAAGGTCGTCTCTCTCGATCATCGCTTCCCCAACACGCTTTCGGAACACCGACCCTCGATGATTGCCACTATCTTCGTACGTACCGCTGTTTGCACCGCGGTGCGTCCGTAACCGATTCCAGAGTGAGGTGCCCGAACCAGCCGAAACTGCGTGGGTTCCAATTCTGCTGAGTCGACGTTGGTCGGCCGCTCCACGCCATTCACCGTTTGCGAAAAAGAAGTAGACACCTCGGTCCGGCCAGTCCATGTAGCCGGTGCAGTCTTTCAACCGCTGCATACCGTTGACGCGATCTTCGAGGGTTTCCAAGAGGTCGTAGAACCGATCGAGATCGTCCCGTCTGGACATTGACGACCGGTTTGTAACGAAGCACCAATATTTTCCTGGTTACCGCGGAGGGGACCGATATGCCCACTAAGGTCCTAATCATATCTGCGTGCTCCGGGACGAAGGCCTTCGACCCAGTCGTTGACTGCGAGGAGATAGATTCTTCGTCCAGACGTGAATTGGTCGACGCACATCCCGAGAAGACCCTGCCAGCTCGATCGTTATACACCGGAGACGAGCATAGCCACGTCGAAGCCGCCGTCGATCAGTTCGACGAAATCGCTGACGTCGACTGGCGAATCGTCTCCGCCGGATTTGGGCTTGTCCAACCCGATACTGTGCTTCCCGCATACGAGTGCACGTTCCGGAATCCAGATTCTGTCCGCCAACGAGTAAGCCGAATGGGCTACGACCCAGATACGCTCACCCAGCGGGAGCAAATCCGTCGTGCATCCAATGAACTGGGGATTCCGGATGATATATGGGAAGCGCTCAATTCGGGGATCGACGTCGCCTTCATTGTTCTCGGCGAAGATTATCTAACCGCAGCGGAGTCCAGCCTATCAGCTGTTCCGGGAGAAACGACCGCGTTTGCTTTCGCTGCTAAAGGAAGCCGAGATCTGATCGGGGACTGTGAGTGGGTACCATCGACCGAAACCGAACGTGATGCATTAGGTACGACCTGGACTCGGGTCAAGGGGGTCCAACTACGAAACGTCGTCAGAAACGTGGCAAACCAATCCCAACTCCGTTCTCTCCACGAGCCGTCTACAGTGCGAGAGATGTCCTTGGCAGGCAATGCGCACAAGTAGCTTATCGCCAGCTAACGCTCATCACTACCCGTCATCTGCCGTCTGAAGGCCTTCATCAGACTCTCTTTGCAGTGTTTTTCTGCGCCTGCGATGGGTGCAGGCGCTCGTCGACATCACCGACCGAAGACGAGCAGTCCTGCCGAGGTCACTACAGATGAAGGAACCAGCGCAGCGGACCGTGTTCGCCGGTCTCGATGGTTGCACCGACGCAGAATTGCCCGCGTGGTACGCCGAACAGAAGCCCGTTGACGAGCCCGCCTCCTTCGCCGAGGCGATTCGCGACCTACCCCGTGCCGTCGAAACGCGCGTGGCTTACCAGAATCCCTACGTCGACGAGTGGATCGAGACGGATCGGTTCAACGCGATCGTCGAGCCGAGCCGGCTCCGCGACCAGGCCCTCGTCGGCGAACCCGATGCAGACCCGCTCTTCCACGTCCCGTCGAACAGCTACACGATCCTCAACCCCGTCCACGTCTACGAGCCACTGGAGGAGATCCTCCGGGAAGAGACGCTGGATGGACGACCGCTCGGTGAAGTGGTCTTCGGTGAAATCCGACAGTACCGGAGCGGTGGCGAGGTTCACATGGACGTCCTCTTCGACGGCCTGGAGGTGACGCTCCCGGATCGGGAGAACGAACCGATCACGATGGGACTCACGTCGGGCTACGACTTCTTCGGCGGTCACGCGGTCTACGTCGAAGGGTTCGCGCAGGACACGGCCTGCAAGAACTCCATCCGCTCGCTGACGGACAAGGAGATCGCCAAGCACGTCGGCGACGTTGAGGACTTCGGCGGCTGGTGGGAGTCGATCCTGGCGGAGCTTGAGCTGATCGCTGACGACCTGTTCGGGTTCATCGAAGACGCCCAAGACATCACGATCGACCTTACCGACGTCCCGTTCAGCGTCACGGAGTTCTACGAGTTGCTCGACTTCCCGTCGTACCTCGCCGAGCGGGTGGCCGGTGACGCCGAGGCGAACGCGCCCGATCCGTTCCGGATCGACATGTGGACGCTGCACTCGGGTGCGACTTACGCGCTGACGCACTTCTTCAAGGGCAAGGAGGGGAACTCGCTGGACCGCTACGTCCGGACCGCCAATGACGTACTATTCAATCCCCAAGGGACAGTGGAGAAGGTGGAGAAAGGATACGAGCAGGTCATTGGGGATGCCGGGGAACATGAAGGTCTCCACAACAAGGATGCCGTAGCTCAAATCGAATCCTTCGATAGTGACCTACAGACAAAGGCCCAGGAATTCGAGGATAGGAAAGAATCATTAAATATCCAGTTAGAATAGTGGCCAACTAGCCGATTCACAGATATTGTCGACCGGTGAGATATTGGCGACAGAAGCGGACGAACCAATGGGAATCGACAGAAATACCTTTTTCAACTAATACAATTCTGATGTGGCCTTTCACGCAAAGCATATCTGCGAGCGTCGGCTATTTATATCTCAACGGAGAAATCGGGAGTAACAGAGTCAGGCTATTCTAAGTTTCCAATGAATGATAGAATATCACCTAATATGAACGAGACCCCCTCTAATGGCTCGGCCCATTTAGTTCCAGACGGAGGTCAAGAATCCACGTCGAAGGAACACGACGATGCTAAGCAGTCTACCTACCAAATGACTGTCAGCCTCAATGTTCTCGAACATCTCGGGTTAAACCTTTATAGTAAAGTACCGGCCGTACTCTCCGAAGCTGTTGCGAACGCATGGGACGCCGACGCTGAGCGTGTAGAGATTGAGTTAGATACAGAAGACCAACGGATCACGATCACTGATGATGGTCACGGGATGTCGCGAGAGGATGTCAATGAACGGTACCTCTACGTAGGATATCGCCGTCGGGAAGATGAAGATCGTCCAAATGAAACCCCAAAATACGGCCGCCCAGTTATGGGCAGGAAGGGCATAGGAAAACTATCCTTATTCTCCATCGCTAACGTCGTAAAGGTATACACAACTGATGGCAACGATGAAAATTCATTTCAGATGGTCGTTGACGATATGCGTGAGAAGATGGAGCAGGAGACAGAGAATGGTGATCTAGGTCAGGCCGTATACTACCCCGATGAACTCGATCACTTCCCTGATGACCTGGAACAAGGTACTCGTGTAGTTCTCACAGACCTGAAAAAGCAAATCCAGAAAAATCTCACTGCAGACTATCTCAGAAGGCGGCTCGCTCGACGTTTCGGAATTCTCGGAGAGGAATATTCGTTCGAAATGATCGTTGACGGAGAGCCAGTGACGTTTGACGATCGCGATTATTTCCACAAGTTGCAGCTCCTCTTCCACTATGGTCAAGGGAGCAAGGAGTATGTGGATCGCTGTAAGAACCTGGATGGGCACGAGGAGAGACCAAGTACAATTCAGGTAGAGTACGAGGGGGAGGTAAGGGAATTTGAGGTGAAGGGATGGATTGGGACAGTAGAAACTTACTCTGATCTGCAAGGGGATGATGAGGACCTCAACAAAATTTCTATCATGATGCGTGGAAAGCTTGCTCAAGAGGATATCTTGGAGGACACCAATATTGGGAGACTATTCGATAAGTACGTGATCGGGGTTCTTCATGCCGATTTCTTCGATCGTGATGATATGGCAGATATGGCCACTTCTGACCGAGAGAGGCTAATCAAGGACAACCCCCGGTACGAGGCTCTTCGAAACTTCGTTGAGGAGGAGTTGGACTATATTGACGACGTGTGGAACGAGCATCGGGTGGATGAAGGTGAGGAGAAGGCTCGGGAAATTGGCCCGATTGACAATTGGTTTGAATCCCTCTCTGAACGGAACCAGGAGCGCGCACGGGAGCTGTTTGGCACAATCAATCAGATGTCTGTCGAAGATCAAGCAGACAAGCGGCGGCTTTTCAAACACAGTGTCCTCGCGTTCGAGAGCCTTCGGTATCGTGACGATCTTGATCGGCTAGAGCGGATCTCCCCTGAAAACGTTGAACAGCTCGCTGACATATTTGATGATCTTGATGATATTGAGGCAACGCTATACCACCAAATAGTCAGTCAGCGAGTAGATGTAATTGAGGAATTACAAGCCAAAGTTGACGAAGGCGCATTAGACGAAGTTCTCCAAGAATACCTCTACGACCATCCCTGGTTGTTAGATCCGGCCTGGGAACGTGCTACAAGTGCTGAAGATATCGAGAAAAAAGCCCGCAGTGAATTCAGAGAAGTCGACCAGAGACTTTCACCGGAAGCCCGGCAAGGGAGAGTGGACATTCGGTACATGAAAACCACCGGTCAACATATCATCATTGATCTCCGCGACGCAAATCGCGAACTTTCGCGTGCAGATCTCATCTCGCAACTCTCACGGTACCGGAAGGCACTCCAGCGGGTACTAAATGAGGTTGGACGAGGAGACGAACCTATTGAAATCGTTTCGATTGTGGGACAAGAACTAGAGGAGTGGGAGACCGAGAGTGACATCGAAGAGACCGACGAAATGCTTGATGCTATTAATGCCCGGGTTCTACTTTACGATGACTTGCTACAGGACGCAATTGATGCTTACAAGAGGTACATGGAGGAGCGAGAGGAAGCCGACCGGATACGGCAACTCATAGAAAGTATCGAAACCGAGGACGTCTTCTAAGGAAGGGTTTCATAGCCGATCGCGAGCGACGATGACAATTCAGAACTTGACGACGTCGTTGCGCATGAAGAGACCGTGGGGTTCAGCTTGTTTCGTCTAATGGGTTGTCGCCATATTTAATATCCGACTGGCTAATTGAGAACTATGCTATCCCGACTCCGTGTCCAGAATTTCAAATCTCTACGAGACGTGGAGATGGAATTTGGGGATTTAACTCTGCTCTGGGGGCAAAATAATTCCGGGAAATCAGCCACTCTTGAGGCCCTTATGTATTATAAAGAGGCAGCAAAATGCCACGCTCTCTCAACGGACGACATAGAGGACGTGGAATACGTAGGTTACGACTTTAGCCAACCAAGTCAATTATTCCACAAGAACGATAACTACCAGGCCGAGAGCCTCACAATCGAACCAATTTTCGACTTCACATATCACGATAGGGATGGAAAGTTACTCACTAAGCTTCAAGCAGAGGGATTTACAAATCCTGAATTGGGTATTGAGGCGACGTTCTTTGAGAATGACCTAGAACAGAACGTTCGATGTTCACACAGTGAGGGTGATTACCGACCGATTGCACAAACAGAAGAGGGATCATCCGGTGCAAGGGCGGAATATTCCAGTCCGTTTGGTGAAAATGGCTCTTTCCAGGCTTCGAACAATGGGCTCCTTCAGCTTGAAGAAATCACATCACCTAGTGCTGAGGAGTTATTCGAATCGATTGAGGAGGTAATCGGCCGACAATTAGCCTCCCTCTTCTATATAACAGACTCCAGAGATATAGGAGAATGGGCAGCTGACCCTGAAAAATTGGACTTTGTCGGTCACAACGGCGAAGACACGGTTTCCATGTTACACGGGTTAAGAGATGATCCGGAGGCGTTCGAACTCGTTTGCGACGCGATGAACCAGATTGCTGAGGACACGAGGAGTGTGGAGGCTGACCTCTATAAATCAGACACCAGAACAGAGATCGTTGACGACGATACTGGACTCCGGTTTAACGTCGTGAGCTCTGGTTCGGGTTTCCGGCGTCTCCTGCCAATAATTGTCCAAATCGCAGCGATGGATGAAGGGGGTACCCTACTCCTTGAAGAACCTGAAATTAGTGTCTTCCCGAAGACCCAAGAAAAATTCATCCAATTTCTTATAGAAATAATGGATGAGAAGAACATTCAAGTGATCATGAGCACCCATTCTATCCCATTTGTATGGAAACTGCAGGATCAAGTTGACAGTGATATAGGTCAGGCCTTACAATTCAGCAAAAGCGATGGCGAAACCCAAGTTGAGTCGAAGCCCATCGGTCGGATCGAAGACGCTGAGATGTTTGGGGGCTGGGAGTGACCAAAACTTCGGTGATCGCCTACGTGCTCTTTAATTCAGGCATCGGAGTATGACTTGCCCGTCTCAACGCTCTTCGTAACGCCGTATAGGGGCTTAACGTTATCACCGATCAAGGTACGAGATCCAGAAGGAAAACATATGGATATTGACCATACATCCGATGTCACCCGTGACCACCCTCTAATCCTACACTGCTTTGCGGACTTTGGTGTCGAGAGTGAAGTTCTCTCCGGATACGGAGATGTGATCCGCATCGGAATCAAAGCTCGAAACACAAACGATAGTGAGCCGATCCGAGCCGATGCGTACGATCTACCATTTGATGAAAATGTTCAATTTGATCTCGGTTTTTTCCACCCTCTCTGTAAAAAATGGGCTGATATGACGAGCATCTCTGGCGACCCCGACAAGGAACCTAATCAAATCCCACGTGCGAGGGAGATTGCACGCAAGTATTGTGATTATTATGTAATCGAAAACAAGCCGCAGGCCCCACTGAACGATCCGATAGTACTGAACGGGCGAATGTTTGGCCTTCCGATTGCCTACGAACGGGGATTCGAAACGAACTTTCGCGTTCCCCAACCCGCTAGGTTCAAGCGGTTCGGTGATGACAAAAAGGCGGAGACCTCACCATTCTTCTATTCCGAACGTTCTCACCGGTGGTGGGGATCAGTCAAAGGGTACCGGGCCGATAGATATCCGAAGCAGCACCTCGCTAAGAACTCCATCCCTGCACCATACGTCCACCACGTGTGTCGGGCTTGGCTCTCGGCCTACGAGGAGGGAAGTGACATTGCGGCCACGCAGACCGACTACTCCGATTACGATGAGCGCATGGAAACCAAGCGCCGAAAGAACCTCAACGCACCACTCACTGAATTTCTGGCCGAGGATGACGGAGATGCAGAATGACGCCAGGCCGGCATGCCCTTCTCGGACCCGGATTCGCCCAGGCCCGTCTATCCTGTTAGGACTTGGGCCCTATTGTATAAACAGGTCTGAGGAAATCCAGAAGGAGAGGAAAATCACGTCCGCCACCGCCTCTACTACACGTTTTCGCCGGGCGAATACAACATTGAATCCAGTAGTACTGGCGACCTGCGGTTGGTCGAGCAACCACTCGATGCCTTTATTACACAAGCGGACGACGGGGACATCATGGTAGCGGTCGATTTGTTCTGCGGCGTCGGGGGGTTGACTCGTGGGTTGGAGGAGGCCGGAATTCGGACTACAGTCGGTATCGACGTAGATCCCCATTGTCGCTACCCCTACGAAGCCAACACCGACGCCGAGTTCGTCGAAGAAGATGTTTCTGAGTTGCCGAGCGACCGTGTCGGTGACTTCTTCGGCGAGACGAAACCGAGGATTCTCGCTGGATGTGCTCCGTGCCAGCCATTTTCGAATTTAAACAATGGCGAGGACACCGCAGAGTGGGACGACTGGGCCTTACTGGATGAATTCCGGCGCCTCGTATGGGATTTAGAACCCGAGGTCGTAACGATGGAGAACGTCCCGGAGGTACGTAACCATCAAGTCTACTCCCGTTTCGTGGATGCTTTGTTTAAGTTGGGATACGACATTTCTTCGGAGCTCGTCTATTGTCCCGACTATGGGGTGCCCCAGAAACGTCGTCGGCTGGTGTTGTTGGCCTCCAAGTACGGGTCTATCGAACTGAACGAACCGACACATGATCCAGACGACCATCCGACAGTTCGTGATACGATCGGGAACGGTGCCGTAGAACCCCTCAAGTCCGATGAAGAGAGTGACACCGATCGCCTCCACAAGGGCCGAAAACTCGAAGAGATCAATCTCAAACGAATTCGGCAATCCGTCCCCGGTGGGACTTGGCGAGACTGGGACGAGGATCTTAGGCTAGACTGCCACAAGAAAGAGAGTGGGAGCTCATACGATAGCGTCTACGGCCGGATGAAATGGGACGAACCAGCACCCACCATCACGACCCAGTTCTATAACTACGGCAGTGGACGTTTCGGTCACCCGGAGCAGGACCGCGCGTTGACCCTTCGTGAAGGAGCCATGTTACAAACATTCCCAGAGGACTACGAGTTCGTTGATCCGGACGAAGATGTCCACCTAAAAAAGGTTGGGAGATTGGTTGGAAATGCTGTGCCAGTCGAACTTGCAAAGTCCATCGGGAACACGATTACTGAACACTTAGAGCGAAACGATGTCACAGCAACGACCACACGATAATAGTAAGTCGTCGGAGGGCCCAGCGCGGGAAGAATCCCAGTACGAGATGTCTCTCAGTCTCAACGTTCTCAATCACCTCGGGCTGAACCTATACAGCAACGTACCGGCAGTTCTCTCGGAGGCTGTTGCGAACGCATGGGACGCCGATGCCGAAAACGTTGGTGTCCAGATCGATCCCGAAGAGGACAAAATCGAGATCGTAGACGACGGTCACGGTATGGACTACCGAGACGTCAACTATCGCTACCTCCGGGTCGGATACCGGCGTCGCGAGGATCAGAGCCGACCGAATCGAACGCCCAAACACGACCGTCCGGTGATGGGTCGAAAGGGCATCGGCAAGTTATCCCTGCTCTCGATCGCAGAGACGGTAGACGTGTACACTACGGACGGGGACGAACGGCACGCTTTCCGTTTAAACGTCAACGACATCAAAGAAGCGATCGGTGAGGAGGCACCCGACGAAGACGGTTCGAGTACGCAGAGTTACACTCCAGAGCCACTCACCCACTTCCCCGATGACTTAGAATCGGGAACGCGTATCATCCTTCGCGATCTGAAAAAGCGGGTCCACACTACCGAAACAGCTCTCCGTAAGCGGATCGCTCGCCGATTCAGTATCTTGGGTGCAGAATACAATTTCACCGTCTCGATAAACGGTACGACCGTAGACGTAACAGACAGGGACTACTTCCACAAGGTCCAGTTCCTGTGGACATACGGTGATGATTCATACGCCGACAACTGCCGGGAGAAGCGACTCGAGAACCACGAACCACGTCCAACCACTACTGCCGAGGGGTACGAGATCGAAGGATGGATCGGTACCGTCGAAAAGCCGAGTGACCTCGTCGAGAAGCACCCCGGTGAAGAGAGCGAGGCAGACGACCTCAACAAAATCTCGCTCATGGTACGGGGAAGGATGGCGAAACCGGACCTCCTCGAGGACTTCAACGACAGCCGAATGTATACGAAGTATCTCGTCGGAGAGATCCACGCAGACTTTCTCGATTACGACGAGTACGAAGATATCGCCACCTCGAATCGCGAGGATGTCGTCAAAGAAGACCCACGATATCAGGCGCTCCTCGATTTCCTCGGTGACGAATTGAATCGGATCGCGAGTCGGTGGGACGACCTTCGCAACGAGAAGGGTTCCGAAGCTGCTCGGGAGATCGATGCGATCGACATGTGGTATGAGAGCTTGTCACCAGAAAACAGGGAGCAAGCTCGAAAACTGTTCGGACGGCTCAACCGGATGGCGATCGAAGACGAAAACGACCGACGCGAGTTGTTCAAACACGGAGTTCTGGCCTTCGAGAATCTGAAGTACGAAGAGAATCTCAAGCGGCTTGAAGAAACCGAGATCGGTGACTCGCGAGAGCTCGCACACGCCATCACGGATTTCGATGACGTCGGCCGGACCCGCTACAACCAGATCGCAACCCAACGGGCCAAGTTAGTCGACCAGCTCCGTCGGCAGGTTACGGAGGGCACGTTGAGTAAGCGCGTCTGGTCACGCATACGCGAGCGTCCTTGGCTTCTCTCGCCGGCGTGGGAGAGATCGGCAACAGACGAGCGTCTACAGCAAGAATTCGATCGGAGATTCGATGAGAACACCGATGAGAGACAGCGGGACAGCAAGGAAGTCCAGAGATCACCTCCGACGTACGTGAGATCTGCCGGTCGCCACGTACTCGTCCATCTCCTACCCCCGGACTGTGAAGTGACCACTCAAGACGTGGTGCCACACGTAGAGAGGGGTCACAAGGCGTTGGAAGAAGTGCTCGACGACGATAGAACTGAGGATCGAACAGAGAGTGTGATCGTGGTCGGTTCGCCCCCAGCCGACTACGCTGACCCCGAGGAGGGGCGAGAGTTGCGGCGGATCCTCCACGAACAGTACGACACCCGCATAGAGACCTACGAATCGTTGTTGACGGAGGCGGCCGACGCCTACGAGTCCTATCTTAACGGTGATTCAGGTCGAGGCCAAGTTTCACGCCTGATCGAGGCTATCGAGACAGACGGCGCGTTCCAGTGAGCGGCGAGCTACTTCATTCTCCTTCTACATCCGGTAGATACTAACGACCCGAAATCGGAGTGAGCGCTGTGAGCTCTCCGACGACCAGATTTCGTTCGGACTTGCTCGAGTGGTCCAACGACAATCTTCGTGACTTCCCTTGGAGGGAGTCCGAGAGATCACTGTACGAGGTTTTCGTGGCCGAGTTCTTCCTGACACAGACACCTGCAGAAAACGTAGCGGCGGTCTATCCACAGTTCCTAGATCGATTCCCGACGCTCGAATCAATCAGAGAAGCTGGCGAGGAGACAGTCGCGCGTGTCATTGAGCCCCTTGGATTTCAAAACATGCGAGCTGCAGCTTTGACCAATATTGCTACGGAACACCGCACACTTCCCGATACTGTAGATGAACTCGAGAACTTGGAGAGAGTCGGGCCATACGTGGCGAACGCGACCCTGTGTTTCGCCCAGGATCGTCGATTGCCGGTTGTAGATAGGAACGTCAAACGGGTGTATCGCCGTTTGTTGGGTACAGATTGGCCTGAGCCTTCGTCAGATCAATGGAGAGTCGCTGCAAACCTCGTTCCGCCCGAAGCTCCACGCCGGTACAACCTCGCTTTACTCGACTTTGGTGCGGAGATCTGTAGATCCGAGCCGCGATGTTCGGTATGCTTTGCTAGCCCATATTGTAGATACTACAGCCAGTCTGGAAGCGAGTAGGGCTCAAAGGTCGGAAACGACCGGCATCGTTCGACCTCCTATGTTCGTTCGAAGCCAGAGGACTTGAATTCGACTCGGTGGAGATAATCAGACGAGAGGAGATCGTTAACCAATCCGAGAAGGCTCTCGACGGTGTCGTCCTGGAAGATAACACCGAGCTCGAGATTCTCAACGAGACCCCTGTGGGTCATATTCGCCGTGCCGAGATATGCCTGCTCTCGGTCGGCGATCGTGAGTTTTGCGTGGATCGTCGGGGAATGCTCTTCGTCTGGATCCTCGTCTAGTACGTACTCGTAGAGTACGAGATTCTCCGGTACCGTGTCATCTTCCTCGTATATTTGTCGTATCACCCGTTCATTTTGCGTAGAGCCACCGTACGTCAGTGACTTCGTGACGATGGTTACGTTGACTCCACGCGCGGTCGCGTCTCTAATCGGTGCTCCGACCTGGTCGTATCCCTGTACGGAAAAGAACGGGTTGAGAATCACGAGTTCCGATTCGGTCTGCTGAATCAAATCGAGGAGATTGACTACCAGGCTCCCGATCGAGTCCCCGATCTCTTCCTCGTCGAGTGGCATATTCGCGACGACTCGATTGGTCGGAACCGGGCCACGGTCAGCAAGGATTCGGGCAGCATCGAAGATAGTTCGGAGTTCGGTGAACGCCACGGTGTCGCCTACGATCCCGGCTTCCCCGAGGTGGTAAAGGAGCTCTCGGTACTGACGTGGTGATACGAGATCAGGTGTCAGGTTCGCTAAGGAGGAGGGTTTGGGAGGCAGAGAGTTCGTAGCCACTGAATACGTGATCGCCCCTTCGATCGCCGAGAGCTCTTCGGCGTCCTGTGAGAGTTCCGAGAGTAGGCGAGCGGCCTCGTACCGGTGGTCTGGCTCAGACATCGAGGAATCCGGCTATCGTCTCGCCATCGAACTCGCCACCGTAGAGTGTCGATCGACTCAAGTTGTGATTTCCATTGTCGCACGCGATGTTCGAAATATACAGACAGTCCTCGCAGGCTGCGTTCTCTTCGTGTTCGCAGACGGGGTCGTAGATGCAGACGTCACCCTCGTTTTGGATGTAGTCGCCGAGTTCCCGGAAGCGCTTCTCGGCGAGTGTATGCATTGCGCCGAGGCTGTAGTCGGTGTCGGTGTGTTTGTACACGACGAAGCTCAACGTGTGGGGTAGCAAGTACTCGATGAGGCTGCTTTTCGAGTACCCCGAGAGTGCATCGACACCGTTGATGACGAGATGGGACATCGTGTGGAGTAACGTCAGCGTGTAGCGTGCTGCTGGACCGTCGTGAACGGGGTCCACTTCGCGGAAGTACGGGTACTGACGGAGTCGCTCCAAGAGCCATTGCTCTACGTTTTCTTCTGGGCGTTCGTGGAGGATATCGTTCACGTCGAGCCAGTCGATGACTGCCTCGGGATCTAACGAGAACATGACGGCCTCGGCTTCTGCCGTCATGGCAAACATTCGGTCACCGCCGCCTTCACCTGGGAACGTCCGGAGGAATACACCGTCAGACGGTTCCGCCTCGGTCCGGGAATACCCGTAGACGACAGTGGTGATGGGGAAGTCGGTGATCAGGCGAACCTCGCTGAGTCGGAGAGCGTCGCGGGCGTCTAAGAAGTCGTCGACGAGTGCTCTGTCGAGATCGGCTCGTTGTCCAGCCGCTTCCTGCAGTGATTCGAGCGTTGTCGCGTCGATATCCGAGTCTACGTCGTCTACGAGGGATCGATACTCGAATAGCTCCTCGCTGATCTGTCGACGATCTTCGTCCGGGAAGGCATCTCGAGCCCACTCTTCGAGTTCCTCGCGACGCTCTTCGATATCTGCGTGTGCCTCTTCTTGTGCCTCCCGGTACTCCTCTTCCGAGATGTCCAACTGTTCTAAGACTGCATCGTCGATCTCTACGTTCCCGCTGTCACCACCATCGTCTAAGAGATACTCGGCGATCACTTGAGCCTGGTATGCAGTGCTATCCTGTAGAATGTCGATATCTTCGTCGTTGATATTGACGAACTTGGAGAGCTGTGGATAGAACGTCGTCGACGAACTGTGAACCTTGATCTTGCGGTTGTTACCGCAGTAATGGCAACGATCGATGTGCTCGTACGCGTGGCCAATATATCCGTTGGGGGCACAGTCCAGGCATTCCCAGTAGGCGTCTCGCATGCGAGATGTGGGGCGCCGGAAGCGGACATTTCGGTTGTTACAGGAATTACACCGTGGAAGTGGAACCGAGTCGATATCCCCGCATGGACACACCATCACGAACTGGAGTTGTTCCGTGTCTGTAAGCCGGCGGTCACAGTTGCCACAATAGGGAGGACGACCTTGCTCTATACGGTCGTCATCGAACGGGGTGCAAGCACTGCAGACCCGACACTCGAAGACGGTCGGAAAGACGTCGAATTTGATATCGTCGGGCGAGACCAACTCCACCTCACTGGCAGTTAGGGGGACGTCGTTGTCCCACTGAGAGATCTTGGGACGGATCCGGCGGAGGATGTACGGAACAGGCAGCTCACCCACCGCCGACCTTCGATCTTCGAAGATCCAGGACACCTTCCCGATGGTACCGTTCCGTGCGTGATTGAAGGTATCCTGAGGCAGAAAGTTGAACAGGATTTGGGACTTCTTGCGCTCCATCAATCGTCACCCTCCACGAGCTCCGTGTAGAAGTCCTCGTGGTCCCTGTCCACACCGATGTCTACTTGTTCGCCGATATCACGGAGACTCCGCATGGCGTCTCCTTTGATCGTAGTGTAGTACTCCGAGCGTATTCGTTTCACCCAGTACTCCCAGTAGTTCTCCATCTTTTCGTCTATGCGGTGGTCGAAGAAGTCGTTCGGTTCGATGTGTAGCCCGTAGGACCGCCTGACGAGATCACTGTAAGTGTCTCGATCGAATTCCGGGTACGACGCCGGGTCGTCGATTACGTCCTGAAGCTCGCGAGAACTCTGTACGTTGACATCGTAGCGACGATGCATCAACGGACGATAGTGTTGGATCAGGAGGGCTTTGAATACGCCGGCGAAGGTCTTCTCGAGACTGTACTTCGACCACCGGTCGATCGAGACCGCTTCGACCGACCGGCGGAGATACTCGTGGGTCTTCTCGAAGTATCGGTATCGGTGTTTGTCACGCTCGTCGTACGGCCGGAACATGTCGATCACCGTCCCCGGTCGCTTACGTCCGACCCTCGCGCTAGACTGAATATACTGGAACGTCTGGGACGGGAAGCCATAGAAGACCATCGTGTTGAACCTATCGACGTCAATGCCGTGACCGATGAAACTCGTAGCGGCGACGGTGTCGGCACGGTCCTCGAAGGGAGATTCAGGATCTTCGAGTTCATCCAGGCGACTCGTCGATTCGATGTCTCCAGTCAGTTGATCGGTTTGGATCGGGTCGCCGTATCCATCGTTCTCCATTTCACGGTTGATCTGGTTCGAGATACTGCGAAGGAATCGGTCCTTCTCGGTCTTCTTCAAGAAGTAGACGACCGAGAGTTCGTACATAGTGAGTATCTCGTCGTACTCGTCTTCATCCAATCCGAACTCGGCCGGGTCCTTGTAGCGGAAGTCGCGGATAGCCTGGTGGTACTGCTTAACGAGATCGAGCACCGAGTAAATGTGAGTCTTGTTTACCGGTGTGATGCCGATGTAGCGTCGCTCGGGGTCGTCATAGTCTACTGATCCGTAGAACGATTCGTCGAGAGTTGGACCTTCCTCGGGGAACCGATTCCCCTCTTTGAGGAATAGGTTCCACATGTGCTCTTCGTATTCGCTAATCGTTGCGGTGGACGTGAGGACCTTCGGTTCGTGATCGTCCGGACTTGCTTGCCGACACAACTCTTGGTAGAGCGTCTCGTATTGGCCAGCGAATACGCCCAGTTCTTCGTTGAGTAGGTGCACCTCGTCGACGAGATGAAGGGACGGTATCGGGTCGTATAGGGTTTTTTCGACTGGTTCTAATTCACGTTCACAGCCTAATGTACTGGATTCGGGGCACTTTCCAGCGTAGCCGAGCCCGTGCTTCGGACACTTGTCGGTGAAGTTTCCCAAAAGGTTCGTGAAGCGAGGGTTAGCCCCGGTGATAGAGATCTTGTCAAGTGTACCGAGCAGGACAGAGGGAACGTTCCGGTAGATATCGTGGTCTGTGACGTACAGCGGAAGCTCCCCCACGTCGCAGGCGTCGTTCTGGCAATCGTGAAACACAGAGTTGAGATCCGGTTCGAACCGAACGTCAACTTCACCGTCACAAGCCGGACATTCGGTCACGACTCGACACTGAGCTCTGAGGGTACCGTGGTCCTCCTGGAACGTCCGGTGGAAATTGTTCCGTCCGTCCTCGTGGATACTATTCGGGGTATCTCGACCACCGACGAAGTATCCGATACTAAATCGCTCGCCCGCTCCATCTAGTTCGTCTTGCCGAATTTGCTCGGCTTCGTACAAGATGGAGAGGAACCGGTCCTTTTGCTGTTTGCCAAGGAGACGGAGGGGGAACCGGATCCACGCCGTAACGCCTGCCTCTTTACCGCGAATTCGATCGAAGATCAGAGCAAATACGATCAGTCCCAGATACGCCTCCGTTTTCCCACCGCCGGTCGGAAACCAAAGCACCTCGGCGTCGTCACTGCGTGAGGCCGACACTCTCGGATACTCTCGTTCGACGATGCTCCCGAGATTCGAAACGATGAATACGATTTGAAAGAGGTACCAGTTTTCGACGTCGGACTCCTGCTGTTCGAACGCTCGGTTCATCAAGAGGAAGGAGCGCTCAGCATCCTCCACTTCGTCGAGTACGTTAATGCCGGATCTGAAGTGCTCTAGTTCTTCCTCGAAGTCGTCTGCCGAGTTAAGGAACTGTTCGAACGATTCCTCGTCAAGTTCGTCTTCTCGTTCGCGCGCTCTCGGGCCGCGCCACTCGGCGAGATACTCGGCCATTCCGCTCTCGATAGCCTGGAGGGCGTCCATGAACTCGTCCGGATCTGCGAGTCTCGCGAGGTCAGTCGCGTCGTTGTACTCATCGTTGGGTTTGAACCTGTGAGACTGGTACGACGGGGCTGCCGTCGTCTCGACACGTGCCGTGCCCACTTCGTCCTCTGGTTCCCGATCCTCGGGGACTTCGACCGAACAGTTCTGACCTTTGCCCCAAATGCGGCGTCCATATCTGAAGTCCTCCGGAATCAGCTGTAGTTCGTATGCTTCGAGACGGCCGTCGACGACGATCTTCGGGTTGAATATATACGGTTCCGTTTCGCGGTCCTCTTCAGCCTCCGTCAGATTCGCCAGGGACAGGACGAGGTCGTCTCGACGTTGCTTGTAATCGAACTGGACCGACCAGGTGGGGGATGGGGTCTCCCGGTTGTCGAACGCATTCCGTACACTGTCAAAGGTCTCCTCGTCACGTAGGTCGTCCGATTGCAATCCCTCGGTTTCTCGGTCGGTGACGAGGACGTGGTCGGTCTCGAATGCAGCCGTCGTATCGGAAATTTCACGTTGTAACTCGTCGGTGATCCGTTCGACTTCGCGGTCCAGCCTTCCGAGATGGAGTGTCGTATCGAGCGAAATAGGGCGCCGCCTGAAGAAATTCGTCTCCGCCGTGAAATCTGAGATGTCTACGTCCTCATCGGCGTCGTCGTACCACGCTTCGTACTCCTCGCGGGTCGGGAACGACGGATAATAGACTTCGAACGAGATTTGGATGTCGAGGGTGTCGGTCTCGTTCGCTGGCTGGACCTTCAGGCCGATGTTGTTCGGTTTCGACTCCGTAAATTCGCCCTCTTCTGCCTCTGCTTGGGGGGCGAGACTCGAGACGAAGTATCTGTCTTGGGGGCGGTCGAACGCACAGTACGGTTGGTGCCAACCTCTCACTCGATCCAACGCCTCGTCGGCAATTTCGGTTCCGATTCGATAGAATTCGTCCTGAGATGGTGCCATTATGGGTTACCCCGGTATCGTGGGAATGACGCGGCGATTGGTACGGCGGTGCTCAGCTTCCAACAGTATCGGGGTCCGCTTATCCCCTCGCCGAGCACCCGATTCACGATTCATATCAGCAATAGCAGCATGTTATAGTTTACCCCCACTTCACAAACGTGGTGACCGCTCCCGAGTCATCGTGGACCACCTGAAAGAGGGAGGATCGCGGAGTGGTGGGTTGTAGACCGTGAGATCGGAAAAATAATATGAGGAAAATCGGACCCACGGTACCTTTTTGTCACTCCCTCACAGATTCCTCGTGAAGGTGTCGCATACGAAACCCCCATTACAAGAGCATGACCTCGTCTCTAGGTAACTCTCACGAGGCCATGTCATTGCGCGAGGAAATATCTTCGCTTCTGAACGATGCGAGGAGCAGCCCTGCCGACGGTTTCGAGACGATTTTGGACCACGTGGAAGATCACCCGGCTAGAGATGTCGAAATCGCCTTAGAATCGCTCGTAGAAGACGACCGAGACGCGATCGACGCATTTCCAGATATGCTCGCTGATCTCGACGTCGATCCGTATCTGTCTGACGGCACGGATGCTCAACGAGTACTAATTGCCACGATACAGCGTTTGGTGGCGAAACACTCTCCAAATCGGCGAAACGAATTAATCCCGGTCCTAGTCGATGGGCTTCGTGACCCAGCACGTAGAGAACAGGTGGCGAGAGCCCTAGCAGAAATCTGCAGTTACAACCACACGATTGCAGGCGACACGATCGAGGAGTTGGAGAGAGCACCGGCCACGTTGTACAGCGATCCTGCCGCAGTCGACGCAGTAACCGACGTCGTTAGCTCGATCGAGGAGAGCCATCCTCGATACCGTGGTGAAGTGGAGTTGCCGGCAGTTGCCCGTCTGCAGATAGGGACCGAACGCGAGCAAGCGAAGCAAGAGCTGGTTGAGCGAGTCGAACAGTCGGAATCAGATGCTCGGGAAATCATAGAGTCCGTGGACCAACTCTTAGCGACGGTAGACGATGATGGTCCGGAATCACGACGGTCGCGGCAGGCGGCCCGTGAAATCCTGTTCGAAGCCGCGATCAGTTCTCCAAAGATCGTCGTCCCGTATGCTGAACGGCTGGCTTTGGCAAGAGAGTTAGATGGCGAGAAGATCATCAACGCGTACGCACGGCTTCTGGATGCCGACGTTGACACTGCCGAAGATCTATTCGCGTCCGTCGTTGCTGAGGCTGCTGAACATCGGGAGCCTCATCACCAAGTGGAAGCGGTTGCCAGCTTGCTGCCCGGGACGCCGGACCGCGTCATTACTGCAATCTTAGAAGAAGTTCGGGAAGGCGCTTTGGACCCGCCACCGGTCCAAGAGGAATCTCGGGAGGAACTTCACGACGATAGCCACTATCTGTTGGCGCTGCTGTGGACTGATGAGACCGCGCCGATCGGGAAACAGTTCGTTGCGATGCAACTCGAAGGAGGAGAAACCCGGTTAGCTGCCGATATTGCAACAGTCATCAGAGGGTCTCCTCACGGTCACCTCGCCGAAAGAATCAGCGAGGTACTTGACAATGTGGATGACCTCCCTTGCGAAATTGTCGACGAGCTTGCTGCTGGCATCGTCGCATATTTCCATAGAGATAATGCCTCCGCCGAAGTCGCAGGCAAGCTGGCGGCTCCCGCACCCAAACTAGGAGGTGAAGTTCTTGATCGTTTGATCGGCGAACTCGAACGGGAGGACTGTGAGCCTACTGTCAACGAGGACACGTTCCGGGACTTCGTCGAACACGTTGTCGAGATCAGTGCAGAACCAGTCGCTACCAGCTCCGGTCGCTTGCTGGATTACGCTGTCGACAGTAATGTCACAACGGGCCTTCTCACCTCCATAGGAGATGCGTTGGAACGCGCTCCAGTATCAGTCGTGGAGGACTCTGCTTCTGTTCTCGATACGGCGGTTGCTCTCCTAGACGCTGAGGACGAAGAGATGGTGGCACACGGCTGTCGTTTGGTGGCGCATCTCGAACCCTACCCAGTACCCGATGAGTTGCTCGCACTCGCTACCGACGCCCAAGGCGTGGTGGAACAACGGGCGGAGTGGGCGATAGACTATATCGACGACGCCAGTCGGAATCTCGAGAGAGACCTGTTCGAGGTCCCCGACGACAAACCTGCTGTAAGGCACCTAGCAAAGCAGGGTATCGTAAAGTACCGGTCCAGCACCACGTGGGATGATCTCCGGATCGGCCCGCTCGAGATGGACATTCTCCACTCGATAACAACCCACTATTCCCGCGACCTCTCAGCCCTGGTAACGCACCCGGCTCACGATCCCCGTATCACCCTCCTTTACGCGATTGCATTACTGTGTGAGGGCGCCGACGACGGCGAACCGGCTAAGATCGGTATCGCTTCTCCGGTGTACGGACACAAGGGCCGATGGGGGACCTTCGGCGATATCGAAGAAGAGTATCAAGAGTACGGTATCAGCGACCACGAAGGTACTACGATACGGGCGGTGACGTTCGATGATCTATTCGGAACCTCGCGTGTCAAAGAAGGACAGATCTCCATCGAGAATCGCGGAAGCAAAGCAGGGACTCTCGTCTTGACAAAGTCGGTGGATAATTTGTCCCAGATTGCGGATGAACTAACCGGCGTCGTTATTCAAGCCGTAGAGAGGTTCAAAATCCCGTTGTCGGAACTGGCCAACCGTATCAACGAGGATTTTGGAGACACGCCTGTCTTCCCGATCTATAGCGCCACAACGAAGCTGGACACCGGGGGCGTCCCGGATATCTCCCCGCCATCGAATCTAGAAGACGCAGACGTTGACGTCGTCAGTACGGAAACATCCTTGAGTAAGATCGGAGAGAAATTCACGGACGTCAACGCCATTCGAAGTGCTGCAAAGTCGATCACCGACGGGGATACCGGTGGATCGATTGACCAGCTTGATCCACCGATTCGAGGCGCTCTCGAAGCGGCTGGGTATACTTGGTCGAAGGAGCTCACGATCCGAGCGGTCGGCAGTGAAAGGCTGCGTGAATCGATTGACGAAGCTCTGAATACCGGCTTCGATCTCGATATGGGAGGTAGCAAGCTCCTGAACACTGTATTTCGGTGCGAACGTCTCCCGGTCAACGCGTCCGACTTCGATACGTGGGTTGAGGAGGAAGTCGTCGTCAATCCATGGTCTCGAGTGGATACCTTCGGTGACCAGTTAGACGACATTGAAGACTCAACTAACCGCGATCATATCACTTCGTCCACAACGATCGCGATACGTGACGCTATCCGCGCCCTTGATAAGGTTAACGACCAAGTTCAGGATGCGAACCCGTTGTTCGAGCGACTACTGTCTCGTTTAGAGGGGACTGTCGGTCATTCTGAACGTGTCGGGATCGTCGTCGCGAGGACGGCGTTCGTGGATGTCCTCAGCGATGTATTAGCCGAAGAGTTAGATGCTTCAATCGGGCAGGACGTCGTGATTCTCACACCGGAGGATGTCTCAAGCGCCTTTGCTCTGGATATACTCTTCGTCGTCGGTCCACAACGTCCGTCTCATGCGGCTGTCTATTTCCCGAGCTGCACGTCACGAATCGAGGTACTGACCATCGGCACATTTTGGGAGAACTATATCGAGAAACACGCCTCGCGATATCGGCGCGAACTCGCCGAGGCACTCGCCGTCGATAGTGACTATCTGGGGGAGCTTTCAGTGACGACCGAAGACGAGACCAAAGCTGTCGAAGAGCCCGAGCCACGTCAGCTTCCTACCGCGTCTGGAGCCCAAGCAGCAAGCGATTCTCCGAACGACGATTCAGGCCCGGCAGAGCCTACTACCCATAGCTCAGAGGCAACCGGTGTCGCAGGTGGCGGTGATAGCGGGGCCAGTACGTGGCTCCCTGACTCTTTGAACGAAGCATTCGAGCGGGCCGCCGAAGTTGAGGGAGAGCATGGCGAAGATGGTGGCTACGGGAGCAGCCCCACGTACGAGGTGCGGACGGAGCAAGAGGAGAGACTACAACTGGGACGGGGTGAAGCCATCTACGAGATCGAAACATCTCCTGGCGGAGGACAGTCGTATTCGTGGACAGCGCCGTCGGAGATCGAATCGGGTGACGAGATCTTACTTCTCGAACCCGAATTCATCAACCCACGGCGTGACGAGTGGTTACAACGCCAGTACGAACAACAGTTTGATGACCCCGAAGCTGTGCTAGAGGGATTGTACAAGTGGTGGACTGCGATGAATGAGGTCCTTCAGGAACTCGACAGCGAGATGGACAGTAGAAGCTCGGTGGTTCGAGCGTTCTATAGAGCGGTTAAAGCGAATGGAGTGGAGAAGACGAAGACGACAGTGCGACTGTGGATAAAGGCGATCGAAGAGTCAGATTCTCCGATCGGACTCGCAACTGTCTCTGAGGGGACGAAGGGGCCGGATCAAGCAGGAGATATCGAGGCGATAGGTAAGGCGTTTGACGATCCCCGGTTGGAAGAAGACGCGGAAGCAATTGAGAGGGCTTTAGACGATGTGCGTGAGTTCAATGCCATTGGAGGGCGTCAGTATCGAAAGGTCATCGAAACTCGG
This sequence comes from Halobacteriales archaeon QS_1_68_17, assembly GCA_003021105.1. Taxonomy (GTDB): domain Archaea; phylum Halobacteriota; class Halobacteria; order Halobacteriales; family Haloarculaceae; genus QS-1-68-17. Next base: position 77,527 of record PXRG01000009.1, read on the forward strand.
TTGAAAGAGGGACATCCTGCTTTCAGAGATGCAGCGACCCCACACGTTGCAGTGGAGATTCGAAAATTGGACCAAGGGAAATAGTGAGCACTATATACCAGCACGAATGCCGCTCAAACCAGAAGGTGTGGGGGGTAGACTCAATCTATTCGTATATCGGTTGACCGTCGGATCGATGAATTTTAATTGTGATCTTTATTCACTACTGCTCTCGAATTAATGATGATCAACTCATTCTTGATTGAACTTATCTTCTCTGGGGCACTGTCTAGTTCAGCACCTCCGCGGCGGGAGTGCGGCCATCTAATGCCTGGTTCGGCCGATCTCGGTTGTAGTAGTGTCTGAACCGCCGCAGCC
>PXRG01000010.1:0-37084 GCA_003021105.1 Halobacteriales archaeon QS_1_68_17
ATTCTTTTACTCACCAGTCTCTGCTATCTGCGGAGACAGACTCTTTCCGCCTGGATTCTCAATTCGAGTTTTCACGTACTTACAGCCACCAGTATCAAAAGCGGTGTCGGCACCCGCCGCCGGGGGTGGCGTCCGCTCGCCGGGGTCGCGCCCGCGGGCGTCAGGCCAGTTCGATCTTCCGGACGAACGGCATCCGGCGGATCTCGTTTATCAACTCGCCCGGCAGTTCCTCGTCAGTAATGACGTACAGCTTGGGTTCGTCGGCGAACTCGGGGTCGTCGCTCAGCGTCTGCCGGATCGAGATGTCCCGTTCCGCGATGGCACCGGTCACCGCGGCGACGATCCCCGACTGCTCGGCGTCGGTGACCGCGACCGAGAGCACGGTCAGATCGAGCACCGGCGCGAGATCCATCAGGCTCGGCACCGCCGAGATGTTCTGGAAGATGGGACGGAGCTCGTCGTCGTCGAGGATGGCGTCGGTCGTCGCGTCGACGACCCGCCGGTCGACGCCGATCTCGCGGGCGATCCCCGTGTTCGGGATCTCGATCCCCCCCGAGACGACCCGGCCGTCGTCGTTCACCGAGAAGCCCCGCTCCAACAGCAGGCGGATGACGGCCTGCTGGCTCGGGCTGTCGGCGAACTTCTCCATGATCTCGTCGAACATGGGGAAGCCTCCGACACCCGCGGTTAAAGGTGTTGGAGAAACCGGATTCCGGGCGGCAGTCCGCCTGACGGACGTGTCCGGCTCGGAAACGAGTTCGGGTCGACAGCGGTGACGACGGGCAGAGTCAGCTACCCCGCCCTGAAGAGCGGGGCTTGCACGTCCCCGGCGGGTTTCACGCCTTTCAGTGCAAGCCCCTGGAGCGGAGGCCGGTTGCACAGCGGTCGCCGAAAATCGGCGACCGCATCACGCCGTTTAATTATCGGTGGGCTCCCCGCGCTTGCGCTTCCCGGAGCGGTTGCGTGGGACAGCATCAGACAGGACGTGGCGAAATCATCGAAGCCTATCGGCTTCCTCCCCGCCCTGCTCGGGTCGCTGTTCCGACCAGCGGTCGGAACGCTCACCTCGCAAAAAGGGCGGGGCTTCCGCCTCAACAGCACAGGTGAACATTTATCCGGCGCAAGCGTCAACCGGCAACTGATGCCGATAAACGACCCGGCCCCGTGTGCGGAGGGGAAAGACCTGTACGAATGTCGAGAGTGTCTCACTCGGCTCTGTAGCGGCGACCGAATCACTTCCTGTCCCGATTGTGGTGGACGGGTGGAGAACCTCTCGAAGTCCCGGCTGGAGTAGGAAGGTAGCGCGACGCGCCGCGTCCGCGCGGTTCCGTCCCGCGCGACCCGTCGCGGGCGACTCGCCCGTCGGAGGGGGATGAGAACGGTACGCTTTCCGGGACGGGAGCCGAGGGACCGTCCATGGAGTCCGATCCCCCGGCGGACGACCCCGGCCCGGGCAAGACCGGCTGGCAGTTGACGCTCGCGGACATGGAGTCGATGGCGAGAGAGCGCGCGGAGCAGGGGTGGGAGACGCTGACCGTCGCCGCGGGCGACACCGCCCCGGAGCCGCCGGCGGCCGGCGAGCGCGACCGTTTCGGGTTCGTCTACGTCGTCGGCGACGACGACGGCGCGGCGTTCGCGGCGTGGGACGACGACGGGGCGTTCACCGAGTACGACGTCTACCGCGCCAGCGCCGGCGGGGACGTCTTTCTGGTGACGGAATTGCGCGACCCCGCGGCCGAGCGGTCGGTGTTCATCGCGGGGCAGTACACCGCCGCCGACGCCCGCGACCTGCTGGCGGCGGCGCGGGAACGGGACGCCGTCTACACCCACGTCCAGACCCTCGACGGGACGGTGCTGGCGTCGTTCGAACACGACGAGTACCCGCGGTTCTTCCCCGGCGGGTAGCGGCCGCGGACCGGCCGCACGACCGACCCCCCGCCGAACGCTGACCGACTGCACGGCCAGCCACACCACCGACCGTCTACGGACCGAAGACCGGACGCACGAGCGGCCGCGGGAACGGCCCGTTCGCGCGGTGGCAAAGTGCAAGGTCTTAGTACGTGGGGGCGGGATGGGAACGCACGAATGAACGTCGCCGACGTCATGACGCCCCGTTCCGAGGTCGTCACGGCCGAGGTCCCCGGCACCCGTGACGATGTCCTGGAGTATCTCCAGGAGCGGTCGTTCTCCTCCGTGCCGGTCGTAAAGCGGACCGACGAGGGCGAACAGTTCCGCGGCATCGTCACGCGGGACGCGCTGATCGCCCGCCCCGACGAGGACCAGCTCGCCCTCCTGGTCGAGGAGGTGCCGACGGTCACCGCCGACACGACGATCGAGGAAGCCGCGAAGCTGATGGTCGCGGAGGGGGAGCGGCGCATCCCGGTCGTCGACGGGGAACTGAACGGGATCGTCACCGTCACCGACGTCGTGCGGGCGATCGCCGCCGGCGACGTGGCGGGCGAGACGCCCGTCGGGGAGCTGGCCGGATCGGCGGTCAACTGCGTCTACCGGGGGACGCCGCTGCCGGTCGCCGAGCGGGAACTCTCCTACGCCGAGGTCCCCTACGGGGTCGTCCTCGACGACGACGGGCGGATGACCGGAATCATCACCGAGGTCGACATCATCGACGTCGCCCGCGTCGTCGAGGGCGAGGCCGAGACCGGCGAGTCGCTGGCCGACGAGGACGACGACTGGATGTGGGAGGGCATCAAGGCGGTTGGCAACCGGTACATGCCGACCCGGAACGTCGAGATCCCCGCCGGTCCCGTCAGCGAGTTCATGACCGGGGACGTGGTGACGGTCACCAGGAGCCGGACCGCCAAGGAGGCCGCCCGGCTGATGATCAACCACGACATCGAGCAGATCCCGCTGGTCAGCGGCGACGACATCGCCGGCGTCGTGCAGGACATGGATCTGCTCCGGGCGCTATGAGCGACGAGACGGCCGCGCTGGACGAACTCGCGCGGCGACGGGGCTTTTACTTCCAGGCCAACAGCGCCTACGGCGGCGTCGCCGGCTTCTACGTCTACGGCCCGCAGGGGGCGACGCTCAAGGCCAACCTCGAAGAGGCCTGGCGCGACCGGTTCGTCCGCCGCGAGGGCCACCAGGAGATCGAATCCCCCGACATCATGCCCGAGGTCGTCTTCGAGGCCTCGGGCCACCTCGCGGGCTTCGACGACATGATACTCGAGTGTCCCGAGTGCGGCGCGAGCCACCGCGCGGACCACCTCGTCGAGGACGGGACCGGCATCGAGGAGGCCGAGTCGATCCCGCCCGAGGAGGTCCAGGAGATCGTCGCCGATCGCGGCCTGACCTGCCCCTCGTGTGGCGCGCCGCTTTCCGGCCAGCCGGTCGAGGAGTTCAACCTCATGTTCGGCACGAACATCGGGCCCGGGTCGTCGTCGCCGGGCTACCTCCGGCCCGAGACCGCACAGGGCATGTTCGTGGAGTTCCCGCGGCTCAAGGAGTACGCCCGCGGGCAGCTCCCGTTCGGCGTCGCACAGATCGGAAAGGCCTACCGCAACGAGATCAGCCCTCGGCGCTCGCTGGTCCGGGTCCGGGAGTTCACCCAGGCCGAACTCGAACACTTCGTCGACCCCGAGCGCGACGAGCCGCCGATCGAGCGGGTGGCCGATGTGGAACTGCCGCTGTACCCCGCCGACGAACAGCAAGCCGAGGACGGCGGCCAGGTGACGATGACCGTTCGGGAGGCCGTCGACCGGGGCGTGATCGGGCTCCCGTGGATCGCCTACTACCTCGGGGTTGCGAAGGGGTGGTACGAGCGGATCGGCGTCGACATGGACCGCTTTCGCTACCGCCAGCACCTCGCCGGCGAGCGGGCCCACTACGCCGCCGACTGCTGGGACGCCGAGACCGAGGTCGGCGGGAACTGGATCGAGGTCACCGGCTTCGCCACCCGGGCGGACTACGACCTCAGGAAACACGCCGAGCACTCCGGCGAGGAGTTCACCGTCTTCCGGCCCTACGACGAGCCGATCACCGTCGAGCGGCCGACGGTCGATCCCGACATGAGCTACCTCGGCCCCGAGTTCGGCGGCGCGGCCGGCGACGTCGCCGACGCGCTCGAACGGCTGGCCGAGACCGACCCCGACGCCTTCGAGGGCGAGACGGTGACAGTCGAGGCCGACGGCGAGTCGGACGTCGTCCCGGTCGAGGTGACGGGCTTCGCCGTCGAGGAGGTCACCGAGAACGGCGAGCACGTCAGACCCCACGTCATCGAGCCGTCGTTCGGCGTCGGCCGCATCGTCTACACGGTGCTGGCCCACGCCTGCCGCGAGGACACCGTCGACGGCGAAACGCGGACCTACCTCGCGTTGCCGCCGGAACTCGCGCCGACGACAGTCGGGGTCTTTCCGCTGATGGACAAGGACGGCCTCGGGGAGCGCGCCCGCGAGATCGCGGCGGACCTCCGGCGGGCCGGCCTCTCGGTCGCCCACGACGAGTCGGGGGCGATCGGCCGGCGCTACCGCCGCCAGGACGAGATCGGCACCCCCTTCTGTGTGACCGTCGACTACGACACGCTCGACGACGACACCGTCACCGTCAGGGAGCGGGACACGACGGCTCAGGTCCGCGTCGCCGCCGACGACCTCGCGGCGACGCTCGCGTCGCTCAGGGCCGGCGACCTGGCCGTCGACGACCTGTAGATGCGCGACGAACTCGCGCGGCGGCTGGTGCACGCCAGCGGCACCGTCCTGCCCGCGGGCTATCTCCTCGACGTCGTGACCTGGGAGCAGTTCCGGCTGCTGCTGGCCGCCGGGACCGCCGTCGCGCTGGCGCTGGAGGCGATCCGGCTCGGCGTCGGTCTCGACTGGTGGATCTACGAACACCTCACCCGCGAGTACGAACAGGAGAACCTCGCGGGGTACGCCCTCTATACCGCCGGTGCGACCGCCGCCGCGCTGGCGTTCCCGCCCGCCGTCGCCGTGCCCGCGATTTTGATGCTCACCGTCGGCGACCCGATCAGCGGCCTGCTCGGGTCCGGCGAACTCAAGGCCGCAAAGCGGGCCCGGGTCCTGCTGGCGATGTTCGGCGTCTGTACGCTCATCGCGTCGTTTTTCCTCCCCGCGACGGCCGCGATCCTCGGCGGAGCGGCGGCGACGCTGGCCGACGGCGTCAAACCCGTCGTCCGCGGGTACGTGATCGACGACAACCTCACCATCCCGGTCGGGGCGGCCGTGGCGATGTTCGCTGCCGTGACGTACCTGCCGGTACTCCCGTGAGAAGCCCACACGGAGATCACCCGCCGGGTTTCGCTTCCGGTACTTCCGCGAGGGTCCCGTGCGGGGACTGTCGGCCGGAGCCCGGTGCTCCCGCGGGGTTCCATCGGGGGACCGCCCGGCCGGGCGTTTCACTTCCGGTGCGGTACGGGAATTCTTAACCGCGGCGGCGACGAACCCCGGACGAATGGCGACCACCGACGAGGCCGACGCCGTCGAGCACCCGTTGATCGCGGCGGGGGCGCTGGAGCGGCGGCGCTACCAGACGGCGCTGGCCGAGGCGGCGGCCTGTGACCACACGCTCGTCTGTCTCCCCACCGGCCTCGGGAAGACGGCGGTGAGCCTGCTGGTGACGGCCGACCGCCTCCACGAGGTCGGCGGCCGGGCGCTGTTGCTCGCGCCGACCAAGCCGCTCGTGCAACAACACGCCGACTTCTACCGCGAGGCGCTGACGATCCCGGACGACGAGGTCGTCGTCTTCACCGGCGAGGTCAGCCCCGGGGACCGGGCGGCCCTCTGGGAGTCGGCGCGGGTCGCGGTGGCGACCCCGCAGGTCGTCGAGAACGACCTCGTGGGCAACCGGATCTCGCTGTCCGACGTCACCCACCTCACCTTCGACGAGTGCCACCGGGCGACGGGCGACTACGCCTACAACTACATCGCCGAGCGCTACCACGCCGACGCCGCCGACCCCCTGGTGACGGGGATGAGCGCCTCCCCCGGCGACGACGAGGAGTCGATCCTGGCGGTCTGCGAGAACCTCGGGCTCCGCGAGGTGGAGGTGATGACCGAGGACGACGCCGACGTCGCGGAGTACACCCACCGGACCGACGTCGACTGGAAGCACGTCGAACTCCCGGAGACAGTCGTCGAGATCCGCGACGCGCTCCACGAGGTCATCCGGGACCGCATGACGAAGCTCAAGGAACTGGGCGTCACGGGCACCACCCAGCCCGACGTTTCCGAGCGGGAAATCCAGAAGATCCAGGCGAAACTCCGCGAGTTGATGGACAACGATCAGTCCGAGGGGTACACCGGGATGTCGCTGCTCGCGGAGGTCCGGAAGCTCCGGACCGCCGTCACCTACGCCGAGACCCAGAGCGTCGCCTCCCTGCGGGAGTACTTCGAACGCCAGAAGAACGCCGCCCGCGCCTCCGGGTCCTCGAAGGCGGGCCAGCGGCTCGAAGGCCCGTGAGTTCGACGACCTCCACCCGAAGTTCCGGCGGGCGCGGATGCTCATCGCGGAGACGCTCGGCATCGAGAACGGCGACCGGGTGATCGTCTTCACCGAGTCCCGCGACACCGCGGAGACGCTGACTGACTTCCTGGGCGAACACTTCGAGACCCGGCGGTTCGTCGGCCAGAGCGACACCGAGGGCAGCGAGGGGATGACCCAGACCGAACAGACGGAGACGCTGGCGGCCTTCCGGAACGGCGAGTTCGAGGTGCTGGTCTCGACTTCGGTCGCCGAGGAGGGCCTGGACGTGCCCGAGGTCGACCTCGTGCTCTTCTACGAACCGGTCCCGACGGCGATCCGGGCGATCCAGCGGAAGGGCCGGACCGGCCGCCAGACCGAGGGACGGGTGGTCGTCCTCATCGCCGAGGACACCCGCGACGAGGCCTACTTCTGGAAGGCCCGGAACGACCAGAAACGCATGCGGGAGGAACTCCGCTCGCTCAAGTCCGTCGCCGACGACCTCGCGGCGAAACTCGGCGGGAGCCAGGAGGGACTCGACGCGTACGCCGGGGACGCAGACGAGGACGGGGACGGGAACCGCGAGCGTGACGGCAGGGACGAAGCCGGCGAGAGGGCCGAGTCCGCCGACGAGGACGGCGAGAGGGCCGAGTCCGCCGACGAGGACGGCGAGGTCCGGGAGAGCGATACGGAGACGGGGGACGACGCCGAACCGGGGACGGACGGCGACGCGACCGGCGGCCATGGGTCGTCCGCTGGCGCGGACGGTCGCGGACGGGCGGGACAGGCCGGTCTGTCGGCGTTCGCGGGCGACGCGGCCGGCGACAGCGCGAGCACGGACGCGACAGACGGTGACGACAGCGACGACTCCGGGGGAACGGTCGCCACCGCCGAACCGGGCGAGGAGGGAGTGGAGGTCGTCGTCGACCAGCGGGAACTCGACTCGGCCATCGCGCGGGACCTCTCGACACGCGAGGGGGTGACCACGCGCCTGGAGACGCTGGCGGTCGGGGACTACGTGCTCTCGGACCGGGTCGTCGTCGAGCGCAAGACCGTCGGGGACTTCCTGGACACGCTGACCGGCGGCGACCGGTCGCTGTTCGAGCAGGTGGGCGACGCCTGCCGCCACTACGCCCGGCCGGTCGTCGTGATCGAGGGGGCGGGGCTCTACGAAGAGCGCAACGTCCACCCGAAGGCGATCCGGGGCGCGCTGGCGTCGCTGGCGGTCGACTTCGGCGTGAGCGTCCTCCGGACCGACGGCGAGGACGGGACCGCCGACCTGCTGGAGACCGTCGCCGAGCGCGAACAGCAGGTCGCCGACCGCGCGGTCAGCGTCCACGGCGAGAAGAGCCAGAAGACCCTCGCCGAGCAACAGGAGTACGTCGTCTCCTCGGTCGCCGAGGTGGGACCGGTCACCGCGCGGGCGCTGCTCGCTCACTTCGGCAGCGTCGAGGCCGTGATGACCGCCGACGCCGACGCACTGCGGGCCGTCGACGGAGTCGGCGAGGTCACCGCCGAGCGCATCCGGGAGGTCGTCGCCAGCGACTACGACCACGACGCGTAGGCGCGTCCGCGAGGAACGGACGCCCGGCGACCGACCGTCGCTGGACGGTGTGACGAGGTCCGGGCGTCGTTCGTCTTCGAGCCCGCGCTGGTCGACTAAACGTTCCGGACGGCCGCCAGCGCCTCCGCGGCCTCGCGCGCTGCGGCCAGGTACTCGCGGGTGCGCCCGAGGTCGTCGCTCGCCTCGGCCTGCCGGGCCAGCCGCGCGACCGTCCGGGTCAGCGACGCCCGCGCCGCGTCGAGGTCGGCCCCCTCGGACCGCCCGGACGCGTCCGCCGGCGCGGCCGCCTCGTCGCCCCCGCGAACGCGACCGGTGGCATTCGCTGCCGGCGGTCGACTTCTGTCGGACGCGTCCGGCGACGCCGGCGTGCCCGCGGACCGTTCGTGTGTCGATCCGCCAGCGTCCGCCGATGCCGACGCCGGGAGCGTCCCCGCTCCGGAATCGACCGGGTCCTCGGGAGCCGACACTTCGTTCGCTGTCGCGGGTCCGTCGGCGCTAGCCCCGGCGTCGGCCGTCGCGTCACCGTCGCCGGCACCGGCATCGGGGCGATCCTCGCCCGCGTCCCCGCTCCCGTCGTCACTGCCGCCGGCGTCCTCCCCGTCGGCGACGGGTCGCTGGCAGGTCGGGCAGAACTCCTCGCCGTCGTACCGGAAGATCGGATCCCCACACTCCCCGCAGTGGGCGTTGGTCATCGTCGCACCCTTCAGGAGGAGTTCGCTCATCCGCTCGGTCGCGTCGCGCCCCTCCTGGTCCTGCTCGTATTTCTCGCGGAGCTTCTCGCGCTCGGCTTCCCTGTCGAACTCGCTCATGTCGCCCACCAGGAGACCGACCGCGAAAAGCGTGACGGGCTACGGGAACGCGACCCCGGTCACCTCGAAGCGCGCGCCCCCCGCCTCGCTCTCGTCGATCTCGATCTCCCAGCCGTGGGCCTCGACGAGCTCCGCGACGATCCCCAGCCCCAGCCCCGTCCCCGCCTCTGCCGTCGAAAACCCGGACTCGAACACCTCCTCGCGTCGTTCCGGCGGGATCCCCACTCCGTCGTCGGCCATGTAAAACCCCTCCTCGGTCGTCCCCGCCCACACTGTCACGTCCTCGCCGCCGTGTTCGACGCTGTTGGCAAAGAGGTTCTCCAAAAGCCGCACCAGCCGGTCCCGGTCGGCCCGGATCGTCGCCGTCTCCGCCAACTCGAACGTCCCCTCGCCCTCGACGACCGTCCAGGCTTCCCGGGCGGCCGCCCCAAACGCGACCGGCTCGGGCTCTACCTCCGCCTCCCGGGCCAGCGTCAGCACGTCGTCGATCCGCTCGTTCATCCGGGGCCGCCGGCGATCTGGAGGGGGTTGCGCAGGTCGTGGGTCACCACGCCGGCGAACTCCTCCAGGCGCTCGTTTTTCCGCCGGAGTTCCCGCTCGCGCTCGCGCAGCCGCGCTTCCCGCTCCAGTTGCGTCAGCGCCCCCCGCACGTGCGAGAGGAGCAGTTGTAAAAACTCGAGATCCTCCTCGTCGTAGGCGTGCTGTTCGGAGGAGATGGCCTGGAAGACGCCGAACTCCCCGACCGGGACCGTCAGGATCGACTCGAAGGGGATGTCGTCGAGTTCGTTGATCGGTGCGGCGTCGACGTGTTCCTCGCGCGTGCCGAGCACCAGCGGCTCGCCGGTCTCGTAGACCTTGCCCCCGAGTCCCTCGTCGACGCGGATGCCCCGATCGCCCGGTTCCATGTTCAGCCCCGACGAGACTGCCTGGAACACGAAGTATTCGCCCTCGGGGAAAAAGATGCCACACCAGTCGTGATCGAGGATGTTCTCGGCGGCGGCGACGGCGCGTTCACAGACCGCTCCGATGTTCTCGCAGGCCTCGATGTCGGCCGCCGCACGATGGAGTTCCGCGAGGGTCCGCTCGCGGCGGCGCAGCCGGGAGATGTCCCGGACCGTGACGACACACGCCGGACGGTCCCCGCCGGGAGCGACGAGAGCGAGTTCGACCGAGAGCCAGGTCCCTTCGGCGTCCCGCAACCGAAACCGACCCTCGACCGGACGGTCCCCGGCGGGGGCGACGTCGTCCAGCAACGCCTCGAAGCGGTCCCGCTGGTCGGGGTGGACCAGCGACGAGAACGCCGTTCCCGCGAGTTCGTCCCCGTCGTAGCCGAACACCGACGACAGAGCGGCGTTGGTTCGGCGGACGACGCCGTCTTCGATGACGACCACCGGGTCCGTCACGTACTCGACGAGCGGGCGACGGGTACGGGGATCGTCGACGTGGTCGGTCATTGTACCGGGGTGGACCGGTGGCGCGGCGGCTCCGGCATTGGGTCCGGGTTCCCCCGGACAGGTCCCGGCCCGCGGCCGGAGAGGCGGCCTCGCTCCGGTCGATGTGTTCCCTTTTGACCGGTGATCCCGTATAAATATTCGGGCGGAGCAGTCCGGGAAGACTCCCCGTTCTGCACCGACACCGACATCACCACCGACACCGGCACCGAAGCCGGGTCGTCGGGGGGAACCGACAGCAGTATCGGCAGGTTTAACGAATCCCCGAGCGGACACTCGACGCATGGCGAAAGTCAGCATCGTCGGTGCGGCGGGCACCGTCGGGGCGGCAGCGGGGTACAATATCGCACTCCGGGACATCGCGGACGAACTCGTCTTCGTGGACATCCCCGAGAAGAAAGACGAGACCGTCGGGCAGGCCGCCGACGCCAACCACGGGGTGGCGTACGACGCGAACACGACGATCCGGCAGGGCGGATACGCCGACACCGCGGGGTCCGACGTGGTCGTCATCACGGCGGGTATCCCGCGCTCGCCCGGCCAGACCAGGCTGGACCTGGCCGGGGACAACGCGCCGATCATGGAGGACATCGGCTCCTCGCTGGCCGAACACAGCGACGACTTCGTGACGATCACCACCTCCAATCCGGTCGATCTGCTGAACCGGCACCTCTACGAAACCGGCGACCGGCCGCGCGAGCAGGTGATCGGCTTCGGCGGCCGCCTCGACAGCGCGCGGTTCCGATACGTGCTGGCCGACCGGTTCGACACCCGGGTGGGGAACGTCGAGGCGACTATCCTCGGCGAACACGGCGACGCGCAGGTGCCCGTCTTCTCGAAGCTCCGGGTCGACGGCCGCGACCCCGAGTTCTCAGAGAGCGAGAGGGAGGAGATCCTCGAATCGCTCCAGGAGAGCGCGATGAACGTCATCGAACGGAAGGGCGCGACCGAGTGGGGACCGGCGACCGGCGTCGCCCACATGGTCGAGGCGGTCCTCCGGGACACCGGCGAGGTACTCCCCGGGTCGATCCCGCTCGACGGCGAGTTCGGGCTCTCGGACGTCGGACTGGGCGTCCCGCTGAAACTCGGCTCGAACGGCGTCGAGTCCGTCGTCGAGTGGGAGCTCGACGGGTTCGAACGCGAACAGCTCGACGAGGCCGCGGAGAAGCTCTCGGAACAGTACGAAAAGATCTCGTAAAGTCGCGGGACGGGTCGCCGGGGACGTGCCGGCGTCCTAGACGGACGAAGAAGGTCAGTCGTGCCGGCGTCCTGGACGGACGAAGAAGGTCAGTCGTGCCGGCGTCCTGGACGGACGAAGGAGGTCAGTCGTGCCGGCGTCCCGTACCGGGAGAGAAACGGGAGGAGAGGGTCAGTCGTGCCAGCGTTCCGGGACCTGGATGCTGTAGCGGCCGTCCTCCTGGAGCGCGATGATGTACTCCTCGCGGTCGTACAGTTCCATGAGGTTGAGTTCGTACTGGCCCGGTTCGAGGATCTTGATGCTCTCGAACTGGTCGTTGAGTTCCGCGCGGAGTTCCGCCAGGTCCGGCGGGTCGGGGTCGCGCTCCGGGACGTCCTCGGGGCCGGCACCGGCGGCCGTCGGATCGCCGGCGGACTCCTCGGCAGACGGGCCGGACGGCGGGAGTTCCTCCGGAGAGACGACCTGGCTCCGGGCGTCCGCCTGGGCGGAGTCCTCCGCGCGGGCGTCCGCGCTGGCGGACTCCCCGGGAGACGGGTCGGGAGAGCGGGAGTCCTCCGTATCAGGGGCCCCGGTCCGTTCCGGCGTGCCGGGATCGGAACCAGGCTCCGGATCGGGGTCGGAATCGGGGTCGAAACCAGGGTCGGTATCGGCACCGACACCGGCACCGGGATCCGAGGTGGAGCCGGAACCCCCGTCGACGAGATTCCGGACCGTGCTGGCGGCGGAGCCGACCGTCCGGGCGACCGATCCGCCAGCGGCCGTCCCGGCTGGATCGGGCGGGTCCGGCGGTTCGGCGTCCCGCGGCGGATCCCGGTCGTCCGCGTCGGCCGGACGGAACTGGAACTTGTTCCCGCCACAGTCCGGACAGCCCGACAACATCTCCTTGGAGCCGTCGGCGAACGTCCGGCCGCAGTTCGTACACTGGTGGGGCATTATTTCCGCGAGACGAGCGCGCTGATCAGGGTTTCGTCCTTGTGGAGCGTCTCGATCTGGTTGGCCGGGCCGATGACGGTCAGCTTCTTGGTCGACTCCTTGCCCATCAGCCGGTCGAGGAAGCTCTGGTCTTTCGTCTCCGACCGCGGGTAGGTTTCGATCTCGATGCCGTTGAACTCGTCGGGACTGATCTCGGTCATCGTCACCTCGATCAGCCGGGACTCCTCGTCCGGGGAGAGCCCCTCCTCGAGGATGACGATGTTGCCCTCGCGGACGCCGTCGAGGATCATCCGGATCTTCTCCATGCTCGTCAGTTCGGCCATCCGGTCGCCGCTGATGAGGTCGATCTGGACGCCGCCGCCTTTGTTTTTGACTTCTGCCATCGGGATCACCCGAAGTAGTCCGCGATCTTGTCGTAGACCTCGTCCATGTTGTCGCCCTCGAGGGCCGACAGCGGGACGGTCTCGTGTTGCGGGAAGGCGTTCTCGATGCGGCGGACGTTCGCCTCGTCAAGGTCGATCTTGTTCGCGAAGATCAACACCGGCAGGTCCTGGCTCTCGATGATGCCGATGAGCATGGTGTTGACCTGCGTGAACGGGTCCTCCGTCGCGTCGAGCACGTAGATGACGCCGTCGACGTCCTCGCGGAGCCAGTGCATCGCCTCGGCGACGCCCTCGGTGGCCTCGCGGGACCGCCGGACGGCGTCCTCCTTCTCCATGTCGTGTTCGAGAAACTCGGTGTAGTCGACCTTCGTCGTCACGCCCGGCGTGTCCACGATGTCGATCCTGACGGATTTGCCGTTGCGCTCGATCTCGACGTTTTCCTTCCGGCGCGCGCGCCGCGTTTCGTGTGGAATGTGACTCTCGGGGCCGACCGCGTCGCCGGTCCAGTCCCGCGCGATGCGGTTGGCGAGCGTCGTCTTCCCGGCGTTGGGCGGTCCGTAGATCCCGATCCGTTTCGGGTCCTGTGCCGAGAAGAGCGTCGACACTACGTTCGAAATGCTGTCGCGGATTTCCGTGATCAGTCCCATCCTATCCTCCTGCTCTCCTGATACCGGTCGAGAGAGCGTCTGCGCCAACGTGTCCCTCGGATTTACTTAAGCCTACGTCAGACAAATATATTATTTCTGTAACGTAGGTCCCGCTGTACCGCCGTTACAGTCCCGCTGTAGCGCCGGTATGGTCCCGCTGTAGCGCCGGTATGGTCCCGCTGTGCCAGACGCAGGTCATCACCGTCCGGGGCTTTCAGATGTTACAGTCCCGCTGTAGCGCCAGTATGGTCCCGCTGTACCACCGCCCGCTGTACCGCCGACCGGACGGTGGGGACCGACGACGAACCTCAACGAGTCACGTTCGGCCAGGGACGAGACGGGACGACAGGAAGGACGGCAGGACAGAAACGACAGCAGGCCGGAAGCGACGGGAGAACAGAGAGGAACGGCACGACGCCTCGATCACCAACAGTTCCGGAGAGCGGCCCCGGGATCGCGGACGAGTACTTCGGAATCCCCGGACCGGTTCCCCGGTTCGGGATCGGGGGTCCGTCCCGATTCGGAAGGTGGGGTCCCCCTCCCCCACCCCTCCGTTTCGACTGGAACGACCCGACAACCCGGTTCCCGGGGCACGACGACCCGCTGTTCGTACCCCGGAACCGGCGGGAGCCCGTTTTCCCGGGAAGTCACCGAGAAGTCGTCCGTTCCTCCCGTTCGCCCCTGTTCGCGGCGTTCAGGCTCTCTCGTTTCCGTTCTAGTGGCTAGACGAACTAGTAATTCACTCTAGTCTAAAGGAAACAAGATCGGGCTGGATGGTCTGCGGATACTGTTATAACTTACTCGTATTAAATCTATTCCTTATCTAGAGGTAGTTCGCACCCCCTCCCCCACCCCTGTCGCCGCGTTCCAGTCGAAACGAGGGGGTGGGGGGGTCAGCCGGGGCGTTCTGTACCCGAACTGATATTCAACGATCGAAATCTTTATTATCTCTTCAGCCACGGGTTCTTGTGGTTCAACTGGACAGGCGGGAACGGCCAGATTCAACTGACGGCGGCTAATTCGCCGCTGTGAGGGCCGTTTCGACGGACCGGGCGATACCCTCCACCCGAAACGGAGGGGTTCACAATGACAGGCACGGGGAACGACTCCGAGGAGTCGGAGACGGACGGGACTGGCGTCGACCAGCCGACGGAGGGAGTTTCCTTCGGCTCGACTGGCGCGGGCGACAAGGCGTTGGACGGCACGGGTACGGGCCCCGACCACCCCTCGTTCGACGACGTGAGTCTCGACGACATCGACACGGACCTGAACGTCGACGAGGACCCGGACGAGGCCTCCCGGGGGCTGTTCGACGACCTCCTCAGCGGCGAGCCGATCTTCGAGAACAAGGAGGTGCTCCGCCCGTCGTACACCCCGCACAAACTCCCCCACCGCGAGGAGCAGATCAACAACATGGCGACGATCCTCGTGACGGCGCTCCGCGGTGACACCCCGTCGAACATCCTCATCTACGGGAAGACGGGGACGGGCAAGACTGCCAGCGCGAAGTTCGTCAGCGAGGAACTGGAGACGACCTCACAGAAGTACGAGGTCCCCTGCGAGGTCGAGTACATAAACTGCGAGGTCACGGACACGCAGTATCGGGTCCTCGCGCAACTGGCGAACAAGTTCGTCGAGAAAAACGAGGCCGCGATCGAGGCGGACCTCGCGGACCTCCGGTCGCTCCGGGACCGCGCGGCCGAGGACCCGTCGGCCCTGTCGGGGACGGAGTTCGACACGGTCGCGGACATCGAGGCGCGGATCGACGAACTGGCGTCGGACTTGGACGAGTTCGAGCAGGTCCCGATGACCGGCTGGCCGACCGACCGGGTCTACAACACGTTCTTCGACGCCGTCGACTACCGCGAGCGCGTGGTCGTCATCATGCTCGACGAGATCGACAAGCTCGTCGAGAAGAGCGGCGACGACACCCTCTACAACCTCTCGCGGATGAACTCCGAACTGGAGCGGTCGCGGGTCTCGATCATGGGCATCTCGAACGACCTGAAGTTCACCGACTTCCTGGACCCCCGGGTCAAGTCCAGTCTCGGCGAGGAGGAGATCGTCTTCCCGCCCTACGACGCCAACCAGCTCCGGGACATCCTCCGGCACCGCGCGGAGGTCGCCTTCGAGGAGGGGGCCCTTTCGGACGACGTGATCCCGCTGTGTGCGGCCTTCGCCGCACAGGAACACGGCGACGCCCGGCGGGCGCTCGATTTGCTCCGAACCGCGGGGGAACTCGCCGAACGGGACCAGACCGAGCGCGTCGAGGAGGACCACGTCAGGCACGCCCAGGAGAAGATCGAACTCGACCGGGTCGTCGAGGTCGTCCGGACGCTCCCGACCCAGTCGAAACTCGTCCTCTATGCGATCATCCTCCTGGAGAAAAACGGCGTCCACAACATCAACACCGGCGAGGTGTACAACATCTACAAGCGGCTCTGTGGCGAGATCGACGCCGACGTGCTCACCCAGCGCCGGGTGACCGACCTCATCAGCGAACTCGACATGCTCGGGATCGTCAACGCCGTCGTCGTCTCGAAGGGCCGCTACGGCCGCACCAAGGAGATCAGCCTCTCGGTCCCCGTCGAGGAGACCGAGGCCGTGTTGCTGTCGGACTCCCGGCTCGGCGACATCGGGGACGTCCAGCCGTTCGTCCAGGCGCGGTTCGACAACTAGGTCGCGGCCGCACTGCCGGCCACCGTCGCGTTACTGTCGCTCACCGTCGAGTTGTTACCCTCGCCCACCGTCGCGTTGTGACCCGGTGTCGTAGTCGCGGCGTCCCCCGTTTCGGTTGCCGACGCGCCGGGAGCGGTCGGGTCGACGATGGCGCCGGTTCCGGCCGTCGCGTCGGCTGTCGAACCGACGACGGTCACATCGGCTGCCGGTTCGACTGGCGTCGCGCCGGCGGCCCCGATCCCGCCGGACCCGAGGCGGACCCACCCGAGCGCGGGGATGCGGAACTCGGCGGTACCGATGATCCACGCCGGCCTGACGGGTTCGCTCAGCCCCGCCACCTGGTCGTATCGGTCGTTGAACCGCGAGTCGCCGAGCGTGACGAATCCCCCGTGCGGGGCGGGGCAGTTGCGGAGTTGCTCGCAGTTTTCCGCGTCGCCGACGTAGGTTCCCTCGGCCTTGTCGTACCAGTTCTCGCTCTCGTTGACCCAGAACATCGCCCGGTGGATGATCGGGGTCGCCCCTCGGCTCCCGTCGGGTCGGTAGATGATCACGTCCCCCGCCCGGTGGAACTTGGTGTGACTCGTGACTGCCCCCGTCTCCGCGGTAACCACGCCGCTGTGGTGGCCCTCGCCGGGGAACCGTTGTTCCTCCATGACGAACACGAGGTCGCCTTTCTGGATGTTCGGCGTCATGCTGTGGCTCTCGATGGCCACGAGCGGGGGCCAGACCCCGCTGACGGCAAACAGCAGGACGCCGACCGCCAGCACCGCGAGCGCACTGGTCACGAAGTCCTGCAGGAAGGCGACGACCCCGTCCGAGACGCCCGAGCCGTCGCCCGACCGGTCGGGCGGTCCCCGGTCGTGGTCGTGGTCGTGGTCGGGGTCACGATTCTCGCCGCGCTCTCTCATCGTCCTTTCTTGCGCTGGTCGGTGTTTGAACCTTCGGATACGGGGACCGCTCCCCGCTCGGTCATCCGGTCGTCGTTTCAGAACGTCTCCTGGATGATCTCTAGGGCTTCCTCGCCGTCGTCGTAGTCGACGAACACCGAGACGGAGGTGGCGCTGGTGATCACGTCGTACAGCCGGACGTGTTGCTCGGCCAGCGGCGCGAGGATCCGCTGGACGCTGCCCGGTTCGTTCGGGAGTTCGCCCCCGGTGACCCGGAGGACCGCGATGTCCTCCTCGACGGTGACCGACGAGAGCGTCGAGGAGTCGATCACGCCCTCGTGGAGGATCGCCTCGGCCGTCTCCGCGAGTTCCTCGTCGACGTAGAAGGTAATCGAGTCCAGTCCGCTGGAGACGGCCTCGATGTTGATCCCGTCCGTCGCGAGCGCCGAGGACAGTTCCGCGAGGATGCCCGGACTGTTCCGGATAGCCCGGCCGGCGACGGTCAAGCAGGCCAGTCTGTCCTCCTGGAGGTCGATCAACCGCTCGAACTCGCCGGTGATCGTCGTCCCGCCGGTCAGGAGGTCCCCGTGCTGGTAGTGGATCACACGCACGTCGAGCGCGTCGCTCTTGTAGGACAGCGCCGACGGCGCGACGACCTCCGCGCCGCGAAACGAGAGGTTCCTGAGTTCGTCGACAGTGATCTCGCCCACGTTGCGCGCGCCCTCGACGACCCGGGGGTCGCCGGTCATCACGCCCTCCACGTCGGTGACGATAACCACCTCGTCCGCGTCCATGTACTTCCCGAGCATGACGGCGGTCGTGTCGCTGCCGCCCCGCCCGAGCGTGGTGACGTTGCCGTCGTGGTCCTCGGCGAGGAAGCCGGTGAGGACGGGGACGATCCCCTCGCGGGACATCCGCTCGGCGATGGCCCGCGCCAGCCGTCGGGTCTCCTCGACGTCGACCTCGCCGTACTCGTTGGTGATGATCGGCCATCTCTCCCTGCCGGGTTCGAAGAAGGCGGCGTCGATGCCCCGGGCGGCGAGTGCCGCCTTGAGCATCCTGACGCTCGTCCGCTCGCCCATGCTGACGATCTCGGCGCGGTCGGCCTCCTCGGTGTCGAACTGGATCTCGTCGAGCAGTTCGTCGGTCGTGTTGCCCATCGCACTGGCGACGACGGCTACCTCGTGGCCCTGCCTGACCGCCGCGGCGATGGAGTCGGCAGCGCGGTTGACCCGGTCCCCGTTGCCCAGGCTGGTCCCGCCGAACTTCGCAACTACGCGCACCCAATCACCCCACGCTCTCGCGTGTGACGCATACTCATGTTCCGCCAGTTGCGCACCACAATGAATAATTGCTTTCATTCGCCCGCAGGCAGGTTTCCGTCCGCGGGACGGGAGAGCGGACGCGACGGACCCGCGCTCCGTCGGCCGCCCGTTTCCCCGCCGTCGTAGCGGTTAAATCCCGCGCGACCAAACCCCGGACGCATGCACATTCGGGAGGCCGTCGAGGCCGACGCGGGCCGGCTGTCGGAACTGACCGGCGCACCGACCGACGTGATGCGGAACCTCGTCCACGACAGGACCGTCCGGGTCGCCGAAACCGACGGCGAGATCACCGGGTTCGTCAGCTTCGACGCCCGCGATCAGACCGTCCACGTCACCCAGATCGAGGGATCGCCGGCGATCTGTGCCCGCCTACTCGAGGAACCCAAGCGGTTCGCCGTCGGCGAGGGAATGGCCGTCGAACTGCTCGTCCCCGACCGGAAAGACGACGTTCAGGCCGCCGCCGCCGACGCCGGCTTCGACCGCGTCGGCCCCGGACCCCGGTTCGACGACACCGCGACCGTCAGGTACCGCCTCGAGTAACGGCCCGCCAGTGGCAGTCCCCTCCGGCGAGATTCTCCGGGCGCTCGGACCCCGGCCACCGCCCCGTCTCCCGTCACATGAAGTCGGCGATGCCGCTCTGTTTGTTCGTGTCGTCCTCGAAGATGCTCTCGAGGCTCCGTTCGAGGATTTCGAGCCGCTGTTTCGTGTACTCCCGGCACCCGAACTCCTCGGCGACCTCGGTGGCGGTCTGCATGTACTTGTTCACTGACCCCTGGTGGACGGTCAGGTTCACGTTCCCGCCACACTCCCGGCACTCGCCCGTGAGGGGCATCCGCCGGTACTTCTCCCCGCAGTCGAGACACCGGGTCTCCTGGCGGGAGAACGCCCGCAGGTTCCCGATCAGGTCCGGCAGGAAGTGGTACTCGATGATCCGCTCGGCGACGTCGGTCTCGTCGACCGCCCGGAGCTTCCGGGCCAGTTCGAGCTGGGCGTCCATCTTCTCCTCCATCGATCCCCGCGTCTTGTAGGCCGAGAGGTCCGGCCCCAGCGCGATGTCGCCGGTGTCGTGGGTGTGCCCGAACCCGGTGTACTCCCGGTCGGTCCCCACGTTCTCCTCGGCGATCGTGATCCCGACCGCTTCCGGGTCCGCCAGCTCCCGCGTCGCCTCGTAGAACTCCCGGGGGTACTCCCGGACCACGTCGACGTTGTGGGCCTCGTCGTCGATCTCCGACGGGTCGATCCGCGAGGACATCACCAGCGGCGCGTCCATCGAACCCCCTCTCATATCAGGTAAATAATGTTTACTAAAATTCAATAAACCGTCCAGCAATAGCATCACGCAATCCTCGTCACCGTCGCAATTACGCCTTTTCGCGGCGTGAAAGTACGGATGCGCGTATCCGACTGCTGCTGACGTAAATCCGACAATTCTCGCAACTGTCGCGGAGCTGGTGTGTGGTGCCATCCCGAAGACGAGTTCGCCCACGAGGTCCTCGCGGTCGTCGAGTTCGTAGAACGGGTCCAGCCCGTAGTACGACTCCAGGAGGTCGTCGACGAAGGCGGCGGTCTTGAGCATGTGTTCCGCGGCACCGTCCGAGAGAACCACGTCCTGGACTCCGAGTTCGACCAGTTGGTCGTCGTGCCGGAGGGGGTCGCCGTGGACGTCCTCGCGGTAGCCCAGTTGCCGGAACTGGTCTGCGGTCACGTCGAGTTCGGCGGGCCGGACCGCCGTCACCGGGAGGTCGGTCATGTCGTACCGGACGGTCCCGTCCTTGAACGCGGAGACGCCGTGTTTCGCCCGGAGGACGCCCTTCTCGATCGGTTCGGGCGTCTTTTCCGCCGAGGACAGCCCCTTGACTCCCTTGAGTACGTCGAAGGCGTTCTCGCGGACGCCGACGGCGGCCAGCGCCTCGCGGAAGGCGTCGTGGACGTCGACCGACCGGGTCTCGACCGGCGAGGCGGCCGACTCGCAGCGGTGACACTCCGCCCGGCCCGAGGGGCCGGGTTCGACCTCGATCTCGCAGTCCGGGCAGACGTAGACGGGGTCGGTCACGCCGCCACACTCCGGACAGCGCGCCCAGAAGTCCCGGTGGCCGCAGTCGACACACTCCCGGCGGCCGACCCCGACGGTCACTTCGCCCGGCGTGTCGTCCATCCCGTCGGCGTGGGTCGCGGCCTCGGCCACGCTCCGCTGTGGGCCGCCCGCCTCGCCGACGGGAAAGAGGGTGTGGACCGCGGGAGAGAGTTCCCGGCTCTCGGACTTCTCGGGACGGCCCATCCGGCAGCCGACCCGCGTGGGTGCTCGCTCCCGGACCCGGAGGGGCGCGACCGCCTCGACCGCCCGGACCGCGTTCTCGCCGCCGCCGTAGTCGCGGGCCGCCGCCGGCAGCGTCTCCCAGGTCTTCGTCAGCGACTCGTCGACGCCCAGCGACAGCGCGAGCGGCCGCCACTCCGGGACCGTGATCGTCTCCTCGTGCTGGGTGTGTTCGACCAGCAGCGCCTCCAGGGTCTCGCGGACGACCGGCGTCCGGTCGACCACCAGGTCGCCGGCCGCTCCGCCGCGGTCGCCGCCGACTCCGGCCGACTGCTCGCTGGCCCCGTCGGTCTCGACGACCCGCCCGCCGGCGACGGCGTCCGCCAGCGCCTCGAACTGCTCGACGCTCACGTCGTGCCAGAGGTAGGTGTACGCCGGGTGGAGCGGCGCGTCGTACTCGGTGGCCCACTCGACGGCCTCCGCGGGCGTGGGGTCCGCGAGGTCGACCCGGACGGAGTCGGCCATCGCCTGGACGTTCGCGTCGGTGGCCTCGAACTCCTGGATCCACCAGTCGTAGGTGTACGAAGCCGGCGCGAGCGGGGGGTTGTTCTCGACGAACTCCCCGTAGTTGACCAGATACTCCCCGAGGTCGAGGATCTTCTCGACCCCGTTGCGCACTTCGAGGGCCTCGGCCGGGTCGTCGATCCGGCGGACGTCGCCGTTCGCCAGGCGCACCGTCGGCCCCTCGATGGTGTCGACGGGGACGACACCGGCCGCCTTCCCCGGGCGCTCGGTCTTGATCTGGGTGCCCGTCGCCAGGAAGTCGTCGACCAGGCGCATCGTCGCCGGGTGGACCCCCGCCGTCGCAAAGCCGTGGTTGCGCGCCCGCCCATACCGCAACCGGAACCCGCCGGCCTCGCTCGGGTGGCCGAACACCGGCCGGCCGGCGATCAGGTCCCGGAGGTACTTCTTGCCGGAGTCGACCCGCGGCGGCCCGGACCGGCTCCCGTCCCCGTTCCCGTTATCGCTCCCGTTTCCGTTTCCGTCCCCGTCGGGGTCCGCCGCGGCGTCTCCGTCCGCGTTGCCGTCTTCGGCACCCCCGACCGTGGCCTCGCCGGCGTCCCCGTCGGCGTCGGCGTCACCGCCGTCCGTGCCGACGGTGCCGTCGATGAGGTCCTGGAGCCAGGGCCAGTCGACCTCGTCCAAGTTCCGGGTGTACCGCTGGATCTTGGGGGCCTTGAGCGCGATACCCTCCGCGAGCACCAGGCACATCCCCCCGCGGGCGCTGTTGGTGTCGATCCGTTCGAGGTCCCGGAACCCCGACACCTCCTCGTCGCTGGTGGCCTCCCCGCCGAGCATGATCGGCGTGTGCTCGGTGATGAATTTCGTCTCGGCGTCCTTCGGGGTGTACTGGAGGCCGGTGTCCTTGTCGTAGAGGGCGACCTCCTCGGCGTAGCGTTCGACCTCCTCGTCGCGCGGTTTGAACTCGTCGACGTCCAGCAGGGTGCGGGCGTAGTCCGCGACCAGCACCGACAGCGCCTGGGCGGTCCCGCCGGCCGACCGGATCGGGCCGGCGTAGGCGACGCTGACGAACCGCGTCCCGTCGTCGTTCTCGCGGATCTCGACCCGGTCGATCCCCTCGATGGGCGCGGCGACGACCCCCTCGGTGAGCAAGGCGACGGCCGTCCGGACCGCCCCCTCTATCTTCCCGGCGTCGGTCTCGTAGTCGCCGACGGTCCCCGCCACGAAGTCCTCGACGAGCGCGAGTGCGGCCTCCTCCCGGGACATCCCCCCTTCGAGGTCCCGGACGCGCTCCGCGACCCCCTCGATCCCGAGGATGTTCTCGACCCGGTCGGCCATGTCCCGGGCGACGGGAATCTCGACGTCGGCCGCGGGGTCGCCGCCCCGCTCCCGGGCCCGCCTGGCCACGTCGAAGGCGTCGTCGAGGCGGGTCTCCAGGCGCTCGAAGTAGCGCTCGTCCTCCGGTCTCATGTGAACGGCCGGCGATCCCGGTCGGTTTCCGGACCCCGTCGGCCCCGTTCGTCGAACTCGCGGCCGTCGCGTCGGCCCGCGGACGTCGTCTCCCCGTCGGGGTGCCCGGCGGACTGACCGGGGCCGTCGCGTTCCGCGTCCCGGCCTGTGCCGGGAACGAGGACGTCGACGACGCGCTCGCTCCGCTCGCCCCGGTCGACGCCGGGGAGGCGGGCGAGACAGTCCCCGCCGGCGTCGAGTTCGCGGTAATCCATACCGGCCACATGAGGCCGACTGGAAAAAGCGTACCGGGCGGCTGCCGTCCGCGACGCCACGGGTCTCCGGTGGAGAGCCAAACCAGAAACCGGGGGCGACCGCGACCGGAACCTACCGCCAGTCGCGCAACGCCGCGGCGTCCGGCACGGGTACCGAGAGCCAAGCGCCGTCCCGACTGACGTCGGCGATGACGAGCCGTTCGCGCTCGTCCGCTTCGATGGCAGCCATGACCTCCGCACCGGTGTGTCCCGCGCGCGACGTAGCGGCCGTGTCCGGCTCCATGTGTGTTAATGTGTGACATTCCTACATAAATCTGCCGAAACCGGCTCCCCGGCCGCAACCGATCGGTATCCGACCGGTCGTTCCCGGCGTTCCGCCGGTTCTGATCCAGCGGGGTGGGTCGTATATTTCAGCCGTTTCTACGTACGTTTTACACTGATTCGGGGGATCCGAACTTCGGCCGGATACATTTATACCACCGTGGTGGAAAAGGCCGGACGAGATGAGCGAGGAGGGGCTCTCGCGGCGGCAGTTCCTCGCGGCGACCGGGGGAACCGCGGTCGCGGCGACTCTGGCGGGCTGCCGGAACGGGAGCGGCGACCGGGAATCGCCCGCGGGGACCGACGATCCGACGGACAGCGAGGCGTCCCCGACGACAGCGACGGTCGACGGGTGGCCGTACGGCTACGATCGGCCGCGGCCGGAGAAAGCGGCGGAGGTCATGGAGGCGGCGGGGTACGGCCCGGACAACCGGTTCGAACTCACGCTGACCCAGTACGAGAACGAGGCCTGGAACCAGATGGCCCAGTTGATCCGGGACCGGATCGGGGCCGCCCACGTCGAGTTGTCCATCGAGAGCGCGGGGCTGTCCGCGCTGACAGAGCGGGGTCGGAACGGCACGCTCCAGGCGTACACGTACGGCTGGGGGGCCGACTACCCCTCGCCACAGAACTTCCTGCAGTTGATCTACCCGCCGAACACCGACTACAGCCAGCCGGACGCGACCGGGTCGTTCGCGTTCTGGACCGCCGACACGCCCGCGGCCGAGCGGGCCCGGTCGGCGTACGAGCGGGTCGCTGACAATCCCGAACCGACCGAGAGTGCCCAGTCGACCCGCAACGAGGCCTACGTGAGCCTGGAGGAGGCCACGTGGGCCGGCCTGCCGGTGATCCCCATCTTCCACCAGGCCATCGAGCCGATGTGGTACGACCACGTCGATTACCCGGTCCCCGGCGCGATGGGCGGGTTCCGCCAGAAGTACAACACCGTCTCGCTGGCGGAGGGGTCCCGGCTGGAGATGATCGCCAGCGGGATGAGCGGGTTCGACCCCATCGTGGGCGTCGACTCGGAGTCCGGCGCGGTCGTCTCCCAGGTCTTCGACACCCTGACGAACTACCCCGAGGGGAAGACCGCCACGGAGCAACTGCTCGCCCGGGGGTTCGAGACCAGCGACGACTACACCGAGTACACGTTCGAACTCGTCGAGGGGGTGCGGTTCCACGACGGGTCGGAACTGACCGCCCACGACCTCGTCTACTCGTGGCGTCGGCTGGCCGAATCGTCCAACTCGGGGCGACGGCGGTTCATCCTCGACGTCCTGGGGGTGACCCACGAGACCGACGACGACGGCAACGTCGTGCCGGGGAGTCTCGGGGTCGAGGCCGTCGGCAACTACCGGTTCCGGGTCACGCTCGAACGGCCCTTCGCGTCGGTGCTGTCGCTGATCGCCTACTCGGCGTTCGCCGCCGTCCCCGAGGGCATCGTCGGCGACGTCGAGGGGTACGGCGGGGAGATGGACCAGTCGACGTTCGCCACGAATCCGGTCGGGTGTGGCCCCTTCGCCTTCGAATCGTGGTCACAGGGCGAGGCCGCCGAGGTCACCGCCTTCGGGAACTACCACGGCCGGTCGCCGTCGGTCGACGGGGTTCGCTGGCAGATCATCGACGACGGGACCGCGCGGTACAACTACTTCATGAACAGGAACGCCGACGTGGCCGGCATCCCGACCCCCCAGTACGACCCCTCGCTTTTGACCGTCGAGCGGACCGACGACCTGGGCCGCCAGCGGGGCACCTACGGGCCGGTCCGGAACGGCGAGACGCTCAACTGGGCGCGGGTACCCACGCTGACGACCTTCTACATCGGCTTCAACACCCGGGAGGTCCCGCTCCCGGTCCGGAAGGCGATGGCCTACGTCGTCGACCAGCGCCAGTTCGTCGAGACCGTGTTCAAAGACCGGTTCGTCCCGGCCTACCACCTCACGCCGCCGTTGCTCTACCCTGGCGGCGCGAGCGCCTACTGGAAACACGCCGAACCCGGCGATTGAGGTGCGGGCCGACGGTGGCTCCGCCCCGGGTTCGATCCGGTCCCGATCCCGGATCGGGGCTCCAGGGCGACCGAAACGGACATACGCGTCGCCGAACATTCCGAGTCAGGCACGGATGTCCGCCGACCCGTCCGAGAGACGCGCCGTGATCTCCTCCCGCTGGTCGTACGTCCTCCGGCGACTGGTCCTCGCGGTCCCCGTCGTGGTGCTGGCGGCGTCGCTGACGTTCGTCGCGGTCCGGCTCGGCCCCACGGACCCGGTGGGGGCGATCATCGGTCCCACCGGCGACCCCGGCCGGTACCACGAGGTCGCGGTCCAGCTCGGGATCGAGCGCCGGGTCGACGGCCGGTACGTCGCGGTCCCGCTGTGGGAACAGTACGTCGAGTTCATGACCGACCTCTTTACGCTCCAGCTCGGCCAGTCGTGGGTGATCAGCCCGGAGACGAGCGTCTACGCGGTGATCGCCAGCCGTGCTCCCCAGACGCTCTGGCTGGCGTTCTGGTCGGCCCTGGTCGCCGTCGGGATCGGCGTGCCGCTCGGGTTCTACGCCGGGTTGCACCCGAACACGCCGGCCGACTACGTCGCCAGCGTCGGCGGCATCGTCTGGCGCGCGATGCCGAACTTCTGGCTGGCTATCGTCGTCGTGACGCTGCTGTCCCAGTCGGGGCGGCTCGTCGGGATCGACTGGGCCGCCCTCCTGGTCCCGACGGACGTGGTCACCTCGCCCTCGCTGACCCACCTCCACCGGCCCGAACGGCTGGCCGCCGCCATCAAGGGCATCCTCCCGGCCGCGCTGGTGCTCGGGTCGGCCTCGATGGGCAACGAGATGCGGATCGCCCGGACGGCGGTCCTCGAGACGAGAACCGAGCGGTACGTCGAGGCCGCCCGCGCGAAGGGCGTCCCGCGCGAACTCGTCGTCTGGAAGCACGTCTTCAGAAACGCGCTGGTCCCGCTGGTCCCCGTCGTCACCGGCGAGTTCTTCCTGCTGGTCGGCGGCGCGGTGCTCGTCGAGACCGTCTTCGCCATCAACGGGATCGGCCGGCTGTTCTTCGAGGCCGCCGTCCAGGGTGACCTCCCGCTGGTCGGATCGCTGCTGTTCCTGTTCGCACTCCTGACCATCGGGGTGAACATTCTCCAGGACGTGCTGTACACGCTCATCGATCCGCGGGTGGGGTACGAGCGATGACGGGCGCGCACGACCCGGACCCGGATCTGGACCCGAATCCCGACACCTCGCTGACCGCCCGCGTCCGCCGCGACCCCGGGCCCGCGGCCAGGTGGGGGGCAGTCATGGCGGTCCTGGTCGCCGTCGAGGCCGGCGCGCTGGCGGCGGCACTCCTGTCGGTCGTCGCGTCGGTCGTCGCCGCTCTCGCCTGGCTCGTCGGGGGCGCGACCGGCGCGGGCGTTCCCGTCGAGGGCGTGCTCGCGGCCCTGGACGGCGCGCGCGCGGCCGCAGAGGCAGTTCCGACGCTGCTGAGCCGCGAGACCATCCCGAACCAGGGCCACCGGACCGCGGCCGGCGGGCCCTGGACCGGGACCTTCCTCGGGCTGGAACCGGCCCACGCCTGGGCGCTCCGGGCGGCGCTGATCTACGCGTACGCGTTCCTGATCGGCTACTGGCTCTTCCGCGGCTATCTGGTTTTCCGCCGCCACTACCGTGCGGCCGAGTGGACCCCGCGGGACGACCGGCTCGACCGGTTCCGCGACCACGGCTGGGGCCGGTTCGGCCTCGTGGTGGTGGTCCTCTTTCTGGCGACGGCCGCGTTCGCCCCCGCGCTCGCCCCGACGACGCCGGAGCGAAACCTCGTCGCGCCCTGCCAGCACCAGGTCACTTACTACGACGAGGCGGCCGGATCGGTCGCGTCGACGCCGGTCTGTACGGCCAACCTGGAGTCGGCCTCGAACGGCGCGGGCGGGCCGAACGTCGGGCCGCTGTCGTACGACGATTACGGGCGCTTTCACCCCTTTGGGACGCTCCCGACCCCCGGGAAGGACCTCTTTACGTTCCTGGCGGCGGGGGCGCGGGTGTCGCTGTTCGTCGGCCTCCTGGCGATGGGGATCGCGGGCACGCTCGCGGTCGCGTTCGCGCTCGTCAGCGCCTACTACCGGGGCCCGGTCGACCTGGCGGCGGTCGTCGCGGGCGACTCGGTGATGACGCTGCCGAGCCTGCTGGTGTTGATCCTGGTGGCCGCGACCTTCGAGGGCCACCCCCTCGCGGAGGTCTACAGCGGGGCGCTCGTGGTCGCGCTGGCGCTGGGCGTGACCCGGTGGCCGTTCCTCTGGCGGGCGATCCGCGGGCCGTCGCTGGGCGTCGCCGGCCGCACGTGGATCGACGCCGCCCGGAGTTTCGGCCAGCACCCCGCGACGACGATGCGCCGGCACATGCTGCCGGCGATCGCGGGCTACCTGCTGGTCTACGGGTCGATGATGCTCGGGGGCGTCCTCGTGGCGACGGCGGCGCTGTCGTTTCTGAACCTGGGGGTCCAGCCCCCCACGCCCGAGTGGGGCCGGGCGATCAGCCTGGGCGAACCCTACGTCGCCACCCAGTCGTGGCACGTCGCCACGATCCCGGGCGTCCTGATCACGCTCGTGGTGACGGGGTTCAACGCCCTCGGCGACGGCGTCCGCGACGCGCTCGACCCCCACACCGCGGCGGAGTCGGGCGTCGCCGTCGCGGCGACGGGGGGTGACGGCGGGTGAGTGCGGACGACCCGTTGCTGTCGGTACGTGACCTCCGGACGGTCTTCGAGACCGACGGCGGCACCGTCAGGGCACTCGACGGCGTCGACCTGGACGTGCGGGCCGGCGAGACGGTCGCCGTCGTCGGGGAGTCGGGATCGGGCAAGAGCACGCTCGTCCGGTCGATCACGGGGCTGGTCGACCCGCCGGGCCGGATCGAGCCATCCTCGTCGGTCCGGTTCCGGGGGGAGGAACTGGTCGGCCGCGACGACCGCGGCTACGAGGCGGTGCGGGGGGGCCACATCGGCACCGTCTTCCAGGACGCGGCGGCCTCGCTGAACCCCGTCTACACCGTCGGCAACCAGATCGAGGAGGCGCTGTGGCACCACCGCGGCCTGACCGGGGCGGCGGCGACCGAGGCCGCGGCCGACCTTCTCGGGGCCGTCTCCGTCCCCGACCCGCGCCGCCGCCTCCGGGACTACCCCCACCAGTTCTCCGGCGGGATGTGCCAGCGGGTCGCCATCGCCGTGGCGCTGGCCGCCCGCCCGGACCTGCTGCTCTGTGACGAACCGACGACCGGGCTCGACGCCCCCACCCAGGCCGGCATCCTCGATCTGCTGGCCGACCTGCAGGCCGACCGCGACCTCGGTGTCCTGTTCGTCACCCACGACATGGGCGTGGTCGCGGAGGTCGCCGACCGCGTGGCCGTGCTGTACGCGGGCGAGGTCGTCGAGCGCGCGCCCGTCGAGGCGCTGTTCGCGGACCCGGCTCACCCCTACACCCGCGGCCTGCTGGCGAGCATTCCGGCCCGGAACCCCGACGCCGACCGCCTGCCCGCGCTCGACGGCTCCGTTCCGACGCCGACCGACCCGCCCTCGTGCTGTCGGTTCGCCCCGCGCTGTCCGGAGGCCTTCGACGCCTGCCGCGCCGTCCACCCCGAGTCGATCCCCGTCGGCGACGACCGCGCGGCCGCCTGCCTGCTCTACCCCGCCGACGAACCCCGCGAGCGGGCGGTCGAGATCCACCGCGACGGTCACGACGGCCGCAATGGGGGAACCGGGAGCGACGACAGTCGTGAAAGCGGAGACGGCAGAGCCGGGAGTGAAGACGACAGGCGCGGGAACGGAGACGGGGAGAGCGACGCGGAGGGATCGCCGTGAGCGAGTCTGACGGCGGGGAGGCGTCGGTCTCGGCCGGCCGCGGGGAGACGCTGATCGAGGTATCGGACCTTCAGGTCCGCTACGACGGCGGGTGGACGGGGCCGACCGTCAGGGCCGTCGACGGCCTGGACCTGCGGATCGAGCGGGGCGAGACGCTGGGGCTGGTCGGGGAGTCCGGCTGTGGCAAGACGACGCTGTGCCGGGCGCTGGTCGGGCTCGAACGGCCCGCGTCGGGCGCGGTGCGGTTCGACGGCACGCCGGTCGCCGACCGCTCGGGTGCCGACCGCCGGCGGTGGCGCGGGGACGTGGCGATGGTGTTCCAGGACGCGGACGCGAGCCTCGACGACCGCCTGCCCGTCGGGGAACTGGTCCGGGAGCCGCTGGATGCCCACGACTGGAAGCGGCCGGCCGACCGCCGCGAGCGGGTCCGCGATCTGCTCGACGCGGTGGGGCTCGACCGGGCCTGGGAGCGCCGGTACCCGACCCGGCTCTCGGCCGGCCAGCGGCGGCGGGTCGGGGTCGCCCGGGCGCTGGCGCTCCGGCCCGCGTTCGTCGCGCTGGACGAACCGGTCAGCGGCCTCGACGCGAGCGTCCGGGCCGGCGTGTTGAACCTGCTGGCGGACCTCCAGGACGAGTTCGGGCTGACCTATCTGCTGGTCGCCCACGACCTCTCGGTCGTCCGGCACCTCGCCGACCGGACCGCGGTCATGTACCGCGGGACGATCCTCGAACGCGGGCCGACGGAGGCGCTGTTCGCGGACCCGGCCCACCCGTACACGCACGTCCTGCTGTCGGCGATACCGGGACCGGAGCCGTCGAGTTCGTCCGACCGGATTCCCCTCCGCGGGAGTCCGGCGACGCCGACCGAGCAGCCGTCGGGCTGTCCGTTCGCCGGCCGGTGTCCCGCAGCGATCCGCCCCGACGCGCACGCCCTCGACGACGGGACGTGGGAACGGATCGACCGCCTCCGCGAGATCGCGCGCGAGCGGTGCCGGCGCGCCCCGTCGCTCCGCGAGCGCGCCGCCTCCATTCTCGGGATCGGCACCGGTGCCGACGCCGCCGACCTCCGCGGAGCCGTCCTCGACGGGATCGACCCGCCCCCTGCCGTCCGGGAAGAGATCGACGCCGCCATCGACCACCTCGCGGCCGGTCGGCCGGCACAAGCCCGGCGGTTCCTCCGGGCGGCGTTCGGGAGCGAGTGCGACCGCGAACGGCCCGCCGACCACGCGGTCGGGGAGGAACGCGAGAGCCACTGCCACCGCCACCGCGAGGAGTTCGACTCGCCCGGGGACGTGCTCGGGCGTTCCGGGGAGTGACCGCCGCGGCTAGAGTTCCCCTTTCGTGCTCGGGGTGTCGGAGCGACGGTCGTCGATCCGGGTCGCGTCGTCGAGCGCCCGGGCGGTGCACTTGAACAGCGCCTCGATCTCGTGGTGGGCGTTCTCGCCGTCGACCCCGGCGTGGAGGGTGAGTCCGGCGTTGGTCGACAGCGATCGCAGGAAGTGGCGGGCCATGTGGCTGGTGAGTCCGCCGACCGATTCCTGGGAGAACGAACCGTCGAACGCGAAGTACGGCCGCCCGCTCACGTCGAGGACGACCTCGGCGACGGCCTCGTCGAGGGGGACCCGGCGGTCGGCGAACCGGACGATCCCGCGCTTGTCGCCCAGCGCCTCCTCGATGGCGCTCCCGAGTGCGATCCCGACGTCCTCGACGGTGTGGTGGTCGTCGATCTCCAGGTCGCCGTCGCACCGCACCGTCAGGTCGAACAGCCCGTGTTTGGCGAAACTCTCGAGCATGTGGTCGAAGAAGCCGATCTCCGTCTCGACGGTGGCGTCGCCGCCGCCGTCGAGGTCGAGCGTCACCTCGATCTCTGTCTCGGCCGTCTCCCTGGTCAGGGCCGCCGTCCGGTCGCTCATACGACCACGCAGGCGGCCCTCGTACAAGGTGATTCCGCTCTCCCCGGCCCGACGCCCGACCGACGCCCGTCTGACGTAGCTATATGTCACTCCCTGCCGACCCGGCGGACATGAGCGACCGGGCGACCGCCGGCGCGGCGACGGTGTTCACCGGCACCGTGCTGTTCGACGCGCCGGGCACTGTCGTCCTCGCGCTCTTGCTTTTGGGCGGTGGCGCGTACCTGCTGTCGCTCCCCTACCTGCTCGGGGACGACGAGCGGGTGTTCGGCTAGACCGCCATCGCCTCGGCCAGCGAGAACCGTCCCTCGTAGAGGGCGCTCCCGACGACGACCGCGCTCGCGCCGGCGTCACGGAGCGCCCGGACGTCGTCGAGCGTGGCCACGCCGCCGCTGGCGACGACCGGCACGTCGACGGCGTCGACGACCCGCGCGACCGGTCCGGTCCGGACGCCGCCGAGTCGCCCCTCGACGTCGACGTCGGTAAACAGGATCGCGCCCGCCCCCAGGCCCTCGTAGCGGGCGGCGGCCGCGGCCGGGTCCAGCCCCGTGCCCTCGGTCCACCCGGCGACGACGACCTCGCCGTTTTTCGCGTCGAGGCTGACCACCACGCTCCCGGGATGGGACTCGCTGATCTCCGCGACGATCGCCGGGTTCTCGACGGCGGCGGTCCCGAGGATCACCCGGTCGATTCCGCGGTCGAGCAGGTCCGTCGCGTCCGCGACCGTGCGGATGCCGCCGCCGAGCTGGAGGTCGACGCCGACGGCCTCGACGATGCGCTCGACCGCGGGCGCGTTCGTCCGCTCGCCCTCGAACGCGCCGTCGAGGTCGACCAGGTGGAGCGTCCGGGCACCGGCTTCGACCCAGCGCCGGGCGGCCTCGACGGGGTCGCCGTACGTCTTGCCGGTACCGCGTTCGCCCCCCACGAGCTGGACGACCTGCCCGTCCTGGACGTCGACCGCCGGGATCACCTCGAACTCCGGGAACATGCCGGACCCTTCCCGGGCGGCTGGCCTAAATGGTGCGATACGGTGCCGTAGCACCACCACAAGACGCAGTCGTTATGAGCGACAGGAGCATCAGCGTTCGTATGGTCAGTGGGCTGTTACTCGTCGGGCTGGCGGTCGCCGTCTTCGTGGGGTTCAACATCGGCGGCTCGTCAACGAGCGTCGCGTTCGGTCCGGCGGTCGGCAGCAAGACTCTCTCGAAGTTCGGTGCGGCCGCGCTGATGACGGTCTTCGCGTTTCTCGGCGGCTGGACGGTCGGGCGGAACGTCCTGGCGACGCTGGGCGGGCGGATCGTCCCCTCGGACGCGTTCACGCTCGGCGTGAGCATCGCCGTCCTGTTTTTCATCGGCTTCGCGCTGTTCCTCTCGAACTACGTGGGCGTGCCGGCGTCGACCTCGATGACGACCGTCGGGGCGCTGGTCGGCCTCGGCCTCGCGGAGGGGAACCTGAACTGGGCGGAGATGGGCCGGATCGTCTCGTGGTGGCTCGTCTCGCCGCTGATCGCGTTCTGGGTCAGCGGCGTCGTCGGGCGGTACGCCTACCCCTACCTCGTCAGGTGGTTCGAGATCGACCAGTCGGAGGGGTCGTTGCTCGTCCTCGACCGGTCCGGCGCGATTCCGCGCCCGGCGCTGGGCCCGAACACGACGACGCGCGAGTTCGTCGGGACCGCCGCGGTCATCGTGATCTCCTGTTACATGGCGTTCTCGGCGGGCGCGTCGAACGTCCCCAACGCGGTCGCGCCGCTGGTGGGCAACGGCGCGCTCTCGCTGGAGCAGGGGCTGTTGCTGGGCGCGGTCGCGCTCGGCCTGGGCGCGTTCACCATCGCGCGCCGTACCCTCGATACGGTCGGCAACGACCTCACCGAGATGCCGATCCTGGCGGCGCTGGTGGTGGCGGTCGTCAGCGCGACCGTCGTGACGGTGCTCTCGCAACTCGGCGTCCCCGCGAGTTTCGTGATCATCGCCACGATGAGCATCGTCGGCCTCGGGTGGGGGCGGGCGACCCGGGCCATCGAACCCGACGAGGACGACGGCCCGGTCTCCGTCGACGCGCTCACCGCCGACGCGCCCGACACCCCGACCGTCGGGGCCGCGGGCGAGCGCGACCGGCCGGACGCGGGGGCCGCGCGGGGACGGGACCCCGCCACACCGACCGAACCGATCCAGGCCAACGGCGAGGGGGTCAGCGACCCCAGCGACCTCTTCGAACCCGGGCGGACCGCCCGCGTGATCGTCACGCAAAACCTCGTTCCGACGGTCGCCACCGTCGCCGCCTACCTGCTGTTCCGGTTCGTGCCGCCGTTCGCGTGACCCGCTACCCCGGACCCGCCGCCCTGCCGGTGGAGCGCGGCCGCCGTCGATATGTCAGTAAGTACATAACGATCTTGCCTTCATTTTCCCGAAACAGCAAAGTCTAACCGTTAGGGGGGCGAAACGGGCCATGATGCCCACGGTAGAGTACCTCAACTACGAAGTCGTCGAAGACGAAGGTTGGGACATTTACGACGATGACCTGTTCGAGAAGGCCGCGGACGCGGGGCTTGACGACGAGGACTACGGAACCCTCGACGTCAACGAAGGCGAGTACATCCTCGAAGCGGCCGAGGCACAGGGCTACGACTGGCCGTTCTCGTGTCGGGCCGGCGCGTGTGCGAACTGCGCGGCCATCGTCCGCGAGGGCGAGATCGACATGGACATGCAGCAGATCCTGTCCAACGAGGAGGTCGAAGAAAAGAACGTCCGGCTGACCTGCATCGGGTCGCCGGCCGCGGACGAAGTCGGGATCGTCTACAACGCGAAACACCTCGACTACCTCCAGAACCGCGTCATCTGACGCGTCGGCCGGCGCGATTTTTTTATGCCCGACCCGCAAGTGATAACTGACCCCGGTCGTCACGTAGTGGCGTGTTCGCGTCGCTGTCCGACGTACTCCGGCTCGTGGCGGTCCCGGTTCTCGGGTGGGCCGCGTGGCGGGACATCCGGACCCGCCGGGTCCCGAACGGCACCTGGCTCCCGCTCGGCGCGCTCGGCGCGGGCCTGTTGCTCTGGGAGGGCTGGCAGATCTGGACCGGCGAAACGCTCGTCGGCCCGGACCTGTTTCTGGTGCGCGTGGCGGTCAGCCTGATCGTCCTCGTCCCGCTCTCCTACGGCTTCTGGCTGATGGGCGGGTTCGGCGGGGCCGACGCGAAGGCGCTGATGGCGCTGGCCGTGCTGTTCCCGACCTACCCGACCTACTACCTGCCCACCGTCGCAATCCCGCTAGAGCAGACGACGCTGGGGGTGTTCTCGTTGACCGTGCTGTCGAATACGGTCGTCGTCGGGCTCTGTTACCCGCTCGCGCTGGCGGCCCGGAACGCGCTGACCGGGCACGTCGGCACCGCCATGTTCGTCGGTCGACCGGTCGCCTGGGACCGGGTCCCCGACGAGTACGGGCGGTTGCTGGAGACGCCGGACGGGTTCTCCCGGGCCGGCCTCGACCTCGACGCGCTCCGGATGTACCTGACCTGGCGCGGGACGACCCTGGCCGACCTGCGGGCCGACCCCGAGACCCACCGCGACCCCGGCAGCCTCGCCACGGAGCGCAACCACCCGGGCGACGGCGCGATCGCCGTCGACGGCGGGCCGGCCGGCGCGGACCCGTCCGGCGTCGACCCGGGGCTGGAGTCGGAGTCGGAATCGGAGTTCGACCCGGAGCCGGACGATCCCTGGGGCGCGGCGGCCTTTCTCGACGACATCGACCACTCCGCCTACGGCACCACCCCCGAGCAACTCCGCGAGGGCCTGGACGTGCTCGTGGCGGCCGACGAGGTGTGGATCACGCCGGGCATCCCGTTTCTGGTCCCCATGTTCGGCGGGCTGGTCGTCGGATTGCTCTACGGGGACGTGCTCTTTACCCTGCTGTCGGCGCTGGCGGTCGTCTAGAGCAGTTGCCGGTCGGTCACGGTCAGGTCGACGAACACCGACACCGGCCCGGCGTCCTCGCCGACCTCGGTGACTCCCCGGGACCGGTAGTTCGAGTGGTCGACGACGAAGTAGTGTGGGCCGCCGCCCTCGATGGGCTGGCGACCGCCGTCCTCGGTTCTGGCCTCGTAGACACCCTCGTCGGTCCGGACCGCCCGCATCCCGATCCGCCGGTCGCCGGCGGGCTGTTCGTCGGGGCTTCCCCCGTCGATGAACCGCCAGTAGGCCCCGATGGTCGACTCGTCGAAGAAGTAGACGTCGAACCGGCTGTCGGCCCGCGCGATGTAGGAGATGGCCCCGTCCGAGATGTCCGGTATCCGTTTCGTCCAGCCGGTGTGTGGCCGGACGTCGACGTCGCGCTGGACGTTCACGACGACGTCGCTGCCGCCGCCGAGACAGCCCGCGCCGGCGGCGAGCGGTACCGTCCGCAGGAACGACCGACGCTCCATGCGGGCGGTCGTTTGCAATCTCCCGGTATAACGTCACCCGGCGAGTTATCGCGCGCGATAACAGCTGGCAGCCCCGGCCGTCCCGGTGTCCGGGTGCGTCAGGGGAGCGGATCGACGTCGACGGTTCCTCGGCTGTCCACAGTTACCACGTGTCCAGCGTAGGAAAACGAGACGACGACGTCGGTTCCGTCCAGGACTGTCCCGAGTGCGTCCGTGTCGACGGCGTCGTACAGCGGCGGGAGCGACTTGACATCGTCGTCCGTCCGGTTGGCGACCGACTCGACGATCCGGTCCGGAGAGACGAAAAGACATATCGGCCCCAGCCACGTCGCTGACGTATGAGCGACGCGGACGGCGTCGAACTCGCGTTCGACGAGGCGGAGTTGCTGCCGGCGGTCGCCCAGGACGCCGATTCGGGGCAGGTGTTGATGCTGGCGTACGTCACCCCCGAGGCGGTCGACCGCACCGTCGAGACGGGGCTGGCACACTACTACTCCCGGAGCCGGTCGGAACTCTGGCAGAAGGGCACGACCAGCGGCCACGTCCAGCGGGTCCGGGAGGTGCGCGTCGACTGCGACGGCGACGCTCTGCTGTACCTCGTCGACCAGGAGGGCGGGGCCTGCCACACCGGCTACGAGTCGTGTTTCTACCGGACGCTCGACGGCGCGGTCGTCGGCGAGCGCGCGTTCGACCCCGACGAAGTGTATGAGTGAGGATCCCGTCGACGAACTCGCCGCCGCCCACGAGGCTCGCGAGCGCGCCCGCGAGCGGGTGGCGGCGGTCGGGGAGGACACCCTCCGGGCGGTCGCCGACGCCCACGAGGAACTGACGGCCCTGTTCGACCGGTACGAGACCCGGGCGACCGGCGACGGCGACTTCGCCGTCTTCATCGAGTTCCAGGAGAAACTGGCGAAGTTCGTCGAGCGCCTGCCCGAGGACCACCGCCACCGGGAGGCGTTCGAGGAGGTCGACGACGTCCTCCAGCAGCGGCGACTGACCGAATCGGACTTCGCGGCTGCCCGGGAGACGCTCGCGCCGGTGCGGGACGACGTCGCCCGCCTGGACGACCGCGACGCCGCGGAGAAACGGTACGAGCGCGCCCGGAGCGCCGTCCGCCGGCGGCTCTCCGAACTCGACGACCGGATCGACGACCTCGAACGCCTCCAGTCGCTCGGCGAGGCGGACCTCGACGCCCCGGTCGAGCGGCTGCGCGACCCCGTCGAGGCCTACGACGAGGCCGTCCGCGAGGCCTTCGGTTCGTTCAAGCGCGAAAAGAGCGCTCGGACGGTCCTGGGGTTCGTCGAGGCCACGGGGGCCTACCCGCTCGTGCCCTACCGCGACCCGCCCGCCGACCTCCGGGAGTACGTCGTGACCCATCCACCGGGAACCGAGCCGATTCCGGTGTTGCTGGAGTACTCGGAGTACTCGCGTTCGAAACTCGACCACTACGTCGACGACCCGGGGGCGCTCCGCCGGAACGTCTCGACCCACCAGACCTACCTCCGGCGGCTCGACACAGACCCGCTGACCGTCGGCTGGCCGCCCCCGCCCGCGGACGCCCTCCGGTGGCGCGTGCGGGAACTGGTCGCGGTGACCGGCCGGTTCGCCCCCGAACCGGTCGTCGACCGGGCCCGCGAGTTGCGCGACCTGGCCCACGACCGGGAGATCTACCGGCGGCTCCGCGAGAGCGCGCTCGCCCGCGACGAACTCGGTCCCGAGGAGCGTGCCCGCCTCGAACGCGGCGCGGTCGAGCGCGACCTCCGGGCGCGTCGCGCCGAGCGC
>PXRG01000010.1:37200-46113 GCA_003021105.1 Halobacteriales archaeon QS_1_68_17
CCAGCGGGTCGACGACGACGCCGTCGCCGCGCCGAACGGGACGCTCGTCGACCTCCGGGCGTCGGTCGACGCGCCGGTCTACGACGCCGCCGCGATCGCCGTCCCGGCGCTCGTCGTCCGGGGATCGCTCGACGCGGCCTCGACCCGCCAGGACGCGCTCGCGCTCTTCGACGACCTGGGAGCCGACGACCGGACGTACGCGGAGATCGCCGGCGGGACCCACTTCCTGCAGTTCGAACCCCCCAGGGACGCGCTGACCGGCGCGGTCCGGGCGTTCCACGAGCGGGTCGAATCCGGGTCGGCCGTGCCCGCGGCGTCGTAGTGATTGCTGTAAGCCAGTACCGGATCGACCGCACGACGAAACGCGGTCGACACGGTAATTCGTTACAGCAACCACACGCGACGATAGCAACGCCGGGCGCTTCACCGGAAGTCGACACGGTAATTCGTTACAGCAACCACTATCAGGCGTCGGCAGTGGCTTCCTCCGCGGCCGCGACCATCCGGTCGACCAGCCGTTCGGCCCGGTCGGGGTCGCGGGCCTCCGCGTAGACCCGGATCAGCGGCTCGGTGCCCGAGGGGCGGGCCAGCACCCAGGCGTCGCCGTAGTCGAGGCGGTAGCCGTCGGTCCGGTCGAGGTCGGCGTCGGCCGCCTCCGCCGCCCGGGCGATGGCCGACAGCATCGCCTCGCGCTGGGCCGCCGAGCCGTAGTCGAGGTTCTCGCGGACGTTGTGGTAGCCGCCGTAGGGGGCGACCACCTCGCTGGTCGGCCGCTCGGCGACCAGTTCGAGAAAGCGCGCGGCCGTGTAGGCCCCGTCGCGGGCCAGCCGGTAGTTCGGGAAGAAGATCCCGCCGTTGCCCTCGCCCGCGATGGGGACGTTCGCCCCCTCGGTCCGTAGCTCCCGGATGCGGCTGATGATGTTCGTGCTCCCGATGGGCGTAAGCTCCAGGGTCGCGCCGGCCTCGCGGACGACGTCGACCAGCCGCTGGGAGACGTTGACCGCCGAGACGGTCGCGTCGCCGGGGCCGAGTTCCGCGGCCGCCAGCGCCGCCAGCGCGGCGTCGCCCTCGACGTCCTCGCCGCGCTCGTCGACGAAGATGGCGCGGTCCCCGTCCCCGTCGTGGGCGATCCCCAGGTCGGCGTCGGACGCCCGGACCAGTCGCCGCAGGTCCCCCAGGTTCGGCGCGACCGGTTCCGGGTCCCGCCCGGGGAAGTGCCCGTCCGGCTGTGCGTTGACCGTCACCACCTCGCAGCCGAGCCGCCGGAAAAAGCCGGGGCTGGTGAGCGCCCCGGCGCCGTGGCCGGGGTCGAGCGCGACCGTCGGGGCGGCGTCGGCGATCCGCTCGCGGTCGACGGCTCCGAGGAGGTCGTCGACGTACGCCCGGCGGACGCCCTCGACCCGCCGGCTCTCGCCGACGGCGTCCCAGTCCGCCCGCGCGAACTCGCGGCCGTCCAGCAGCTCCTCGATCCCGTCCAGGTCCGCCCGCGCGAGTTCGATCCCGTCGGCTCCGATCAGCTTCAGCCCGTTGTACGCCGGCGGATTGTGCGAGGCGGTCACCATCACCGCCGGCACGCCCTCGCGTTCGGCGTAGGCCTGCAGCCCCGGCGTGGGGACGATCCCCACGCGGTCGACGGCCGCCCCGACGCTCGCGAGGCCGCTCGCGACCGCGTCGGCCAGCATCCCCCCCGTCGTGCGCGTGTCCCGGCCGACGGCGACCCGCTTTGCCCCCCACGCGGTCCCCGCGGCGCGGGCGACGCGCATCGCAAACGTCGGCGTCACCTCGTCGTTCGCCAGCCCCCTGACGCCGCTCGAACCGAACACCTTCATTGGTGGCTTTTCAGTGCCGGTCACTCAAAAAGCCGCCCGTTCTGCTCTCTCGTTCGCGGGGTCGGGGCCGAACGCCACCTCCCGTGGAACGAGAACTCCGCGTCGACGGGCATCTCGGTCCCCCAGCAGTCTTTTTTGTCCGCGCCGTCACTCTCACATCGAGCCACTGTTTCCGCCGCCCTCCACCGCAGGTCACGAGGTATCGATCCCCGACCGGTGGCGTCCCCGTCGGACGTCGCGTTCGCGTCCTTCGGATACGCTCTCGTCTCGCTCCCCCTCGTCGTTCCGGGTGCCTTCTGTGCCGGCGTCCTCGTCTGGCGCGTCCTCCCGGAGTCGATCGATTACAGCGGCGTCCTCCGCGGTCTCGGCGCGACGGTCCTCGGGTACCTGCTCGCCGCCTCGGCAACCGTCGTCCTCCTGCTCGGGTACGACGTCCTCGTCGATCCGTCCACCCTCGCGCCGTCGGCCGGCGACACCGCCCTCACGTTGCTCCCGCTGGTCCCGTTCGTCTTCCTCTATCTCTCGTGGGCCATCCTCCCGGTCGGTGCCGCCGTCGGCGGCCTGTACGAACGCGGCCGCCGGCAACTCGACGGGTCCGGCCGGTAGGACCTTCGACTATCGAACGGTCGGTTTCGACGCGGCGGAAGAAACCACACGCACTTCTGCTCAACTGAACTTCTGGATCGTCAGGTCGAGCGTATCGAGGTCGACGACCGGCGCGTAGCCGGCGTCGGATTGAGCGTGGGTGGTTTCTCGTCGACCATCGCTCCTGCTCGTAAGTCAGTATTTCTATAAGCTGTCTAATATAATAATAGAAACGTCTAATAGAAAAATATTTACAGCAAGCAAAAAATATGAAAATGAAGTATGAAAAGAAACCAGATATTGAGTTTAGCTCTTGCAACGACATTGCTGTCATCCGTGCTTGTCGGTGGTCTTGTTGGTGTTGTAGATGAGTCAACAACTAGGGTGACAGAAAAAACAAATACAAACGTTGTCACTTCTGGTCAAAGCAATGCACATACTGCTGTTGGTGCCGCAGTCGGCTATGCGGATAAGGGGACGATAGAAGCAGCAGTTAAAAGTGGCGCGATCAGTGGAGCAACGGTGGTGCCTGTCTCAGTTGCGGCCTGTAGCGTCGGACCACAAGGTTGTGCATTCGGTGCTGGCTATACACTCTAAATTAAAGATAGGGTCCGGAATCAGGCCATTTTTAAATAGTAGTATGGCATATATTAGGAAAGCAATCTATTCTAACAGATATTTTATCGTATTAGCAATTTTTATATATTTTTTTGGTGCGATGACCGGCGTGATCGCAGCTGCAACAATTACTTTAGAAAAGGTGCCAGAATTAGAAACCTATAACCAAAACCCAAGCTCTATATTAGAAATTTTAAAAATGAATATGTTCGTTTTGGCGATTATTCTAGCCGGCGCATTAACTTTTTGTGGCTTAGCTATAGTGGGGCTATTCACCAGTGGTTTTGTTCATGCAAATGTTCTTTTTGTACTTCCGATATCAACAACCCTATTTATCAAATATTTTGTCCCGCATGCAATAATTGAACTCCCAGCGATTTGGATTGCGGGTGCGGTGGGCATTCGGGTCCCCTATGAATTCCTGAAATTTCTGTATTATCCTAACTCTAAATTTTTAATGAAAAGAGAAATAACTGATATATTCATCCTTATATTGGTTTCTTGTGTTTGTATCATACTTGCAGCAGCTGTTGAAGGATTGTTATTATATTCTGTCACTAGTTAGAATACATTGTTTAATTTAGTAGAAAGATATAGAAATATCGTAAACAATATTAAACCTGTTATACCAACTATTAACCCTTTCATTCCAGGTGATCCCGGGAGATCAACTGATAAGAACGGAAAAATAATTAAGAAAATACCAATTATAACCATTGTAGAAAAAAACATTGATACCATTGCCTCTTTTGGATGGTTTGATATTTTCGATTGAAAGTCAATCACATTACCACTATTCTATCGTGTGATATAGAAACAAATAAAACCTTCTAATTTATTAATATATAAATAAAATATGCTATGATGAAGCTTATAAAGGATAACCCTGTATAGATAATTGATGGGAGATTCAAATCCCAAGGTCCTTACTACTGATTGGGACGAGTGGGAACACCCGAAGCGTGCAATTGCTGCAATATGGATCTCAGGGCTAATTGTCGTGGTTATCTTCATATTCTCATTACCCGTAATTTTCAATCTCTCTATACACCCAGCTTTGGCTGTCGTGGTTGCCATTGTCCTCATTTTTTTATTTATATTCAGTACAACAGTTCTGATGTCGAGGCTTGATTAGACCCTACTTTAATTAGTAGCTAAATGCCGGGGTACTGACTAGTTATCAGTTTGAGAAAACGGATGTACGCGGCGATTGACTTCGAGACTCTATGGATAGAGACGTGTTCAGCCGTCGTAAAATTGATTCAGCAGCTGGATCCCGGTCTCGGTTCATCGAGAAACACAATGTCGAAAATCCGATAGCTTTCACCGATGGCTACGGATACTCAATTTTCCTTGTTCTACCAGGAGTGAGCAGTCGGCTTGGCTACATTGATCGACCAACATCAATCAATCGTTTCAGACCCTTAAAGTTCGGACTGGCCGCTTACATACCAGGTGGTTGGACGGTCGGAGGGTTGTCAGAGAATAGATTGGCCAATTTCGTCGCTATTACAATCACCGCCGGATACATCAATTTAGATCAACATCCACAAAGCTTATCTAGAGAATTGTTTCCATATAAAATATAAATATAGATATAAATCAAATTATAGAAGTCTGATAGTCCAATATACAAATATAATTAATATATTAATGCTGGAAACTATAGTAGAATTTCTAAAATTAATATCATGTACATTGCGAATTGCGAAAGTCCATAGAAATCCCATCCACACTACTCCGAGCGAGCTGACGAGCTTAGTAAGAATCATCATCGGATGATTTGCTAACATAGCGTTTATATGGGCGATAGAGATTGATTCTATATTGACTTGGCTAAAAATACTGCTAATGATCCGGTATGTGAGGAAAGAATTAGAGATATTAACAAACACCATTGGAAGAAAACCCCATCCAGTCATGAGAATAGTATTCCGTAATCCACCATTGCCACTTAGATAGAATGCCATGAAATGAAGTAGAATCGATGTCACCATCCACAGACCAAAAATAGCTAGGATTCCTCCTATTACATTCGTAATTCCAAAAATCAACATATAGATTGACATTCCTCTAGGCGAGATATTCATTATATAATATAATATAATAGACGGTACAATAGCTGTCGACAATGCTGCAAGAACTACGACTAGCACCGGCGCAGCCACAGACGGTGATCTTGATTGCTTTTCGAAAAATGAATCTGGATCGACTATGACCTCTACGGCCATAGATTATAATTTTATACCTTAGTAATTAAAACTAACCAAGCCTACACAAATTTCTGTATCGTCAACTCCAGCGTGTCTAGATCCACGACGGGTGCGAAGCCGGCGTCGGGATCGATGTTGACGCTGCGCTGGAAGGCGGTCTGGGCCTGCCAGCACCCGGAGTTGATCACGAGGACGTTGTGGTACTTCCCGTAGCCGAGTTTGTGGACGTGGCCGGCGTGGAAGACGTCGGGCACCTCGTCGATCACGAGGTGGTCTTTCTCCTCGGGGGCCAGCCGGGTGTGGCCGCCGTACTGGGGGGCGACGTGGCGCTTCTTGAGGAGGTGGTACATCGCCCGGTGTGGCTCGTCGTAATTGGCTTTCCCGTCGGGCAGTTCCGCGATCACCTCGTCGAGCGAGACGCCGTGGTACATCAGCACCGAGACGCCCTCGACGGTGACCGTCGAGGGATTCGAGACGATCCGGGCGTCGTGGGGCGACATGATCCCGCGGAGTTCCTCGTCGAAGGCCGGCTGTGGCTCGGCGAGGCGGACGGCGTCGTGGTTGCCCGGGATCATCACGATCTCCACGTCCCCGGGGACCTCCTTGAGGTACTCCGAGAACTGCTCGTACTGCTCGTAGATGTCGATCACGTCGAGTTCCTCGTCCTGGTCGGGATAGACGCCGACGCCCTCGACCATGTCGCCCGCCAGGAGCAGGTACTCGACCTCGGCGGCGTCCGGGGTGTGGAGCCAGTCGGCGAAGCGGTGCCAGGCGTCGGCCATGAACTCCTGGCTGCCGACGTGCACGTCGCTGATCAGCGCCGCGCGCACGTGCCGGTCGGCGGTCGATGGCTCGTACGTGCGGGGCACGTCCGGGAAGTGGATCGCGTCGACGAACAGGATGCCGCCGTCGTCGGCCAGCGTCCCCTCGACGGCGATCACCTCGTCGTAGAGCAGTTCGTTCACCAGGTCCGCGATCTCCCGGTCTTTCATCACCAGGCAGGGGAACGTGCCGTTGGTGTCCTCCAGTTCGACCAGCCAGTGCCCGCTCGCGGTCGAGCGGATGTCCGAAACCATGCCGACGATGGCCGCCTCGCTCCCGCCGGCCATCCCCGCCAGCGCGCCGGTCGGCCGGTGGTTGACCCGGCCGCGCAACTGCCGGGAGAGCCGCTCGTACCGGTCCCGGAACACCGCCACGAAGTCCCCGTACTCCCCGGTTCCCGTGCTCCGGCCGGTCATGTCGCCGCTGACCTCGACGGCCTGCCGCGCGGTGTCCCGGGTCGGCCCCCCGCCGACATCCCCCGTTTCGACTGGAGATCGCCCCCGCTCCCCCGACGATTTTCCGGTCCGGTTTCCAGTCGAAACGGAGGGGTTCGAGGGGGCGGACGCGGTCCCGTCCGGCTCCGGTCCGTTCGCGGCGGACGCGGTCGGAGTGTCGCTCTGGCCGGCGTCGAGCGCCGCCTCGACGTGCGCGGCCGAGAGCTTCAGCGCGTCGTCGGGGGCCGTTTCGAGTGCACGGTCGAGCGCGGCGTCGGGGTCGGGCGCGTTCGCCAGCAGCGTCACCGCCTCGCGGTCGGCGTTGTAGCCGCGGCTGGCGAGTTCGCTGACGATCCTGGCCGGCGTCTCCAGGGGCACGGACGGACGTGTGCGCCCGGGAGCAAAAAGCTGTCCGGACCCGCCCGGGCACCGCACGCGGGTCGGTCGCGTCCCTCCCGGGGCAAACAGCCCGCCGGACCCGGCCAGTCACCGGCCCTCGCGGAGCCGGGTCCCGATCCGTTCCGGGAGGCCGGCCTCCCGGACCGCCCGGCAGACGGCGTCGACGTCGTAGGGCACCCGGCGCTCGTCGACGGTCATCGCGTCGAGGTCGACCAC
Organism: Halobacteriales archaeon QS_1_68_17; assembly: GCA_003021105.1. Taxonomy (GTDB): domain Archaea; phylum Halobacteriota; class Halobacteria; order Halobacteriales; family Haloarculaceae; genus QS-1-68-17. The sequence goes on from PXRG01000010.1 coordinate 44,317, forward strand.
CGCGTAGGCCGCGCGCGGGTCGGCGTCCCGCGGCTGGCCGACGCTGCCAGGGTTGACGACGATGCCCTCGTCGTACGTCTCGTGGGCCTGGACGTGAGTGTGACCCATCACCAGCACGTCCTCGTCGCCGAGCAGCCGCGGCCCGAACTCGCTGGGGTAGGTGTACCGGTCGGGGTCGTCGGGGTGGCCGTGGACCAGCTTCACGCGGCCGTCGAACTCGTGGCGCTCGTCCGGGAGGGCGCGGAGCCACTCCAGCTGGTCGTCCGAGAGCTGTTCGCGGGCGTACTCGACGCCGGCGCTGGCCATCCGGTTGAAACGGAAGGCGGTGTCGCTGGCGACGGCCCGGTCGTGGTTGCCCATCACCGTCGGGACGTCGCGCTCGCGGACCGCCGCGACACACTCGGCCGGCCAGGGGTTGTATCCGACGACGTCCCCCGCGCAGGCGAGCGCGTCCACGTCCGGCATGTCCGCCAGGACGGCGTCGAGCGCGACCTCGTTGCCGTGGATGTCCGAGATGAGACCGACGCGCATACCCGACAGATGCCGGCGACGGCCTTAATCGTTCACGACGGCGGTCTCGAACCCGTCGGCGGTCCGGGCGACCCCCGCGGCACAGACCGCGTGCTCGAATTCGTGGTCGTACATTTCCCGGGCGGCGGCCGCGGCGTCGTCGGCGGCTAGCTCGAAGGGTCCGGGGCTGTCCCGCTCGTACGTGGCCACCAGCGTCGACTCGTCGACCCGTTCGACCAGCAGGGCGTCCCGGCGGACGGTGCCGACGTAGGCCGACCCGTCGGCCGCCATGATCCCCGCGATCCGTGGAGTGTCGTAGTCGTCCTTCTCGTAGTCCAGCGCCAGCAACGGCGCGGCCAGGGCGTCCTTGGGTGGGTAGCCCAGGTCGAGTTTCTCCGCGATCGGATCGACGTGCGAGCCGTTGCCCAGCACCGCCGCCTCCCCGGGCAGGCGCACGCAGTTGTACGAGATGTAGGGGTTGTCCGTCTCCGGGGCGTCCGCGGTCGGGCCGACCGTCAGCGTCCCGTCGCGCGCGACGATCCGGCGGTTGGGGAACGAACGCGAGGAGACGCGGTAGGCGCTCACATCGGGACCGATCACGACGAACCGTCCGACGTACATGGTCGCCTCTCGGCGGGGCCGGTCCAAAGTCCTGCCGGTCGCGGCACCTACCGGGTCACCAGCCGCTCGACCGGCGGGAGCGCGACGACGGTGAAATACACCGCGACGACACACAGCAGGACGAGCACCGCGAGGCCGGTGGGATCGCTGACCAGTCCGTGCCCCTCCCCGTGCCCGGGAATGTCGAGCGCCGCCGCGGCGACGCCGCCCCAGAGGAGCGCCGCAATCGCCAGCCGGAACGCCGGCGCGTACGCGGGCCGCCCGTCACTCACCGGCGACACCCCCGCCCGACGGCCGCGGGGCCGGTGGCACCCGCCGGACCGCTCGACCGCGCGTCTTCCATGCGTGGCCCGTGGTCGCCCCCCCTGTTAGCTGATTGCAGGCACGAAGCCCCCGTCCTCAACGAGCACCGCAGTCCGCGCGAGCGCATAAGGAGCACAGTAGGGCGGGGATACAGTGCCGTCTTCGTTTTACTTTCACTCTGTGCCGGGCATTTACAACACTGCCAGTCGAAGACTAGAAGTGTGATGGCAGCTACTCATCGTCTCGGCTTAGAGCCCGACAAGAAAGGCGGTCGAGATGAATTACGCCATCACCACCGAGTAGGAGTGGAACACTCCGAATCCACGCCTGCGGAGACTGCGCTCCCTGCGCGGACTGTCGGGG
>PXRG01000011.1 GCA_003021105.1 Halobacteriales archaeon QS_1_68_17
CGATGGCCCGGCCCGTGCGCCTCGAGTGGGACAATCACGAGTGGCGGCCCACCACAATCGCCCCGCCTGTTCGGCGGGCAAATCCCAAAGAGGATCGCATAGACCGGAGTACCCGCTGCGAGGGGGGGAAAGTTGCCTCTGGGGCTTCAGCATCAGGCTGAAATCCCCACCGGAGGAATCCCACGGCTTCAGCCGTGGGAGGAGGTCAACTGCCGGGTGTTTCCTGTACCCGGCCACTGTAACCAGGGACCGCCGGCCGCCCCGCGCCCCGCGGTCGATCCGGAACCGGACTCCCAGCGGTGGATCTCCGGACCGATCGTCCCGATGGTATCCAGTAAATAGTAATAAATTTATGTCTGATAAATATTCATTTTATCCTGTATGCCGGAGTCAAACGTCCAACACGATCACGCCGACGACCTCGAACTGCGGAAGAACACCCGCATTCCCTGTCGCTTCGATCCCTCGTGTACGCCGCCGCTCCCGGACCCGTGCGAACTGCTTCCCTCCCCCTGCCCGCCCTACCCACCCTATCCGTGGTATTGACCGAGCGACCGTCCGGAGAAACAGGAGAGACACGACGTATCACAGCCATGTCGTCGCCGGCGGCCGTCGCGCGGACCACGTGGCGTCCGGGCGCGACTCCCGTCAATCCCGTACGACAGCGACCGATAGTCGAGTTATTAACAGTATCTAGAAGATAAATTTAATAGATATAAGGTTAATGATCATCTTGTATGTCACGTTCGCACACTTCGAACGACGGTCGTACCGAGGACCTCGAACGCCGGTCGAACGATAGCTGTCACCTCGGCCCGTGGTGGTGCCCTATCCCGGATCCCTGCAAGTACCTTCCGTACTGTCCGTTTCCGCCGATCTACGCCTCCGGGTGAAGGTCGCACGGGCGGCCGGGCTGTCCCGGCAGAACGCGATCCGGCGGGGGGAGTTTCGCTTTTTTCGAGTACGGGACCGGCATCCGCGCCGGTTCCGTCGTACGTTAGTAATCATTTCTCTGTTGCATAAATTTATTACTAACAAATACAATACGGACACTGTATGCTCGATCAAAACGCGGCGAACGACGATCGGACAGCGGACCTCGAACGCAGATCGAACGGGTGTGTCATCGGTCCCGGCTATGGGTGGTGGTGGTGTCCGCCCGATCCCTGTACTATCGGGCTGTTCCCCTGTCTCGACGGGAACTGACGGGCCGACCTCCAGTCGGTTCACTCGATGTCTGGTGACCGGTCGTATGTTTCGGCCCAGGAATCGGATCCCGGAGCAACCACGGGCCGGGCGACCCGGAATCGATTTCCCGGTCGCGCGCCCGACACTCGTCCCAGTTAGAAGCCCATCCCGAGGGCCTCGTCGGTCGTCTCCCTGCTCTCGGCGGCGTCCATCTCGCCGAGGACGGCCCGGACGGCGTCGACGTTCTCCGGGACCACGTCGGCCTCCTGGTGGATCGCCTGGAAGAGATAGAGGTCGTCGCCCTCGACGGTGATCGACTCGCCCCAGACGGCGTTCTCCCAGAGGTCGCCCCGGGGGCGACCGGCGTCGAGCGCGAACTCCTTGAGTTTCCCGGAGCCGTCGATGTCCATGTACTCCGGGAGGACGAAGATCCGCGATTCCGATTCGAGCAGTTCGCGGACGCCCTCGGCCGTCGCGTCGCTTTCGAGGGTGACGTTGACGCTGTGGGTGTGGGTCAGCGTGGCCGGCACCTTCATCCCGAGCGTGTCGATGTCGAGGTCGGGGAAGATGGTGTTCACGTCCGGGCCGTGGTGGGAGGGGATCGTCACCGGGTCCGGGAGCGTGTCGTTGATCGGACCGCGCCCCGACTGGGCGGGGTCGCCGCCCCGCCGGACCAGCGTCGCGCGGATCTTCTCGATGCCGTAGGTCTCCGAGAGCGGGGCGACCAGCCGCGACAGCCCCGTGGTGTTACAGGAGACGACCCGGACGTGGTCGGCCCCGGCGGCGTCGGCGTAGTTGGCGCGGGCGTTGAAACTCGCCTCCACGAGGTCGGCGTCCTCGCCGCCCTGGTAGAGCGCCGGCGTGTCGTGGGCCTCGTAGAGGGGCTTGTTCTCCGCGCCCACGCCCGAGGGCGTCGCGTCCACGACGACGTCGCTGTCGGCGACCAGTTCGTCGACGGTCCCCGCGAGGTCGATCCCCGCCTCGTCGAACCGGTCGATCCGCTCCTCGATGGCCGCGTACAGCGGGTATCCCTCCTCGACGGCACGATGGGCCTCGAAGTTCGGCCGCGTCTTGGCCACGCCCGCGACCGCCATGTCCGGCTGTGCCCGGACGGCGTCGGCGACGCGTTTTCCGATCGTCCCGTACCCGTTGATGCCGACCTGGATCATACACGTCGGTCCCGCCGGGACGCGGTTAACCGTTTCGAGGTACAGCGTCGCCCCCCGGGAAGGGCAACCACCGCGGCGCAAGGTCTAATCCCCGCCCGGCCCCAGTCCCGCCATGGACGAGACGCTCAGGGAACCCGCCGAGACGGCGGTCAGGCAGTGCATGGACCTCGGGGCCGACGAGTCGTATGCCGTGATCACCGACGACGAGCGCTGGCCGATCGGGATGGCCCTCTACGAGGTGGCCGGCGAGGTGACAGACGACGCCGTGATCGTCCGGTACCCCCCGGGCGACCAGCACGGCGCGGAGCCGCCCGACCCGGTGGCGGCGGCGATGGCCGGCGCGGACGTGGTGCTCGCGCCGACGACCAAGAGCCTGAGCCACACGGCCGCCCGGACCGACGCCAACGAGGCCGGCGCGCGCGTGGCCACGCTCCCGGGGATCACCGAGGAGGTGTTCGTCACCGGCCTCGACGCCGACTACGAGCGGATCGCCGCCGAGTGCGAGGCGATGCTCGACCGGGTGGCGGACGCCGCCGAGATCCGGGTCACCTCGCCCCAGGGCACCGACGTCACGTTCCGGCCCGGCGACCGCGAGTGGCGCTCGGATACGGGGATGGTCCACCGCCCCGGCGAGATGTCGAACCTGCCGGCGGGCGAGGTGTTCGTCAGCCCGGAGACCGCCGACGGCACCTACGTCGTCGACGGCACCATGATGCCCCGCGGTCTGCTCGACGAGGGCGACACCCTCCGGTTCGAGGTGGCTGACGGCTACGTCACGGAGATCGGCGACGACGCCGTCCGCGAGCAGGTCGAGGCGGCTGCCGACGAGGTCGGTGACGCCGCGTACAACCTCGCGGAACTGGGGATCGGCACCAACGTCGCCGTGACCGAACTCGTCGGGTCGGTCCTGCTAGACGAGAAGGCCGGCGGCACCGTCCACGCCGCCATCGGCGACGACCACGGCATCGGCGGGGACGTCCGCGCGCCGCTCCACTTGGACGGTATCCTCCGGGAGCCGACCGTCTATGCCGACGGCGAACGGGTGGAACTGCCGTCGGGGGTCGGGGCCTGACCCCCCCGAGACGCCCGGAGTCCCGGAGAGCGCCCTCGCGCCGGTCGGGCCGGTCAGCGTGTTTTTACGTCCGCACCGAGTACGGCCCGGCATGACCGACGCTACGGAGCGGATCGCGCTCCCGTGTCCGGCCTGTTCGCCGGACCTGGAGACGGTCCACGAGGTACTCAAGCCCGGCGGACAGGCCACCGTCCGCTGTACGGACTGCGAGCACGTCCACAAGGAGACGATCCCCGGAGAGCGGACCGTCCAGCAGGAGGTCGTGGTCTCCCAGGACGGGGAGTCGTTCGCCGCGACGGTCGACGCGCCGGCCGACGAGACCGTCGCGGTCGGCGAGGAGTTCCTCGTCGAGACGCCCGAAGCAATCGTCACCGCCCGGATCACGAGCCTCGAACTCCCCGAGGGACGGGCCGACAGCGCGCCCGTCGCGGACGTCGAGACGATCTGGACCCGCGCGGTCGGGAACGTCAGCGTCAACGTCACCGCCCATCCGACCGACGGCCGGCACGACGAGACCCGGAGCTTCACGCTCCAGGTGCCCGGCGACGAGGAGTTCACCGTCGGCGAGACGTCGACCGTCGGCGACGAGGAGTTCACCGTCGAGGGTATCTACGTCCGGGACGACGCCACGGGCTACGAGTTCGACAAGCTCGACCACGCGGGCGACACCGTCCTGGCGAAGGACGTAAAACGGCTCTACGTCCGCGACGAGACGGGCGACGCCTGGTCGGCCTGGTAGGCATGCACCCCGAACAGGAACGCGAGGCACTGGTCGACCGCCTGGCACGCCGCGGCCGGATCGAGGACGAGGCGACCCTGGCGGCGCTCCGGTCGGTCCCGCGCCACGAGTTCGTCCCGGAAGGGCGGCGCGAGGGGGCCTACGACGACCGGCCGCTCCCCATCGGCGAGGGCCAGACGATCAGCGCCCCCCACATGGTCGGCATCATGACGGACCTGCTCGACCTCCGTCCGGGCGACGAGGTACTGGAGGTCGGCACCGGCTGTGGCTACCACGCCGCGGTCACCGCCGAGGTCGTCGGCCCCGGGGGCGTCTACAGCGTCGAGTACCACGAGTCGCTGGCCGAGCGCGCCCGCCGACGGCTGGAACGGCTGGGCTACGGCGGGATATCGGTCCGGGCCGGCGACGGCCGCGAGGGCTGGCCCGAGCACGCTCCCTACGACCGGGCGTATCTCACGTGCGCCGCGACGGATTTCCCCCGGGCGGTCGTCGAGCAGGTCCGGCCGGGCGGATACCTGCTCGCCCCACTCGGGACGCGCCGGCAGACGCTCGTCCGGGCACGCCGCCGCGCCGACGGGACCCTCGACCGCGAGGAACACGGCGGCGTCCGGTTCGTCACGATGCAGTGACGACGGCCTGAAATCCGAGACGAGACCGAAAACGGAGACGCGGGCGGAAGTGGGACCGAAAACGAGAACGGAACGTCGGCGGGCACGGACCGGGCGTTCGACGGTCGGGCGTTCGACCGATCAGGCGATCAGCAGTTTCTCGCCGCGTTCGACCTCGATCCGGCAGGGTGGCGAGATCTTGTTGTACGCCCGGCGGAGGGCGTCCTTGGCGACGTCGGCGTCCTCGACGTCGCACCAGACGGTGAACACGCGGTCGCCCGCCGGGATGCGGGCGGCGGTGCCGACGACCTTCCCGAACGCCTGGCGCATGCCGTCCGAGACGCGGTCCGCGCCCGCGCCCGTGGCCTGCTTGTTCTCCCGGATGACGTGGTGGGGGAACTTCCGGAGGATCATCTTGTAGTTCTCCTCGCCGAGTTCCTTGAGCAGGTGGCGGTTGGCCGACAGCCGCGAGGCCTCCAGCGACCCGTGGCGGATCTGGACCTCCTCGTCGACGAGCAGGCTGATCCGGACGGGGTAGTCCTCGGGGTCGGCGTCCCGGTCGCCCATCTTGTGCTGTGCGATCTTCGAGCCCGGGATGCCGGTGATGTACTCGCGTCGGGTGTACGCCGGCTTGCTGATCTCCCGGTACATCGAGGCTGGTTTGTCCGACATGGCTGGTTCTTGGCCGAACTGAGGCCAACGGCGCGAATAAGTCCTTCGAAACCCGCCGTTCCCGTCGCCGCCCGACGCCACGCGGTCGAGCGGGCGGACGGGCGGCCGCCGGCAGGTTACACTCGTCTCACTGCCGGACTTTTCACGGCCGCGTCCTTACAGGGGGTATGAACAAGCTCATCGACGGCGAGTGGCACACCGACGTCCAGGGATCGACCGGCGAGGACGGCGAGTTCCAGCGCGAGGAGACGACCTTCCGGGACTGGATCCGCGACGACCCCGACGCGCGGTTCCAGCCGGAGGCCGGGCGGTACCACCTCTACGTCTCCTACGCCTGCCCGTGGGCCCACCGGACGCTGCTCGCGCGCTCGCTGAAGGGACTGGACGACGCGATTACCGTCGACGTCGTCGATCCCTCCCGCGCCGAGGACGGCTGGCAGTTCACCCCCGAGAAACCGGGCTGTACGCCCGATACGGTCAACGGCGACAACTACCTGCGGGAGGTCTACGTGAAAGCCGATCCGGACGCGACCTGTCGCGTGACGGTGCCGGTGCTGTGGGACAAACGGGAGGGAACGATCGTCAACAACGAGTCCCAGGAAATCCTCCGGATGCTGGACGTGGCGATGGACGGGGTGGCGACCCGCGACGTCGACCTCTATCCCGAGGGCTACCGCGACGAGGTCGACCGGATCATCGACGACATCTACGAGCCGATCAACAACGGCGTCTACCGGGCGGGCTTCGCCGGGTCCCAGGAGGCGTACGACCGCGCGGTGACCGACCTGTTCGACGCGCTCGACCACTGGGACGCGGCCCTCGCGGACCGGCGCTACCTCGCCGGCGACCGCCTGACCGAGGCCGATGTCTGCATGTTCACGACGCTGATCCGGTTCGACCACGTCTACCACACCCACTTCAAGTGCAACGTGCGGGCCATCCACGAGTACGACAACCTCTGGCCGTACCTGCGGGACCTCTACCAGACGCCCGGGGTCGCGGAGACGGTCGACATGGACCACATCAAGGAGCACTACTACACGACCCACCCCGGCGTGAACCCCACGCGGATCATCGCGCGGGGGCCGGACCTGGACTTCGAGGCCCCTCACGACCGGGAGGAACTGCCGGGCGACCCGCCGGCCGACCTGCTCGCGCTGGCTTAGGACTCCCGCGCTGGTCCCGCGGTCCGGAAAGGATTATACGGTCCCGGGTCTACCCCCGACCAGTGTCGTTGCGCTTCGCGTACCCCTGTCCCGGCTGTTACGCGACCAACAACCTCCACGACGGGGACTGCCGGTTCGGCGGGCGGCCCTGGACGGACGTCGAGAAGGCCTACGTCGACGTCGTCGCGCCGCTGTCGGTCGAGCCGCACACGGAGGCGGAACTCCGCGAGGCCTGTCACGACGGCTGGGACCCGCTCAACGCCGCCGCCCTGGAGCAACTCCGCCGGGAGAAACGCCTCCGGGAGACCGACGAGGGGGCACTCGAACTCCGGACGCCCGCCGAGTACAAAGACGAGGTGGCCGAACCCTCCAGCGAACCGCTCCGGACGATCTACGAGCGCGGGAGCGTCCCCGGCAGCCACGACAACGCCATCTTCGCGCTGATCGCCTACTACGAGATGGTCGGCCTCTCGTGGCCGGAGACGAAGGCGAAGGTCATCGAGTGGCTCCACGAGAGCGGCACGTGGGCCCGCGGGGGGTTCGAGGAGGACTCCCCGGAGGAACTGCTCGAGGCGAAACGCCACGTCTACGAGCAGGGGTACGGCTGGAAGGAGAAAGCCGAGGCCGCGAAGCGAGTCATCCAGCGTCGCGCGTGACCGCCGGGACCCCGCCGGATTGTCCGCGCCAAACACCTTTTTGCCGGGGTGTCTCATAGTAATTGTTGCGACTCCGTACCGCCGAGAAGTCACAATTCGTGGGGTTCAGCCCGCGAACCAACCGTTCACGTGACGTGGTCACGAAAATAATCGCAACAATCACTATCAGTGGTCCCATGGACGCGAGTCCGGCAAACGAGAGCGACACGTTCGACATCGGCGGCGACCGCACCGTCCACCGCCTCGGTTTCGGCGCGATGCGGATCACGGGCGAGGACATCCTCGGCGAACCGGACGACGTCGGCGAGGCACGCGAGGTCCTCCGCCGGGCCGTCGAACTCGGCGTCGACTTCGTGGACACGGCCGACTCGTACGGCCCCGGCGTCAGCGAACGGCTGATCGGGGAGACCATCGCTGACGAGGACGTGCTGGTCGCCACCAAGGCCGGCCACCTCCGGGACACGGACGGCTCCTGGCCCCGTCACGGCTACCCCGAGTACGTCCGGCACGCCTGCCTGTGTAGCCTCGACAGGCTCGGGGTCGACACCATCGACCTCTACCAGTTCCACCGCCCGGACCCGGACGTCCCCTTCGAGGCGTCGGTGACGGCGTTCGCGGAACTGAAAGACGAGGGGCTGGTCGACCACGTCGGTCTCAGCAACGTGACCGTCGACCAGCTAGAGACGGCCCGCGACATCGTCGAGGTCGCAACCGTCCAGAACCGGTACAACCTCGCTCACCGCTCCTCCGAGGACGTCCTGCGGGTCTGCGAGCAGGAGGACATCGGCTTCATCCCCTGGTACCCGATGGATTCGGGCGACCTGGGCGGGAAACGCGCAGTTCTCGCCGACGTCGCCGAGGCCCACGACGCCACCCCCTACCAGGTCGCGCTGGCGTGGCTGCTCGAACACTCGCCGGTGATGCTCCCGATACCGGGCACCGGGAGCCTCGCACACCTGGAGGAGAACGTCGCCGCCTCGACGCTCGAACTCTCCGACGAGGAGGTGCGACGGCTCGGGGGCTGACCCCGCCCGGATAGCCGGTGTCCCGCCGGTGGATAGCCCTTCGCGGACCACCTGCTGGCGCGCCGTCGCCGGAGCCCCGCCGTATCGGTTCCCGCGAGGTCGTCGCCCGCGGCGGCCGCGGGCAGACGTGTCAGATCGCCGATCGATTGCACGGACACATTTATATTCATATATGAGAATGTAGATCAGCATGCATAATCCATCACCGCGCTCGCTGTTTCGAATCGGATTGCTCGTTGCGCTCGTCGTGTCCGCGGCGGCACCGGCGGTCGCCCAGTCGGACCAGCCGGCGTGGGCCGCGGATCTCTACGACCGGACCGAAGGAATGGTCGAGGTTTACAACGGGAACGTCTCGAAGATCGACCTCGGGGTCGCGGGCGACCAGCTGGCGAACGAGCGGGTGAACTTCCGCATCTCCGACGGCGACGAGGAGGCGGTGTTCTCGTTCCGGATGGACGGGAACAACCGCATCACCCAGCTCAGCCCGGGCCCCCGCGACGACGCCACGCTCGTGATGGAGACCGACCGGGAGACCGTCGAGGGGATCATCGAGGCCCGTAATCCGGCCGCGGCGTTCCGCGATGCCGTCCTCGACGACGAGATCACGATCAGCGGCGTCGGTGCCGTCAACGGTGTCAAGTGGTCCGCGATCAACGTCGTGAGCGACGCCGCGCGGGTCTTCGATCTGATCTGATTCCCCCCGCGGCCGCGCGCCGGTACCCGGGCCGGTCGACTGCCCGTCCCTCTACAGCCGAACCGTCCGTCCACGACCGGACCGAAGTCATACTGGTGGCTGTAATTCTTTTACTCACCAGTCTCTGCTATCTGCGGAGACAGACTCTTTCCGCCTGGATTCTCAATTCGAGTTTTCACGTACTTACAGCCACCAGTATCAACGCCCGGACCGAAATCCGCGACCGGGCCGGACGGCACCGCCGCTGATCGCGATCGGTTCCGACAAAAGATCGTCGTTCGTCGTCGCCGGCCTAGAGCCGCGTGAGGTTCTGTGCGCGCGGGCCCTTCTCGGCCTGCACGATCTCGAATTCGACTTCCTGTCCCTCTTCGAGGTCCGGGCCGCCGACGTCCTCCATGTGGAAGAACACGTCCTCGTCCGCATCCTCGGTGTCGATGAATCCGTAACCGCCAGTGTCGTTGAAGAAATCAACCGTACCGGTTGCCATTGCCTATGAATGGAGCCACCCGGTACTAATAACACTTCCGATAGAAACGTTACCACGACCGGTGGTCTGCGCGGCCGCGTCCGGGGTGTGGTACCGGCAATCCGACTGGCCACCGGGGTAGTCGGCTTCCAGTCGGGGACGGTCGCGGCCGGGCAACTTTTGGTCCCGAGGCACCCTGCAGTTGACATGAGTGACGACCCGCTGTACGTCGGCGTGCACTGGGCCGGGGACGGGTGGGTCGCCGTCGCGTTCGACCGCACCGCGTTCGACCACGCCGCGGTGTTCGACGGCGTGGGCGGGGCCTGGCACCGCTACGAGGAGACCGCCGAGCGCCTCCTCGTGGACGTTCCCATCGGCCTGGTCGAGGAGGGCGACCGGACCCGTCGGTGCGACGATATGGCGCGCGAGCTGCTCGGGGATCGCGGGTCGGCAGTCGTGCGGCCGCCGGTCAGGGCCGCGACCCGGCGGCGGCGGTACCCGGCGGCCAAGCGGGTCAGCGAGCGCAAGGGGGGCACGGACCTCTCCCGGGCGGCCTTCGAACTGAGCGACGGCATCGCCCCGGTCGACGAACTCCTCCAGAACGTCCCGGAGGCCCGCCCGGTGGTCGCCGGGTCCCACCCGGCGGTCTGCTTCCGGGCCTTCGCGGGCGAACCGCTCGCCCACGACCGGGACCGCGCCGCCGGGTACGCCGAGCGGATGCGCGCACTGGCGACGTTCGACCGCGACGCGCCGCCGGCCGTCCAGGCAGCAGCGGAGGCGACCGCCGGCCACGCCGTGACCGTCGCGGATGTACTCGACGCGACGGCGCTGGCGTACACCGCCCGCCCCGGCCCCGGGAGCCTGCGGTCGCTCCCCCCGGACCCGCCGACGGATCCGGAGGGGCTCCCGATGCGGATCGTCTACCGCGCGGAACAGCCGCCCGGCGGGGCGTAGCTCGCGGAAACGGGGAACCCGGTTGCCGCTCAGTCGCCGCGGACGAACGTCACCGGACAGGGGGCGTTGAGGAGCACCGTCTGTGCCTGGCTGCCGAAGACGGCCTTGCCGGTGGGCGAGCGCTTCCGGCCGCCGACGATCACGCGGTCGGCCCCGACATCCTCGGCCAGATCGACGATTCGGTCGCCGTGGTCGCCCACGGCACCCCGGACCTCGAACTCGATGCGGGCATCGTCCAGGCGGTCGCCGAGGTCCCGGATCGTCGAGTGGCGCGAGGCAACCTCGTCCGGGGTGTAATCGCTCCCCGGGTCGAAATCGAGCTGTTCGACGACGCCGTCGTACTCCTCCTCGGTGAAGACGTGCCCGAGGACGACCCTCGCGCCCGCCGGCTCGGCCACCTCGACGACCGCCTCGGAGAGCTGTTCGATTCGTTCCGCGCCCCGCGGCCCGACTGCCAGCAGGATGGTCCTGATCGTCATGTCTAGACCTTCTCGCGCCCGCAACTTAAACCTTCGAGTATTTACTCGCCCCCGAATTAAAATTTGGAACAGACGGCCGGGGCCGGCGGCCGTTCCCGAACCGGTCGGAGAGACGGCTGTCGTCGATCCGGCGACGGCGATGCCTCTGTCGGCCGGCGGTTCCCCGGACAGTCATACTGGTGGCTGTAATTCTTTTACTCAACAGTCTCTGCTATCTGCGGATACAGACCCTTTCCGCCTGGATTCTCAATTCGAGTTTTCACGTACTTGTGCCGGCGGCGATTCCCCTGTCGGCGTTTTTCTCCGGCGGCGGTTCCCGGTCGGCCGACGGCTTTCGCGCCGCCGGCGATTCCAGGGTCAGCCGGTGTTTTTCATGCCGGCGGCGATTCCCTGGACGGTCAGCCGGAGGGTGCGCTGTTCGGCGGGCGTGAGGTGGGTCTGGCCGAGCAGGCGCACCTGGAGCAGATTGAGGGGGTCGACGTACGGGTTGCGGCGCTGGAGGTTCTCCTCTAACCACTCCCGGGTCAAAAGCGAGTCGCGGTCGCCGATCTCCCGGATCAACTCGACCGCGGCGTCGTACTCGGCGCGGATGCGCGGGAAGATGCGCTCGCGGAGGTCGTCGTCGGCCAGGCCGGCGTACTCGACGGCGATCTCCATGTCCGTGCGGGCCAGCGCCAGCGCGACGTTGTCGAGCTTCGTCCGGAAGAAGGGCCAGTCGCGGTACATCCGCCGGAGGGTCTCGACGTCGCCGCCCTCGTCGAGGTAGGCGCGCAGGCCCGACGCGACCGCGTACCACCCGGGGAGGATACACCGCGCCTGGGTCCACGAGAACACCCACGGGATCGCCCGGAGGTCCTCGACGTTGCGCTCGCCGGTCCGGGAGGCCGGCCGGGAGCCGAGGTTGAGGTTCTCGATGACGGTGATCGGCGTCGCCTGCTCGAAGAACTGGACGAACCCATCCGTTTCGAGGAGGTCGCGGTACTCCGCGCGCGCGGCGTCCGCGGCCGTGCGCATCGCCTCGATCCACTCCTCCGGGATCTCCTCGTCGTGGTTCTCCATGGTGTTGTACCGGGCCCGCACCTGGGCGTTGAGCATCTGCTCTAAATTCCGTTCGGCGATGTCGGGGTTGGCGTACTTCTCGGAGATGGCCTCGCCCTGCTCGGTGAACTTGATCTGGCCCGTCACCGTCTCGTCGGGCAGGGCCAGCATGGCGTCGTTCATCGGCCCGCCGCCCCGCGAGATCGACCCGCCGCGGCCGTGGAACAGCCGCATCTCGACGCCGTGGCCGTCGCAGATGTCGGCCAGCCGCTTCTGGTTCTCGTAGAGGCTCCAGTTTGCGGCCAGGAACCCGTTTTCCTTGTTCGAGTCCGAGTAGCCCAGCATGATCTCCTGGACGTGGCCCCGGGCTTCGAGTGCCTTCGCGTAGGCGTCGTTCTCGAACAGCCGGCCCATGATCCGCCGGGCCCCCGAGAGGGCGTACTCGGTTTCCAGCAGCGGCACGATGTCGATGCCACAGTAGCCCGGCAGGTCGACGATGCCGGCCTGGTCGGCCAGAAAGAGCACCTCGAGGACGTGGCTCGGCTCCTCGGTCATCGAGATGCAGTAGGTGTCGATCGCGTCGACGCCGAACTCCGTTTGCCAGTCGGCGAGGCTCTCGAAGAGGGTCAGATTCCGGGTGGCGTCCTCCGAGAGCCCGGTCGTGTCGGCCACGTCGACGATCGGTTCGTCCTGGAGGATGGCGTCGGTCAGCACCTCGACGCGTTCGTCCTCGTCCATCCGGCGGTAGTCGATCCCCTCGCGGTCGAGTGCCTCGGCGACCGCCGTGGAGTGTTTCTCCTGGTGGTCGCGCAGGTCCAGACTCGCCATGGTGAACCCGAAGGTGTCGACCTTGCGCGCGAGCGGTTCGACGTGTGCTTCCGCGACGCTCTCGGCCCCGTTGCGCCGGAGGTCGTCGGCCAGCACCTCCAGGTCGGCCAGCAGTTCGTCGGGGTTGTCGTACCCGCCCGAGCGGACGTCACCGACCCGGAGGACGCGCTCGCGCATCAGCTTCAGCTTCTGGCGGTAGGGCTCGTCGGGGTACCGCTCCTCGGCCTCGACGGCCACGCCGGGGAGCCGGTGGCGGTCGGCCTCCAGTCGCTCGTCGAACTCGCCGCCGGTCTCGATCCAGCTGGCGTCCTGGCTCAACACGCCCGAGAGTTCCTTCAGCGCGTTCCGGTACATCGGCAGGACGACGTCGCGTTGCCGTTCTAGGGTTTCGGCGGTCACCGACGGCGTCACGTAGGGGTTGCCGTCCCGGTCGCTGCCGGCCCACGACCGGAACTCGAAGAGCTTGTCGACCTCGATGTCGGCGTCGAACTGCTCGTCGAACTCCCACTCGAGTTCGTCGTAGACGTCGCTGACGACGTCGAAGAGGACGTTCTCCATGTACCACTGGACGTTCAGCGCCTCGTCGGTCACCTCCGGGCGGCGCCGTCGCACCTGCGGGGTCTGCCAGAGGCTCGTCACCTCCGCCGCCAGGTCGCGCTCGATCCGCTCTTTCTCGTCGTCGGTGAGGCGCCGCTCGTCCAGCGTCTCGATGAGTTCCGCGACCGACCGAAGCTTCGCCTTGACGGTCTTCCGGCGTGCCTCGGTCGGATGGGCCGTGAACGTCGGCTGGATCAGCACGTCCCCCAGGACCTGCTCGACGGTCTCGGGATCGGGGTCCCGGTCGGCCAGCCGGCTGACCGCGGCCTCGACGCTGTCGGCCAGCGTGCCGTCCTGGCTGCCCCGCCGGATCTCGCGGGCCCGCTCGCGCTCCTCGGCGAGGTTGATGAGTTCGAAGTAGGTCGTGAACGCGCGGGCGATGACGTCCTGTTGCTCGGGGCTCATCCGGGCGATCCGCTCCCGGATCGAGTCGCGGGAGTCGGCGGTCCCGCGCCGGTAGTCGATCGCCGCCGTCCGGATCGTCTCGACGAGTTCGAACGCCTCGGTCGACGTCTGCGCTTCCAACACGTCCCCCAGGAGTTCCCCCAACTCCTGTATGTCCTGGTCTACCCCTCTGGCGTGCAATTGCATACCTCCGGGGAACGCCCCCGCGATAAAAACGCTGACGGAACCCGCCGTATATCACCGTTGTTGCGGCGATTCGCGGGAACGGAGCGGCCCGTCCGGAGCCGAGACAGGAACATTCAAACCCGCCCAGTCCCGGGTTCACACTGATGAGACTCCCGCGTCCACGGCGGTCGGCCGCGGTCGTCGCGGCGGCTGCCGGCCTGGTGTGGG
Organism: Halobacteriales archaeon QS_1_68_17; assembly: GCA_003021105.1. GTDB lineage: Archaea > Halobacteriota > Halobacteria > Halobacteriales > Haloarculaceae > QS-1-68-17. The sequence continues at coordinate 14,150 of PXRG01000011.1, forward strand.
CCGTCCAGCCGGCGCTAGCGCACGTCGGGTCGCTCGGGACGGCGGTCCAGAACCCCCAGGTCCCCTCCTGGCTGATGGTGCTGACCGGCGGCGGCATCGTCGGCGTCTCCTTTCTGTTTACGAGCTTCGTCACCGACCACGAGATCATCCGCCGGATAAACCGCCGCGGACTCGCCCTCCCGGCCCCGGCGACGGTCCGGACGGCCGCCCGGTGGACCGTCCGGCTGGTCGCCGTCGCCGTCCTCGCGCTGATCGTCGTCACCGGGCTGGTCGGCCCCCAGTCCGCGACGGCCAACTTCGCCATCCTGGTCGTCTGGGCGGGCTGGTGGGCCGGCTACACCATCTCGGTGTACGCCGTCGGCAACACCTGGCCCGCGCTCAACCCCTGGCGGACGGTCGCGGAACTGCTCCCCAGGATCGACGACGCGACCTACCCGGAGCGGTTCGGTTCCTGGCCCAGCGTCGTCGGGCTGTTGGGGCTGGTCTGGCTGGAGGTCGTCAGCCCCGTCGCGGAGAACGCCCGCCTGCTCGTGGGGTTCGTCCTGCTGTACACGGTCGTGACCCTGACGGGCGCGAGCGTCTACGGGGCCGGGACCTGGTTCGAGCGGGTCGACCCCATCGCCCGCGTCTTCCGGTGGTACGGCCGGGCCGCCCCCGTCCAGTTCGGCCGCGAGGGCGTCTCCCTGACGCTCCCGGGGACGGCGCTGGTCGAGGGGACCGAACCCCGCGGCGAGGGCGAGGCCGCCTTCGTCGTCGCGCTGCTGTGGGCGACTACCTACGACGGCCTGGTCTCGACGCCCGCGTGGACGACGCTCGCCGACGCCGTCGTCGGCACCGGCGTGCCCGCCCTGCTCGTCTACCTGGTGGCCATGGCGGTCGGGTTCGTCGTCTTCCTGTGGGTCTACCGCCGGGCCGCGGCCTGGAGCCGCCGGACCGCCGACTCCTACGTGTCGGCCTCGTTCGTCCGGCGGTGGTTCGTCCCGGCGCTGATACCCATCGCCGTGGGCTACCACGTCGCACACTTCCTGGGGTATTTCCTGACGCTCTCGCCGGCGCTGGCGGCGGTCGCGGCCGCGCCGTTCGCGCCGCCGGCGAACCTCCAGGCGCTGGTCCTGCCCGACTGGTTCGGGACGTTACAGCTCGCGTTCGTCGTGCTGGGCCACCTGCTCGCGGTCTGGCTCTCCCACGCGCTGGCATTCGAGGTGTTCCCCGGCCGCCTCCAGCCGATCCGCAGCCAGTACCCGTTCGTGTTCGCAATGGTCTTCTACACGATGATCAGCCTCTGGATCGTCTCCCAGCCGTTCACCGAACCCCCGTACGTGTGAGTATGACCGAGACACCGACTCCCGAGACGACCGTTCCCGACGGCGAGACGCCCCGTGCGCGGTGTCCCTACTGCGACCGACCGTTCGGCCGCGAGGCGCTGTGCGACCTCCACGTCGGCGAGATCCACGCCGACGTCTGTACGGACGCCGAGCGCGAGGCCTACGCCGAGGCCGACGAACAGGAGGTCGACGACCTGTTTTTCTACCACATGAAGGTGGTCGTCGTCATCGGCGTCAGCTACGCGCTGTTCGTCCTGGTGTACATGGCGGTGCTGGGCGCGACCTAGGCCGTCTCGACACCCGTGAACTCGAAGCGCGCGCCGCCGGACTCGCTCTCGGTCGCCCGGACGCTCCACCCGTGGGCCTCGGCGATGCGCCTGACGATAGCCAGGCCGAACCCCGTGCCCTCGCCCTCCGAGTTCCCCGGTTCGAAAACCGCCTCGCGCTGGTCGGCCGGGATCCCCGGCCCGTCGTCCGCGACGTAGAAGCCGCCGTCGATCGGTCCGACCCGGACGGTCGGCCCACCGTCGGCGGTCGCGCCGTGCTCGACGCTGTTGCGAAAGAGGTTCTCGAACAGGGCGGTGAGGCGTTCGGCGTCCGCGCGGACCTCGGGGAGGCCGTCGGCGACGACGACGTCCTCGACCGCCGAGTGCGCCCGCGCGTCGGCCACCACGTCGGGGATCGACACCGGCCCCGGGTCGTCGACGGTTTCGCCCTGCCGGGCCAGCGACAGGACGTCGTCGATCAGCTGGCGCATCCGGTCGTGGGCGCGTTCGACGTCGTCGAGGCGTTCGCTGTCGCACTCCTCGCGGGCCAGTTCGAGGTGTCCCTCCGCGACCTGGAGGGGGTTCCGGAGGTCGTGGCTCACGACCGAGGCGAACTCGTCGAGCCGCTGGTTCTGCCTGCGGAGGTCGCGCTCCCGGCGCTTCCGGCGGGTGACGTCGCGGGCGACGAACACGACCCGGTCCTCGGCCTCCCGTTCGATGGACGAGAGCAGCCCCTCGAACCAGAACGACTCGCCGGCCAGGTCGACCCGGTACTCGACCGTCTCGACGTCGCCCGTCGACAGCGTCCGCTCGATGGCGTCACATATCAGGTCGGCAGTCTCCGCGTCGAGCACCTCGTGGACCGTCCGCCCGACCAGTTCCGTCGGCGACCGGAACGTCAGCACCTGCTGGTCGGTCAGCACCTCCCGGTACTCCCCGTCGGCGTCGTAGACGATCACCAGGTCCGGGATGGCGTCAAGCACCGCCTCCAGCGTCCGGAGGCGGTCCCGGACCCACGCCGGCGGGTCCGTCGTCGCGCCCGTGCCGTCGCCCGCCTGCCCCTCCTCGATCGCTCCCGCGACCCGCCGGAGCAGCGTCTCCCGCTGGCTGTCGGCGGGGAAGTAGGCCGTCGCGCCGGCCTCGACGACCTCGCCGGCGAGCCGTTCGTCCCCGTCGGCGACGACCACGACGGGGTGGTCGTCGTCCCGCTCGCGGATCCTCCGCACCGCCTCGACCCCGTCAACGTCCCCGCCGTGCAAGACGACCGTGCAGTCGACGGGGTCGTCGGCCGATTCGACGCCGGTCGCCGTCCGTACCTCGTGGCCGCCCGTCCTGAGTTCGCCCGCCGTCCGTTCGCTTGCTTCCCCACCGCTCCCGACGAGGCGGAGCCGACCGGTGGGGGTGTTACGCTCGTCCATCGGGGATATATTGCCACAGGAACGAGGGCGTGATAAATTGCCGTGGTGTGTACATCCCGTCCGTGGTACCCGCCGGATCGTCCGAACAGCCGACCGCCGGATGAGCCAGGCAGCCGACCACCGGATCGGCCGGGCAGCCGACGGCCATAGGGTTTTGTCGGCCGTCGTTGCGGCTCAAGACCGTGATCGGCAGGATTAACGCAGCCGACGGCCAAAGGGTTTTGTCGGCCGTTGGCGAGACACCACGCATGGGTGTCGAACGCCCCGAGTTCAGCGACCCGATCCGGCAGCGCATCTACGAGTACGTCGAGCGGTCCGGGGCCGTCGACCGCGGGACGGTCCGGACGAACGTGCGCGTCCCGGACGGCAGCGCCTCGAAACCGGCGCGGTCGGGGACGGTCGAGCAGGCGCGTCTCGACCCCGCCACCTTCTCGGAGCACGTCGACGCGCTCCTCGCCGACGGCCACCTCGTCGAGCGCGACGGGAAACTCCGGGTGCCAGTCACCGGCGACGCGGTCCGGACCGTCGACACCGAGCGCGGCCCGATGACGATCCGTCCCGGCCGGCAGGAGGACCTTCCGGGCGTCGTCTCGCTCATCCGGTCGGTCGTCGCCGAGGGAACCCACGTGGTCGCCGAGACAGTCGCGGAGGCGCTCGACCGCGAGAACGCCCTCTCGCGGCACAACGACGCCCGGTCGCGGCTGTTCTTCGTCGCAACCGTCCCCGAGGACGCCGACGCCGACGCGGACACTGCCGGGACCCCGACCGACGACGCCGGCACCGGCACCGACGGGACCGGGGAGACGGTCGTCGGGTGGCTCCACCTCCACTCGCCCGGGATGGAGAAGCTCAGGCACACAGCGGAGGTGACCGTCGGGGTCCGCGACGATTATGGCCGCTTCGGGATCGGGAGCCGGCTGCTCGACCGCGGCGTCGAGTGGGCCGCCGACCGCGGCTACGTGAAGCTCTACCAGAGCGTGCCCGCGACCAACGAGGCCGCGGTCCCGTTTCTGGAGGCCAACGGCTGGTCGGTCGAGGCGACCCGCGAGGACCACTACCTCGTCGACGGCGAGTTCGTCGACGAGGTGATGCTGGCGTACGATCTGCGGGACGGGGACTGACGGCCGCCCCGTTCCGGGGCCGTCGTCTTCACGACTGGGCAGTCGCGCGGTCCGGGGTCGCCGGCCGGGGTCGCGGACTCCGACCCGACCTCGCGTCCCGCGGGTCAGGTCCCTGCATCGGGCGGGCCAACGTCTTTACCCGCCCGCGCGATGGTATCGGCATGGACTTCGAGGCGTACTTCGACTCGTTCTCGCGCCGCGACTGGCAGGAAACCGAGGCGGGGACCGTTCGGTTCGCCATGATCGGTCTGGGGTGGTGGACCGTCGAGGAGGCGATCCCCGCCGTGGCGGAGTCGGACCTCTGCGAGACGACCGCGCTCGTCAGCAGCTCCGCGGACAAGGCCGAACGCGTCGCCGCGGACGTCGACACCGCCGAGGCCGCGCTCAGCTACGACCAGTTCCACGACGGCGCGGCCGCCGACGCCTACGACGCCGTCTACGTCTGTACGCCCAACGCACTCCACCTCCAGTACGTCGAGACCGCGGCGGACCGCGGGAAGGCGATCCTCTGCGAGAAGCCGATGGAGGCCTCCGTCGAGCGGGCCGGACGCCTCGCCGACGCGGCCGCGGACGTGCCGCTGATGGTCGCCTACCGGATGCACACCGAACCGGCCGTCCGGCGCATGCGCGACCTGGTCCGGGAGGGGTTCGTCGGCGACCCCGCCCACGTCCACGGCCACAACTCCCAGCCCCTGCTCGAGATGATCCCCGACCCCGACCAGTGGCGGCTCGACCCCGACCTCGCCGGCCCCGGCGCGTCGGTCACGGACATCGGCCTCTACCCGCTGAACACGACCCGGTTCGTCCTCGACGCCGACCCCGTCGCGGCCCAGGCGCGGATGACCTCCCGCTCGGAGGGCTTCGAGTCGGTCCCCGACGAGCGGGCGGCGTTCACGCTCTCGTTCCCCGACGGCGTCTACGCCTCCCAGTCGGCCAGCCAGAACGCCCACGAGTCGACCTTCCTCCGGATCACCGGCACCGCGGGCGAACTCCTGCTCGAACCGGCCTTCTCGCCCGCCGTCCCCCGGGAACTCACGCTCTCCCGCGGCGACGTCACCGCCGACTGTCGCTTCGACCAGGTCAACCAGATGACCGAGGAGTTCGACTACTTCGCCGATTGCGTGCTCAGCGGCCGCGACCCCGAGGCCGACGGCGAACACGGCCTCGTCGACATGCGCGCGCTCGAAGCCATCTACGAGGCCGGCGAGACCGGCGAGACGGTCCGGATCTGAGGCTCCCGTCCTTCTCGCGCATCGCATCTACTCTCGAATTATCGGATACATATATGAGAACAGAATGAGAAATATGCTATATGAGCGTGGGAATGTAGTTATCCGTGGGGGTGTCCCGTCGTGATGTCGGTGCCGGCCTCCTCTCTGCGGGTGCAGCCGTGGTCGTCATCGGAGTCCTCGGGGGGCTGGACTCGCTCCTCTCGCTCGAACCCGAACGGGGGCGACCGCGACGCGGTGCGCTGGCAGGTCTGCTGACGGCGGGCGGGTCACTGCTGGCTATGGCGGTGATCGTGTACGGGTCCGCGGCGGTGCAGCGGTTGCTGTCGGGGAGGGGCGTCTCGGAAACGGTGACGGCGCTCGTTTTGAGAGTGCTCGCGTACGTGATTACCATGGTCTTGAGCGTCGGCTGGCTGATCCTGCCCGTCGGCGCGGCCGTCGGCTGGGGCTACGAGTGGCTGCTGGCCGCCGACCGGTCGCCGGTCTGACTCTCGGCGATCCGCGCGCTCGCCCGCCGTCTCGCGTGGGCGACTCACTCGCTGTCGGCGTGATTCGCGCGCTCGCCCGTCGTCTCGCGTGGGCGAATCACGCCTCGTCGAACAGTGTGAATCGGGGATTCCCTGGCTCGACGAAGCTTACACTTCGTCGAACAGTTCCTCGCCGTCCACCAGGTGTTCGGCGACCACGTCCGGATCGAGGGTCACGCCGAGCCCCGGTCGCTCGGGGATCTCGATGTACCCCTCGTCGATGACAGGCTCCTCGACGAGGTCGCCCCACCACGGGAGTTCGTAGGAGTGGAACTCGACGGCCAGGGCGTTGGGGATGGACGTGCCGACGTGGGCCGAAGCCATCGTCGCCACCGGCGAGGAGACGTTGTGCATGGCGACGGGCACGTAGTAGGTGTCGGCCAGCTCGGCGATCTTCCGGGTCTCGCGCATGCCGCCGACCTTCGGCATGTCCGGGGCCACGATGTCGACGGCCTGCTCTTCGAGGAGTCTGCGGTGGCCGTGCTTGCGGTAGACGTTCTCGCCGGCGGTGATCGGGGTCGTCGTCGACTGGGTGACCGTCCGCTGGACGTCGTGGTTCTCCGGCGGGACCGGGTCTTCGAGCCACCAGACGTCGTAGGGCTCGATGGCTTCGGCCAGCCGCTTCGCGCTGCCCGCCGAGAACGTCCAGTGACAGTCGAAGGCCACGTCCGCCCGGTCGCCGACCGCTTCCGTGACTGCCTCGACGATGGCGGCCTTGTGGTCGATCTCCGGGTCCCGGAGGTGGCGGTTCGCGCGATCCTTCTGGTGGCCGCTCGGGACGTCGAGGTCGAACTTCAGCGCGTCGTAGCCAAGTTCCTCGATCACCCGCTCGGCCTCCCGGGCCGCGGCCACGGCCGACTCCGGGTGGTCGAGTTGTTCCTCTCCCTCCGGTGGTTCGGTCGGACTGCGGGGGTCGGTCGACTCGCCCGCGTGGCAGTCACAGTAGACCCGGACGCGGTCGCGGTACTTCCCGCCGAGCAACTGGTAGGCCGGCACCTCCAGAATCTTCCCCGCGAGGTCGTGCAGCGCCACCTCGATCCCCGCGATGGCGGTGACGGTGACGCCGCCGATCGACCCCTCGCCGGACATCTTCTGGACCAGGTGCTCGTAGAGCCGGTCGACGTCCAGCGGGTTCTCGCCGACGACGAACGGCGTCATCCGGGATATCAGTTCGGGCACGCCCGCCCCCCAGTAGGCCTCGCCCGTCCCGACGACGCCCGCGTCGGTGTAGATCCGTACCAGCGTCCACGGGAAGTTGCCGTCGACCATCGTCGTCTGGACGTCCGTGATCTCGACGTCCCGCCCGCCGCCGCGTTTCGCCTGCACGCCCATCGACTCCGCCGAGAGGTCCCGCATCGTGTACTCCGCGTTCGGGTCGTGCAACGACTCGTAATCTAACCCCATACGCCGACCATCGACGCCCGTCGTCAAAAGCTTGAATATTTACTCGTTATAAAGTAAAAATATGTAGCGGCGACCAGTACCGGACAGCAGGGAGATCGGGGACGCGATCGAAATCACCGTCGCGCGTGACGGTCGTCCCGTCAGAGCAGGTCCAGTGCCGCGAGGTCGGCCCGGAGCGCCGCGCGGTTGTCGTCGTCCATCCGCCGGAGGGGACTCCGGAGCGGGCCGGGATCGAAGCCGACGTCCCGGAGCGACAGCGCGGTCTTGACCCCGGCCATGTAGGGGCCGCGCTTGAGTGCCCGGCGGACCTCGTAGACGGTGCTCTGGAGGTCGCGGGCACGGTCCTCGTTCCCGGCGTCGTAGGCCTCGTAGAGGGCCACGACGAGTTCGGGGAAGACGTTGGCGACGGCGCTGACCATCCCGGCACAGCCGACTTCGAGGCCGGGGAACAAAAGCGAGTCAGACCCCGACAGGAACGTCAGTTCGGGGTGGGCGTCGATCGCCTGGCCGAGCCAGGGGACGTCCTTGCTGGAGTCCTTGACGCCGGCGAGGCCGTCGAGGCCGGCGAGTTCGTCGAGGGTATCGAGCGACAGCGCGTTGCCGGTCTTGCTCGGGATGTGGTAGACGTACACCGGCAGGTCGACGGCCGCCGCGACGCGCCGGTAGTGTTCGACCGCGCCGGGTCCGTCCAGCGGGTAGTAGTACGGCGTCACCACCACCACGCCGTCCGCGCCGGCGGCCGCCGCGTGTTCCGCGAACGCGACCGTCTCGCGGGTACTCGGCGCGCCGACGCCGGCGATGACGGGCACCTCGCCGCCCACCTCGTCGACGACGGCCTCGACGACGGTCCGGCGTTCCGCGGGCGTCGCCAGCGGGAACTCGCCGTTGGTGCCGAGCGGGAAGACGCCGTGGGCACCCCCGTCGACGACGAACCGGGCGTGGGCCGCGGTCGCGTCCGCGTCGAGGCGCTCGTCCCCGTCGAAGGCGGTGATCGTCGGCGGCACGACGCCGCGCAACGAGAGCGGGTCGGCCGATCCGGGACTCGGGGCTGTGTCGGTCACGGTCCGTCCCACGTTCCGCGGGCCTTTAGATTCCGGGGGCAATTGTTTTTCGAGCCTGAGTAAACTTTTTATCGCGCGACGTGGTAGACCGCTGTATGTGCGTTACCGTCGAATTTAGCCGATCCCTCACGGCCCGCATCGGGACCCACGAGGCCAGGGTCGGCGTCAGGGAGGGGGAGACGCTCGGGGACGTGATTCGGCGGCTCGCCGACGAGTACGGACCACAGGTCCGCTCGGGGCTGCTCGAACGCGGCCGCCTCCGCTCGGACACCATCGCCTCCCGCGAGGTCGACGGCCGTCGGCAGTCGATCACGCTCGACACGCCCGTCGAGTCCGGCGACACCCTCCGGTTCGAACTCACCTCCGAGTACCGGAAGAGCCGACCGAAACAGCTCGCCTGAGCGTCCCCCTTTTCGCGCTACTCCAGTTTTGCCAGCCGGTTGAGCGCGTAGACCGCCCGGAGCATCGCGTCGGCCTGTCCCTGGTCGAAGACGAGTTCGTCCGTGGCGATGACGTGGTCCAACACCTCGCGCGAGGAGTGTTCCGGCGCGGCCGCCAGCCCGTAGTCGTTCTCGGCGACCCACTCCATCACGCGCAGGTCGCTTTTGCTGTCGCCCATCACGACGGTGAACGGGTCGTCGACCCCCAGCACGTCGAAGGCCGCCTCGACTCCCCGGGGTTTGTTGAGTTCGAGGCTGCCGATCTCGGCGGCGTCGGCTTCGTAGTAGGCGACGTCGATCCGCTCGAAGGCCGCCGCCGCGGCCTCGGGGACGTCCTCGATCCCGCAGTCGGGCACGCCCTGTTGCTGTTCGAGGACCGTCCGGATCTCCGAATCCTGGGCGGCGTAGAACGCCCGCGCCCACGCGGCGGCGGTCGCGTCGTCGGCCTCGACGGCGGTGTGGTCGCGGACGGCCGCGCCCAGCAGGTCGAGTTCGTAGACCAGCGCCCGGTCTATCACCTCGCGGGCGCGGGTACTCCCGGTCTCGAAGTTGGGTTTCATCGTGACGTTGAACTCGTTGCCCTGGAGGTGACAGCCCCGCCGGAGGTCCTCCGGGGCCGCCGAGAGCACCCGCGAGCGCACGTCGTCGAAGACGGCCCGGATCTCCTCGTCTAACTCCTCGTAGAGCAACTGCTTCGTCTCCGCGCCGTGGCCGGGGGTGAACACGCCCGTCCCGGCCTCGTAGACCACGCTCAGGTCCCCCGAGTGGACGAGTTCGTTGCCCAGTCCCTGGATGAGAAAGCCCTTGACGTTCTCCAGGGTCTGGCCCGTACAGACGACGATGGGGACGCCGTTCTCGTGGAACTCTGTCAGGAGGTGGAGCGTCTCGCGTGGGATCTCGTTGTCGGTCTTGCCGGCCGACCGGAGCGTCTCGTCGACGTCCAGCACGAGGACGTTGACCGCGCGCCCGTACTTCGAGTGGAGGTCGAGCGCCGTGAAGGCCTGCTCCCTGGTGGTCATCGACGCGATGGCGGCGAACGTCTCCCCGACCGCGGGGAACGCGTCCCTGATCTCGTCTTTCCGCGCGGCGAGTTCGTCGCTCGCGTTCCGCCAGTGCTCCAGGGCCACCCGCGAGTCCACGGGGGGAAACAGGTCCACGAAGTCCTGGTAGGCCCGCAACGTGGGCGCGTCGAACTCGTCGTAGAGCCGGTAGAGCTGGTCGTACCGTTCCATGGTTGCCGTCCGGCCGGCGGCCGGTTAAATACTGGCGCGCCGGCAGTCGTTTAGGATCTTAACTCGGATTAGAATAAATTTTTTGCCGCTCCGGATCGACCCTCCGGTATGGACGCGATAGTCATCCGCCGCGGGGAGACGGCCCCGGAGATCGTCGGCAAACCCCGGCCCGACCCGGGACCGGGGGAGGCGCTGGTTCGGACGCTCCGGGTCGGCGTCGACGGCACCGACTACGAGGTCATCCGCGGGAGCCACGGCGGCTACCCCGCCGGGGAGGACCACCTCGTGCTCGGCCACGAGGCCGTGGGCGTGGTCGCGGAACTGCCGGCCGACGCCGAGACGGACCTGGAGGTGGGCGACGTGGTGGTACCGACGGTCAGGCGGCCGCCGGCCGCGGGCGCGAACGGCTACTTCGAGCGCGGCGAGGCCGACATGGCACCCCCCGAGCGGACCGTCGAACGCGGCATCGACGGTGCCCACGGGTTCATGGCCGAGTACTTTACCAGCCCCGTCGAGTACCTGGTGTCGATCCCCGATGACCTCGCGGAGTGGGGTTTTCTGGTCGAGCCGATCAGCATCTCCGGGAAGGCCATCGAGCACGCCGCGGCGTCGCGGTCGGCCTTCGAGTGGACGCCCGAGAGCGCGCTCGTGTTGGGCAACGGCTGTCTGGGGCTGTTGACGCTGGCGATGCTCGGACGGCGGGGCTACGACCGCACCTACTGTCTCGGCCGGCGCGACCGCCCGGACCCGACGATCGACGTGATCGAGCACCTCGGGGCGACCTACGTGGACTCGCGGGCGACTCCGGTCGACGAGATCCCCGAGGTCTACGAGTCCGTGGACTTCATCTACGAGGCGACCGGGTACGCCAGACACCCCTTCGAGGCCGTCGAGGCGCTCGCGCCGAACGGCGTGGCCGCGCTGCTGGGGCTGCCCGACTCCTGGGCGTTCGAGGTCGACGGCGGACGCCTCCACGAGGAACTGGTCATGCACAACAAGGCGCTCGTCGGGAGCGTGAACTCGAACCGGCGCCACTTCGCGGCGGCCGTCGAGACGCTGGCGGATCTCCCGTCGTGGCTCCGCGAGGACCTGGTCACGGGCGTGTACGGCCGCGAGGACTACCGGCGCGCGTTCCCGGATACGTTCGACGGGGACGAAAGGACAATAAAGACCGCTGTCGAATTCTCCACGATATGAAGAATATCGACGACCTCATGGACAGCGCGGCGGAGTTGGCCGAGCGCGGACTCTCGAAGGGCGAGATCGCGGACGAACTGAACGTCTCCCGGGAGACGGCCAGTTGGCTGGTCGAGCGCAGCGGCAAGAGCACGACCCCGACGCGGTCGGCACCGGCCGGCGGTCCCCACGACATCCACGTCGACTGGAGCGCCGTCGGCCGGGACAGCGCCCGCCTCTCGCAGGTCGGGACGGCGATGGCCGACCTGCTCTCGAAGCAGGGCGAGGACGTCGACCTGACCATCGGGATCGAGAAGGCCGGCGCGCCGCTGGCGACGGTCGTCGCCCGGGAACTGGACACCGACCTCGGGACGTACGCGCCGGCCAAACACCAGTGGGACGACGGCGACATCGACGACCTCGGCGGGTCGTTCTCGCGGAACTTCGCGGCGATCCGCGACAGGGAGTGTTACGTCGTCGACGACACGATCACCAGCGGCACGACCATGACCGAGACCATCGGCGCGATCCGCGAGGAGGGCGGCGACCCCGTCGCGGCCTGCGTGCTGGTCGACAAGCAGGGCGTCGGCCAGATCGAGGGCGTGCCGGTCTACTCGCTGGTCCAGGTCATCCGCGTCGGTAACGACGGATAGCGGCCGCCCCCCACCTCGGGGTCGCTCGCTGCCCCGCGGGTCGGCCCGTCGCGCGAATGGACAGACTGATTTAGTTCGTGGGTAATCTTCGGGTACGATGACCGAGGATCTCGAAGGGTCACTGGAGCGGATCGCCGACCGGTTCGACTTCGGCGAATACGAGACGAAGGCCTACCTCACTATCCTCGAACACGGCGAACTCACCGCGTCCGAGATCTCCGACTACGCCGACATCCCCCAGCCGCGGGTCTACGACACCGTCCGGAGTCTCGCGGACACCGGCCTGGTCGAACTCCAGGAGTCCCGGCCGATGCGGGTGCTGGCGGTCGACCCCCGCGAGGCGTTCGACGAGATCCAGTCGTCGCTGGACGCGCTCGTCGAGGGCCTCGAACGGACCTACACCGCGCCGGCCCGCGAGGCCGAGGCCGTCTCGCTGATCAAGTCCCGCTCGACGATCCTCCGGTATCTCTCGGACGTAATCGACTCCGCCGAGTACGAACTCATCCTCTCGCTCGATCCCGAACTGCTGGGCCGCTTCGAGAACCAGTTGGTCGCCCAGCGCGGGGCCGGCGTGGCGATCGACCTGTTGCTCTCGCCGGCGGCCGACGTGCCCGACGCCGCGGAGTTCGACTACCTGTCGGTCGCCTCGACAGTCCGGGCCCGCCGCGGGATCACGACGCCCATCGTCGCCGTCGCCGACGGCACCTACTCCGTGTACGCGACCCAGGAGGCGATCCGGAGCGACCGCGACCGCTACGGCGTCATCTTCAACCGGTCGGAACTGGGCTTTCTCATCTCGGGCTTTCTGAACACGGTGCTGTGGACGACCGCCGAGACCGTCGCCGAGGACGGCGACGGCCGGCCGTTCCCGCGCCGGTACGCGACGATGCGGCGGTGTGTCTCCGATCTCCGGGGGCTGGATGAGGACCTCTACGCCGCCATCGAGGGCCGCGATGTGGCGACCGGCGACCGCCGCACTGTCGAGGGACGCGTCGTCGGCGTCAGCGTCGGGGCCGGCCGCCAGACCGCTTCGCTGACCGTCGAGACTGACGCCGGTACCGTCGAGGTCGGCGGCCAGTCCGCCGCGCTCGAGGACGTCGAGGCACACGAGATCCGCGTCGGTCGCGACGTCCCCCCGTCCTGATCCATGGCCGACGGCGGTGACGCGAACGGGCACGAGCACGACGGGTCGACGGGGACGGACACGGACGGGGAGGGCGGAACGTACACCCTGTTGATCCGCCTGGCCGAACCGGCGACCGTCGCCGTCGGTGCGCTCGGCGACCACGCCCTCGCGGCGGGGTGGTACGCCTACACCGGCAACGCCCTCGGACCGGGCGGGTTCGCCCGCGTCGCCCGCCACCGCCGGGTCGCGTCCGGCGACCGCGACGTTCGCCACTGGCACGTCGACTACCTGCTCGGTCATCCGGCGGCCGCCTTGGAGGCCGCAGTCACGTCTCCGGGTCTCGACGCGGAGTGTGCCGTCGCGCGGGCCGTCGAGGGCGAGCGCGTCCCGGGGTTCGGCGTCTCCGACTGCTCCTGTCGGTCGCACTTGGCCTTCGCGCCCGAACGCGACCGCCTCGAACGCTCCGTCGGGGACGCCCACGCGACACACCGGTCGGCGTAGCCACGGGGTCCGCGGCGACACACGCTTGGCCGGGACGTGGTACCGTTCGCGTTCAGGACACAGCCGTTAAGTCCGATGCTGGCCTGCATTCACACATGTACCCGCACTGGACGTACGCCGCCGTGATGGTGCTGGCGGTGGTCCAGCTCGCGTTCGCCTGGCTGGTCTTGCGCCGCCGGTCCGGCGGGGGTCCCAGGGATCGGACGGACGCCACAGGGGCGGACGGGTCGGTCGTCTGCCCGGACTGCGGGACGACAAACGAGCCCGGCTACCGGTTCTGCCGGTCCTGCGTCGCGGAACTCCCGGGGGCGGCCGGCCGGCCGACCGGGGGCGACAGCCCGTTCCGCCGCGAGAGCTTCTAGGGTGACCGCCGGCCCAAAGGCTAAGACGAACGGTCCCGCCTAGGGCGACATGGGCACGGGTATGGGCCCGCTCGCGTGGGGCGTTCTCGTGGCGATTCTCGTCGTCTACCCGATCCTGCAGGTGCCACTCGTGTTGTACCTCTCGCGGTACGTCGAGCGCGACGGCGACGGCCCGCTCGGGCCGCCCACCCAGGGGTACACGATGTACTCGGAATCCGAACGGCAGGACCGGTCGACCGGACAGGCCGGGAACGCCGCCGGATCGAGGGGGGTCTGCCCGGATTGCGGCACGCACAACGGTACGGCCTACGTCTACTGCCAGCAGTGTCTCGCCCGGCTGGCACCGCGGTGAGGTATCGGCGACGGCAGCGACTGACAGCATATTTGTCCCCCCGTCCCGAGTGCACGGACGGACATGCCACCGTACCGAGTGTCCCGGGAGATAGAGACCGTCGTCACAGGGCACGCGAGCGCCACGAGCGTCGCAAAGCGGGACGCCGCGGCCCGCGTCGAACGGTGGCTGACGGCCGCCGGCGACGACCGCCTCGCCGGCGTCGACGCGACGGCGGCCGGCGTCTACGAACACCCCGCCGGGCCGTTCGAGCCGTACCGGATCACCGTCCGCGCGACGCTCACCGTCGGGGTCGACGCCGCGGACGAGGCGGCCGCGAGAGATGCCGCCGACGCGGCCGTCGGGGAGATTCTCGCCCGGAGCGACCTCCCGGAGTGGTCCTACCGGTCGCCCCCGGCCGTCGTCGGGTGACGAGTCCGATCGCGGTTCGTCCGCTCGGCGGGAATCCGGCCGGGGTTCGTCCGCTCGGCGGGAGTCCGGCCGGGGTTCGTCCGCTCGGCGGGAGTCCGGCCAGGGTTCGTCCGCGCCGGGACGACGCCGGGCGACAGGCGCTCCGCCGATCGGACGACGGCTAGACCGGCCGGTCCGGCGGTCGAAATTCTGGTCCGGCAGTCTGGGTCCGGCGACACTGGTCACCGCGGGATGCCGTAGGTTTCGTCGGCCAGGTCGATCATGTAGATCCGCTCGGACCGCTCGATGGCGTCGATCCGCTCGACGTCGGCCGGGTCGAGTTCCCAGTCGAACACGTCGAGGTTGGCCCGGATGTGGGCCGGGGTCGTCGATTTCGGGATCGTCACCACGCCCTTCTGGACCTGCCACCGGAGGACCACTTGCGCGGGACTCCGGTCGTACTCCGCGGCGATGGACGCGATCGTGTCGTCGTCGAGCACCCGCGTCCGGGCCAGCGGTGCCGCCGCCGTCAGGACGATGTCGTTTTCCTCGCAGTACGCCAGGAGGTCCGCCTGGTAGAGCCAGGGGTGGAACTCGACCTGGTTGACGGCGATCGGCACGTCGCTGACCCGGCGGGCGAACATCAGCTGGTAGCGCGTGAAGTTGCTCACGCCGACGTTCCGCACCTTCCCCGTCTCGTGGAGCCGGGCCATCGCGTCGAGCGTCTCCCGGAGCGAGATGGTGGGGTTGGGCCAGTGGATCAGGAACAGGTCCAGGTAGGACGTTCCCAGTCGGTCGAGCGACGCCTCGCAGGCCTCGAGGACGCTCTCGTAGTGGAGATTCGAGGGAAGCACCTTCGAGGTCAGAAAGAGGTCCTCGCGGTCGTGTTCCGCGATGGCCGGACCGATCCCGGCCTCGTTCTTGTAGCCCTCGGCCGTGTCGACGTGGGTGTATCCAGCGTCCAGCGCCGTCCGCACGGCGTCGCCGACCGCCGACTCGTCGATGTCCCAGGTGCCGAAGCCGACCAGCGGCATCTCGTCCCCGCTCGGCAGCGTCCGCGTCGGTGTCGAAGTCATACCGGAGCGCATTCGACGGCTTCCCGGTTGAACCTTTACATTCGACTCCCGACCGGCCACGCGGTGCTGCCGCCGGGTATCGACTGCCGTGATCCACCCTAATTTTAACTCCCGGCTGTGCGAACCTCGGTTCGTCACTGGGGGTCAGGAACTCGCCGCTGGTCCCCGCATGGGCGACGAACCCGGGTGATTTCCTGTTCGCTGGCGCTCACCCGTGACAGGTGCGCGGGCACCGAGTTCGCCTCGTTCCGGTCCTCGGCGGGTTCCCCTCTTTCGCTCGCGCATTTCCGCGTCCGGCGGGACGACAGACGCGTCACGAACGGTCCGGTCGCAGCCGTCGGTAGCGCGTGGCCGACCCCGGAAATATTTCGCACAATATAGGTCACGAGACCGATACTTACTTGGCAGGACCGCGGCGAGGCGTATCACGGCGAGTACGGCGATCGTTCCGGGAGTCGGAGCGTTGTTGCTGTTCGGCGTCTGGGCAGTGGCGGCGGGCGTCGCAACGCGGTCGCTTTCGGCAGCCAACGCGGTCTCTCTGTCGTACGTGGCGAGTCTGGGCGTCGTCGGCGGGTACGTCCTCGTGGCCCGGCGACCGATCGCCGGCACCCGCACGGACGTCGTCTTCGCGGTCGTGTCCGGCCTGTTTCTGGCGGCCGGGACCATCAAAACGAAAAACGCAGTGGGCCGGCTCGGATTTGAACCGAGGACCGCCCGGTTATCAGCCGAGCGCTCAACCTGACTGAGCTACCGGCCCGACGGGCGCATGAGCCACTTCCGGCCTGCCGTGTTTAAGCGTTTCTGTCCGGAGTCGGACGGCGATTAGGGCCGGCGGTCCCGGTCGTCGAACTCCACGTCGTAGGCGTCGTCGTCGAGGTCGTAAGCGTCCCCGTTCCCGTCGCCGGTCCCGCTCTTGCCGCCGGGGAAGCCGCCGGTGTAGACCCGGCCGGTGGCGAACCCGCCGCTTCTGGCGTCGGCGTAGGGCGTGACCACCCACTTCTTGGCGGCCACCCGGATCGGGTAGCGCGTCGGCGGCACCGCGAGCAGGAACCCGACGGCGTCGGTCACGAGGCCGGGGGTCAGCATGAGCGCGCCGGCGATCAGGAGTAGGCCGCCGTCGAGCAGTTCGTCGGTCGGCGGCTCCCCTGCGGCGAGTTTCCGCTGGATCTTCGCGAACGTGTGGCGTCCCTCGGCCCGGACCAGCAACATCCCGATCAGCGCCGTGAGTACCACCACCAGGACGGTCAGGACGACCCCGATGCGGGACGCGACGGCCACCAGCAGGAGCACGTCCAGCAGCGGGATCAACAGCAGGACCGCCACGATCCGGAGCATACGCACACTACCGGCCGTGGCCTCAAACGCTTTTCGAGGGGCGGCCGCCGGTCCGAAGCCTTCTTGTCCGGAGGGGCGTAGCCGGCGTATGGACCGATCGGCGGCCACGAAGGTCGAGTGGCGCGAGTGGGGGCCGGCGGCGTTCGCCGAGGCCGAGCGGACCGGCAGGCCGGTCCTGCTGTCGCTGACAGCGCCCTGGTGTTCGTGGTGCCGGGAGATGGACGAGACGACCTACGCCGACCCGCGGATCGCCGCCAACGTCAACGACGGGTTCGTCCCGGTCAGCGTCGACGTCGACCGGCGGCCGCGGGTCCGCGAGCGGTACAACATGGGCGGGTTCCCCTCGACGGTGTTTCTCACGCCCGCGGGCACCATCATCACGGGCGCGACCTACCTCGGGCCGGACGGGTTCCGGGACATCCTCGATACCGTCCGCCGGACGTGGGACGCCAGGGGTCTCGACGCCGGCCGGGTGCCGCGCCCGCTGGCCGACGCGACCCCGCCCGGCGGCACCGTGACCGACGACGTCGAGCGCCGGATGGTCGACCAGCTCGGGGCGGCCTTCGACGACGAGTACGGGGGCTGGGGGTCCGACGCGAAGTTCCCGCTCCCGGAGACCGTCGAGTTCGCGCTCGTGCGGGCGCGCGACCAGGCGCTCCGGACGCTGGAGGCGATCCGGACCCACCTGCTGGACACGTACGACGGCGGCTTCTACCGGTACGCGACCCGGCGGGACTGGGGCGACCCCCACCGGGAGAAACTGACCGACGAGAACGCCGCCCTGGTCAGGGCGTTCGCGCGTGCCTACCGGTACACCGGCGACGAGGCCTACCGCGACCCCGCAGAGCGGACCGTCGAGTACCTGACGACGACGCTCTGGACCGGCGACGCCTTCGCCGGCAGCCAGGCCGGCGACGACGCCTACTACCGGCTGGGGCCGGCCGACCGGGAGGCGGCCGACCCGCCGCGCGTCGACGACACCGTCTACGCCGGGCGGAACGCGCTGGCCGTCGAGGCGTTGCTCGTGCTCTCCGCGTACGTCGACGGCGACCGCTCCCGGCGGTACGCCGAGCGCGCGCTCGACACGATCCGCGACGCGCTCGTCGACGACGGCGTGGTCGTTCACTGCCGGACCCGGGACGAACGCGCAGGGACGAAGAACCACCAAGATGCGGACGCACGCGAACGCGACCACGAACGCCAGACAGGGGGCGACGCCGAGGCCGAGAGGGCGCGCGAACGCGACGGCGACGAAGGGAACCCGGAACGGGGGTTGCTCGTCGACCAGGCGCGGGTGCTGGCCGCGCTGATGACCGCGGCGCAGGTGACCGGCGCGGACACGGCGACCGCCCGGGCCGTCGCGGACCACGCGCTGGCGACCCTGCAGGCCGACCACGGCGCGTTCCGGGACGGGCCGGCGGCGGGGCCGGGCCTGCTCGACCGGCCGCTGTTCCCGCTGGACGCCAACGCGGCGATGGCCGACGCGCTGTTCGAACTGGGCGTGCTGACCGGCGCGGACCGCTACCGGCGGGCGGCCCGCGAGGCCGTCGGTGCCTTCGCCGACGCCGCCGACAGGATGGGCGTCGAGGTGGCCGGTTACGCCGCCACGGCGGCCCGGCTCTCCCGCCCGCGTGTCGTCCGCGTGGGGACGCCCGCGGGCAGCGACCTCCACCGGGCGGCGCTACGGGTGGTCGACCACGAGTCCGTCGTCGTGCCCGGGGCCGACGTGCCCGACGGCGAGGCGCGGCTCTTCGAGGACGGCGACCTGGCCGGGACCGCCACGTCGCCGGCCGGACTGGCCGACCTGGCGACCGGGGACGGGTGAGACGCGGGCGTACGAGGGACGTGCCCGGGACGCGACTTTTATAATTGCGCGCGGCGACGGAGTGTACGAATACGAATGGCGAGTCTCAGGGACCTCGGGCTCTCGGAGTACGAGGCGCGGGTCTACCGGGCGCTGTTGCGGACCGGTCCGACGACCGCGAAGGAACTCTCCCGCGTCAGCGACGTGCCGATGGGGCGGATCTACGACGTCCTCAACAGCATCGAGACGCGCGAGTTGGTGCGGAGCCAGAGCGCGAGCCGGCCGACCAAGTATGCCGCCGTCGAACCCGAGACGGCGCTGGACCGGTTGCTCGAGGCCAAGCGCGCGGAGCTGGAACAGCAGGCCCGGCAGTACGAGGAGACGGTCGAGGAACTGGTCGAGGAACTGGAGGCGGGCGACCCCGTCGAGGACAGCTTCTGGACGGCCGCGGTCGGTCCCGAGGAGTCGGTCGACCTGCTGGTCGAGCGGCTCGCGGCCGCCGACGAGCGGCTGGTCCTGGTCGCGTCGACGCTGTCCTCCCAGTTCGACGTCGACCGCGTGGGCGAACTCGTCGTCGAGGAGATCGAGGCGGCCCTCGACCGCGGGGTGGACGTGTCGATGTTGTTGCGGCCGGCGCTGGTCGACCAGCTCCCCGAGCGGGTCGGCGACCGGTACCGGCGGCGGCTCCAGCAGCGGGACCGCTTCGCGGTCAGGACCAGCGACGCCGCCACCGGTACCTTCGAGGTGATCGACAACACGGAGGTCTGCATCGAGGTCCCGCATCCGCTGAACGACGACGGCACGTTCGCCATGATCGACTTCAAGGACCGCACCTTCGCCGCCAACGTCCGCGCCGAGTTCGAGCCGCGCTGGGAGGCGGCCGACCCGCTCCGGCTCTAGTGCAGCGTCTCGCCGATCTCGACGCCCCGTTCGCGGACCGCGTCGGCCCGCTCGGCGGCCTCGTCGACCGTCGCCATCACGGCCTCGACGCTCTCGGCCTGATCGTCGGTCCGGTCCGCGATCTCGTCGACCGCGACGGCGGCGGCGTCGATCAGGTCCGCGATCTCCTCGAAGGCCTCCGCGGCGCTGCCGACCTGCTCGTCGCTCTCCGCGACGTGTTCGTGGGTCTGTTCGACCATCTCGACGGTCTCGTCGACTTGGGCCTGGAGCTGGCCGATCTGCCCCGCGATCCGGTCGGTGTGTTCCTGGGTCTCGTTGGCCAGCGCCTTGACCTCCTCGGCGACGACAGCGAAGCCGTCGCCGTCCTCCCCGGCGCGGGCGGCCTCGATGTTGGCGTTCAGCGCCAGCAGGTTCGTCTGGTCGGCCACCTCCGCGATGATGTCCACGACGTCCCGGATCTCGGTCATGCGGTCGCCCAGTTCCCCGACCGTCTCGACGAGGTCGGCGCTGGTCTTCAGGACCTGTTCCGACCGGCCGCTGGCGTCCTCGATCGATTCCAGTCCCGTCCCGCTGGCGTTCCTGGCGTCCTCGATCTGGGCGGCGACCTCCTGGGCGTTGGAGGCGACCTCCTCCATGGTCGCGCTGAACGCCTCCAGTTCCTCCCTGGCATCCGCGAAGGCGGCGTGCTGGGTGTCGGCCTCCGACGCGATCTCGTCGGCCAGTTTCCGGACGCGCTCGATCGAGGCCGAGAGTTCGTCGATGTCCTGTTCGATCCCGCCGGTCATCCGCTCCATCGCGCCCCCGAGTTCGTCGACCACGTCGATCATCCCGAGCACGTCGTCGTCGAGGACGCTCCCGCGCCGGTCGAAGCTGACCCGGGCGTCGAACTCGCCGCGCTGGAACGCCCGGAGCGTCCCCGTCAGTTCCTCGACCAGGTCGGCCAGTTCGGCCTGCCGGCGGGACGACTGCGACCGCTCCTGGACGATCTCGATCACGCCGGCGAACTCGTCGCCGCGGTACAGCGGCGTGGCGATGAACCAGATGTCGGTATCGCCGACCGTGCTGGTGTCCTCGTAGACCGGGCCGTCGAATCCGCGCAACAGCGAGTAGTCACCGTCGACGGTATCGAGCCCCTCGTACTCGCGGTGTGCCCGCTGTGGTGCCCGCACGATCTTCTCGGCCATCGTCAACTGCCCGCGCTCGCCGTAGGCCAGGTAGCCGAGTTCGTCCGATCCGAGAGCCTCTTCGCGGGGAACGTCTATCAGTTCCGCTATCTGATCGTCGTAGACCACGACGGTCCCCTCGTCGTCGACGACCAACAGCGGGAGGTCGATCGTTCGCGTGAGAAGCGACGCTTCGATCGTCGGTTGCGCGTCGAGGCTCATTGGTCGCCACTCGGCTGGCGGGCGAAATAAACGTTGAGGGCAAATTATTAACGCTGAGAACGACGGGGGCTAGTCCTCCTTGACTTCCCTGCGGAGCGTGCGGAACTCGGCGACGCGCTCGGCGTGGGCGTTGTGCTGGTGGATCGACTCGTCGTTCGATTGTTTCATCGTGACGACGGTGTCGTCGTCGAGGTCGGGGAACGTCTCGACGACGCCCTCGGCCATCGACCGGACGCAGTCCTCGACGAACTTGGCGTCGCTGTGGGCCTCGAATGTCATGTGGTCCTCGTCGGGCCGTTTCGCGAGGTTGTAGATGCGGGCGCTCATCGCGTCCTTGGCGACGTCGATGACCTCCCGGAGGTCGGCCTCGGGTGCGCCCTCGCTCTCGATGGTGAGCGTGGCGTGGCCCCGCTGCGAGTGGCCGGCCTGCGGGACCTCGCTCAGGAACTGGTCGATGGTGGCGTCGTCGACGTCGAGGTCCCGGAGCGTCTCGCGGGCCCGGGAGGCCGACATCCCCTGCGAGCAGGGACAGACCGTCATCCCGGTCACGCGGGCCCCGATCTCCTCGCGGGTGCCCTCATCGGTCGCCGTCGCGCCGGCGATGATCGTCGAGGTGCTCTGGGTGGGTCGGTTCGAGGCCGGCGTCTGCTCGCGGGTCACGTACTCCGCCTCCATGCGGACCTCCGCCCTGGTGGTGTACTCGTGTTTTTCCAGCAGGCGCTCGGCGGCGTCGCCACAGACGTCCTCGACGCGGTAGGCCGTCTCGCTGACCGCGCTCTCGAGGGTCTCGTCGATGACCTCCATGTTCCGGCTCATGTCCGCCCCCTTCCGCCAGCTCGGCAGGTCGACGAAGACCTCGAACTCGGCCATGAGCACGATGGGCCGGTCGCTCGCCCGGCCGAGCTTGACGAGCTTGTCGACGCCGGTGACCCCGACGCGGTTCAGCCCGACGGTCACGTCCGGACTGGACGCCTGGACGTCCGGCAGTTGCTTACTCATCGGCCCCGGATTGGGGCGAAACGCGGTTAGTGCTTTCGAAACTGTCGTCTCCCGACCGCTCGGCGGCGCTGGCGGCCGTCCGCGGTCGTCTCCGGGACCGTTCTCACCGGGACCGGAATCAGGACCGGTACCGGGATCGGCGGTCGGTGGTCGGCGCACCGCGGCCGTCGGGTCGCGGGGGCGGTCGGCCGGACAGGTGCGGTCCCGCCGCCCGTCGTCCGTTCCGTCGGGTCCGTCAGCCCCAGCCGGGCTCTCTGCACAGGACCGCGGACTCCTCGACGTCCAGCGATCCGAGCGTCGATCCGAGCTTCGCGTCGAGTTCGTCGATCTGTTCCTCCAGGCGTGCGAACTCCTCGCTGTCGACGAGTTCGGTCGAGGACTTGTTCGCCACCAGCACGGCCCGCGTCGAACACAGCGCGGAGTACTCCCGCAACTGCTCGTCGTACGACGCGTCGGTCAGCAGCCGCTCGACGGTGTCGACCCGTTCCGCCCGCGTCACGGGCTTGACGAGGTAGTCGTCGAACCCCATCCCGGCGATGTCGAAGTCGGGGTTGACGGCCGTGACCAGGGCTACCCGGCAGTCGACGTTTTCCTCGCGGATCCGCCGGAGGACCTCGTCGCCGGACAGCCCCGGGTCCGGCGGTCGAGCAACGCCGCGTCGACCGCCTCGTCGAGCGCGGACAGTGCCTCCTCGCCGCTGTAGGCTCGCCTGACCGCGTACCGATCCCGCAACTGTCGGGCGTACATGTCGGTCACCGTCGGCTCGTCGTCCGCGATCACGACGGTGGCGCTCCCGTTCACGGCCGTATCCGAGGATCGATCCCGGGAAAAGTGTTGTCGCCGAATATCCCGTCTGAGAACAGGAGCACTCGGGTCACTCGCCGGCGGCGCGCCCGGCCAGCCAGTCGGTGTGGAGTTCCCGGAACACGGTCGCGAAGTGCTCGCTTTCGAACTTGGTGATGGTCTCGTCGAGTCGCTCCCGGAGCGCCACGCGCCGGCGTTCGAGTTCGGCGAACTCGTCGCTCTGGGCGAGTTCCGCTTCCGTCTTGTTGGCCACGAGCGTGGCGTGTTTCGAACTCAGCGCGTAGTACTCCTGGAGCTGTCGCTCGTAGGCCGCACAGGTCAACAGCCGGTCGATGATCCCGAGCAGGTCGTCCTGGGTCACCGGCTTGCTGATGTAGTCGTCGAACGGCATGTCGATGATGTCGAAGTCGGGGTTGACGGCGGTGACCATGGCTACCCGACAGTCGATGTCCTCCTCCCGGACCCGCCGGAGGACCTCGTCGCCGGACAGCCCCGGCATCCGGCGGTCGAGCAACACGATGTCGACCCGCTCGTCGAGTTCGTCGAGGGCGCCCTCGCCGCTGTACGCGACACTGACGTCGTACTCTCCCCGGAGTTGTGCCGCGTAGGCGTCGGCCACGTTCGGCTCGTCGTCGACGATCAGGACCGTTGCGGGCTCCCCGACAGTCATCGCTCCGTTCGACGAGTGACTGACGCGTACCAAAAACGTTCTGGTTGTCTTATCAATCGTGATACCGCGACTGCCGCCGACGCGCCCCGAACCGGGTCAGTCGATCAGGTCCTCGTAGCGCGCGCCGGTCTGTTTGAGCGTCTCGGTCGAGTAGAGGCGTTCGTGGTCGTACGGGAGCGGGTCCGCCGCCAGTTCGTCGATCTTGGCGTCGACGGCGTCGGCGTCCCGGCCGTGGATCATCGTGAACAGGTTGTACGGCCAGTCCTGGTCCGGGCGGCGCGGCCGGTGGTAGCAAAGCGTCACGTACGGCAGGCGGCCGGCGGCCTCGCCCCGGTCGTCGAGTTCGGCGTCGGGGACGTCCCAGACGACCATGCAGTTGCTGTCGAAACCGGTGACGACGTGGTTGACGATACAGCCGATCCGCTTGATACAGCTCCGGTCGCGCAGCCGCTCGACGGCCGCGATCACGTCGTCCGTTCCGGCGTCGAGCGCGTCCGCGACGTCGCGGTACGGCGTCCGCGTCAGGGGAAACCCGTCCTGGATTTCCAGGAGGAGCCGCCGGTCGAACGTCGAGAGGTCGCCCGCCGCGGCCTCGCTGATCCGGGTCGCGCTCGCGTCGGTCCGGCCAGCCTCGCTCTCGCCGGCGAACCGGTCGGCGTTGACCACGGGAAACTCCAGGTCGATGTAGAAGTCCGTCAGCATCGGCAACACCAGCACTGTACAGCCGGTCCGGTCCTCGATGTCGGCGATGATGGCGTCCCGCCGCTCCCGGGAGCCGGCGGTGACCACGAACCACATGTTCCACTCGTGGTCGCGGCGGTAGTTGTGGTTTACCTGCGGGTAGCCGTTGACGACAGCGGCGATCCCGTCGAACCGATCCTCCGGGGCCTGGACGGCCGCCAGCGTCGAGGAACCGATGACCGACGGAACGGTCGCTCCACGACGGGGAAGCCGCTCTGGTACCCGTCGATCAAGCGCGCGTCGACGCCGTCGATCCGCTCGCGCCACCCGTCCTGCCGGGCGCTCATTGGCGCGGCTTGGGAGTGGATCGTCCTATGCTTTCGGATTTCCCCCCGTCACGACTTCCCGCTGTACTTGGGTGCCCGCGTCACCGGTTCGGCGAACGTCTCCCCACAGACTCCACACCGGTAATCCTTCTGGTCGGGGCCGGCGGTGATCCGCCGGTAGACGTTCGCGCTGTCACACTCCGGACATGCCTCGACCTCGGAACTGGCCTTCACCATAGTTGTTATTCAGACCCACCACGGGTTAGTACAAGGTGGCTACTGGATGTATTTACTTCCTACGGTCATATTGAGTCGTGAGTCGTCGGGCACGGGCGGTCGGGCGCGGGCGGTCGCTCGCGGCGAAACGGGACGCTTTACCCCTGCCGGGCCGAACCGTCGAGTATGGCACAAGCGACAGACGCGTTCGGCGAGTGGCCGCTCAAGCGCCTGATGACCGACGTCGTCGGGTCGGGGCACAAGTCGGCCGACGACATGGACCGCGGGCAGGCCCGGGAGGCGTTCGAGCGCATCCTCGCCGGCGAACCCGATCACACGACGCTGGGTGCGTTCTGGCTGGCCAACCGCTGGAAGCGCAACACCCCCGAGGAACTGGCGGCGTTCGTCGACGTGATGCGCGAGCAGTCCGTCGAGACCGCCGTCCCGTCGGCCGATCCGGTCGACTGCGGCGCGAACTACGACGGGAAACACACGACGGCGATCCTGGGCGTCGCGTCGGGCGTGACGGCGGCCGCCGCGGGAACGCCGGTGGTCGTCCACAGCGGCGACCGCGTCCCGACCCAGAAACTCGACGCCTACAAGCACGTGCTGGACGAACTCGGGGTCCGGACCGACCTCGCGCCCGGCGAGAGCGCCGACATGGTCGACGACGTCGGCTTCGGCTTCTACTACCAGCCCAACTTCAACCCCGGGGTCGACGGCCTCCACGAGCGCCGGGACATGATGGGCGTCCGGACGTTCGTCAACACCGTCGAGACGCTGGCGAACCCGGCGAACGCGGACGTCCACCTCGGGAGTTTCTACCACCTCCCCTTCGCGGTCCGGATGGTCGACACGCTCCGGGCGGCCGAGAGCCAGTCGGTCGATCGGGTGCTGATGTTCCAGGGGCTGGAGGGATACGACGACGTCCGCCCGGGGATGACGGTCGTCGCGGAGTGGTCCGCCGGCGGAGAGGTCACCGACTTCGAGATCGAGACCGCGAACTACGGCATGGACTTCGGGAGCGAGGACCTCGAAGTCGGGGACGTGGCGGCCGACTCGGCGGCGATCACCGATACCGTGCTGGCCGGCGAGCGCGACGACCAGTTCGCCGACGCCGTCGCGCTCAACGCCGCGCTCCGCCTCTACGCCGGCGAGGACGTCGACAGCATCGACGACGGCCTCGCTGCTGCCCGGGAGGCCATCGCCGACGGGAGCGCCGCGGCTGTCCTCGACGACCTCCGGGCGTTCTGAGCCCAGCCGGCCCCGCCTGGCGATCAGCGCTGTTCGGGGTTCTCCGGCGATCTGCCGTTCTCCCGATTCCCCGCGACCACCGGCCAGCGGCTTCCTCGCGGTCGGGTTCGGTTCCCCGGTCCGCGAAAAGGGCTAAGTAGTATCGTCCGGAACGGGGTGGTATGTGGGGTGCCCGGAACAACCGGGACGACTCGCGGGTCACCTGCATCGCCTGCGGCGAGACCATCGACCGCGCGGACGCCCGGGAGTACGACAAGCACGGCGACCGGTGGTCCCGCAGGGACAAAAAGTTCGAGTACCTCTGTAAACCCTGCCACCGCGACCTCTGTCACCAGCCCCGGTCGGACCTCGAAGCGGTGCTCGAAGCCAGCGGGGCCGGCGAAACCGACCGGGACGCCTTCCTCGAACGATACGCCACGCTCGTCGAGGGAGGGCACGGCTCCCCGGAAGAACGCGAGCGGTGACGGCCGTCGACCGCGGGCAGTTCCTGTTTCTCCGTCGCTGTTCGTTCTTTCTGCCGGTCGTCCGCTCCTGATCCATCCGTCCTTCCCGACAGTCCGGTCCTGATCTATCCGTTGCTGGTCTATGGACCTCGTCGGTCGCCGTCGGTCGCTTTCGCTCGTCGATCCTCGTCGGTCGCCGTCGGTCGCTTTCGCTCGTCGATCCTCGTCGGTCGCCGTACCGGGAGGCATGAGTGACCAGGCCCACGCCGGGACCGCGGAGGGCCAGGGGCCAGTCGAGATCGACGAGGAACTGGCTCGCCACCTGGCGAACAAGCGCGACGAGCTGTTCGAGAAGTTCGACGTCAGAGACGAGTTTCCGGAGTCGGTGCTGGCCGAGGCGCGGCGGCGGACCGATGGCGTCCAGGCCGAGATCGAGGAGGAGGTCGACGACCGGGCGGACCTCCGTGGGATGACGACCTGGACGACCGATCCGGTCGACGCCCAGGACTTCGACGACGCCCTCTCGATCGAGAAACGCGACGACGAGTACGTCCTGTGGGTCCACATCGCCGACGTGACCCACTACGTCCACCCGGACAGCGAGATGTGGACCGAGGCCGTCGAGCGCGGCAACACCGTCTACCTGCCCGGCTACACCATCCACATGCTCCCGCCGGTGCTGGCCGAGACGGTCTGTTCGCTGGTTCCCGCGGAGGATCGGCTCGCCCACACAGTCGAGATGCACCTCGACCCCGAGACCCTCTCCTACGAGACCATCGATATCTACAAGTCCGTGGTCCGGAGCGACGCCCGGCTGACCTACACGGAAGCCGAGCGGCTGCTCGACGACCCCGAAACCGAGGCGGACCTCGTCGACGACCCGGACGTGGACCTGGCCGCCAGGTGCGAGCTGGTCTGGGAGCTGGCCGACCGGATGCACGAACAGCGCAAGGAGGACGGCTCGCTCGTCCTGAACCCGCGCCGGGACCGCGCCCACACGATCATCGAGGAGTGCATGCTCAAGGCCAACAAGGCCGTCACGCACGAACTTATGTGGAACCGCGGGGTCGAGGCGATGTACCGCGTTCACCCACAGCCGACACCCGACGAGTGGAACGAGGCCCTCCGGGAGATCCAGGACCTCGACGGCGTCTCCATCCCGGGGAGCGGCTGGGACGACCCCCGGAAGGCGGTCAACGCGACCCTCGAGGAGGCCCCCGAGCGCCAGCTCACCAAGATCCAGCGCGCCGTGATGAAGGTGATGCCCCGGGCGAAGTACATGTCCGATCCCTTCGGGGGCCACCACGCGCTCAACTTCGAGATCTACGGCCACTTCACCAGCCCCATCCGGCGGCTCTCGGACCTGGTCAACCACTGGATCGTCTACAAGAACGACGTCCCCGAGAACCTCGCCGACCTCTGTTCGCACGCGTCCGACAAGCAACAGGACGCAGAACAGTGCGAGCGGGAGTACCGGCAGTTCCTCCAGGAGGTCGGCCTCGACCCGGCGGCGGTGAACAACCGGGGCGTCGAGGTCGTCGACGAGTGACACCGGCGACTCGGCGGCCGGGAAACATCAAAGATTATAGGACCGGGTGGGCAACCCACCCACGATGTCAGCACTCCGAGCCGAGTACGTCGCGACGACGGTAATCGAGGCCATTGCCGACGTCGAGGGCGTCGCCCCAAGGGACCTCCAGGCCCCGCTCTACGACTGGGTCGACGCGGAGGCGCTGAGCGCCTTGTTCGACACCGACAGACCGAACGAGATGCGCGTCGAATTCCGCGTCGAGGACCACGAGGTCGCGGTGACTGCCGACGAGGTCGTCGTCGACGGGAACCGCTACGACCTCACGCGATCGGTCGGGCAGTAACTGTCGCGGCTCCACGGGACGGAATTGTCCTCCAGACGGAGAAAGGGGTGAAGGTGTCCGCCTGGGTCCGTGTCCGCCGCGGGTGGGGTCCCGGAGTGGTGACGCTACTCTCCCCTCGCGTCCAGGGCCTCCGACCCGCGAGCGGCCAGCCGTCTCGTTTCCGGTCCGCGAACGTCGGTCGTTCTCGTTCTCGACCCGCGAACGTCGGTCGTTCTCGTTCTCGACCCGCGAACGTCGGTCGATCCCCGATAGCTCCCAGTCCGTCGACCCGGATCGCCGACGGGAGGACTCAAGCGGTTGCAATCCGTTCCGTGGACATGGACCGCGCCGCGATCCGTCGCGCCTGGGACGACATCGCCGAGACGTACGCCCGTCGCCGGGACCCGGACGGGCCGGACGCCGGCCTCATCGACGAGCTACGCGACGCGCTCCCGCCGGATCCGCTCGTGCTCGACGTCGGCTGTGGCGACGGGGCGCGGACGCTCGCAAACCTCCCCCCGGGGAGCCTGGGGGTGGACCTCTCCCGTCGTGCGCTCTCGCTCGCCCGCGCGACGGTCCCGGACGCGCGCCTGCTCCAGGCCGACATGACCGCACTCCCGCTCGCCGACGGGACCGTCGACGCCGTCACGGCCTACCACGCGGTGTTTCACGTTCCGCGAACCGAGCAACCGACGGTCTACCGGGAGTTCGCCCGGGTCCTCGAACCGGGCGGACGGTTGCTGATGACGCTCCCGGGCGGGCGGTTCGAGACGGTGCGCCGGGGGTGGATGGGCGGGTCGATGTTTTTCTCCTCGCCCGGCCGCGAGACGACGCTCACCAACCTCCGGGACGCGGGGTTCGACTCCCTCAGGACGACGGTCGTCGACGACCCCCTCGGGGCAGACACCGAGTTCGTCTTCGCCACGCGATAGGCCGCGGCCGTCGCGGCCTACTCGACGATCCTCTCGACGCCGTCGGCGACGTCCTCGACGACCCCCCGTTCGGCGTCGTATTCGACCAGCCCGACGTCCGCCAGTTTCGGCAACTGGTGGTGGTAGAGCAGTCTGTTGACCGTGGCGACGTGTTCGGTCGTCACCGCCTCGACCGACGTGCCGGCCTCCCGGGCCGCGACCGCCTGGGCGATGTCGGTCGTGTGGGCCGGCAGCGCGCCCTCGACGAGCACCGACAGGATTTCCCGCCGCCGCTCGTCCGCGAGCGCGTCGTGAATCTCGCTTTTCGATGCTCCGTCACCCCCCTCGATGGCGTCGAGAGAGAGATCGCCCGAGAGATCCGCCGTCGATGATTCTTTCGCGGGCATCATGTACTTTCTCTCTTTGACAGAGGCGGTGTTAACGGCTGGGGCAAAGCAATTAGGGTCAACGATCCGACCGGTCGTTCGCCGGGGGGAGTGTTGCTTCCGGCGGGCCCGGCGGCCCGGTCCGTTCCCCGGCCGTCGCGGTCGTTTTGGCTGTCGGTCGATCCTGTGACAGCGGGGGGCTCCCGCCGGTCACGGCGGGCGTGGATGCCCGCCGGGGGTCCCCCGACCGTCGCGGCGGGGGAACGAGACGCGGGAGGTCCGGACGGCGACAGCGTCATTTGGATCCGGTCCGTGGACTGGATATGGTGGACTACTCCATCGACGAACTCCAGCCCCACATCGGCCACGAGGTCGTCTGCGTCCAGCACGGCGACCCCGGCGACCCGGACACCGTCACCGTCGAGTGCCACGACTGCGACGAGGTGTTGATCGAAGCGCGGAGCGACCGACTCGAAAACGCCTGATGACATCCTCCCCGGCGTGAACAGAGCGGGATCGAAGATCCCGCATGCAGTCGGGCGTTGCCCGACGACGCCGGGGTTTCCCCGCGCTCGGGGTCAGGCCGGTCCCGACACCGACGGGGGCAAGATTCCACCGAGTGGGCGTACTCCGGTTCGTGCTCGGTACTTCGGCCCTTTGCAGGGGTTTCAGCGATTGAGTTACCCACTGTTCGACCCCGAACGGCCAAAATCCTGCGGTTGCGCCACCACGCGCACGCGATTCACGGCCGTCGTGAACAGCGTGGCGTCGGAGACGCCACGGGCAGTCGGCCGCAGGCCGACGACGACGGGATTCTCTCGCTGTTTGAAGATAGTGATTACTGTGAATAGTTTCATCGGCGGTGTCGAAAGATGCCGATTCAGTGGATCTCATCATCGACACGGATCGTCACGGCGGTAACGACTCACAGTAATCACTATGAATTCCCCGAGACAACTGTGCAACAGTCGTTCGAAGTTCATTGCGGTTCATTTCAAAAAGAAATCAAGGCGGATTCCCTGCCCCACCGTGGGCGGGGTTGAAGCCGACACTCGCTGCCACAAACCACAGGCTATTAATTACCTCAACTATCTATTGAAAACTGTGGCGGACGACTACCTGAGACGCACCGCAATCACCCGACCCATCCTCACCGACGAGCAACAGGACTTGCTGGATGCCACTATTCAGGAGTGGAAAACTGCTTGT
>PXRG01000012.1 GCA_003021105.1 Halobacteriales archaeon QS_1_68_17
CCCGACGAGTCCGTCGGCCTGACCCAGCGCGATGCCCATGTCGCCGTAGGTGCTGAAATACGACACCCACCGATCGGGAACCGAGTCGAACTCGACGGTTCCCATCGGCTCCATCGTCGCTGAGTACGACGTGTCCTGGGTTTCGGTTTCTTCGGACGATTTGTTCGTCTCCGTCTCGGTTCCCGTTTGTTCGGATGTCCCACCGGAGTCCGAATTGCCCGCACAGCCCGCCAGCAACCCACCGCCGACGACCGCCCCGCTGTACTTGATGGTGTCTCGCCGCGTCGGTGCCTCTGTCGTGGTGGTGTCGTCGTCGCTCATGGTTAGAAGTCGCCGTTTACAATGTCGGCGACGTGCTGGCGGTCGAAGAACTCGTCTTCGGTGAAAATATCCGGATGAAGATCCTGCGCTGCCTGTTCGAGTTGGAACAGGTGAACGATAGGGCCCTGATACGGAGCGCCGCCGCGGAGCACGCGGTCGTTTTCCACCGCCTGGAGTTCGCTTGCAACGTCGTGGTTTTTCATGTGCGAGACGAACTCGCTGTTGAACTCGTCTTTCGGCACCTCGCCCTGTTGGCGGATGGCGATCACTTCAGGGTCAACCTCTAGAAGGGTCTCGTAGTTGATTTCACCGCGCGTTTCGTGGAAGTTCTTGACGCCACTCTTTGCGAGCGCGTCCTCGACGTTCAGATCATCCCATTGCTTGAAACTAGTCCCGGAGTCCATGACGAACGGGAGGAACGTCTCCGGCGGATCCGACCGGGGTAACAGAACTGCGATCTCTGGTCGGTCGTCGGGAAGCCGCGATTGGACATCTGAGAGCACCTCGTTATGGAGCGATGCGTACGCTTCGTAGCGCTCCTGTTCTTGAAACACCTGGGCCAACTTTTTAAGCGCCTCGTACAGTGTATACTGCTTGTAGTCATGCCATTCGTAGCTACCTGAGAAAATTGTGTTCCCGAAGAAGGGCGCAACATTCTGCTCGATTTCATCGATATCGTCTTGCTCCCACTGGATCCGGTTGATCATGAAGTTTGGATCGATGAGGTGGACGTCGGCATCGAGTTCATAGAAAACCTCCTTGTCGGTACCATCCTGCCAGAGCGGTGTGAGACTCTCCTTGTCGATTGAGACGCCGGGAAGTTCATCATAGAAATGTGATGCAAACCGTTCACGAATGCCCACTGCCTGCAACCCGTCTGCCTGCCCGAGTGCGACGCCCATATCGGCGTAATCGCCGGTGAAGGGGAACCAGGTTTCGGGTACTTCTTCGAAGGTTACCTCGCCAACTGGCTCCATCGACACGGTGTAGCTACTGTTCTCTTCAGTTTGTGACTCCGTCTCGTTTTCCGTCTGTTCTGGCGTCGATCCGGAATCCGAATTATCGCTGCTGTCGCCGGTACACCCCGCTAGCAGCCCGCCACCCACGACCGCCCCGCCGTACTTGATCGTGTCTCGCCGCGTCGGTGCCTCGTGCTCGGTGACATCGTCCGTCATACTTGTTTAGGCCAGCCTAAAAATTATAACTCCACCGATTTTCGGCGGGCCTAAAACGTCACCGTCGAGAGCCAGCCGCCTGCCCCGTCGCGCGCTCGACGAACGCCTCGGGCGGGTCCTCGATCTCGCCGGCCTCCACCTCGACATCCACGCCGTCGATAGCGGTCTCCTCGCCCTCGTAGGCGAACTGCACGTCGTCGTACTCGACCCGCCCGTCGACGTCATCGAGCGCGACCGGGTTCGGCGCGTCCTCGATGCGAACCGGCACGTCCATCAGCCCACAGATCCGCTTGCCCGAGGCTTTCGCGTTCTCGTACCAGTCGACGATACTCGACAGCTGGGCCATCGGCCCGGTCAGCCGCTGGATCAACAGCATGAAGACGACGAAGTCGCCGGTCGTCAACTCACCCGAAAAGAACAGCGGCGGCCCGGAGAACACCCACAGCCCGCCGAGCACGAACGTCGTCAGCAGCGCCGCGCCGGTGATGAGCTCCATTCCCGGCGGGTAGAAGTAGCTCAGCTTCAGCACGTCCATGTTCGCGTCGAACACGTCACGCGAGACGCCGCGGACGCGCTCGTTCTCGTAGGACTCATAGTGATTACTGTGAATAGTTTCATCGGCGGTGTCGAAAGATGCCGATTCAGTGGCTCTCATCGTCGACACGGATCGTCACGGCGGTTAAGACTCACAGTAATCACTATCAGTGCTGGTCGTCTTGACGAGCTCGATGCCGCTGAGGCCGTTCTCGATGCGGGTGTTCGGGTCGCCGATGGTCTCGCGGTGGCGCGTGTACCGCGGTTCCATCACCCGCATGACCCACCACGTAAAGCCGACCAGCAGCGGCACCGCCCCGAGCGTCACCAGCGCAAGCTGGCGGTTCGTGTACAACAGCGCGGCCGTCACGCCGACGACGATCACGCCGATGCGGGCCGAATCGCCGAGTGCGTTGTCGAAGAACGTCTCCAGGTTCGAGGTGTCGTTGTTGAGGATGGACATCACCTCGCCGGTCTCCTTGTTGTCGAAGAAGGTCATGTCCAGCCGTTGCATCTTCTCGTAGGCGTCGACCCGGATGTCGTACATCACGCCGTGGGCGAAGTAGTTGATCGCCACCCCGCGAACCCACTGGAGGACGGCACCACCCAGTAGTGCGGTACCGACGACCGCCGTCGAGAACCAGAACTGCGCCGTCTGGCCGGTGGGGAGCCACCCATCGGGCACGATCGGCAGCGCGTACGCCCTCTCGCCGGTGAACACCGCGTCGATGGTCGTCCCGAGAACGAGGGGCGTCACGAGCAGCGTCGCGTACGCGAGGACACTCGTCGTCAGCCCGAGAGTGAGCCACGCGGCTTTCCCGGGAGCGTACGCCCGAAAGAGTCGCCATATCGGGTGCTCGACCCGCTCCCGATACGCGTCGAGTTCCGTCTCGAACCCCTCGGACGACGCCATTAGCTGTCCCCGCCGTCGCTCCGGGCGACCTGCCCGGTCGCCCCGTTCCGGTCATCGTTGTCGTGACGAGGCCGGAGCGGCTCGATGCGTGGCCCTCGCGGTGTCAGGTCGACCTCGGCGTCGATCTCGAACACGTCCGCGAGCAACTCCTCGGGACGGTGATGTCGCTCTCCTCGCGTAGTGTTTCGACGATCTCCATCACCTCCAGCTGGTGGTGTAAATCGAGGAACGTCGTCGGTTCATCGAGCAGCAACACGTCGGTGTCCTGTGCGAGCACCATTGCGATCCACGCGAGCTGTTTTTGCCCGCCGCTGAGCTGGCCGACTTCGCGGTCCCGGAGGTGTCCACAGCCCGCGAGTTCGATGGCGCGGTCGACCGCCTGTTCGTCCTCGTCGGTGACGCTCTCGAAGAACCCGCGGTGCGGGTAGCGGCCGTGGTACACCAGATCCTCAACGGTGATGCTGTCGGGGGACGTGCTCTCCTGCGAGAGCAATCCGAGCGTCCTGGCGAGCTCCTTCTTTTCGAACGATTGAATCCCGCGGCTGTCGACGAGCACCGACCCCGCGTCGGGGGCGAGTTGGTCGGCGAGTCCTTTCAGAAGCGTGCTCTTTCCCGAGCCGTTCGGCCCGATCAACGCCGTGACCGCGCCGGCCCGTGCCGTGATCGATTCGCCGGCGACGACCGGATCGTCGCTGCTCGGATACGACAGGACGAGGTCGTTCCCGTCGAGGGTCGCCCCGCCCGTCTCGCCAGTCGGCGCGGATTCCTCGTCAGTGTCACTGTTACCGGGTGCTTCACCGTTTATTCGAGAGATTTGCGTCTGTTCGCTCATACTCAGATCTCACCCATATTGTCCTGCTTGCGCATCAGGTAGAGGAAGTACGGCCCGCCGACCAGGCCGGTAACGATGCCCACGGGTATCTGGACGGGATTCAACGCGAGGCGTGCGCCGACATCTGCGGCGACCATCAACGCCGGCCCGGCGAACACACACCCGATAACGAGTTTCCTGTAGTCGCTCCCGACGATGTTGCGGACCATATGTGGGACGATCAGGCCGACGAAGCCGACGATACCCGCGACCGCGATGCTGGCCGCGGCCGCGAGGACGGCCACGCCCGACAGCGCGAACCGCACCTTCTCGACGCTCATCCCGAGCGAGGACGCCGTGCTCTCGCCGAGCAGCAGGACGTTCAGTTGTCGGGAACTGACCAGTCCGAGGAGCATTGCCACCGCGGTCCACGGCAGAGCCATGCGGACCTGTTCCCAGTCCGTCCCCGTCAGCGAGCCGGTCGTCCAGGCGATGGCCGACTGGACGACGCCGATGTCGTCGGCAAAAAAGAACAGCGCCGTTTGCACGGACCCAAAGACGGTGCCGACGATGACCCCCGCGAGCACGAGTCGCACGGGCGAGGTGCCGTTCTTCCACGCGATAGCGTAGACGATCAGGAACGCGACCGCACCACCAATGGAAGCGATCAGCGGCAGGAACGCCGACAGCCCCGAGAACACGACCAGCGTGAGCAGGATCATCAACCCGGCCCCGGAGGAGACGCCGAGGATGAACGGACTGGCGAGTTCGTTCCGCGTGACCGCCTGGAATATCGCTCCCGAGACGGCGAGATTCATCCCCACCAGAGCTCCGACGAACACCCGCGGGAGACGGATGTTCCAGACGATGAGACTGCGCTTTCCCATCTCCGGCAACTCGCCGCCCAGCAGGAACGCCTCCCAGGCCTGCCCGCTGAAGACGACCGCGGGGTCGAAGACGGCCCGCCAGGCCTCCAGGATCGTCATCGAGTACGCGCCGAAGCTCACCTGCACGAGTCCGCCGGCCACGACCACCGCGACACTGCCCAGACAGAGCGAGAGCAGCGAGCCGTCGACTCGGACGAACACGCGTTCCCGACGGCGGCTGGTGGTCTCGTCCTGGACGGATCCTTCTGGCATTGTTACTGGTTCGCCTCGCTGGACCCGCGACCCGATTCGATTCCCAGCCTCGACCAGAGTCTCGGGTCGGCGAGGCTATCGAGTACCGTCCCGACGTCGATCCCCGGGTTGAATCCGCGGTCTCGTTCGAGGTGGGCCCACCGTCCGAGGGACGAACGCCCGCGGTCGAAGAGTGCCGTTTCGAGGCCGTCGCGGCCGCGGACGATGCCGGGCGAACAGCCCGCCGAGCCCCCGCCAAGGATGGGCAATCCGTAGTCGTACGCCGTCCCGTCTTGGATGTCGGTCGCCGTGCTCATGCTCGGATGTTTCCGTTGATCATGTCCGCGACCCGCTGGCGGTCGAATTGTCGTTCCTCGTCGGGCGTCTCCCCGAAACCTCGCCAGTCGCCGAAGAGAGAGGGGTAAAACTGCTTCGCCGTGATTTCGGTCTTGAGGGGGTTAGCGACCGGTCCCTGGGGAGGTTCCGCCGCGGTAGCGCCGGTCGTTCTGCACCGCGGACAGTTGTCGGTCCACGAATCGTCGAGAATCCTGACGAAGTTCGGATCAAAGAGGTGGACGTCGCAATCCATCTCGTAGAAAGCCTCCTCGTCGATGTCACCCTCTCCCATCAGTTGCGGGACGTCGCCGAAACTGACGTCAACATCAGGGAGGACGTCGTGGGAGGCCAGCGGCCAGTCCTCGGTCGTATCCTCGGGGATTTCCGGAGTCCAACCGACACTACCTCCGGCACTCTCACTGGGCGGCGTCGCGGTCGATTCATCACTCCCCGTGCAGCCAGCAGAGAGACCACTACCGACGACTCCCCCGCCGAACTTGACGTATTCCCGTCGGGTCGGTGCCGGATTCCGTGTTTCCTCCCCCACCATACGTTTTAGGCCTCCCTAAAAACATAAAGTGCTTTCGGATTTTAGGCCCTTCTAAACCGGGGGCGGCTCCGAGACCCGGGTCGCCCGCGAGAAAACCCCAGAGACGGCGATCGGACTAGGGATCCGACCTGTAGACGACCTTCTCGTGGGTGTAGAAGTCGTAAGCGTGCTGGCCCATCTCCTTGTGCGTCTCGGTCGAGGAGGCTTTCATCCCGCCGAACGGCATCTGGATCTGCGACCCGGTCGTCGTCCCGTTGATCTTGACGACGCCGGCCTCGATCTCCCGCGTGAACTTCCGCGCCGCGGCCATGTCCTCGGTGTGGATGGCCGAGGACAGTCCGAAGGCGACGTCGTTGGCGATGTCGATCCCCTCGTCGAACTCGGAGAATTCGAGGATACCCAACACCGGACCGAAGACCTCCTCCTGGGCGATCCGCATCTCGGATTCGACGTCGGCGAACACGGTCGGCTCCACGTAATACCCCGTCTCCATCCCTTCCGGCCGTCCGCCGCCGGTGAGCAGCGTCGCCCCTTCCTGCTTTGCGATCTCGATGTAATCGAAGTTGGTCTCCAGTTCCTCGGCCGAGACGGCCGGGCCCATGTCCGGATCCTCCATACCCGGTCCGATCGAGAGTGCCTCCGCACGCTCGACGACGGCGTCCGTCAGTTCCGCGGCGACGTCCTCGTGGACGATCAGCCGGCTGGTCGCGGTACAGGCCTGGCCGGTCCCGCCGAACGCGCCGGCGATGGCCGCATCGGCCGCCGCCCCGATGTCCGCGTCCGGCAACACCACCAGCGGGTTCTTGCCGCCCATCTCCGCTTGCATCGGAATGCCCCGGGACGCGACAGTCTCGGAGATGTACTGTCCGGTCTCGGTCGAGCCGGTAAAGGAGACGCCGTTCACGGCGTCGTGCGTCGTGATCTCGTCGCCCACGGTCGACCCGGAGCCCGTCACGAGGTTCACGACCCCGTCCGGCAGGCCGGCCTCCTCGAGCAGTTCGACGAGATGTTTTGCGATCATCGGCGTCTCCGACGAGGGTTTGAAGATCACGGCGTTCCCCGTCGAGAGAGCGGTTGCGAGCTTCCAGCTCGGCGTCGCAATCGGGAAGTTCCACGGCGTGATGAGCGCGACGACCCCCAGGGGTTGTCGAACCGTGTAGGTGAACGTCTCCGGGTCGCTGGACGGCACCGTATCCCCCGTCGCCGTGCGCGAATAGCTGGCGAAAAACCGGAATATCTCCGCGGCCCGCCCCACCTCGCCGCGACTCGACGAGATGGGTTTGCCCTCCTCCGTGGTCAGCGTCTCGGCGAGGCTGTCCTGGTTCGCCTCGATCAGATCCGCGAGTTCGTAGAGTACCGCGTCGCGTTCCTCGGGCGTCGACCTGTTCCACTCCTCGCTCGCCGCTGCCGCCGCCGCTACCGCGTCCCGGGCCTGCTGTTGGCTGGCCCCCGGAAACGATACCGCCGGATCGTCCGGCGTCGCCGGATCCCGAACCACGATCTCGTCGCTACTCTTGCCTTCCGCCCAGTCCCCGCCGATGTACTGATACTGTCTGTCGGTCATTGGTCCGTGTGACTACGTGAATGGCGACTGTTGTAAGTTCATCGTCTACACGTCGCGCGGGTGACCGGACGGGGGACGGGAACGCTGACCCCTGTCGTTTCCGGAAAATCGACCACGGCTGTGTGTCTCTATAATCTCCAGACGACCGGCCGGCCGACTCCCGCTCCCCAAACATAACCAATTTGATAACAATAAATATACGTTCACACGGAGATAGTCGAACGATGTCAGAATCCAAACCAGTGGACGTACTATTTCTGTCGCAGGAAGAGGCCATCGAAGCGGGGCTCCTCGACATGGAGTCGTGTGTCGACACGATGGAATACGTCTTCGAGCTTTACAACGAGGGGCGGGTGCTCATGGGCAATCCGGGGCACAACATGCACGGGCACGTGACATCGTTCCCGGGGAATCTGAGCCACTCCGAGGGGTTCGAGGAGGGACCGGACCGTCGCTTCAGCGCGATGCCGGCCTACGTCGGCGGCGACATCCACAAGATGGGGATCAAGTGGTACGGGTCGAACGTCAATAATCCGTCCAAGCGCGGCCTGCCGAGGTCCCTGCACACGATCGTCCTGAACGATCCCAACAGCGGGGAGCCGCTGCTGTTCATGGACGGCCAGGTCGCAAGTGCGATGCGGACCGGTGCCATGGCCGGACTGGGTGCCAGACAGATCCAGGGCGATCGTGCCTCGACGGCGACGATCATCGGACCCGGGGTGGTCGGCCAGACCTCGGCGCTCGCGCTCGACGCCGCGCTGGGTTCGCTGGAAACCGTTCGTATCTATCACCCCGAGCAACGGAAGGCAGAAGCCTTCGAGACGGAGATGGAAGACGACATCGACGCGGACATCGCGCCCACGAGTTCACTGGAGGACGCCGTCAGTGGAGCCGACGTGACGGTCGCGGCTGCGACGGCCGCACCCCCGCCAAAGATCGAGGGCTCGTGGCTGAAAGACGACTCGCTCGTCATCCCGCTCGGGGACCTGCGTGCCTCGCTGGACGCGTTCGACGAGGACCGGATCTTCTGTGACGTGCGACAGAACACCCTGGAGTTCGCCGAGGACCTGGGGTGGCAGATCTTCAACGCAGTCGGGGCCGCGGTCGACTACAGCATCGGACTCGACCTCGACCGATCGGACCTGCGAGCGCTCCACGAGGTCGTCGGCGGCGAGGGCACGGCACCGACCGAGGGAACCTCGATCTTCTACTCGCCCGGGCTCCCCATGGAAGACGTCAGCTGGACGAGCCGCGTCTACGAGACGGCGGCCGACGAGGGACTGGGACAGAGCCTGCGGATGTTCTCCGAACCGTATTTCAGCAAACCCTACTGACTGGACTCGCACGGTCGTTTCTCGACCCCCTCGATATCGTGGCGTTGCCCAGCACCTCCAGGGACTCCTCCTTACCCGTTTCGGCTGAATCGCGCTGGTACGGATATGGAGGATACCTTCGCGGCCGGACGTGTTCCCAAAGAGCTAACCGGAATCCCGACGGACGTGGCGGCACCGGCCATGACTCGTCTGTACTCGCGGGACGACGTGCGGGACCACATCGACTTTTCGACGACCCTGGAGGTGGTCGAGCAGACGTACGTCGAGACCGCCAACGATCGCGTCTTGAATCCCCCGAAACTGTCGATGCATCTCGGCGACGACCGGGAGTGGCCCGATCTGAACGCGTTTGCGATCGACATGCCTGCATACGTGGACTGGCTGGACGTCGCCGGAGTGAAGTGGGCCATTGCCACCTGGGACGCCGAAAGGGACGTCCCGATCAGTTCCCTGATTCTCCTGTTCGATCCCATCGGGGCCGAATTCACGGCCGTCATGGAGGGGATGTATCTGACGGGCGTTCGGACGGCAATGCAGTCGGTGGTGGGTCTGAAACACCTCCATTCCGACGATATCGGCACGATCGGTGTCTTCGGGGCGGGGTTCCAGGCCGAGTTTCAGCTCCGCGTGATCGATCACCTGCTGGACGTGGAAGTTTTCGACGTCTTCGACGTCGATTCCACCCGCGCCAGGGACCTCGTCTCGCGGCTCGAACCGGAGCTCGACGCCTCGATTTCGGCGGCCACGTCGCGGACAGAGGCCCTGGGGGGCGACGTGATCATCACGGTGACGGACTCGAAAACGCCGGTCCTCGAGGATTCTGAAACCGACGGTTCCGAGTTCATCATCGCTCTCGGGTCGTATCGGGAATTGCCCGACAGGACGATCCTCGATGCCGACCGCATCGTCGTCGACCACGTCGAACAGTGTCTCCAGCGCGGTGCGCTGGCCGATCTGGCATCCCGGGGGCAGTTCACCGAAGAGGACATAGATTCGACGATCGGTACAGTACTCGTCGAGGACGGGCAGGCGGTGGTGAGCGAGGGCGAACGCGTGGTCTTCGTGCCGATCGGGCTGGGATCGCTCGACATTTCGATTGCCGAGCACATCAGGAGAGAAACAGCGGGACGGCAGTCGCTCTCGGAGTACGACTTCGTGTGAACGCCACGTCGGCCCCGTTCCGACGGCGCGTCAGCGTCAGGTTCTACACCGAGTCCGATCGACGAATCGCCCGCCACCGCCGATCGAACGGCCATTGTTTGTCCGCCAGTTCAGGCGTAGAGACCCGATTCGACGACTAGCACCATCAGTAGTGGAAACGATGCCTGCACGACCGGCCCGGGAAGCACCGCGAGGACAGCCCGGAACCTCTCGGCCCGGGCCGCGAGCGAATAGCTGGCGGCGAGTGCGGCGACGAACCAGAGGACATGCCGAGGTCGTAGATTACCGGTATTCGATAGAGGATTTCCTCGCCATTGGAAACACTGAGTGTATCCACGTTGTCGAACTGATCGTCTGTTGCCGAATCGGGACGACGAGTTCGACCAGCGGTTCCTCGCCAGTACCGAAGGAACTGACCTGTGGAGTCAGCGAGAACACCGCGTCACCCCCGTCGCCGACTATCCCCGCTTCGCAGACTGAACGTGGACCGCCCGTCTGTTGTGCCGCGATACAACCACCGAGCGTCGAGAGCGTTTCGATACCGACAATGAATCGACGTCTGGTCGACGCAAGTCGACCTTGTTTCGAAAACATCTCGTGTTTAGCTGATTGCAGGCACGAAGCCCCCGTCCTCAACGAGCACCGCAGTCCGCGCAAGCGCACAAGGAGCACAGTAGGGCGGGGATACAGTGCCGTCTTCGTTTTACGTTCACTCTGTGCCAGGCATTTACAACACCATCTAGACAGTGCCCTATGAGAATATACAATGTATTTAACATATCGGAGTCATGAACGAAGACACTGACTACATCGACGACATCGAAAGGCGTCGCAACCTCAATCACGGTGGCTGCAAAGGCACCTGTCCGAACACGGATCCGTGGCCAAACGACGACGACAACGACGGCAGATACTGATTTCCGCCACGGCAAACCGGTACGGTTCCGGAGTCTCGGTGACTGCACTTCGCTCCCGGCATTTCAAACGTCGAGCCTCCGGAAATTATTACTACAACCGGGGATAAATGCAATCATCGATGGGTGTTGATTCGGCACGACTCTCAGTCTCCGACGTGACCAAGCGGTACACACACGGGGAGGCGGACGTGACGGCAGTAAGGGGGGTATCGCTGGAGATCGATTCGAACGAGGTGGTGGGGATCCTGGGTCCGAACGGGGCCGGGAAGACAACGTTGATCAAGACGATCCTCGGGGTGCTACGACCGACCGAAGGGACCGTCGAAATCAACGGGCTGGACGTCCACGAAAAACAGCGCCGGACATACGAACTGGTCAGCGCGATGTTCGAGGGGTCGAGAAACAGCTACTGGCGGCTCTCCGTGGAGGAGAACCTCCGGTTTTTCACCAGCCTCAACGGGAAAAACCCCAAAGAGCGGACGGACCGGTACGACGAACTCCTCGAGGAGCTCGACATCGAGGACAAGCGCGACGAGACGGTGAACAAACTCTCCCGGGGGATGAAACAGAAGGTGTGTCTGGCGTGTACGCTCGCCCGGGAGACGCCGCTGGTCTTTCTCGACGAGCCGACGCTGGGCCTGGACGTGGAGGCTTCGGAGCACCTGAAAACGGAACTCCGTCGGCTGGTCGACTCGGAGAACCGGACGATCGTGCTCAGCAGCCACGACATGGATCTGATCGAGGAGATCTGCGACCGGGTCATCATCATGAACGAAGGACGGATCGTAGCGGACGATTCCGTCGAGGCGCTGATCGACGTCTTCCGCACCGAGTCCTACGAACTGGAGGTGTCGGGACTGACCAGCCAGCAGCAGGCGCGACTCGAACGCGAGTTCCCGGTCGACGCCGTCGAGCGGAACGGCGACAGCACGGTCTTCGAGGCTACGTTCGACGACGTCGCCGGGAAGGACCGTCTGGTCGAACGGCTCGTCGGCGACGGCGCGAGCATCGAGCGGCTGGAACCGGTCGAACCGGATCTCAAGGAGATTTTCATCGAGGTCGCGGGCGAGGAGTCCGAGGAACAAGCGGAGGTTGTCGCCCGATGACGAGCTTCTACTACCTGTTCCGCGGGATGACGATGAAGTCGCTGCTTTTGATGCGGCGGTACCTGTTCGACACGGCCGCCAGCCTCCTGACGACATACATCATGTTCGCTATCATTTTCTTCGGCGGCAAGGCGGTAGCCGGCCAGGCGTTCGACGACTCGGTGGGGAACATCGTCGTCTGGCTGTTCCTGTTCGGGGTCGTCAGTTCCGCCTACCAGTCGGCATCGTCGCAGATCTACCAGGAAGCGCAGTGGGGGACCCTGGAACACCTCTACATCTCGCCGTTCAAGTTCGAGCAGGTGCTGTTGATGAAACTGGTCGTCCAGATGTTCATCGGGAGCATCACCTCGGGCGTCGTGCTCGCGGCGATGATCGTCACGAGCGGCAAGTTCTTCACCATCGATCTGGTCACCATCGT
Organism: Halobacteriales archaeon QS_1_68_17; assembly: GCA_003021105.1. Lineage (GTDB taxonomy): Archaea > Halobacteriota > Halobacteria > Halobacteriales > Haloarculaceae > QS-1-68-17. Next base: position 12,259 of record PXRG01000012.1, read on the forward strand.
GCCGCTGATGGTGATGGTCCTGTTGCCGGCCGTCGGGTTCGGGATGATCTTCGCCGGGCTCGCACTCCTGTACAAGCGGATCAGCAGCGTCTTCCGGATCGCACAGTGGAGCATGATGGGGTTGATCACGGCACCGGTGATCGAATACCCGGTGTTGAAGGCCCTACCTATCTCGACCGCGAGTCTGCTGATGCAACAGGCGATGCTCGAGGGGGTCCGGTTCTGGGAGTTCGATCCGACGAACCTCGCCATCGCCGTCGTGACGACGGTGGTCTACTTCGGAATCGGGTACACCGTGTTCGGGTACCTCCGTCGCATCGCAATCGATCGGGGCGTGCTCGGCCACTACTGACGGCCGCTACAGTCCCGCTATCTGTGCGACGAACCCCAGCAGCACCACGCAGACGCCGAGGATCAACAGTCCAGTGAAGACGATCGAGGCCACGGCGTAGGCGGCGGGCAGAGAGGGCCGGCGGTTCCGCAAATCCTCGAAGGCCCGCGTCCGGAGGTTCACGATGCCGAGCGCGTCCGAGACCAGCAGGTAGCCGTCGCCCTCCAGCAGCGGGTTGAAGTTCAACAACAACCGCCCGAACTCGAAGAGGACGTACGTCGCCAGGACCGTCACGCCGGGCACCAGCAGATGGACGCCCGCGACCGCGAGCGCGATCAGGACGGTCACCTGCGGGCCCGCGAGGCTGATCCAGAGCCGGATGTTCCGCGGACACCGCCAGGCCTCGGTCGTGTACGTGACCGCTGCCGGCAGCGCGCCGTTCAGCCTCTCCGAACCGATCTCCGGTTCGAAGTACGGCGTGCAGGCGTAGTAGTGTCCCCACTCGTGTAGCGTCGTCGAGACCCGTCCTATCCCGAACAAGAGGAACAAAAGCAGGATGATCGACAGCGGGTCCGTCGGGACGGTCGTCGCGGCCTCCCAGTGGGTGTAGAGGTAGGCCGCGAGCGCGCCGAAGGAGACACCGAACCCGAGGAGGCGGGGCCACAACCTGATGTCCTCGGGAGTTTCCAGCCGCTCGATCTGTGCTCCCGGTTCGAGGTAGCCCTCCTCGTGGAGCGTTTCGATGGTCCGTCTGGCACCCTCCTCGACGTCTTCGAGGTCCGTCCCGCCGCTTGCGACCGCCTGGAGCGTCTCCATGAACGCCGGATCGAGGCGTTTGTACTCCCCCTCGCCGTTCCGGATCCACAGCAGGCCGTCGACCTGCCCCCAGGTGAACCCGAACTCGCCGTCCGAGATGTCTTCGGTCATCTGTGTCTCCGGGAAGACGCCCGAAATCGCCGGGCACGCCTCAGGACGACGGTGCTCCGTTCGTGTCCCCCTGCCACCATACTATTACGTTTTCTAGAGGAAATAAAAGAATACCGGACGCGCAATTAGTGCCCTTCAGGAATCTGCTGATCGAATGTGACCCGCGAGCCTTTCCCGTAGCCACGCTGTTCGGGCACGCATGCGATCGACGGGGCGCGGTTCAGTCGGAGGATCTGAAAAAGAGCGGGCGGACGAGTCGGGCACGCGGTTCGGGGAGTTCGTCGATTTGCGGTGAGACCTCCGCCCGCCAGCCGTCCAGCAGACGCGCTATCTCGTTTTCGGTGAAAAACGCCCGGGCGTTCCACCGGTCCTCGTCGTCCGGGAACTGGGCCACGTCGAGGAGCATCTGTTCGCACTTGTAGTAGGTCGAACCGATCTCGCGTGCGCGAGAGACACCATCCGTATCGGCGCCACCTGCCATCGCCGCCGCGCCGGTCATCGAACCGAACAGGTCGGACTGCCGGGCGAGAACATCCAAGTACACGTCTCCCGAGGGGTCGCGGTCTTCCTCCAGCAGCGGTGCCCCGACCAGTTCGATCGCGCGGTCGGACCAGTAGCGCTGGACGTCCTCGCCGAGGTCGGCCAGGACCCGGAGCAGCGTCGGCATCAGCAGTTGTGTCACGAGGACGACCTCCGTCTCGCGTCCCGGGGCGACGTCGTCGTCGACAACGTCGTCCAGCAGGTCGTAGTACTCGTGGGCCACGAGGGCGAACTGGAGGACGCGGCGTCGGTCGGCGTCGTCGTCACCGTGTGCCAGGTAGCACTGCTCCGCGAGGTGGACGATCTCGATTTTCGGCCGCTCGTCGCGCTTCGGGACCGCGTCGTTGGGCTTGAACGCGATTTCGTATACCCGCTGGCCGATTTCGGGGTCGAGCGTCTGCAAGAGCGTTTCGACCTCGTCGAGCATCCGCGACCGGAGATCGTCGAAGTGAGCGAGCAGTCGCTGTTGTGCTTCCGGCATCTCCTCGATCGACTCTGCAGAATAGTCCCCGAAGAGCGAACTTCCTGTCGCCCCGTCGTCCCCCATGCGTTTACTATCATTCGATTACACTTTAATATTACTGTAAATACCGGATCTCCATTCAGTTCCCGACATATAATGTGAACTACCCCACTCTACTCGCTCATCGCTGACGCGGTTCGCTCGTTGAGGGTGGGGCTTCCTGTCTCCACGACGCGCTTTGCAGATACAGGTGTATCCGCAGGGAGCGCAGTCTCCACAGGCGTTAACGAGAGCGAAGCTCTCGTTCGCCCATCAGAATCGCTCTGCGATTCTGAGGACGTTGATTCGGAGTGAACCACTCCTACTTTTTCAAGACCGCGAGAAAGAATATTCCACGCCGTCGCAAACGCTTCGCGTTTGCTGCCCGTCAGACGCAGTCTGACGACCGCGTTCGCGTCCCTATCCGCCTCAAACCCGCAGGCAGGACAGGAATGTTCGCGCACCCACAACGGCTTCTCGGTCGAAACCCCGCAGGACGCACACTCTTTCGTCGTTCCGCGCGGATTCACGGCGGTGAACCGCGTTCCTTCGCGTTCGCATTTGTATTCGAGCATCCGCAGGAATGTACACGGTCCCGGACGCACACGCGTCCGGCGACGGCTGCGGCGATGACAACGACACGGTAGATATATACTGACACTGTCGGCCGGGCACTCGCGGCCGCTTTCGCACTCTGCGGTGCCGACCCTTTCTTCGGGCCGTGGCGGAAAGCCGGAACCCCAGTGCCAGGTCGGGCTCTATCGCCCCAGATTCGGTCCCGTCGATTGGCCGCCAGTGGATGTCCGAGGCGGCCCCACCCGTCACCTCGTGGAAGGCCCCTGGAGGGTTCCCGGAGTCGGTCCCGAACTGAGGTCGGCCCGTCTCGTCGCTAGTGGCGTTCCGGACAGTGTGCGAAGTGGTGACGATCACCAAGACGCGACCGGTGCCGGAAGGAACGGGAGTTACACGAAACGGCCTCGCTCGATTCAGTTTGATTTTGTATAGGGGAAAATATTATATAGATAGCAGCATCAAATTGGTGGTTGTAGACAACAAATAATCCCGTCGCCGTTCTCGGTCGGGGAGCCACTTGGCCGTCGCCGGCGAAACCAGTGAGGTCTTCGAGGCCTTTCCCCGGGAGAGGGCGGCGAGACGGGCGAAATTTCCCGCGCCCCGATCGGAGGGGAGGGGGTCGAATCAGACACGCACAACGATGTCGGGGGAAGCCAACGAACTGACCGAACGGGAACGACAGGTACAAGAACAGCTAAACGACGCCTACCTGGAGGCGCTCGATCACGTCAAGGTGGTGCTCCAGGAGGAGATCGATTCGCGGGTGATCAGTCAGCGAGTCTACGAGCGGGCGTTCAAACCGAACGAGGTCTTCCCGAAGCGCAGTGTCAGACCCGATCTGAAAGTCTCACACTTCAGCCGCACCGTCGCCGAGGGGTACGGCCTCACCGGGGAAGAGCGCGACACGATCGTCCAGCTGGGGATCACGTTCAACGAGTACTGCAACGTCGTCGACGACGTGCTCGACGACGACGTCGCGGAGGGACACGAAGACGAAGCACTCTTCATCTCGCACATGCTCGTCCCGGCATTGGTCAGGCTCCTGGCTCGTATCGGGACCGACGCGGTCGACCGGTGGGCGGGTCACGTTACCCGGATGGGCGAGGCCGTATTGCTGGAGGAGGCCAACGACCCGTCTCCGGAGACGTATCTCGAAGTCGTCGACAAGACCGGCTCGCTGTGGGGCAACGCCACCGGCGTGGCCGCCCTCGCGGCGGGCGAAGACGAGACGGGCATCGAGCGCGCCGAACGCCTCGGGACGCTGTTTTTCAAAATCGAGGAGTTCCGCCTGGACACCCTACAGGAGGCCAAGGGCGACGAGTTCGACTACGAGGAGGACGATCCCTGGAACGCCGCGGCGCTGTTCCCCGAGGACGAACTCATGGCCCAGATCGAGGAGTGGCGCGCGGAGTTCGAGGACCTCGCGGGCGACCTCCGGGACGACCAGGCCGAGGCACTCCGGCAGTTCATCGCCTTCGACGTCGACGACACCGACCGGTTCGAGTTGCTCGACGAAGTGTAGCGCCGGTGCGGGTCGAAACCACTACGGCAGTGGTGACCCTAGCAGGACCGATGACAGGCGACGGACCCGACGGCGTCGGACCGGCCGTCGACGCGGACAGCGACGCCGCCCCTGAGGACGACGCCCGGGCGCGCGACGTCGTGGTCCCGCTTCGCGTGTACAAGGCCGTGACGGTCTTTTCGACGCTGTTTGCCGTGTTGACCGTCGTCGTCGGGTTCGTGTTGCTCGACTCGGCGACCGACAGGGCGAGGGCACCGCTCTCGGAGATCGATCCCGTGCTGGCGCTGGTCGGCCTGGGGCTTATCGCCGCGGGGGCGATCACCTACGCCTACTCCACGCGCTTTCGGGCCGAGGGAATGGGAAACGCTAAAGACGACGCCGACGAACCCTCCGACGATGGCTGACGAATTCGCCAAGGGGCTGGGCATCCTCGTGACGGCCGGTCTCGGCTGGCTCGTCCTCGCGGGCTGGTACAACACCAACAGCTTCGAGGGTGATCAGTTGATCGCGGCAGCACCCGAGAACCTCGGCCAGTACGGTGCCGCGGCGCTGGTCCTGAAGGAGGCGCTGTTCTGGTTTGCCCTCATCGGCGCGCTCACCTTCTGGGTCATCATCCCGGCCGTCGAGGAAGCCCGGGACGCGCTCGCCGACCAGTAGCCACAGTCACCACATGAACAGTTTGGCCGTGACGCCGTCGGCCGGAACGTCGGTTTCCACGACGGTGCCGGAGATGGAGTCGACGACGGTCACCGTCCGCTCGGCCATCTTGTTGTAGCCGGTCGGCACCGTCCAGTAGAGCGCGTAGGCGAAGTCGTCGCGCGTGACCTCGATGTCCGGGATGTTGCCGACGATGATCGACGCCGCGAACTGGACGTTCAGGTGCCGCCTGACGATCGACCGCGACTTCTCCTCCGCCTCGGCCTGGTCGAGCCGTGTTTCGAGCAGCGATCGGTCCGGAATCGACCGCTCCTCTAGGTCCGGGTAGACGTCGTTGCGGGTGCCGCCGCCCGTCAGGCCGTCGATCGTCGTCGACAGTTCCACGAGGCGGTCCTCGAACAGGAACCGCTCGATCCGGATGTCGTAGTCGAACAGGTAGCGCGGCCGACCGACGACCCCGACCTCCTCCGGGAAGACATCCTCGTCCGGTTCGACGCGGTCGATGGCCTCCTCCGGGAGGAGGTTCGGGACGATTATCTCGACTATCGACTCCGGTTCGGCCATTGTTGATCGAAGGCAGCCACCGTACTTATGCGTGGGGCCCCCCGGAGCAACGACCGCGATTTCCGGGTCGGTGGAGCAGCCGAGTAAGATAAATAATTCATAATTGGCTATTGAATCGGTTTTGATTCAGATATTTCCATATATTGTAGTAGGAACCTTCAATTTAAGTGGTTCCAGCGCCTACGCTCAATCGAGAGGAAACGAACCATGGCGACGAAACAACCCGAAATCGAGACAGAGATCGAACGGCCGGTGCGGATTTCGCTGGCGAGATCCAACCCCCTGCTGTACCTCGGACTGCTGGGGATGGCGCTCACCGTCGCCTTCGTCCTGACCCAGGGCGACCCGAGCGCGGCGGCACCCGTCGCCCCGACCGCACCGTATTCGTAACTGAACTGCCCTTCTGATACTGCGGCGGTAGGCACCCGCAGAAGGTCGTTGCACTGAGACGCAGATACTTCTGACGGCGTAGCGAGCGCCCGGGACGAGGCCGCGAACGATCTCGTGGGGTAGCTTTAACTATGTCAATGTCTAACAAACGCATGGAGCCTCGGGGAGCGAGGTTCCCGGCGGGAACGACCGTCGTCGACACCACGGGCATATTGGAATCGGTACCGAACCGGCCAGCGGGTCGCGGGCGCCGCGGCGAGTGCGCGGCCGCGGTCACTTACCTCGCGAACCGGCAGGAACCTTAACAGTGGCCGGTTCCGAAGGGCGGGCATGGCCGGCAGGACCCGGTTGCCGGGCGTGGAGCGGGAGTCCGAGCAGGTGGTCTGTCACGTCGACATGGACTGTTTCTACGCGGCCTGCGAACGCCTCAGAGAGCCGGCCCTAGCGGACGAACCGGTGGTCGTCGGGATGGGGTACGAACACGGCGAGACCCACGGGGCCGTGGCGACCGCGAGCTACGAGGCGCGGGAGTACGGCGTCGAGAGCGCGCAGGCCATCTCGCGGGCGCTGGAACTGCTCCCGAGGAAGGTCGACGCCGCGGACGACCCCGACCTCGACGTGGAGTCGGCGGGCTTCTACCGGCCGGTCGACATGGAGTTCTACGAGTCGGTCAGCCGGGAGGTGCGGGCGATCCTCGACGACCGGGCCGACGTGGTGCGGGCGGTCAGCATCGACGAGGCGTACCTCGACGTGACCGACCGGACGACATGGGACGAGGCGCGGTCGTTCGCGTCCGACCTCAAGCGCCGGATCGGCGAGGAAGTGGGCGTCACGGCCAGCGTCGGAGTCGCGCCGAACATGAGCGCCGCCAAAATCGCCAGCGACCACGACAAACCGGACGGCCTCGTGGTCGTCGAACCGGGGGAGGTCAGGGAATTTCTCGCACCCCTGCCCGTGGAGGCCGTCCACCACGTCGGGCCGGTGACAGCCAGGACGCTCCGGGAGATGGGAATCGGGACGGCCGGCGACCTGGCGGCCGCGGACCCCGACCGGATCGCCGCGGAGTTCGGGGAACGCGGGCGGACGATCTGGCGGTTCGCCCGCGGCGAGGACACCCGCGAGGTCACGCCGGTCGGGGAGCCAAAGAGCCTCTCGCGGGAGTCCGCGTTCGCCGAGGCGACCGCCGTCCCGGAGCGGAAACGCGACCGGGTCCGCGCGCTCGCCGACAGCGTCGCGGATCGGGCCGCCAGCAGGGACGCGCTCTACCGGACCATCGGCATCAAGGTCGTCACACCTCCTTTCGACGTCCACACGCGCGCCCGCTCGCTCCCGGGACCTGTCGAGGACCCCGACCTCGTCGAGGAAGTCGCTCTGGACCTGCTGGGCGAGTTCGACGACGACGCGGTCCGGAAACTCGGCGTGCGCGTCTCGAACCTGAGTTTCGCCGACGCCGAGCAGGCGAGCCTCGACGGGTGGGAGGGCGGCCCGGACGGCCCCGAGGTGACCCTCGACGAGTGGGCACGCGAGAGCGAACAGTCGACGGACGACCCGCGGGGCCAGACCTCCCTGACGGATTTCGGGTGAGCCGCGACGCCAGAGCTTTCACCTGCCGGACCGTTCTGCGGCCGTGATCAGGCTCCCGGTCGCCACCCGAGCGGCGGGCGTGCCTGTCGGGTGGCACCTCCCGAGACACGCCCGCGTGGTCGTCTACCGCCGGTCGGCGGACGACCGCCTCCTGACAGTGTATGACTGCGGGGCGTCGGCGTCGCCGTCGGCGCGGTTCCGCGGTCGTCTCGTCCGGGTCGACGCGGACAGCGAACGACGGCCGGCACCCCACGGCTACGTGCTGGACATGCGAGAACCGAGCGTACTGGAGCGTGCGAGCAGTGACTCGGACCGGTGGCACGTCACTGCAACTGACTGATACTCCGGCCAGCAGAACGGTCCCGTTCGGGGGGTGACAGCACCACAGTTGGGATTCGTGGCCCTCGATGGGTGCTCGACGAGTGGCGGGAGTCGCAACAACTGGACGGCGACGGTCGGCGGGGCCAGTGCCGCGGGCGATTCCCCGACCTTCGCCGCCGCGTGATACTGGTGGCTGTAATTCTTTTACTCACCAGTCTCTGCTATCTGCGGAGACAGACTCTTTCCGCCTGGATTCTCAATTCGAGTTTTCACGTACTTACAGCCACCAGTATGAGGCCGACCGGGGTCCGTCGGATCGAGAAGGGTATATTTAATTCGACCACCGCGGAAGCACCCACAGTGATGGGTTCCGACCTGGCAACAGCGCCGGTTTCGAGGGTCCGCGAGGCCGAGAACGCCCTCGCCGGGCGGGCCGGCGACCTGGTCCGGCCGGCAGTCCTCGCGCTGGTCGGATTCGGGCTGGTGGCACGGCTGGTGTTGCTCGGCGACCGGGTGTCGCACTTCGACGAGGGGCGCGTGGGCTACTGGATCCTAGAGTACGTCCGGACGGGGGATTTCCAGTACCGGTACATCATCCACGGGCCGTTCGTCCAGCACGTCGACGCGGCGCTGTTCCCGGTGTTGGGTCCGAGCGACTTCACGCTCAGGCTGCCGGTGGCGATCATCGGGGGGCTCCTCCCGCTGTGGCTCCTGTGTTTCCGCGATCACCTGCGCGACGAGGAGGTCGTCGCGGCGGCGTTTTTCCTTGTGGCCAATCCCGTCCTCCTCTACTACTCGCGGTTCTTCCGGAGCACGATCCCGGTGGCGGCCTTCGCCTTCGGGGCCTTCGCCTGCTTCGTACGGTTCTACGACACCCGGCGGCCGCTGTACGCCCACGCGGCGGTCGCGCTGGTGGCGCTCGCGTTCACCGCCAAGGAGAACGCGGCCGTGTACGTCCTCGTGTGGATCGGGGCGGCCGCACTGTTGCTCGACCACGAGCTCTTCCGTCCGCGGACGGCCCCCACGGGCGTCGCGTGGCTGCGGTCGTGGTGGGAACGGAACGTCAGCGGGCGGGACCTGGGCCGCTGGCTGTCCCGGTTTGTCGGCCACGCGCTCCTGTCGACGCTCCTGTTCGGTGCCATCATCGTGTTTTTCTACGCCCCGCGCTCCGGGACGCCCGGGGGCGTGGGGCTGTACAACGCCTTCGGCAACCCCGGCCTCTTCCCGGAGGTGTTCGACACGATGATCGACGACATCTACGACGGGTACGACTACTGGTTCGGCGGGGCGACCGAGGTCGGCGAGGGGAAATCGCTCGCCGCCCAGTACGCCGAGTTCCTCGGCGGGCTGTTGAAGGTGCTCGGGAACTACGCGGCCCCGCTGGTCGCGTTCGCTCTGGTCGGGGTCCTGATCGAACGCTACGCCACGCGGGCGCGGCGGAACCTCGTCATGGTCGGGTTCTACTGGGGGGTCGTGAGTGTCCTCGGATACCCCCTCGGGACGGACATCTTCGGCGCGTGGCTGGCGGTCAACGCGCTCGTGCCCCTCGCGATCCCCGCGGGCGTGGGCGTCGGGTACTTCTACCGGAGGGGCCGCGAGGCGCTGCTCGACGACGACCGCGCGAGCGTCGCGGTCGTCGGCGTGGTGTTGCTCGTCGCGCTCGCACAGATGGGGGTGGTAGGCGCAAGCGGCGTCTACCTCGACGACCAGTCCAGCGAGAACGAACTCGTCCAGTACGCACAACCGGGAGAGGGCGCGAGGGAGGCACTCGACCGCATCAAGGTCGCCTCGGGCAGCGACGGCACGGACGTCCTCGTGTTCGGCGACCAGTTCGTCGACGGGGACACGGAGGCCACGAGGACCCCCGCCTGCATCAAGTGGTTCAACACCCTCCCGTTGCCGTGGTACTTCGGGATCTACGATTCGGATGTGTCGTGTGGCAAAAACCAGGGCGAACTCAGGGACGCAGTCGAGCGTGACGTCCCGGTGATCGTCGCCGACGCCGAGGAGAACGAGACGGTCGCGGCGGTGGCGTCCGGGAGCGAATACGAGCGCCGGACGTTCAAACTCAGGACCTCCGCCAGGACCGTAGTCGTCCTCGTGCACGAACGGGTAGGAAAGAGCGCGAGCGCTGGCGGGTGACTGCCGGTCGGTCCCCGGCGGGGGACGCGGGCCCGGGAGTTTCGGCCAGGCGGTCATACTGGTGGCTGTAAGTACGTGAAAACTCGAATTGAGAATCCAGGCGGAAAGAGTCTGTCTCCGCAGATAGCAGAGACTGGTGAGTAAAAGAATTACGAACCGTTCCCCGTGGGTCATCGCCGCCATCATGTCGACCACGTCGACGGTCAGCCCCTCGTCGGACGTGTCGAGGTCGGGGTACTGCTCGCGCTGCCACTCGCTGTAGGTGATCGTCCAGGCGTGCCCCCCGACGGCCTCGATCACCCGATCGACGTCACCCACCACGAGGCGGTCGCCGTCCCCGACGACGAGGACGGTCCCGTCATCGACGAGGGTCTCGTAGCGGGTCACGTCTCCCCCGCCCGGAAATCGAGCGGCGCGCCGCGGCGGGGTCGCGGGGAGCAGTGCATCGTGTGACCTTTCGTCCGCCCGATATTTAGCACTCCCGGGTGCCGGGACGAGCCACCACGGGGACGGGCCACCTGTGATCGAGCCACCCCGGGGACGAACTACTCCGCCGGGGACGAGCTACACCGGTCACCCGTCCCGCGTCAGGGGCGGCCAGCGACGCCACGACTGTCACCCGTCGTCGACGAGGGCGGCTTCCAGGAGTTCCAGCGGGTGACGAATCTCGTAGCCGGTGCCGTGTTCCATCTGCATCGCACAGGTCGGACACTCGGTCATGCCGGTCTCGCCCGCGGCCGCCTCCATGTGGTCGAACATCTCCTCGCCGATCGCCATCGACGTCTCGTACTTGTCGGCCTTCCAGCCGTAGGTACCCGAGATACCCGAGCAGGAGTCGCCCGCGTCCTCGATGTCGACGCCGTCCAGTTCCCGGAACAGTTCGAGCGACTGCCGCGCGAGCCCCTGGTTGCGGGCGTGACAGGGCGCGTGGTAGACGAACTCGGCCGCGGAGTCGTCGTCGACCTCGGCGTCGGCCACCGCGTCCCGCAGGTCCTCGTGGATCCGGAGGTACTCCACGGCTTCGAACGTGTGGGCGGCCGCCGCTTCGATGCCGTCGATGTCGAACAGTTCCGGGTACTCCTGCCGGAGCGCCATCGAACACGAAGTACAGGAGGCGACGGCGTCGTAGCCCCGCTCCGCGAGGGCCGACAGCGAGGCGACGTTCGTCTCGGCGTGCCGGCGGGCGTCGCCGAGCATGCCGTTGGCGAACATCGGGGTTCCCGAGCACCCCTGTTCGGGCACGGCGACCTCGTAGCCGAACCACTCGAAGACGCGGACCGTCGCCCGGGCGACCTCCGGGGTGTTGTAGTTGGCGTAACAGCCGTGGAAGTACGCGACCCGCTTGTCGGCGTCGCGCGGTTCGCCCCGCCGTTCGCGGGCCGTCGCCGCGTGCTCGCGGGAGGCCGCCGCGCCGCCCCGGGCCGTCCACCACTCGCGGAACGTCTCCGCGGCGAACGACGGGAACTCCCGCTCCCCCGTAATGCCGAGGAGCCGCTCGTTGAGCCACTGGACAGCGCGGTTGTTCAGGAGCGCGTTGCTCAACCGCGGGACCTTGCTCCCCAGGCGGGCGAACAGCCGGTAGTTCGCCAGGACGCGGTTGCGCAGGTATTTCCGCGAGAACCTGCTCATCTCGTCGCTGACGTACTGCCCCCGGGCCGTATTGTGCATCTGCGAGAGCGGCACACCTGCGGGACAGGCGTTGTCACACCGCATGCAGTTCGAACAGTCCATCACCGACTCGTCGATGCCGTAGTCGTCCTCGTTTTGCTTGAGCCGCCACTGTTCCGGTCCCTGGAACTTCGGTCCGGGGAAGTCGTCGTCGACTTCCGCGACCGGGCAGTTCGTGTCGCAGGTCGAGCACTTGTAACACGAGTCGGAGCCGGGTCGCAGGTCGAAATCGTCGCTGTCCGGGAAGACGTCGACCGGTTCGAACCCCTCGTCCGCGCCGGGATCCGTCGGCTCGACTCCGCGACCGGCGTCCGGATCGGCCCCGCTCCCCGAGGGGTCGGCGTCGCTCATCGTGCCTCCTGCGTTGCGGCCCAGCCGGCGGCGTAGCCGGTCGCCAGCGACACCCCGCTCCCGGACTTCTCGGCCGGGAAGTCGTACCCACCGAGCACAGCACCGGCGGCCCGGAGGTTGTCGAACTCGACTGTCCCCTCGGCGGTCAGCGGCCGGAGCTGTGCGTCGGTCCTCAGCCCGAACCCGGCGAACGCGTGGTCCCCGAAGGCGTCCTCGTCGAACCAGTCGTACCGGTCGGCCGGATGCGGGACGTGGCAGTCGAAGACCGGTTCGGAGACCCCCTCCCGGTCGGACTCGACGCCCTTGCCGACCAGTCCCCCGGTCGCCAGGACGTACTGGTCGGCGGTGTACGGGATCCGCGCGCCGTTTTTCTCGACGTACACCGCCTCGACTCTCCCCTCGCCCTCGAAGTCGACGACCGGGTTCCCGGTCTCGATGCTCGCGCCGGCCGCGTCCAGCGCCGCGAACAGCGCGTCCTCGAGTCTGAGCCCCGGCAGCGACGGCGGTCCCGTCGGCACCTCGAAGACGTCGACGCCGAGCATCTCGCCGAGCGTCCGCCGCACCTCGCCCGGACGGTCGTCGCCGAGCACCGCCGGGAACCCCACGCGCGGTTCGCCGTCGAGGTGCGGTTCGACGGCCGCGGCCAGGGCCGCGCGCGCGGCCCTCGACCGACCGTTCGCGCCCACCTCGTCGTTCACGTCGAGGAGTTTGGCGTAGCGGGTCACCTTTGCGTCGGCGCGCAGGTCGCCCGGGAACCCGACGGTGACGCCGCGGACGCCGAACGGGACGCCCGCGGCCCGGAGGGGATCGGCCGCCAGCGGGGCGTCGAAATCGAGCAACGACTCGAACCCGACGAGCAGGGCGTCGCGGTCGTCGCTCGCCAGGCCGGCCGCCACACCGCGGGGATAGCGCGCCGTCGGTTTGACGGTGCCGCCGTGGGTCGGCACCAGCGCGTTGCGGTCCGTGTGACCGCCGCAGTAGTCGGTCACCTCGTCGAACAGCGCCAGCGCCTCGCGGACGGCGTCGACGCCGACGGTCCGGTAGGGATGTCCCTCGGGGAGCGACGTGATCGCCTCGAACGGGTCGATCAGCGGTCCCGTCCCGTCCGGCGCGTACCCGAGCACGTCGACCAGGCCGGATGCGTTCCGGAGCGTGCTCTGTTTGGCCGAGACCAACCGGACGTCCCCGCCGGCACGGGCCGCCGCGAGCGCGCTCGTCAGCCCCGCCAGGCCGCCGCCGATCACGAGCACTGCCGAGTCAATTGCCATTTTGTCCCCCGTCGGCGGCGACGTCGGCACCGGCAGGTCCGCCGGCGCGGGTCGGCCCGTCGTCGAACGCCGCGTAGTCGACCGGCCCGGCGTCCGCGGGATCGCGGTCGCGGTTCTGCGTCGTCGCGTGGAGCGCGTAGTTGAGCATCGCCTGGGAGAGTTGCCGGCCCCAGAGGGCGTGGCGCTGTCCCTTCCAGCGCTCCGCGAGGAGTTCGTCCCACGCCTCGCGGACGACCGGTTCGTCGTAGGTGCCGTGGAGTTCGCTCGCCATCCGGTGACAGCAAAAGCCGCCCTGGCAGTTGCCCATCGAGGCGCGCGTCCGTATCCGGACGGCGTTGAGGTCCGACCCGGAACCCTCGATGGCGTCGCGTATCTCCGCGCGGGTGACTGCCTCGCACTCGCAGACGGTCGGGTTCGGCCCGTCCACGTCGAGGACGTCGTCGGCGCGGGAACCGAGGCGTTCGACGCTCCGGCGGCCGACGGGCGACCGGAGTCCGAACTCGTCCATGTAGTCCCGGAGCACCGAGAAGTCCTCGCTGCCCGGCAGGGGTACGTCCGCAGTTCGGCAGTCGGCGTCGACGCCGAACCGGCCGCAGACGTGGTCGGCGACCCGCTCGGCCATCAGCCGGTAGGTGGTGAACTTCCCGCCGACGATGCTGGTCAGCCCCGGGAGGCCGTCACGCTCGGCGTGGTCGAGCAGGAAGAAATCGCGCGTGATGTCCGTCGGGGCGTCGCTGCCGACGTCGGGGGGTTCGTACAGCGGGCGCACGCCCCAGAACGAGCGGATCGTCCTGGCGTCCCGGAGCATCGGAACCAGCGACGCCAGCGTGTCGATCACCGCGTCGACCTCCCACTGTTCCTCCGGGTAGTCCTCGGGGTCGTCGACCTCCTCGTCGGTGGTCCCGAGAATCACCGTCGTCTCGTGTGGGACGATGACGTCGGCGTCGCCCTTCGGCCGGCATCGGTTGAGCACGGTGTCGACCTGCCTGACGTTCATGACGGTCATGACTCCCTTCGAGGGGCGGACCTCGATGTCGACCCCGGCCATCGCGCCGATGCGGCCGGCCCACGCCCCTGTCGCGTTGACCACGTGGTCGGCGCGGATCTCCTCGCGGCCACCCTCGACCCCGTGGACCCGCTCGCCGGGGCCGGCCTCGTGTTCGACCTCGACGCCGACGACCTCGCCGGCCTCGACCAGCAGGTCGGTCACCGTCGAGTGGGTCTCGATCCGGGCACCCCGGTCCCGCGCGTCCGCGGCGTTGGCGACGACGAGTCGGAAGGGATCGACAGCCCCGTCCGGCACGGTGATGGCCTTCTCGACGTCCCGGGCGAGGTGCGGTTCCATCGCCCGTGCCTCCTCGCCGGAGATCACCGACGCCGGGATGTCACAGGCCCTGCACCCGTCGAGTTTCCCCTCGAAGTAGGCCTCGCCGTCCTCCGGGCGCTTGACGAACAGCCCGCCGGTCATCTCGACGCAGTGGGCCGCGATCTCCCTGAGCACGCGGTTCTCGGCGATACACTCCCGCGCGCTGGCCCGGTCGGAGACCGCGTACCGGCCGCCGCTGTGGAGCAGCCCGTGCATCCGCCCGGTCGTCCCGTGGGTGAGGTTGCCCTGCTCGACCAGCGTCACGTCGAACCCCCGCATGGCCAGGTCCCGGGTGATCCCCGTGCCGGTAGAGCCACCCCCGACGACGACGATGTGTGGTGACGATCCCATCGATACTGTGCCCGCTTTGGAACCCACTCACTTTATTTTACCGTAGGTAACGGCTTCGACAGTAAATTTCCCCGCGATACGCGGCAAGTGCGCCGGCATGACGGTTCTCTCGCGGCTATCGCGCTATTTCTTTATCGACGCTCCCCGTGCGGTAGTAACAGTTTTAACCGCTCGGTCTTACGTACGTTCCCACGGCGACGGCGGGAGCGTTGCCCCCCGCACGTCGGATCACCACCCATGGGAGACACGTACGTCGGCGCGATAGACCAGGGCACGACCGGGACCCGCTGTATGGTATTCGACCACGGGGGACAGGTCGTCTCGAACGCATACGAGAAACACGAACAGATCTACCCGGAGCCGGGGTGGGTCGAACACGACCCGGTGGAGATCTGGGAGAACACGACCGCGGTCGTCACGGGGGCGCTCGCGAACGCGGGCATCGGGGCCGACCAGCTCGCGGCGCTGGGCATCACCAACCAGCGCGAGACGACGGTCGTCTGGGACGCGGCGACGGGCGAGCCCGTCCACAACGCGCTGGTCTGGCAGGACCGCCGGACGACCGACCGGATCGAGGAGCTCGAACGGGAGGGCAAGACCGAGTGGCTCCGCGAGAAGACGGGGCTGGAGGCCGACGCCTACTTCTCGGCCACCAAGACCGAGTGGCTGCTGGACAACGCGGACCCGATCAAGATGGAACGGACCAGGCCGGCGGACGTCCGCGACCGGGCGGAAAACGGGGAGCTGCTGGTGGGCACGATCGACGCGTGGCTCGTCTACAACCTGACGGGCACCCACGTCACCGACGTGACGAACGCCTCGCGGACGATGCTGTTCGACATCCACGAGATGGCGTGGGACGAGGACCTGCTGGCGGAGTTCGACGTGCCGGCCTCGATGCTCCCGGAGGTCCGGCCCTCCTCCGACCGGGACATCTACGGGTACACCGATCCCGATGGGTTCCTCGGCGCGGAAGTCCCCGTCGCGGGGGCGCTGGGCGACCAGCAGGCCGCGCTGTTCGGGCAGACCTGCTTCGACCGGGGCGACGCCAAGAACACCTACGGCACCGGGTCGTTCTACCTGATGAACACCGGGACCGAGGCCGTCGCGTCCGATCACGGCCTGCTGACGACGGTGGGGTTCCAGCTGTCCGGCGAGCCGGTCCAGTACGCCCTCGAGGGAGCCATCTTCGTCACGGGCGCGGCCATCGAGTGGCTCCAGGACGTCGACCTCATCGCCGACCCCGCCGAGACGGCCGAACTCGCCCGGTCCGTCGACTCCACCGACGGCGTCTACGTCGTCCCCGCGTTTACGGGGCTAGGCGCGCCCCACTGGGACGGCCGGGCCCGGGGCACCATCGTCGGGATGACCCGCGGCACCCGCAAAGCACACATCGTCCGGGCGACCCTGGAGGCCATCGCCTACCAGACCCGCGACGTCGCCGAGGCCATGGAGGCGGATTCGGGCGTCGAGACGACGACGCTCCGGGTCGACGGCGGCGCGGTCAGGAACAACTTCCTCTGTCAGCTCCAGTCGGACATCGTCGGGACCGACATCGTCCGCCCGGAGGTCGACGAGACGACCGCGCTCGGTGCGGCGTACGCGGCCGGACTCGCCGTCGACTACTGGGAGTCGGTCGACGAACTCCGGGACAACTGGCAGGTCGACCGGGAGTTCGCGCCGGAGATGGACGGGGAAACCGCGGACCGGAAGTACAGCCGCTGGACCGATGCGGTCGAGCGCTCGCTCGACTGGGCGCGGGAGTAGCCCCCGATGGACGTCCGCGAGCGGATCAGGCGACGGCAGCGCCGGGACCGGTCGCGGCTGATCCGGGACTACGACGCGCTCTCGCCGGTCGGCCACCTGGCGGAGCCGACCGACCGCGGGCCGGTCCTCGAAGAGCTACTCGACCACCTCGATCCGATGTTCGACGGGCGACTCCCGCCGAACGCGTACGTCCACGGACCGGCCGGGGCCGGCAAGTCAGCCGTCGTCACCGCGCTGTTCAGGGAACTCCGGGCGGCGCTGACCGACCGGAGCGGGATTCACACGGCGACCCGCGCACGACCGGCCGCCGCGCCCTCGTTCGTCTACGTCGACACCAGACGCGACGACAGCGCGTTCGCCTTCTACCGCGCCGTGCTCGACGAACTCGTCGACGAGTCGATCCCGGAACACGGCGTCAAAACGGAGACGCTACGGGGCCGGCTGCAGTCGGTCGCGGGCGGTTCCCGCGGCGGGGTCGTGCTCGCGGTCGACCACGCGGGCGAACCGGACAGCGTCGAGGCCGGGACGCTCGTCGACCTGTTGACCGGCCTCCCGGGCAACGTCCGCTGGCTCGCCGTCGGCCGCGGGGAACCGGCGGCCACCGAACTGACCCGACACACTGGCGGAACGGTCCAGGTGCGGCCCTACCGTCGCCACGCGCTCCTGGACGTCCTGCGGACCCGGGCGGCCGACGGGCTGGCCCCCGACTCCCTCGGGCACGACCGCACCCGTCGAATCGCGGAGTGGGCCGACGGGGACGCCCACGACGCCCTCGCCGCGCTTTTGATCGCGGCCGAACTGGCGGCCGACGCCGGCCGTGACCGGATCGGGGACGCCGACGTCGAGACGGCCGTCGAGGAGATCCCGGACCCCTGTGTCTCGCTCGGGCGCGTCCTCGCGCTCCCGGCCAACAAGCAGGCCGTACTCAGGCGACTCGTCGACGTAGACGAGAGCCGGCGCGCCTCCGTTAGCGAGGCGACCGCGGCCATCGGATCGGCGCGGTCGGTGGACCTCTCGGCGGGGACGATCAAGCGATTCCTCTACGAACTGGCGGAGTCGGGGATCGTCGAGCTGATCGAACGGACAGCGGGCCGCGACCAGGGACGCCCGCCGAGCCGGGTCGAACCGCGGTTCCCACCGACGGCGTTCCGCCGGCTGTACGACCGCCGGTAACGTCCGTCAGGCGTCTGACTGAGAGTTATTGCCCGTGACCGACACGTGTCGGACAGTTCCCATGGGAGACGAGGAAACGATCACGGTCGCCGAGGTGAGCGAGGGGCCCTGCGGGACCGGCGAGGCCGGCGCTCCGGTCGGACTGCCCGTCGTCGAGATACTGACCGGCCGCGGGTTCGTGACCGGGAAAAGCGGCAGCGGGAAGTCCAACTCCGTGAGCGTGATCGCCGAGAAACTGCTCGACGAGCAGTACGCCCTCCTGATCGTCGACATCGACGGCGAGTACTACGGCCTCAAGGAGGAGTACGAGATCCTCCACGTCGGGGGCGACGACGAGTGCGACATCCAGGTCGGCCCGGAACACGCGGAGAAGATCGCCTCGCTTGCGCTCGAACAGAACGTCCCGATCATCCTCGACATCTCCAGTTTCCTCGACGAGGAGGTCGCCAGGGAACTGCTGTGTGCGGTGTCGAAACAGCTGTTCGCCAAGGAGAAGAAGCTCAAGCAACCGTTCCTGATGATCGTCGAGGAGGTCCACGAGTACATCCCGGAGGGCGGCGCTATCGACGAGTGCGGGAAGTGGCTCATCAAGATCGGCAAGCGCGGCCGGAAGCACGGCCTGGGCATCACCGGCATCAGCCAGCGGCCGGCCGACGTGAAAAAGGACTTCATCACCCAGTGTGACTGGCTCGTCTGGCACCGCCTCACCTGGAAGAACGACACGAAGGTCGTCGGGCGGGTCCTCGATAGCGACTACGCGGGCGCGGTCGAGGGGTTGGACGACGGCGAGGGGTTCCTGATGACTGACTGGGGCGAGTCGGTCCGCCGGGTGCAGTTCCAGCGCAAGCGGACGTTCGACGCCGGCGCCACCCCCGGCCTGGACGACTTCGAGCGGCCGGACCTGAAGTCGGTCAGCGACGACCTGGTGTCGGAACTGGCCGAGATTAGCGACGAGAAAGAAGAACGGGAGAGCCGGGTCCGGGAGGTGCGCGAACAGCTCGACGAGAAGAACTCCCGGATCGCGGAACTGGAACGGGAACTGGCCGACGCCCGGGACATGAGCCGGATGGCCGACCAGTTCGTCGAGGCGCTGGTCGAGCACGTGCGGGGCGCTAACCCGGGACGGACGGAACAGGCGAAGATGCGCGAACGCCGCGAGACCCGCCGCGGGACGGCCGCGACCGACGGCACGACGGACGAACCCGACCGTGCGCGCCGGTCGAGTGACGCGGCCACCCCGGGGTCGAACGGGCAGACGGCGGCCGACGGCACAACAGCGGCCGGCGACACGGCCGGCGAGAACTCATTCGAGTGGCCGGGCGAGAACGGCTCCGCGCCGGCCGACGCGGACGACGCGAACGACGACCACCCCGCGACCGGCCCGGCCGGCTGGCCGGACGTCGACATGACCGAGGCGACGGACAGCGACGTGGCCGCGAACGTCGCCGGGACGGTCGGCGGCGACGAGTCGGACGCGGGGACGAGCGCGACGGAGCGGACGACAGAGACGGGACTGCCGGAACCGGTCGCGGAACTGCGGGAGACGGCCGCCTCGCTCGAATCGACGACCCGCGAAATGCTCCGGTACTACCGCGAGGACGGGCCCGGGACGCCGATCGACGCCCAGCGTGCCGCCGGCGGGACGGGCGACCGGACGCGGGCATACGCCCGGAACAGGACGCTCCGGACCGCGGGCTTCATCGAACACGTCGGGCGGGGCAACTACGACTACGCGCTCCGGTCGCACCTCCGGACGGCGTTCGACCGGAACGTCGCCGACGAGCGGCTGAAAACCTACGTCGCCGCCGTCGAGGCCGCGCTCGACGAGTGACGGGTCAGGAAAGCGGCGCGACCAGATCTTCGAGCGCCGCCCGCGGGTCGTCGGCCTTGGCGACGCCGCTGGCCAGCAGGACGCCCCTCGCGCCGAGGTCGCCCGCGGCGTCGAGGTCGTCGCCGGTCGAGATGCCCGCGCCACAGAGCACGTCCACCGAGTCGTCGACCGCCGCGGCGGCCTCGACGGCGCTGGTGACGACGTCCGGGTCGGCCTTGCTGACTGGCGTGCCGGTCCCGATGAGTTCCGGGGGCTCGACGGCGACGGCGTCCGGCCCCAGCGCCGCCGCGGCGGCGATCTGGTCGGGGTTGTTCGCGCAGACGCAGGTCTCCAGGCCGGCCCGCTCGGCGGCCCGGACCCCACCGTCGATGTCGGCGAGTTTCAGCCGGTTCTCGGAGTGGTTCAGGAGGGTTCCCGTCGCGCCGGCGTCCGCGGCCGCCTCGGCGAGCGTGCTGCCGGTGTGGCTGCCGTAGTCGTTCGCGCCGACGTGTTGTGCCCAGGACTCGACGCCCGTCTCCGCGACGCGGTCGAGGTGGGCTGCCTGCGGGGCCACCGCGATCCGGACGCCGCTGTCCCCGGCGACGCTCCGGGCCGCCTCGGCAACCTCGACAGGATCGCAGGGATACGCTTTCAGGTTCACCAGGACGAACATGGCACGGTGAACGGAGCCGCCACAAAAATAGGTTCCGAGACGGGACAGCACGCTCACGAGACGGCCGGAGAGTAGCAAACGGCGGCCGATCCGGGGAGTCCCGACCGTCAGGAACCTGGAACCTGGAATCTGGGCTCTATTGAACCCCTCAGCCGCTGATAGTTTGCTGAGGCTGTGCTGAATACAGGGCGTGTTTCCATCACTCGATTTTAAAACTGGATTTTGAGTTCGTGAGTCGATGTCCTATCGCGGCTTTTCTCCGAGTACAGTTGCCTTTACTCGCTGCCGGCGATCTCCATAAACGTCGCATGGCCGTCCTGATCTAGGTTGATCCGATACCCTTCATAGGAGAACTGGATGACTGCTTGTGCCTTTGGGTCGGGTGGGTCAGAAAACAACGTCTGAATGAGGTGGTCTATCGTATCGTACACAGGCGGCAGGTCGGTACTATCCCGGCCTTCAAGTTCTGCGATTACCTCTGCCACAATGACTTCCGGATCCTCTTGGTCTACATCAAATTCCCAATGAGTCGCTGCCATCTCGTCTTCATCGCCGTGCTCACTCCCCTTTCTGCTCATACGCAATATTGCTGTCCCGATAACTTAGTTGTTAACTTCGCTTTATTGAAAATGCGGTACTGGAAGCGGATCATAGCGTTTTAGCGAGTTTCTTGAGATTGTGAAGTGCGAACAAGAGAACGATCTCACGGAACTGGCGGTACCAGAAACGCGAACGCAGGGCGGAGTCCTGCGTTCGCTTGGTCGTTGAGTAAGACGTTTCCGCCATCCATCGCTGCGTGTAGCCGTTCTCGCGGATGAGTACGTTGTTCGCAGCCGCCATCGGTGTCGAACCGCGGTAGTGAACGAGATAGTCGATATCCAGTGCAGCGATCTCGTATTCGGTGTGCCAGTCCTGGAAGCCGTTGTCGGTGGCGACGGACCGCAGGTCGTCCGCGTTTCGGCGGACGACCCGCGGTCCAGCCTTCGTGTCGTGTTCGCGCTCGATACAGCAGTGGACATCCAGCACCGCCAGTGGCTCTGTATCGGTCAATGTCGTCGCTTTGATCGTCTTGACGCTTCGGTCACATCGCTGGAGATAGTACTGCGAGGCCTGGTTACGTTCGAAGAAGGTGCTGTCGAGTGCGACGTGGCCAGACTGGCGGAGTTGCTGCGCTGAAACGCGCAGCAACGCCCGCCAGACGTACATCTCGTACCGATCCAGGGAGTGATAGAACGTGTGACGTGGTGTACACCTGGCCTCGAAAATCCCCTGCTCACTTCCGGGATGGCGTGTGAGAGTCCACCGAGAATTACAAATAGCCGGATGCGCCGGTCGCCGCGGACGGCGACCGGCAGAGTCCACGCCTCGCCCATGCATGGGGGACAGGACGGCAACCCGCGAAGCCCTCGCGGGAGAAAGCCCCGCCCTCAAGGACCGAGCGGCTTTGCCGCGAGGGAGTAGGGCGGGGTAGTTTACGAGTCCTTGCGTTTGACCACGTCCCCGAGCGTGTACTCGCCGTCGGTCGATCCCCCTTCCCACTCGGTCTCGTCGACGCTGCCGCCCTCGCCGAGGTCGACGTCGAGGGCGCGTTCGAGTTTCCGTTGCATCCGGTCGCTCGGGAGGACGTCGCCGCGTTCGAGTTTGCGGATCAGGCTGGCCTTCTCGTTGAGTTGCTTGGCCAGTTCCTCCTGGCTGAGCCCGCGGGACTCCCGGCCGTTCCGGATGCGGTCGTCGTAGTCCTGGGCGAGTTCGTCCATCTCGTCGAACATGTCCTGGCCCCCCGATCCGCCGCCGGAACTACCCGAACTACGGCTCCGGGAGCTTCCGCCCCCCGAACTACCGGAGCCGGTGTTCGTGCCGGTCGAACTGCTCGTGGAGTACTTCGTGGACGTACTCGAGGAGTCCTCGGTGGTGACCTCCGTCCCGAACTCCGTGCAGTTGTCGCAGACGTCCAGTTCGGCACCCTCGACTTTGATCGTGTTCGGCGAAGACGTATCGGCCCCGCACATCTCACACTGGACCATACCCCGAGTTTGCCACGCGGTCCCATAAATTACACGACGGGGCCTGCGCTTTCAGGCCGTCAGCGCCCGGTAGGCGTAGTAGAACCGCTGGATGGCGGTGACGTGTCCCACGACCGCGAAGACCGCGAGCAACCACCCGACGACCGTCATCCCCCGGATCGGCCCCGGAAAGACCGCCGCGAGCGTCGCGCCGACGCCCATCAGCGCCAGGCGGTCGGCCCGGCCCACCAGTCCGCCGTACACCCGGTCGAGGTCGACCGCCTGGGCCTGCGTTCCCAGGTAGGAGGTCATCACCACGCCGGTCACGGCCGCGAACCCGAGCGCGTACCTGCCGACGCCCGCCGACAGCCCCGCCAGGAGCGCGATGTCGGCGTACCTGTCGAGGACGTGGTCGAGGAAGTCGCCGGCCCGGGACTCGACGTCGAGCCGCCGGGCGAGTGCGCCGTCGATCAGGTCGAGCCAGCCGTTGACGAACACCAGCACCGCCCCGGCGACGTACCAGACGGGGTCGGTCCCGGCGAGGACGAACGTCCCGCCCGCCAGGAGCGCCACCCCGATTGCAAGCACGGAGACCGCGTTCGGGGTCAGCCCCAGCCGGACCGACAGGTCGACGAACGGCTCGAGCCCCTTGTTTGCGACGGGGCGGAGCCGGTCGAGCGTCATAGGTACTCCAGGAAGGACACCTCCCCGGCCGAGGGGTCGCGCTCGCCCGCGAGGACGGCCTCGATCTCGGCTGCAACCCCGGCCGGCGCGCGGTCCGTGGCGTCGATCTCGTAGACGGCGGACGTCCCGTGGCGTTCGACCGCCTCGGAGAGCAACAGGTCCAGCGCCTCGCTCTCGGCGTTCTCGGCCGCTTTCGCCGCGGGTTCCCCCCGCTCGCGGAGGCGTCGCTCCAGTTCCTCGGGGTGGCACCGCAACACGACCACCCTGTCGACGTCGAGTTCGTGGGCGAGGTGCCCCTCGATCAGCACGCCGCTCCGGTCGCCCAGCCACTCCCGGACGGCCGCCAGGTCCGCGATCGCGGAGTCGCGTTGGTCGTCGTAGCCGCCCGTGAGCCCCTCCTCGCGGATGACGTCGTTGAGGTGGACCACGTGGAGGTCGGTCTCGACGCGGCCGACCGCGGTGGTCTTGCCGGTCCCGGGAGTGCCGGTGACGGCAACCCTCACGGCCCCAGCACCTCGTTTACCGTCTCGACGGCCCGCCGCGTCTCCTCGCGCGTGCCACAGGAGATCCGCACGCAGTCGGACAGGCCGAAACTGGAACAGTCCCGGACGATGACGCCCCGCTTTTTCGTGGCCGTCGCCAGCGCGGCCGCGTCGCCGACCTCCGCGAGCACGAAGTTCCCGCCGCTCTCCCAGGTCCGGGCGTCGAGTCCGTCCCGCATGTACTCCCGGCCCCAGCGTGCGACTTCGACCGTCTCCGCGACGTGGGCTTCGTCGTCCAGCGCCGCGATGCCGGCGCGGCAGGCGACCTCGCTCGCGGCGAACGGGGTATTGATCCGGGCGTACGCGTCTGCCCACGCGCCGGGGACCAGCGCGTACCCCAGGCGGACGCCCGCGAGTCCGTGCGACTTCGAGAACGTCCGGAGGACGGCCACGTCGTCCCGGTCGTCGAGCAGGGTCCGCGCGCTCGGTGCCTCGGTGAACCGGCCGTAGGCCTCGTCGACGAGCACCAGCGTCTCCTCGCCGGTGCCCGCGGCCAGCGCGCGGATCTCGTCGATCGGCATCTCGCTCCCGGTCGGGTTGTGCGGGGTCGTCACGTAGACGATCCGCTCGCCGTCGCAGTGGTCCAGGATACCCCGGGCGGTCTGTTCGAAGTCGTCGGCCTTCCGGAGCGGGTACGATCGAACGACGCCGTGGTGGTACCGGGCGCTCATCGGGTAGTACGCGAACCCGGGATCCGGCACGAGGACCGCGTCGCCCGGGTCGAGCACGGCCCGGGCGAGGTAATCGAGCGCGCCGTCGCCGCCGTTGGCGAGCCACACCTGTTCGGGATCGACGTCCCACCGGTCGGCCAGCGCCGCGACGAGGTCGGCGTGGGAGGCCTTCGGGTAGGAGTGGATGCGCTCGGCGGCCTCCCGGATGGCCGCGACGGCCGCGGGGCTGGGCCCGAGTGGGTTCTCGTTCGAGGAGAGTTTCACCAGGTCGTCGGGGTCGACGCCGAGTTCGCGGGCGACTTCCTCGATCCCCCCGCCCGCGCGGTAGACGGTGTGCGAGGAGAGATCCCGTGGATGCATGGATGAGGGAAACGGCCGGCGAGTCTTAAGCGTGCCCACACGTGCCAGATCCGGCCACCCAAACGGGCGGGCGCGGTTTGGCTACCTGACCCCGGACCGAGCGACAGTCACGACTGGCGCGAGCGTATTTGAGGCTGGCCCGCGACACGTACCGCTGGAGGGGTGTCCACTGCGACGACGAACCCTGATCGGCGTCGTCCTCGGTCTGCTCGTCGTGGTCTCGCTCGCGGTCGGCGGGTTCGTCTGGAACACGAACCGCCTCCGCGAGACGACCGCGGAGTACACCTACGACTACCGGGTCGTGGTGTCGGTCAACGGGACGCTGACCGACGCGACGCTGTACCTGCCGTTGCCGACCGCGGACGGGGAGTCGCCCGTCGGGCGAGCGGTCGTCGCCGGCGGCCCGAACGTCTCGCGTCCCGACCGCTGGACGTACGACGTCGTCGACACCCGATACGGCCCGATGTTGGCGATCAGCGCCGCGGAGGTGAACCGATGCAGACCGACATCACGCTCGTCACCTACAGGACCGAAGGCATCACGAACATAAAGAGAGCCCCGAGCGCCTCGAACGGGCCAAGGAGGTCACCAGATCCTACGACGGGGAGTACAAGGCCTTCTGCCTGACGGTTGGGCAGTACGACGCGGTCTACGTCGCCGAGTTCCCGGACGACGAGGCCGCGGCGGGGGCGATCATGACCGCCGCGCAGAGTGGGGCCATCGAGACGGAGACGCTGAAGACCTTCCCCGAGGACCAGTACCGGGAGATTGTCAACGACCTGACCCGATAGTGGCTGCCGTGCCGATTTCCCGCGTCGACCGCGGTACGTAACGCGGTCGATCCGGGAACGGCTTCCAGCAATCACCGCGACCCCGGCGGCCGCGACGGCAAGTCACATTCTTCAAGAGGGAGGCTTCCGGACCACCGGTATGGCCGTCGCTGACGCCGCGAGTTACGCGATCCACGTCCTGTTTGCCGCCGCGTGGACCGGGAGCGTGTTGTTCATGACCTACGCCGTGTTGCCGACCGCCCGTACGGGCGACATCGGGGTCGACCCGCTGGCGAACATCACCAGCAGGCTGTCGGTGCTCTCGCGGACGAGCGCCCTCCTGTTGTTGCTGACCGGCGGGCACCTGGCGGCGACGCGCTACGGCGGCGGGGCGCTCACCGGGACGACGAGGGGCTACCTCGTGATCGCCATGCTGGTGCTGTGGTTCCTGTTGATCGGCCTCGTCGAGGTGGGTACCAGCCGCATCGGGGACGGCATCGACGAGCGGAAGGTCCGGACGCCCGCCGAGAACGCCCGCCCGCTGTTCCTGGCGGCATCCGTGGTCGCGTTGCTGTTGCTCGTCGATGCCGGGATCATCCTCGGCCTATAGGTCGGCGGCCACGTGGTCGGCCGCCTTCAGCGCCAGCGCCGCGATGGTCAGCGTCGGGTTCATCGCGCCGCCGGTGACGAAGACGCTGCTCGACGCCACCGTCAGGTTCGCCACCTCGTGGGTCCGGAGCCGCGGATTCACGACGCTCTCGTCGGGGTCGGTCCCCATCCGGGTGGTGCCCATGTGGTGGAACGCGGGCCCGGTGTCCGTGGGGCCGACCGCGCCGCCGATCTCGGCCCCCATCTCGGCGAGGATGGCCCGCTGGACCGCGTTGGCGCGCTCGATGGTCCGGCGCGCCCGCGCGTCCAGCGACCACTGGATGTCGGGGACGGGGTTGCCGTGGTCGTCGGTCCGCGACGGGTCGAGGGTCACCCGGTTCTCCCGGCGCGGCCGCTGGGCGACGAGGCCGCCCACGCCGACGTGGTTGCCGTAGGCGTCCCGGAGCGAGGCCAGCAGGTCGTCGCCCCACTCGTCGGCCGACAGCGCGAGGTCGACCGGCGAGGGGCCGGCGTAGTTGAAAAACTCCAGCTTGAACGGCGCGAGGTCGGCGTCCGACGCCGGGACCGCGACGCCGTCGGGGCCCTCGACGGCCCGGCCCGGGGCGTCGTAGAACTGGTGGGTCTCGCTGGTGAGAAAGCCGACGTGGTTCTGCCGGGTCGGCCTGTCGAGCGTCCCGAAGACGCCGGCGAACAGGTGATCCATGAAGTATCGGCCGACGAGGCCGCTCCCGTTGGCGAGACCGTCCGGGTGGTCGTCGTTCTCCGAGAGTAAAAGCAGCCGCGGCGTCTCGACGCCACCGCAGGCGACCACGAACTGCCGTGCTTCCTGCCGGTGTTCGGTCCCGTCGGGCGTCGCGTAGACCGCGGCCTCCACCCGGTCGCCACCGCGGCCGGTCGCCAGTCGCCCGACCGGCGCGCGGTCGATCATCCTCGCGCCCTCGCGTTCGGCCTTCCGCACGTGGACGTCGGCGCTGTACTTCGCCCCCGAGGGACACACCGGCTGGCAGGTCCCGTAGCCGACGCAGGCGCTCCGGCCGTCGTAGGCCTCGGAGTTGCGGGCGTTGGGCACCGAATGCATGGCGATGCCCAGGCGCTCGCAGGCCGGGGCGAACAGCGAGTCGCTGTGCGACGGCGGGAACGGGGGCAGCGGGAACGGCTCCTCGCGGGGCGGTCCGAAAGGATTGTCGTCGCTCCCGGCGACGCCGAGTGCCTCCTCGGCCGCAACGTAGTACGGCCGCAGGTCGTCGTAGTCGACGGGCCAGTCGGCGTCCCCCTCGCCCCTGCTGGCCCGCCGGAAGTCAGACTCGTGGAGGCGCATCACCATCCCCTGCCAGTGGAGGGTCGACCCGCCGACGCCTTTCACGCGGGCGGCGTTCAGCGGGTAGAACCGCTCGCCGGAGGAACTGAACGCGTCGCGCTCGCCCCCGCCGTCCCAGACCGACCGGGCGTCCCCCGGCCGGATTGCCCGCTCCATCCTGTCGGTCCGGCTGTCGGGGTCGAACCGCGGACCGGCCTCCAGCACCACCACGTTGTACCCGCGGGAGGCGAGGCGGTGGGCGACGAGCGCGCCGGCCGGTCCCGAACCGATCACGCAGGCGTCCGCGCGGGGCGAGGGCGTCCGGTCGGGACTCCCGCGGCCCCCGTTCATCCGTCCGGACCCCGGCGGTAACTCTCGATTCCGCCGGAGTGGCCCTGGGGGTTCTCGATGCCGACGAGGCGGCCGCCGGTCGGCGAACTGTACAGCGCGAACAGCAGGTCGTTGACGAGGTAGTACCGGACCCGCTCGGCGGCAGTGCCGTCCCTGGCCGGTTCGGCGGTCCGCGTGCCGACGAGCGAGAGCGCCTCCTCCCGGAGTTCGGGGTCGAGGTCGCGGAACCGCTCGGCGTCGAACGAGATGACCACGTGGGCGTCGAGGTCCGCGACGGCTTCCCGCGCTCCCCGTCGGTGTTCCGGGTCGGCTTCCAGGCGGCGGCGGGCGAACGTCTCGACGAACTCGCGGACGCCGTCCACCGCCGAGGGATACACGACGCCGGCGACGGCGACCAGCGTCTCGACGACGGCCGCCGTCGACGGGAGGTCCGGCTGTTCGGACCTCGACTGGTTCGGCTGTCCGCTCTCCGACCGCCCTGGACCGTCCGCATCGGCCCGCTCGCGGGCCAGCGCGGCCGCTCCGCCGCTGCCGAGGATACCGGCCC
The DNA here is from genome assembly GCA_003021105.1 of Halobacteriales archaeon QS_1_68_17. Taxonomy (GTDB): domain Archaea; phylum Halobacteriota; class Halobacteria; order Halobacteriales; family Haloarculaceae; genus QS-1-68-17. Next base: position 40,573 of record PXRG01000012.1, read on the forward strand.
CCGCCAGCGCAGCGAGCGCGTCACGGCGGGTTAGCTCCATGCTGACCGGGATTAGGCGAACCTAAACTTAGGCGTTTCCATCGGGGACCCGGACATCGTTCCGGAGCGTGCCGACGCCTTCGACCTCGATTTCGACCTCGTCGCCGTCCCGGAGGGGGCTGACGCCCGCCGGCGTGCCGGTCGAGACGACGTCGCCCGGCTGGAGGGTCAGGTAGGTAGTGATCTCGGCGATCAACTCCGGGACGGGGAAGATGAGCCGGTCGATCGTCGAGGACTGGCGCGTTTCGCCGTTGACCCGCGCCTCGACGGTGGCGTCGTCGGGGACCTCGTCGGGCGTCGCCAGCACCGGTCCGACGGGGGCGGCGTCGTCGAATGCCTTCCCGCGGACCCAGTTCTGTTCGATCCGCTGGTCGTCCCGGTTCGAGAGGTCGTTGAGGCAGGTGTACCCCGCGATCACGTCCGCGGCCTCGCCGGCGTCGACGTGCCGGCAGCGCCGCCCGATCACGACCGCGAGTTCCGCCTCGTGGTCGACGCGCTCCTTGTCGGCCGGGAGCGTGACCGTCGCGCCGTGACTCGTGACCGTGTTGGGGGGTTTGAGGAACAGTTTCGGCCGGTCCGGCACCTCGGAGTCGGTCTCGGCGGCGTGATCCGCGTAGTTGAGGCCGATACAGACGATCTTGGACGGGTCGCAAGGTGGCAGTATCTCGACCTCGTCGGGCGAGAACGCGTCCTCGACGAACGACACCCGGCCGTCCGGGCCGGCAGTTGCCGTCACGAGCGGTTCGCCGTCGCGGGTCGTCCATCGGCCGCCACGGACTTCGCCGTCAGGGTCGCGGAAGCGCACGCGTTTCATGCCACCGGGAACAGCCCGTTCACTCATAAGGGTTGTCTGTGCCCGGCGGGCACGCCAGCCTCTTGTACCCTCCTGCCGGAGGACGAATATGCGCCGGGCGACTCTCGCGGTACTGTGCGTGTTTCTGGTGCTGGCAGTCGCCGCGATCACGACCGCCGGCGGGACCGACGGGACCGGCGGAGAGGCCGCCGACCAGTCCACCAGTGGGGACGGCGGTGCCACAGCGGTCGCGTCAGACGGGCCGTTCAGCGGGTTCACGCTCGGGGCGGGACCTACTGGTACCTCCGTCGGTAGCCACCGAGCGGCCGGAGCCGCGGGATCCACCCACCTCTAAGTGCGAGCGCGGCCAACCGGCTGACGAACCATGGAACTCACCTGGCACGGCCACTCGACGTGGCACGTCTCGGTCGGGGACACCGACATCCTGATCGATCCCTTCTTCGACAACCCCCACACGTCGCTGTCCCCAGCGGAGGTCGACCAGCCGGACTACCTGCTTTTGACCCACGGCCACGCCGACCACATCGCCGACGCCGGCGCGTTCGCCGACGGCGCGACCGTCGTCGGGACGCCGGAACTGGTCGGCTACGTCGAGGACGAACACGGGGCCGACGACACCGTCGGGATGAACCTCGGCGGGACCGTCGAATGCGGCGACGCCTACGTGACGATGCACCGTGCCGACCACACCAACGGCATCAACACCGGCTACGAGCACGACGCCGGGATGCCAGCGGGCTACGTCATCGGCGACACGAAGCCGACGCAGGTCGCGGACGCCGACCCGGAGACGTTCTACCACGCGGGCGACACGGGGCTGATGACGGAGATGCGCGACGTGATCGGACCGTTCCTCGAACCCGACGCGGCGGCCGTCCCGGTCGGCGACCACTTCACGATGGGACCGATGCAGGCCGCCATCGCGGTCGACTGGCTCGACGTCGACCACGCGTTCCCGATGCACTACGACACCTTCCCGCCGATCGAGATCGACGTCGAGAACTTCGTCCGCGAGGTCGACGGCACCGGCAGCGACGCCGAGGTCCACGTCCTCGAGGGCGACGAGTCGTTCGACCTCTCGGACGCCTCGTGATCGCTCCGGACCGGGGCTTCTTTCGGGCCGGGCGGTCTACCCACCGTCGATGCCACCGAGTCAGGATCAACTCGACCGTGCGGGCTCGCAGGCGAGTTACATTCTCGAAGAGTGGAGCGACGACCCGGCGATCATGCAGACCCAGGCGCTCTGTTACGTCGGGGCACAGCTAGAGCGGATCGCCGACGCGCTCGAAGAGGAGTGACCGACACCGGACCCGGACCGGAACAGGAGTAAGAACAGGCGCCGGCCCAAATCGGGGAGCCGACCGTCCGGGCCGGCCGTCCCCGTCGACCGGGATCTACGGCGCTATCCGGTTCGCGTCGGCTTCCGGCGCTGCACGGGAAGCCAGGCCACTCCCGTCTAGCGATCCGGCCGTGTCGGTCGACGAGGGGGTCGGAGTCGGAGTGGGTTCGCCGGCCGCGTCGGTCGTGTTCGTCCCGCTACCGTCGGCGGTGGCGTTCGTCCCGTTGCCGTTGGTCTGGTTCCCGCCGTCATTGCCGGTCTGGATCACCTGCTCCTGGAGGGTGACGGTCGTGGCCGTCTCGTTCTCCCCGATGACCTGGCCTTCGGTGACGTTGGCCCGGCCGCGCCAGACCGAGAGGTTGCCGTCGGGACCCTGCTGGACCCCCGTCGAGAAGACGTAGGAACTCCTGGCCCGGACACTCACGTTCGTGTACCCTTTCGAGGTGCCCCACTTCTCGTAGCCGGTCGTCGAGTAGGGCACCGTCATCTCGAAGTTGCCCTCGTCGTCGGTCCGGACCCGCTGGCGGTAGGTGAACGTCGAGTTCGTCTCCGGCGAGTACATCTGGACCTGTGCGCTGACGTTCGTGTTCGGCGGTCCCTGCCCCCGGATGGTCCCGCCGGGGACGCGCTCGAAGATCTTCACCCACGCGGGTGATTTGGTGGGCAGCAGCGTCTGGCTGGCCCGTCTCCCGGTGAGGTTCAGGCTCCGGGCTTCGGTCTGGAGGCCACGGAGGTAGCCCGACCCGCGCTCGCCCGCGGAGGCGTTCGAGTTCCGGACGAGCCGGTAGTGTTCGAGCGCCGGGATCCGTTCGCTGGGGTTCGGACCGACGCCCCCGACCTGTGCGGTCCCGTCCTCGCGGACGAACTGCCGGGCGGCCTGCATACTGTCGAAAAACCGCACCGACTGGCCGTTCCGCGGCAGTACTCGAACCGGGCCGTTCCGGGTCTGGACCGTGTCCCAGTCCGTCACGACCGGCCGCGGTGACACCGCGCTGCCGTGGAATAGCCACAGCCGGACGCTCATGCTGTTGTAGTACTTCTGGCTCCGGTGGTAGTATGCGAGCCGTGCTCCCTGCCGCGTCGGCCTGACGACCGGTTGGAAGAAGTCCGACCGGGAGACGTTCGGGGCGAACACCGTCGGCGCGAAGAACTTTCCGCCGTACCGGCCGTAGACGCTGGCCATCTTCCAGTCGACGGCCACGTAACGGGTCCCCTCGGCCTCGGCCATCTCCCCGCCGACGACCGACGCGGCCTCGCTTTCGTTTTGCGACAGCAGGAACTTCGCGGCGGTCGTGGCTCCCTCCTGGAACGGGTTCGCGTTCGGGATGCGCTCGCCCTCGGCCGTGATCCAGTGGCCGTAGTCCCACCAGGACATGACGCCGTAACTCCCGGCCTGGTAGTCGTAGTCGTCCTGCGACGAGAGAGTCCCGTAGTACGCGATTTCGTTGTTCGCACCCTCGTACTGACCGGGTCTAGGCGTCTCGTTGGCCATCCAGTCCAGGGTCGGCTCCCACCCCTCGATCCCCGCGCCGGGGCCGGCGTTTTTGGTCTGGCTGGCGATGGTGAGCCCGCCCGCCCCTGACGTCACGAGCACGATGGGGGCAGTCACGACGAGCAACACGGCCAGCACCGTCAACACCTGGTAGGTTTCGATGCTGGCGGTCTTCGCGTCGGGCGAGACGAACCGGAGCACCTGGCCGACGAAGTAGGCGTTCAGCACCGCGATGGGCCCGACGAGGTAGTAGTCGAACCGCCGCTGGGTCAGCGTCGCCATTAGCAGGAAGACCCCCCAGATGACGACCAGGAGAACGCCCGGGGAGGCGTCGTCCTCGCGGACCTGCTGGACGAGCGCGAGCAGCGCGCCAGCCCCGGCCGTGAGGTACGCGAGCCCGTATCGCTGGAAGAACGTGGAAACCGGACGCGAGAGCGGCTGTACCTCCCCGACGGTGCCGCCGGTCGGACTCGTCGAGAGGCCGACGATCCGGAGGACCTGGTCGACGAAGTAGTCGAACAGGTCCGGCAGCACGAGTGCCATCGTACCCGCGCCGGCCAGCAGGATCGCCAGCACTGCCCCGGGGTAGCTCCAGGCCGTCTCGACCGGGAGATCGAGCCGTTCCCACCGGCGGGCCAGCCAGGCCAGGAAGACACAGCCGGCGGCGACGGCGAGGGCCAGCCCCGGCTGGAGCAACGAGTATTCGATCGCCGATATCGCGGTCGTCTCCAGCGACGCCGTCACGAGCACGGCCGCCACGCCGAGCATGACGACGCCGGCGAACGCGAGGTGTTCCGGACTCCGGCCGCGGACGTATTCCGCGCACAGTTGCACGACGAAGTAGACGCCGAGGATACCGATCAGGAGGACGCCCGGCGACCACGTCCACAGGTAGAGGGCGATAGCGACGCCGGCCAGGGCTGCCCACCCGACCGGCCGCCTGAGCGCGGACGCCTCGCGTTCGGTGACGAGTTCCCAGACGGGCTGTTCCCGGTTCGCCACCGAGAGCGCGACCACCACCGCCAGGATCGCGGTGAACTGGAAGAGCACCTCGGCGACGTGGTGGTCCGCGGTGCCCACGAGGCTCCGGTTGAGGAATCCGCCCGCCGACAGCGCGAGAACGAGGACGCCGACGATGCCTCCGAAGCGGCCGCCCAGCCGCCTGCCGAGCCCGTAGACCGGCAGCGCCACGAGGGTGCCCAGCACGGCGGGCGCGAAAAGCATGACCAGCCGGATCGTGTGCCCGCTCGGGTCGCCGAGACCCAAAACGAGCGCGACCACCGCCATGAGCTGGTCGAAAAGCGTCCCGAACTGGCTGGCGTGCGTGCCGTAGGGATAGTAGGTGTACGGGTCGAACGGCATCGTGGCCGGCCAGTTCCGGACGGTGTAGGTGACCATCCGCAGGTGGTACCAGGGGTCGTTCCCGGAGAACAACACCTCGCCGTCCCGGATGAAGTTCTGCCAGCTCCGCGCCCGCGTCCAGAGCATGTACGCCAAGAGGACGACGAGCGCGGGGACGTGGTACCAGGCGCGCACACGTTCGAGCGCGGTTCCCGTCTGGAGATCCTCGAACCGCCCTCTCCATTGACTCATTGGGCGGATTAATTCCCATCGCGCGCATAAGCCTTGTCTTCTATTCCGGACCGCTCCAGCCCGTCGTGCCGGGCGGTTCGAACCGCCGTATCCCGTCCGGAAACGTGCGGTTCCCCCACGCGGAAGCCACAAATCGTCAAGCGCCGGCATCCAAACGTGCGGTACTCGATGGCACCTCGATCAGGGCCGGGAGCCGGCGACCGCGCAGTCTCGGAGACGACGAGCGCGCTCACCCTGGTCGCCGTTGCCGTCGTCACTGCCGGGGCGCTCGGGGGGATGGTGCTCCTGGAGTCGCCGGACGACGAGGGACCGCCGTCCGGCAACGTCACCTTCGAGCACGACGCGGAGAACGGCGCGCTGCTCGTGACCTACCGCGAGGGCGACGAGATCCCGGCCGGCCAGCTACGGATTCGCTCTGCGGACGCGAACACCACCTGGGCGGCAGTCGCCAACATGAACGAGTCCGCGCCGGTCACGCCGGGGGCGATCGTCCGGTTGAGCCGGCAAAGCGAGTACGGCGCGGGAGTCGATCGGGGCGACCGGGTCGAACTCGTCTGGTTCGGCGACGGCGGCAACCAGACGGCGGTGCTCGATAGCTGGCCGTCCTGAGGCCGGAAACGGAAACCCCTTTCCCCGCCCCGTGGCACGCTGGGGTATGCGCGTCTCGGTCGTCATCTGTACCCACACGCCCGAGCGCTACGAGTCGCTCAGGGAGGCGACCGCCAGCGTCCGCGCCCAGACCCACGCCGACGTGGAACTGGTGCTGGTCAGCGACGGCGACCGGGAGGTCTACGAGCGCGTGCGGGCCGACTACGGCGACCGGGACGACGTGATCGTCCACGAGATGGAGCAAAATCGCGGGCTCGCGGCCAGCCGGAACGCCGGTGCCGACCTGGCGACCGGCGACGTCGTGGCATTCCTCGACGACGACGCGATCGCCGACGAGGAGTGGATCGCGCGACTCGTCGAGGCCTACGAGTCCGCGGACGCCCTCGCCGCGGGCGGGAGGATGACCCCCGCGTGGGTGGCCGGGAAGCCCGACTTCCTCCCCGAGGAGTTCTACTGGTTGGTCGGCGTGACCCACCGGGGGTTCGCCGACGCCCCCGGCGAGGTCCGGAACACCTTCGGATCGAACATCTCCTTCCGGGCCGACGTCTTCGAGGAACTCGGCGGGTTCGACCCCGACATCCTCGGCCGACGGGGCGGGAAGAACCTCCAGGCCGAGGAGCCCGAACTCTGTGCCCGCCTCCGCAGGGAGTACGGCCGGGGGGTCTACTACGACCCGGAGGCGACGGTCGCCCACAAGGTGTTCGACTATCGGACCGACCCGCGGTGGTTGCTGAACCGGGCGTTCTGGCAGGGTTACTCCAAGCGGGTGATGGCCGACCTCGTCCCGGAATCGACCGGCGCGGAAACGGGGTTTCTCGGCATGGTCGTCCGGGAATCGATCCCGGAACGGATCGCCGGTCTCTTCCGGGGAAGCCGGACCGACGGGCTCCAGTTGCTCGCGCTCGTCGGCTTTACCGCCGCCGTGGGTGCCGGCTACCTCTACGGCCTGCTCACCCGGCGGACGTGAGGCCCGACCGGGCCGGTGGCGGATCGTCGGACCGGAATGCTCGCCGACCGACTGCAACGAGTCGCCCGATCCGACCGGGCGGGAACGGGTCGCCATTGTTTTAGCCCGAGGGTCCGGATCACGGGGCGATGAGCGCGGATCTGCCGGACGTCTGTGTCGTCACGCACCCGCTCGCTCCCGCGGGGGAGAACGCCACCCGCAGTCTGCTGGACATCCTCGCCGCGATCACGGGCGTCGTTCTCGTGACCGCCGACCTGCCCCGCGACTCGGCGATCAGGGACCGGCACGAACTGGTCGAACTCACGCGGAAAGGGG
>PXRG01000013.1 GCA_003021105.1 Halobacteriales archaeon QS_1_68_17
TGGTTCGCCGACCCTCTGGCGGCCGTCCCCGTCGCGCCCATCACCAGCAAAACGACCGATACGAGTGTAAATTTTCTCATCTGATAGCGTAATTTTCTCTCAGTATCCGATAAAAAAGTAAGTATTTCAGGGGCGGGACTCGACAGGGTGAAACAAATAGATTAAGCGTCGGCGGCGGAAAGCGGGCGTATGGATCCGGCGGAACGGACGCGGTTGGTGACCCGGCACGTGGCGGAGGTCGTCACGGAGGAGGAACTCGAGACGCTCGTCGGGGGGGAGTCGCCGTCGGCCTACATCGGATACGCGCCGACGGGGGAGATGCACATCGGCCACTTCACGACGATCAGGAAACTCGCCGACTTCCTCCGGGCCGACGTCGAGGTGACGGTGCTGGTCGCGGACCTCCACGCCCACCTCGACGACGAGAAGAGCCCGTTCGACCTGCTGGACGCACGGTCGCAGTACTACGAGGAGACGATCCGGGCGATGGTCGAGGCTGCCGGGGCCGACCCGGACCGGATCGAGTTCGTCCGCGGCACGGAGTTCGAACTCTCCGAGGACTACAGTGTCGAACTGCTCCGGATGGCCGCGGAGACGACGATCAGCCGCGCCCAGCGTGCCGCCAGCGAGGTGGTCAGGCAGACCGAGAACCCGAAACTCGGCGGCCTGCTCTACCCGCTGATGCAGTCGCTCGACGTGAAGACCCTCGGCGCGGACATCGCGTACGGCGGCATCGACCAGCGCGGCATCTACATGCTTTCCCGCGAAATCCTCGAAGACCACGGGGGCGACCCGCCGGTCTGCCTGTTCGCGCCGCTTCTGTCCGGGTTGACCGGCGGCAAGATGAGCGCCTCCGACGAGCAGTCCAAGGTGAACCTCAACGACTCGCCCGCCGAGGTTGAGGAGAAAATCGACGGCGCGTACTGCCCGGCCGGCGAGGTCGAGGACAACGGCGTCCTGGAGTACCTCCGCTATCTCGTCTTCCCGATTCTCGACGAGCGGGGCGAGCAGTTCGTCGCCGAACGCCCCGACGAGTACGGCGGGAACGTCACCTTCGAGACCTACGAGGACCTCGAAACCGCCTTCACGTCCGGCGAACTCCACCCCGCCGACCTGAAGCCCGCGGCGGCGGCGTACGTCTCCGATGTAATCGACCCGATTCGCCAACGACTCGACGCCCAGCCGGAACTACTCCGGGAAGCGTACCCGGAAAAGTACGGGTGACGGGAGAGAGATCGCACCACGAAAATTAACGACGACAGTATCGGGGATCGCACCCCGGGAGGCGGTCGACGGTCGGGGGGGTTGTCGCCCGGCGGTTCATCCGGGAGGCCTATACTGTGTGAATCCAATGGGGCCCGTATGGCCGGGATTCCGTCGGTTCCGACGGTGCCGTCGTGGCTTCCGCTCTGGCGGTTCGCCCTCGTCGTCGGGGTCGGGGTTTCGGCGCTCGTCGTCGTCAAGGTCGTCGGGCCCGACGGGGCCTGGAGCGCCAGGCTCCGCGAGCGATTCGTCCTGGGGGTACCCTGGGGGACGCTCGCGACGGCCGTATTCCTGGTGGCGGTCTATCTCTTCCTCCAGGGGGGTGCCGACAATCTCTACTCGCCGCTCGTCGTCCCGTTTCGGGCGTGGTCCTACAGGTATCCACTCGGTATCGTGACCGCGCCGTTCTCCCACGCCGGCTTCGGCCACCTGCAGTCGAATCTCCTCGGGACGATCACCTTCGGGGCGGTCGCCGAGTACGCCTACGGCCACTTTCCGAGGCGGCGGGGAAGCCAGGCGTTCTCGTCGCTTCCGGCTAACCCGTACGCCCGGATCGCCGGGTTCCTGGCGGCCGTCGCTGGGGTCGGCCTGCTCACGAGCGTGTTCGGCGTCGGCTGGATCATCGGGTTCTCGGGCGTCGTGTTCGCGTTCGCGGGGTTCGCGCTGGTGCGCTACCCGCTGACGACGGTCCTGGTCATCTTCGCCGGCAGGGTTATCGATCTCGTGCGGGCGGCGTTCCGGAACCCCACGGTGACCGCCGAGGGGACGAACCGGTTTGTCACTCCCTGGTGGGCGGACGTTGCGATCCAGGGTCACTACCTGGGCCTGTTGATCGGTGTCGTCGCCGGCGTCGTCGTGACGGTACGGCTGGATCGCCGACCCCGGGTGGGACGGGTCTGGTTCGCAACGATCGTCTTCGCGGTCTCCGAGTCCATGTGGGCGCTGTACTGGTTTCTCGGGAACGGCCGGTACGTGCTCTTTCGGGCACCCGGAACGGCAGCGGTATTCCTGCTGGCCGCACTCGTGGTTGCCGCGCTCGCGGCCTCCGACCGCAGGCTGGTGGCCAGGATCGACCTGCGTCGCCGCGAGACCGCGCTGATCATCCTCGGGGCGCTGTGTCTCGCCGTTGCCCTCGCGGCCGTCCCGGTCAACCTGCTGACCGTCGCCGACTCGTCGCCGCCGGGCGAGCACGTCCAGGTCAGGGACTACAGGGTGGCCTACGCCGAGGACGTGTCGAACGAGTACGTCTCCCTGCTGAACGTCTCGATAGGCGGCCTCTCGACGGAGGTCAACACGAGCGGCGTCATCGTTATCAGCGAACGCCGGCACATCTGGTACACGGCGGTCACCGAGTCGCGTCTGGCCTTCTCGCACCGCGAGCGCGTCCGCCTGGGGGGGCTCGGCTGGGAACGGACCGTCGTCGTCAACCGGAGTGGCTGGTCGGCGACCGGGGGCGGGAACGCCTACAGGGTCAGCCTGCGCCCGCGGGGGAGACAACCGCGGGTCGTCTACACGTCCCCGCCTGCACGCGCGGAACCGGTGCTCCGTGGCAACAACGTCTCACTGAACGCCACCGAACGCCGGTTCCTGATCGAACTCGCGCGGGATAACGAGACGACCGTCAGGGTCCGCGTTCCGCCGCCGGGCGAGAACACGACGGCCGCGGGCATCACCTTCAACAGGACCGGGAACCGCGTCTACGCGCTGTTCAACGGAACGCGGGTCCGGATCGCAAAGCGCAACACCGGCAACTAGCGCCACTCGATCCGGAAGACCTCGGCCTCGATCCCGGCGCTGTCGGCCTCGTGGAACTCGAACTGCCGCGGGAGTTCGAACTCCGCGCGGAAGGCGTGAGTCACGTCGCCGCCCTCGTCGGCGGCGAACGACCGGACGAACCCCTCGCTGTCGGCGTTGTGGATCGAGTAGGAGACGTCCGCGATATCGGCCGCGGTCGCCAGGAATCCGCGGTCGGCGTGCTCGTTGCCGGCCTGCGCGCCGAACGGCGGGTTCATCACGACCGTCGTGGGGCCGCCGGGACACAGCGGTGGCTCGGTCGCGTCGGCCCGAACCCAGGCGACGTCGCTGGCGGACCCGACTTTCCGGTGGTTCTCACGGGCCGTCCGCAACGGCTCGGGGTCCAGGTCGAGGCCGACGACGACCGACGGCCCCCTGAGCGCGGCCCCGAGCGCGAGCATCCCTGTCCCGGTACCCAGGTCGATCACGATCCGGTCCTCGATATCGCCCTGGAGGTCGGCCGTGTGGATCAGGGTCGCGGCCAGTTCCGGCGGCGTCCGGTACTGTTCGAGTTTCGCGCGCGGGTTCTCGAAGCCCGCGACGACGGCCAGTTGCTGGGCCAGCGCGCTTTTCGTGCTCATGGTTCCCGACGTCCGGCGAGCCTGTGGACACCCGGCGCGCCCTCGCGTGTCGCCGCGGGAACAGCCGCCCTGTGCATCTCTGGCCCTCCTACGCACAGTCCGGGCAAAACTGTTGTGTGTCCGTCCCGGCCGTCGCCTGCAAGCCCTATTTGCGTCCGGAACGCCAACGACGACCGGATGTCAACACAATCCGTTGCCTCGCGGGAAGGCGTCGAGACGCCGGCGCTCCGCCGGGTTCGATTCGCCGCCCGCCTGCTCGACGACGCGTTTCGCGTTCCGGGGACGAACGTCCGGTTCGGCCTGGACCCGGTCCTCGGACTGCTCCCCGTCGGCGGCGACGCCGTCGCCGGGCTCGTGTCGCTGTACATCGTCTTCGAGGGCGCGCGTGCCGGACTGGCACCCTCGACGCTCGTCGTCATGCTCCTGATCGTCGTCGCCGACGTGCTCGTCGGATCGATTCCGGTGCTCGGAACGGCCTTCGACGCGGTCTGGAAGGCGAACAAGCGCAACGTCGCAATCATCGAACGGTCGATCGAAGCCCGACCGTCGGGAAGCCGGTCGACCGTCTGATCGAAGGCCGCCGACCGACCGGATCACCCGACCACCGTCTGATCGAGGGCCGCCGACCGATATCCCCTGCCCTCGCGGGCGCGGCGATCCCGCAAACCGGTCACCGGGTGTAGCAGGGGAAACGCCGTTCACCAGGTCCCGTGGAAGGTGTCGAAGGAAAGCGAGTCCAGCGGTTTCTCCCCGATGGCGATCTCGTACTCGCCGGGAGTCAACAGCGGCTGTTTGAACTGCGGGCCGTCGTCGGTCGTGATGCGCGGACACCCGGTGTTGACGTAGGCGTCGTACGGGAAGTTCGTCAGCCGGTCGGGCGTGATCTCGTCCATCGTGACGAGGTAGGCGTCGTCGTTCCCGGCGACGATCTCCTCGGCCGTCTCCCACCGTCCCTGGCCGATCTTGGTACAGAAGATGACCCCCCAGGTGTCGGCGTCCATTGCCTTGTGGACCGTCGCGTACCGCTGTTTCATGAACTGCTCGGCGTCGGCGACCGTGACCACGTTGTTCACCGGGTCCGCGATCACGACGTGCTTCTCGGGGTGTTCCATCGCCAGCCCCAGCGGGTGGAACTTCCCGCCGCCGACGTAGAGCACCTGGTCGGCGTCGACGTCGGCGCTCGCGTAGTTGCACCCGAGGACCTGCCCCTCGTGGGTGAGGCGGTCGTCGCCACGCCGGGTGTGGACCGTGTAGCCGCGGTCTTCGAGGAACGCCCGCATCTGGTCGAACCGGTTCATGTGCTGGGCCGTCGTCACGAGTCCCACGTCGGCGTCGTCCTCCGGCGGGTCGAGCTGTTCGTCGACGGCCCGCTCGACGATGGGGGTGACCTCGACGTTCGAGAACAGCGGCACGTAGATGATCTTGTCCGACTCCTTCATCGGGCTGTGGCCGAAGTGGACGAACACGTCCGTCCGCCGCATCAGGAAGGTGTCGAGGTCGCAGGCACCGTAACAGGGCTGCCCGGAGGTCATCACCACGACGTCCTCGGGGAGGTGTTCCCGGAGGTCGTCCGTGACGGCGGCGCTCCGGCGCTTGAGTCCCTCCGGGAACTGCAACCCGACCTTCGAGGCGTCGCGTTCCTCGACGGCCGCCACGATGCGGTCGAGTTCGTAGTCCCACTCCCGGTCGTGTTTCAGCGAGAGACCGGTGTTGCGGAGGTCCCCGGGAGAGCGCTCCGTCGAATCCTGGCTCATTGGACCTCGATAGCGCCCGCGAGCAGTTAACCCCGGCGTTTCGTGGGGACGGTGGTACCGGAGGGTTGAAACCGCTCCCGTCCCAACAGCGTGGCGATGAGCATCGAATCCGAGTCCGCGGAGGACGCCGGAACCGCGAGCGTCGAGGAACTCGGCCGGCGACTGGGCGAGGCGATCACGGACCTGCCGGAGTACCAGTCGTTCGTCGAGGCCAAGGAGGCCGTCGAGGACGACGAACGGGCCCAGGAGAAAATCAGGGAGTTCGAGCAGATCCGCGAGGAGTTCATGCTCGCGCGTCAGACCGGCGAGGCGACCCAGGCCGACCTCCGGAAGCTCCAGGAGTCACAGCAGGAACTCCACGAGATTCCCGCGATGTCGGCGTTCCTCGAGGCCCAGAGCGACCTCGAACTGCGGCTCCAGGAGCTGAACGAACGCGTCTCGGAACCGCTCGCGCTCGACTTCGCTGAGAAGGCCGGCGGCTGTTGCCAGGACGAGTAACCGACGTTTTCCCGGCTTCCGAATCCGGACCAGTTCCGAAACCACTTAGCGGCCGGTCGACCCACTGCACACATGGTCGAGAGCGACTGGGGCGACTGGCTGCCCAGATCGGTCGCGGACGCGGAGCCCGACGGCGTGACGATCTGGTATCTGGGGTGTAACGGGTTCGTGCTGAAAGAAAGCGGAGGAACGACGCTGTTTATCGATCCGTACCTCGGGACCGGTGACCCGCCGCGGACGATCCGGATGATCCCGGTCCCGTTCGACCCCGTGGACGTGACGCACGCCGACGCAGTGCTGGCGACCCACGAACACACTGACCACGTCCACGGTCCGAGCCAGGCACCGATCCTGGCCAACACGGGAGCGTCCATGTACGCACCGGACGCCGGCCTGGCTGTGACCGAGAGCGAAAACTGGACGACCGAGTGGGACGTCTCGGACGACCAGTTGCGGGAAGTCGCGGAAGGGGATTCGTTCGACGTCGGGGGCTTTTCCGTGACGGTCGAGCCGGCCAACGACCCCGACGCGGACCACCCGGTCTCGTACGTGATCGACCACGAGGCGGGAACGTTCTTCCACGGCGGGGACGCCCGCCCGGGCGAGGCCTTCGAGCGCGTCGGGGATCGCTACGACATCGACCTCGGCGTGCTGGCGTTCGGGTCCGTCGGGATGATCCCGGACAGGGAGACGCGGGAACCGAAGCGCACGCGGTGGTACAGCGACGAGAACCAGATCGTCGAGGCTGCCACGCAGTTGCGTCTCGACAGGCTGGTGCCCAGCCACTGGGACATGTGGAAGGGGCTGACTGCGGACCCGACGGCCCTCCACGAGCACGTCCGCACGTTCGCGTACCCGCGAGAACTCGACGTCATCGAGATCGGCGACAGCACCACCCTCTGATTCAGGCACTCGCACCCGAACCCTACCGGTACGTCGACCCTATTCGGGAGATATCAGACAGCACGATCTTCTACTCCCGACCCGGATGCATATTTCGCCACCGTCGCGTTAGTAACTAGTTTTAATACAGTCGCTACCAGGATGTAGATTCATGAGCAACTCGCAATCGTACGAGGAAATAACGGTGTCTTCGGATGGGGTGACAGTAGTGAAAGCGTTCGAGGCGGACGAGTTTCCGGTTCCGGCGATCGCGTTTACGATCACCTCGCGCCGGAACGAGGGGGTGACCGTGCGCCTCGTCGACCAGGTCCCCGACGGGGTCGAGGTCGAGGATCTGGGGTTCCACCCGGAGTACGGGAGCGAGTACTGGGAGATCGACGAGGACGAGATCGTCTTCGAACGCGAGATCCCGTCGGGAACGGAGTACACGACAGTCTACGGGATCCGTGCGACGGGGACGGACAACGTCGAGCAGTTCCTGACCGAGCCCGGGATCGAGTCGGTCGATCCGCCGCTCGAAGACGAGGCCGACCTGATCGACGACAGCGGGAGCCAGGTCGTCCGCGACGTGATCTCGGGCGACGCGGACTCCGTGCCCGGGCTCGACGACGACGACGAGATCGGGACGCTCGACCTCGCGGATCCCAACGACGACGGGAGCGGCGAGGAGTCCGCGCCGGTCGGCCCGGACCCCGCGGACGAATCCGGCGAGGCCGACGGTACGTCGGTTGCCGCCGAGAGCCTGGTCGAGGCGCTGGCGGCGGAAATCCGGGGCGGCGACGTCTCGGACGAGGACCTCTCGCTTCTGGCCAAGGAAGTCGGTCTGAGTGGCGACGACGGAAGCGGGAGCGTCGAAGCCCGGATCCAGCACCTCCAGGCTCAGATGAGCAACGTCGAGGCGTACGCACAATCGATGAAGGAGTTCCTCGACGAGAACGGCACCGGCCGCGAGATGATCGAGGAGATCAACGGTCGGCTCGACGAGATCGAGTCCGCGCTCCAGGACGCCAGCGGGGAGATATCGGGAACACAGGACGCGATTTCGGGGCTCGAAGACGACGTCGAGGAAGTCACGGACGACGTGGCGTCCCTCGAAGAGCAGATCGAGGCGGTCGACGAGAGTGTCGGCGACATCGACGACATCGACGAGCGGATCGAGGACCTCGAGTCCGAACTCGACTCCCTCAACGACGAACTCGGGAGTGTCGGCGACGTCGAGGATTCCATCTCGGACATCGAGGACGACATCGAGGACCTCAAGGAGTGGCGCGAACAGCTGACGAGCGTCCTCGGCGCGAACGATTGAGCCGCGTCCCGGCCGACGCAAACCGGTCTTTTCTTTCCGATACACGAGGCCCCGCTGGCGGGAGCCGTCGGCCGTTTGTCAGCACCGCCAACGGTTCACCGAAGAGTGGCGAGTCAGCGGGCGTCCCCCGGCGTCGGGACCCTGTCCCCCCGGTGTGAGCGATCGCTGGTGTAAGTAGTTTTATATAGCAATATATCATTTATCAGTCGCCCATCGGACGCGGAGATCAGGGCAGCAACGAGTAGATGTGCCGTTCGTACGTTTCGCGGACCCGATCACCCCAGTCGTGCGTGTAGGTGTCGATGACGTCGCCGGCCACGTCCCCCCGGAGGTACTTGACGATGCCCCGATCGCCGGTCCGATCTCTGAGGTGCGTCGTGAAGAAGTGCCGGAAGTAGTGGGGCGTCACGTTCTCCTCCGCGCCGCTGCCGGGGCGATACCAGCCGGCGTCTGCCGCGTGGTCGGTCACGAGGTGGTGGACCTGTTCGGGTTCGAGTCGGCGACCCCAGTTGTCGGCCGTGCTGACGAACAGCGGCTCAGCGGGGGAAACGGGATCGGGCCTGATCGCCAGCCACCGTTTCAGGACGCCGGCGAGTTCCCCGTCGACGGGTATCACCGTCGGACGTTTCCGTTTGTTCGACGCCGTTCGCCGCTCGCCGTTGACCGTCGCGTTGCGCGCAGGCTCCGGCGAGACGTAGATCGCTCCGTCCCGGCCGTTGAGTTGCGGCCTCGTCGGTTCGTCGTGGAGGTCCCCGAGAGAGGGAACAGCGACGTCTCTGAGGTCGAGATTGCACAGCTCGCCCGCGCGCATCCCCGTTTTGAGCAGCGTCACGACCACCGCCCGGTCGAGCGGGTGGGACAGGCCCCCGACGAACGAACGCATTTCCGGCACCGAGAGTTCGCGCCTGTCAGGGTCGGTGGCGATCGTCTCGTCCATCTCCTCGACGACGAGCGCCATGGGATTGGAATCGAAGATGCCGACCTGCACCATGTAGTCGTAGAACCGGTGGAGGTACGAGGCGTAGGTAGCGACCGTGCTCGGGGCGACTGCCCCGCGCCGGTCGTGGATCCACGCGAGACAATCGCGGTGGGTCGTCTCGCTCAGGTGGACTCCGCCGTCCTCATCCCGCGACGCGAGGAACGATTCGAACTCGCGGAGCACGCGCTCGTAGGACTTCCTCGTCCGCTCTGACTTCCCGTGGTACGTCATGTCGTCCAAGAAATAGCCGACGGGATCGGACACCTCGTCCGGCGCGTCCTCGGCGCTCATGCGTCCAGGATGTACCCCCCGTTGCGCGGACTGTGGCGGACGCGTCCCTCGTCTTCGAGTTGTTTGAGCGTGGTTTCGAGGCGTTGCTCGACGTCGGCCGTGAGTTCGCTCGCCAGTTCGTCCCACGAGCGGTAGGCGTTTTCCGAGAGCAGTTCTACGACCGCCGGTTCCAGTTCGGGCCTCGCTTTCTCACCGGTCCGTTCGCCCGGTCCGCTCGCGTTCGCGGTTTCCCCGGTCTCGTCGACGTCGCCGCCGGGGAACCCCCGCCGACCCGCTTGTACCATCGTCCTGACGAACTCGCTGAGGCTCATGTCGAGCTCGGTCGCCTGGCGCTTCCACTCCTCCTTTTGATACCCCGGGACGTACGTCTTCACGCTCGTCCGGTCCGTATCGACCTCTTCGGCTGGCACGGATCGGGGATCGGAACGCTCTCACTTCAATCTGTCCCCAGATACCGAAATAAAGGCCCTTATTTTGGAATATAGCACCATCTGAGGAACGTCTAAGGCAACCCTACGTCGAACTAAGTACTAGAAATTTATCTCTAAATCCCCGATGGACCGCACACCAGTTTCTCCTTTCGAGGCATCTTTCGGCCTTCTACCCCGGGGTCGACATCGGAGAACGGACGGACAACGGGTTTCTCGCGCTGACGGGGACGAGACGCGACTGCCCAACGAACCGACAGGTGATTCTAGACTGTTGCTTCCGGCGGAGCTGGTAAGCGATCGGAGACGACACGGAGACAGTACCACACTCGGGACACGCGGGGGCGAGTGGAGTGGCAAGTCGGCCCCTGGGTAGGCTCCGAGTTCGGAATGAATCTCCAGTATCTGCTTTCTTCGTGGGCCGCTCTCCAATGCGGGCATCCGACCGGCGAACTCCCACGTAGATGCATAGCTGTGACTACTAGTGGTCTATGGCCGGGAAATAGCGAGTCCAGTCCTCGGAACTTATACTGGTGGCTGTAAAGCAGAGACTGGTGAGTAAAAGAATTACAGCCACCAGT
This sequence comes from Halobacteriales archaeon QS_1_68_17, assembly GCA_003021105.1. GTDB lineage: Archaea > Halobacteriota > Halobacteria > Halobacteriales > Haloarculaceae > QS-1-68-17. Next base: position 10,379 of record PXRG01000013.1, read on the forward strand.
ATTACTACCCCGGGTAGTCGCGGGTCCCTGATTCTGTATACAGCGAATAGTCCGCGTGGAGGATACAACCGATACGCCCCCTCGTCGGGACGTGATGGCAGCCGGGGAGGACCTGATCTCCTTATCCCCGATATCTATTTTCGCCTCAATCCACCGAGTTGCGGGGAAAAGGGCGGTTGTAGTCGGCTCCCGTGTTCCGTGGCCCGTCGTCGAATACACCCGGACCGAAAAGGACCTGAGGTCTTGGATCCAGTGCGTGCTCCTGCGGCCGCTCGCGGTGGCGACGAGAGATGTCCGGGCCGACTGGAAAGGATCCGTGGGCTGTCTTCGAACCTCACGACCGGGGGTGCACCAACATACTCTGTCCGCTTTACAGGCTCGAACAACAGGACCGTCAACTGTCGAGGATAGTCGATCCAGGCTACTCGATCCTGTTAGCTGGTGGTGTCCGCGGGACCAACTCAACTCCAATCGTCAGTCGCCGGCGGAGCTAGAACGCCACGGGGCCGATCACGCGGTCGAGCGAAGACGAGAACCGGCTCCAGATCCGGATCTCTCGCCCCCGAATTCGCGCGATTGCCTCGCGTGTCCCGCCGCGGGAAGAACTGTATTGTGTGCTGCTGGACTTGTAAATCATATATCGCTATACCAATCGGATAGGCCGTAGCAGCGATACACTCCGGGTCCTTCGGGGGTCCACCCCGGGAAGCGACGGAAGTCCTGGGCCACGCTCGGCCGCTAAGCTCGGTGATTTCCGGTTCGATAACACTGGCGTCCGGACGACCAGAAGAGTCCCCCGCTTGTCGGAGCGGTGTCGGCGTCGTACCCGATCATGGACCAGCGGGCAAAGCGGGCGGAGGCAGGTTCGCCGGCGTCAGAAATGTGAGCGTGGAGGGCGTCGCTGACGCGTCAGCAGGGTCAGGGGCGCGATCGGAGCTACCGAACGAACCGATAAAAAACACCCTGTTTTGATGTCTAAAAAAATCTGCCGACGGACGACAAGTGCAGCAGGGGAAAGTAGTTACGATCTTTATAGAAACGTTCATTTTCCTCGGGGAAAAAACGCGACCATGCAAAGCGGACGGTCCGGGATCGAGTACGTACTGGACTCCGGAGTCCGCACTGAGTTGCTGGTGGCGATTGCCCGGAACGAACCGTCGACGGCGACATTACTAGAGGAGACCGACGCCAGCCAGTCCGCGGTCTACAGTGCACTGGGGGACCTCGAAGGGCGCGACCTCGTGGACTCCGTGGACGAGCGCTGGCGTGTCACGGGCAGGGGACGGATCGTCGCCGATCTGATCGGGACGATAGACCGGATCGAGGACGTGTTCGCCGCGGACGACCGCTACTGGAACAACCACGACGCCGGCGCGATCCCGCGCGAGTTCAGGATTCGGCTGGCGGCGCTCTCGGAGTGTCGGATCGAGCGGGCGACCGAGACGGATCCGGGGAGGGTCAAGAGGCTGATTGGGGACCGACTCGACGCGGCCGAGGAGGTCTGGATCGCCACGCCGATCTACGACCCCGGCTTCGCCGAGAAACTGGCGGGCGTCGAGCGGGCGCGATTGCTGTTCGACGAGGCGGTGGTCACGGACCTCGACAAGCGGCCGAGCGACGGGGCAATGGAGGGAGTGACCGTCCGGATCGGGTCGGTCGAGTTCGCGCTCACGGTGACCGACGAGTGCCTGCTCGCCTCGCTGCCCGAGTGCGACGGGGGGTACGACGCACGCACCGAGATCGTCGCCGAAGACGAACGCGCACTCGACTGGGCGACCGAACTCTTCGAGCACTGCTGGTCGGAGTCCGTCCCCGTCGAGGAGTTTTTCACCGGCCGATGATTTTTTGGCGAACCTAAAAGCTAAAGGGCTGGCGTCGCCACTCCCGGAGTATGAGCCAGTCGGTACACCGCGAGTCGCGTAGCTACACTTTCGACGACGTGAGCGTGGTCATGGGCACCTACAACGAGGAAGCGGCAGTCGGGACAGTCATCGACGACATCGATCGGGTCAGTGACGGCCGGGCGAACGTCGTCTGCGTCGACAGTTCCACGGACCGGACGCCCGAGATCGCCCGCGAACGCGGTGCGCGGGTCATCGAACAGCCGCCGCGGGGATACGGGGTGGCCGTCGCGGCGGCGCTCGACGCCGCCGACCGGCCGGTCGTAGTGACGAGAGCGGGGACCGTCTCTACTACGGGGCCGAAACGATGCCGGCGTTCAACCGCCTGGGGAACCACCTGTTCGCCCTGCTGGCGAGCGTGCTCGTCGGCCGGCGCGTCCACGACACGACGACCGGGATGCGCGCCTACCGGCGGTCGGTCGTCGAAGCGATCGAGTGGACGGAGAACACGGGGCTGTCGGCGGAACTCCTGATGCGGCCGGTGATGCGCGGGTACGACGTCATCGAGTTGCCCATCGAGTACGGGAACAGGAAAGGGGAGACGAAACTCGATCCCCTGACCGGCGGCGCGGAGATCGCGGCCTCGATCGTCCGGGTTGGCATCCAGGAACGGATGCGGTAGGGCGCTCACTCCGAGGCTAGTTCCGTCGTCACGTCGACGCCGGCCACGTAATCGTTCGCCCCGGGGAGGTAGGTCCCCGCGGGTCCGCACCGCGGGGTCAGCCGGCAGATCCGCGTCCGCGGGGGCCAGAGGACCCGGAGCCGGCCGCCGTCCGGGATCACGGTCAGCTCCTGCCTGTAGGTGACCGTCGACCCGCCGTGCTGGGTGAGGGTGACCGAGAGTGCGACCTCGGTCGGGCCGTCGACGGGTACCGTCCTGTTGTCCGAGTACCGCCGGAGGCCGTCCGCGTCGACCCGCGCCCCCGCGGGCGTCAGGAGCCACTCGACGGATAGCGTCCGGTCGGGGAGGTGCTCGACGCCGTACTGAACGGCCCGCCCGCCCGCGGCGATCCGGACGGTCGCGGTCTCAGCGCCGGCCACGACGCCCAGATTGCTCGTGGCACGGTGTCTCCGCGCAGTCCGGGCGGACAGCCGCTCGATCCCGGCGCTGACCTCGCCCGACGGCTCGACCGTCCACTCCCCCCGGACCTGGTATCGGTAGAGTGTCCGGTTCGGATACGCGTCGAGGACGGCCGCGTCGGCCGCCGGCCCCCGGTCGAGCGCGTAGACGACCGGCCCGCCGACGCGTCCCCCGTTGCGGAGCGACTGGAAGGGATGGATGAGCCAGTCGCCGTACGGCGTCGGGACGAACACCAGCGCCCGGTCGAACTCCCGCTTCTCGAAGGGTTCGTAGACCTGTTCGTACCGGTCGGTGTACGCCCCGTGTCGCTCCACGGGCCCGTCGAGCGCGGCGGCCGTCAGGCCGGTCCCGCCCAGCGAGGCCGCGACCACCAGCACGGCCAGGACTTCCCGCCGCGACGGTCGGTCGACGCGGTCCGCGAGAGCGAGTATCCGGCTCCCGGCGGCCGTCGCGCCGGCCGCGCCGAACACCGCGAGCACGACGAGCGCGTCGAAGTGGTAGAACGGACCGAACAGCGCGATCAGGCCGTCGTCCGGGTCGGACAACTCCGCGAGGACGTTCAGATTCCCCCAGAACGCGACGTTGCCGACCGCCACGGATGCGAGGACGCCGAGGAGGACGACCCGGAGGGTGCGGTCGTCGAGGACGCTCCGGTCCGCGCGCCCGTCTTGCCCCGGTCGCCCGTCGTGTGTCGCGTCGGTCCCGGCGCGTGCGTCTCGTCCCCGCCGCCCGCCGGCCACGTCGGGTTCCGCGCTTCTGCCCTGTCCTTCGAGTCCGGGGGCCGCGTCGCCCCCGTCGCGTCCGCTCTGTTCCCGGAGCACGCGGGTAACGCCGATCCCCGCCAGGACGGTCCCGAGCGGCGGGATCGGACCCCACCGCGTCAGCAGTTGCCAGAGCACCCGTACGTTCGCCCGGACTGCCAGTTCCGGCGTGTAGAGGCGGTCGTGGCCGAGAATCCGGCGGTAGCCGAACCCGATCCCGTCCAGCGGCGCGAACGCCGCGTACGGGAACAACAGCGGGTCCCCGGTGACGACCCGGTTGTACGCGAGCGTCACCGCGACCCCGGCCAGACCGAGGATCGCAATGACCCCGAGCGACCGGCCGACGGCGAGTAGCCGGTCTCTGTCGTCCCGGTTCCACGCGAGCAGGGCGACACTGTAGAGGACGAACGGGAGCGCGAAGAGGACGGCTGTGTAGGGGCGAGCGAAAACCGCGATGCCGACGGCCGTCCCCGCGAGGACGGCATCGCGGAGACGTCCGCCGCGGACCGCTCGCACGTACCCGAGTGCGAAAAGCAGGTTCAGGAACGTCGTGGGCGCGTACGGCAGAAAGACGGCCGACGCGAGCAGGAACATCGGCGACAGCGCCAGGAGGACGGCCGCGAGGAGCCCGGTCCGGCGGTCGAACGCCGCGGTCCCGAGCGCCCCCACGAGCCAGGCGTTGGCGGCGGCGACGGCACCCAGCACCAGGCGCGGGACGCCGACTGCCAGTCCGGTGGCGAACATCGCGGCCGGGACCGGCGCGTACTTGGGGTAGAGCCGCGATCCGTCCAGGACGAAAAACCAGGGTCGCACCGCCTCGGGGACGGGACTCTCCAGCCAGAGGTTCCCGCGGAGCAACATCGCGGCCTGCTGGAGGTACACCCCCTCGTCGTGGTTCGCGGAGTGGTGCGGGAAGAGTTCGACCGCGATCACGAACACGGCGACGCCTGCCAGGACCGAGATCAGGAGCCGTGCGGGGTCGGGACGCACGGTAAGCCGGTGCCACCAGTTCCGGCGGCGGCTCATCGCCCGGCGTCGGTGTCCGACCCGCCGTCGGCCACCCGGCGGGCACCGCGTGGGAACCACGCGAGGTCGTGGTCGGCGTCGAGTTCGACCGCGACCCGCTCGTCTAGCGGGACCTCGTCGGCGTGGTTGTGCATGCAGCCGACCACGTCGCCCGATTCCAGTTCGACCCGGTAGAGGATCGTCGGGCCGAGGAACCGGCGGTTGACGATCCGGCCGTTGGCACCGCCCTCGGCGGGTTTGGCGGTCACGTCGTCGGGCCGCACCAGCAGGTCGATGTCGGCCCCGTCGTACTGTTCGGTGAGGCCGTGGACCTGTCCGCGGTCGACCGGCCCGAGGCCGGTGTGGACCGTCCCGGCGTCGACCTCGCCGGCGAGGAAACTGGCGTGGCCGAGGAAGCTGGCGACGAACCGCGATTCGGGGTGCTGGAACACCTCCTCGGGGGTCCCTACCTGCTCTATCGTCCCGTCGCTCATGACGGCCACGCGGTCGCTGATCGACATGGCCTCCTCCTGGTCGTGGGTGACCGAGACGGCCGTGACGCCGGCCTCCTTGAGGATGCGCCGGACCTCCTCGCGCATCTCGACCCGGAGGTCGACGTCGAGGTTCGAGAACGGTTCGTCGAGCAACAGCAACCGGGGTTCCGGCGCGAGCGACCGCGCCAGCGCGACCCGCTGTTGCTGGCCGCCGGAGAGTTCCGCCGGGTAGCTCTCGCGCTGTTCGGTCAGCCCCACGAGTTCGAACAGTTCGTCCACGCGCCGTTCCCGCTCGACCGGCGGCCGGTCTTTCAGCCCGAACGCGACGTTCTCGGCGGCGGTCTTGTGGGGAAACAGGGCGAACTCCTGGAACACGATGCCCACGTCCCGGCGTTCGGGCGGTGTGAAGGTCCCCGGCCCGCTGGCGACGGCTCCGTCGATTTGGACCTGCCCGGCGTCGGGGCGTTCGAGCCCCGCGATCAGCCGGAGCGTCGTCGTCTTGCCACACCCCGACGGGCCGAGCAACGTCAGCAGTTCCCCCTCCTCGACGGTCAGGTCGAGGTCGTCGATGACCGTCGTCCCGTCGTACCGCTTGGTGATGCCGTCGAGCGCGAGGACGGCGTCTCGGGACGGCGATACCCCACTCGCTGGCGAGAGCGTGCTATTCGACATCGTATCCCTCCATGGCCAGGATCACGAGCATCGAGACGGCGGAGACGGCCAGCAGGACCAGCGCCGGCAGCGCGGCCTGTCCGTAGTGGCCGGAGTGTTCGGCCCGCCAGATGTGGGTCACCAACGTCTCGAACCCCGCGGGACGCAAGAGCAGTGTCGCGGGCAGTTCCTTCATCGTCGTCAAAAAGACCAGCGCCGCGCCGCCCAGCAGCCCCGGCAACACCAGCGGGAGCGTCACCGCGCGGAAGACGCCGGCGGGCGGTCGCCCGAGGGTCCGGGCCGCCTCGCGGAGCGACGGGTCGATTCCCGAGAAGGCCGCCCGCGTCGTACCCACCGACTGGGGGAGAAAGCGGACCACGTACGCGAAGATCAAAAGCGGGAGGAGGATCAGCCCGCGGCGGTAGAGCGCGCCGCCGAACTGCGATCCCAGGTAGACCAGTGCCAGCCCCAGCACGACTCCCGGAACCGCGTACCCGACGTAGGACGCCCGCTCGAACAGCGCCGGGAGCCGGCGGTCGCCGTGGGCCGCCAGGTACGCGATCGGGAGCGCCAGAAGCGTCGCGGCGACGGCCGCGGCGGTCGCCACGGCCACGGAGTTGATCGCGTACTGGGGCCGGAAGGACAGCGCCGCGGCGACCTCGCTGGTCCCGCGGACCAGCCACAGCGAGAGGATGCCCGAGTTCGACCGCCGAGTCGCCGGCGCCCGCGTAGCCGCGACGGCTCCGGACCGCGTCGCCACGGACACGCGACTCGATCGCCAGGATCACCAGCGTGACCGCCACCAGTTGCAAGGACAGCAGGGCGGCCATGTCCCGGCCGAAGGCGTTGAACTCCACGTAGATCACCCGGGTGAACACGTCGAACCGCATGATCGCCGGCGTCCCGAAGTCCGAGAGGGCGTACAGCGCGACCAGCAGGGCCCCGGCGGCCACGGCGGGCCGTATCTGTGGCACCGTCACCTCCTTGAACGCCTCCCACCGCGAGTGCCCGAGCGTCCGGGCCGCGTCCACCAGGCGGGTGTCCATCGACAGCAGCGCCGCCCGCGTCGTGATGAACACGTACGGGTAGGTGTAGAGCGTGATCACGAGCGTCGTCCCGCCGAACCCGTAGATGGTCGGCAGCGACTCCACGCCCAGCCCCGCGAGGACGGACTGGAGTTCGCCCCGCGGACCGAACGCCGAGACGAACGCGAACGCGCCGATGTAACTGGGAATCACCAGCGGCAACGCGAGCACGACCGTAAAAAAGCGCCGGAACGGCAGGTCCGTCCGGACGGTCAGGAACGCCAGCGGCACCGCGATGAGAATCGAGAGGGCGGTCACGCCGACCGTCAGCAGGGTGCTGTTGAGAAAGACCTCCAGGGTCTGTGCGCGGCCGAGCAGCCGCGTGGCCTCGACCCAGCCGACGCGGAACGCGGCGATCACGAGCCACAGCAGCGGCACCAGAAGCGCAGCGGCGATCGCACCGGCCAGCAGCGTCAGGCCGACCGACGTAGATGACCCGCTCGTCGTGGCGGCGTCCCGGGTCGTCCGTGCGTTGGTCGGCTCTGCCATCACCTGCTACAGGACCCCCACGTCCCGCATGAGTCTGACGGTCTCGTCCAGGTTCGAGAGCTCCGAGAGGTCGATCTCGGGCACCGACAGCTCCGACACCGGGGGCAACCGGCCGATGGGATCGACCCCCTCGACCAGCGGGTACTCGAACGTCGTCACCGCGAAGTACTCCTGGGCCTCGGCCGACAGGAGGTGGCGGACGAACGCGTCGGCCAGTTCGGGGGTGTCCGACGCCGAGACGCGGGCCGCGCCCGCGACGTTGAAGACGCTGCCGGCGTCGTTTTGTGTGAACGCGGTGGCGATGGGCGCGTTCGGCCGCCCGGCGAGGACGCGCTGGATGTAGTAGTGGTTCGCAAAGCCCAACTGCAGTTCGCCGTCCGCGACAGCCTGCGAGACCGCGAACTCGTCGGAGTACGCCTGGACGCCCAGGTCGAGCATCCCCCGGAGCCACTCCCGGGTGGCCTGGTCGCCCTCGAGGACCCGCATCGCCGTGACGAACCCCTGGAGCGAGGAATACGCCGGTGCCCACCCGATCTCGCCCTGGAATCCCGACTGCTCGGGGAAGGCCATGATGTCGGTCGGCACGTCCGACTCGCTCAGGGCGTTCGTGTTGTACGGGACTGTCCGCGCACGCCCGGACGTGCCGACCCACGAGCCGTCGTCGGCGCGGAACTGGCCCGGCACCAGCGAGGTAGTGGCCTCGGCGAGCGGGTCGGTCCGGCCGGCGTCCGCCAGGAACCCGAGCGCGCCGGCGTTGACCGAGTAGAAGACGTCCGCCGGCGTGTTCCCGCCCTCGGCGTCGATCTTGTTCGCCAGCGCCGCCGCGCTGTCGTAGGTCGTCCGGAGCGTGAGGTCGGGATACCGGCTTTCGATGTACGAGAGGAGTTCGCCGACCAGCCCCTCGCCACGGCCGGAGTAGATCGCCAGCGTCCCGCTGAGGTCGGGCATCTCGTCCATCGACGTCCCGCCCGGCGGGGGCCGTTCGCCGAACGCCCCCGGCCCGGAGCCGTACCACGGCGGGTCCTCGCCGGTCGCCGCCCCCCCGTCCGACCCGGATCCGGATTCGGACCCCGATCCACCGTCGACCGACCCGGTCTCGGTTTCCTGCTGGGCGTCGCTGTCGGCGTTACAGCCAGCGACCGCCACCGTTCCCAGTACGACGCCCGTCTGCAACAGTCCCCGTCGCGTGGCTCGTCTCCCACCCGCGGGGTCGTCTCCAGTTTCGTCCATCGTCTGAATTTAGGTACGCCTAAACATATTAAGCGTGCCGGTTCAGTCGTCCGTCGCGGGCGCGGCGCGCGGTTCGGCGACCGAGGCCGGCCGGAGTTCGGCCAGGCATTCGAGCCAGTCGCGCATGTACTCGCCGCAGTAGTTGAGGAAGGCCCCGTTCTCGTAGTCGTCGAACTCGCTCTCGGCGAGCGCGTCTGCCATCGCCGCGAACGCGGCCTCGTAGCTGTCAGCGCCGTCGCCGACCCCGTCGACGATCTCCCAGACGTGCTCGTTCAACTCCAGCCCGTGGACCTCGTTGGTGAGGTCGCCGAACGTCGACCGCGGGGCCTTGTTGTGTGCACAGAGCGGGTACCCCGTGAGGACGTCCTTGCCCAGCAGGTCGCAGGCGCGCTTGAGGAACACGCCGCTCCAGATGTCGTCGAACCGGCCGACGTCCCAGGGGTTGTCGTCCATCGGCAGCTGGTAGAACGCGGGGACGACCTCCCGCTCGAAGGCCAGGTTCATCGAGCAGACGGTGAGGTACTGCCCCTCGGCGACGACGAAGTCGCCGTCGAAGTCGTCGGCGGACGTGCGCGTCTGGGCCTGCCCGTCGAGGTCGCCGTCCATGAGGATCCTGACTGCATCGAGATCCGGGACGTTCGTCCACAGTCCCTGCGAGGCGACCACGTCCTTTGCCGTCCGCTCGCGCGTCCGGACCGTCTCGTCCATCGCGGAGTACGGGTAGCCGCGGGGGTAAAGGCCGTGCTCGTCGGCGCGCTGGTAGAGGACGTTCACCCACTGCTCGTCCGAGGCCACCTCCTCGATGGGGCCCTCGTAGTCGAGGTTCCGGAGGTGGCGGCCGAAGAAGTCAAAGTCCGGGTGCGGGAGCGTGTCGTCGTCGACGAACAGCCCGCGCTCGTAGCCGTTCGCCCACAGGTAGAGCAGCCCGAAGCTGGTCTGTGCGTGACTGGCCTCCGGGATCAGGTGGTCGTACTCGCCGACGCCGTTGGCGTCGAGCCACTCCGAACGTCGGGTCGCGTCGAACACTTCCCCGTCGAGCCCCTCCTCGGCGAGCATCGAGCGCATCCCCGCGGTGTCACAGAAGTCCTCGGTCACCAGCACGAAGGTCAGACGGTCGAGGTCGAACCCGTGCTCGCGCGCGTTCCTGGCGTACGCCCTGACGCACCCCCAGTCTCGTATCGTCGGCACGACGACGCAAATGTCTGTGGTCATCCGTCTCGACAGTGTATTGTTTAGGCCCTCCTAAAAACACTGTCGGCTTCGATCTAGTAGCGCGCGGCCCGCCCGCGGCCCTTCCAGTCCCTGACGACCGGCCCGCCCATCTCTGCGCCACACCGCGGACACCGGGCCCACTTCCTGACCCGCCCGTCGACGAGTTCGGTCCACACCGACAGGCCGGTCTCGTCGCGGGCCGTATACCCACAGGAGAGACAGCCGTACGCGTACTCCTGGTCTACCACGGGCGGGAGTTCCGTCGCATCGAGGTTTGTTATCCGGCTTCTACAGCGGGGACTGCCGGAATCGAGGCCCGTAGACGACACCTTCCGTCGGTTCCCGGACACTCACCAGAACTGTTTGCGATGTCGAGGCCACGACGACGACCGTGCTGACCGCACGTGTGGAACGAGGCTACCGCACGCACGTCCCCGACGTGGCACTCGTCGGCGGACCGTTCTTCGAGTGCATCTCCGGAGACGCGAACGGCCGGGAGTGACGCCCCCGGCACCGAAACACACACGGGGAGCGCCCGCGAGCACACGACAATGGACGTCGCTATCATCGGCGCGTCGATGACCGACTTCGGGCAGCGCGACGCGTGGATCCGCGAGTTGCTCGCCGAGGCCGGCGCGCGGTGTCTCGACGACGCAGGCGTCGACCCCGGGGAGGTGGACCACCTCTACGTCTCGAACATGGCCAGCGGCGAGTTCGAGGGCCAGACCGGCGTCATGAACGCACTCGTGGCCGACCTGGGCCTGGCCCCCGCGTACGCGGCCCGGATCGACCAGACGAGCGCGAGCGGCGGAGCCGGGACGTACGCGGCCTGGCAGTCGGTCGCCAGCGGGGCCAGCGACGCCACGCTGCTGGTCGGCGGCGAGAAGATGACCCACCGGACGACCGGGGAAGCGACGGACGTGATCGCGTCGCTGACCCACCCCGTCGAGTACAAACACGGGGTCACGCTCCCGAGTTTCGCGGGCCTGGCCGCCCGGCACTACCTGGAGCGGTACGACGCACCCCGCCGGAGTCTCGCGGCGGTGGCGGTCAAGAACCACCGACACGGCGTCGACAACCCCCACGCGCAGTTCCGCAAGGAGATCAGCGTCGAGACGGTACTGGACTCGCCGATCGTGGCCGATCCGCTCCGCCTGTACGACTTCTGTCCGATCACCGACGGGAGTGCCGCCCTGCTGTTCTGTCCCGCGGACGTCGCCGGGGAGTACGCCGACGAGTACGCGGTCATCTCGGGCGTCGCGGGCGCGACCGACACCCACGTCGTCCACGAGCGCGAGGACCCGACGACCATGCGGGCAGTCGTCGACAGCGGCCGGGACGCCTTCGAGATGGCCGACCGCGACCCCAGCGAGGTGGACGTGGCGGAACTCCACGACATGTTCACGATCCTGGAGTTGCTCCAGATGGAGGGACTCGGCTTCGCCGACCCGGGTCGTGCCTGGGAGCAGGTCGAGGAGGGCCGGACAACCCGCGGGGGCGACCTCCCGATCAACACCTCCGGCGGCCTCAAGTCCAAGGGGCATCCGCTGGGCGCGACCGGCGTCGCCCAGGTCTACGAGATATACAGGCAGGTGACGGGAACGGCCGGCCCGCGGCAGGTCCCGGCGGACGTCGGCCTGGCCTGTAACGTCGGCGGGTTCGGAAACTGCGTGACGACCACCATCGTGGAGGCACGGTAACATGGCCTTCGAGGCACACCGCTGCCCGAACGGCCACCTGACCTACCCCGGCCACTACCTGTGTCCCGAATGTGGCGAACGACAGACGGACACCGTCGACCTGTCCGACCGGACCGGCACGGTCGTCACCTGGACGACCAGCACGGCGACGCCGCCGGGCGTCAGGGAACCGAACACCCTCGCTATCGTGGCGTTCGAACTCGAGGAAGGAACCGTCCGCGCTCTCGGCCAGTGTACGACCGACGAAATCGAGACCGGCGACGAGGTCGAACCCGTCCTCGTCGAGCAGTTGCGCGACCCCGGAGCGGGCATTAGGGCCGAAGAGAGTCAGGAGTGGGACGGGTATCGGTTCGATCCGACCCACTGAGCGCGACGGCGCGAAGCGTCGGATCGAACCGAAGGGGAGACCGACCCACTGAGCGCGACGGCGCGAAGCGTCGGATCAAACCGAAGGGGTGACCGACCCACTGAGCGCGACGGCGCAAAGCGTCGGATCGAACCGAAGAGGAGACCGACCCACTGAGCGCGACGGCGCGGAGCGTCGGATCGAATCGAAGGGGAGACCGACCCACTGAGCGCGACGGCGCGAACTACCGAACCGAATCGACGGGAGCAGGCGACTTCGCGGGAGTTCGGACGGTCACCGAAGACGAACGGGTCGGAAACGACGCGGCGGGTCCCGGGGTTTGTAATGTTCTCGACGCAGTACCCTTCATCTAATACTGCGTCCAAAATTTATAAGTACGTCTCGAATAGTATTTGTGGTGAGATATATCAAAAATGGTTGGGGGGACCGGCGTAATCGATCGAGTAGACTGGCCGGTGACGAGAGTCGAGTTCGCGGTCCTCATTTCGGGGATCACGAGCATGGGGATGGAGATTCTCGCGGGTCGCATCATCGCCCCGTCGTACGGGAGCAGTATCTTCACCTGGGGGAGCATCATCGGGGTCTTCCTGGCGGCGCTCAGCCTCGGGTACTGGCTCGGGGGGAAACGCGCGAGCGAGAACGCGACCACGGGCAGGCTCGCGTGGTTGCTCGTGGCGTCCGCGGCCTACGTGGCAGTGATCCTCTATCTCCGGCAGGGGATTCTGTTGATAGGTCTCAATCTCGACATCCCGGCACGGTACGCACCGCTGATCCCGGTGACCGTGTTGTTCGGGCCGCCGACGTACTTCCTGGGTTTCATCAGCCCGTACGGGGCCGAACTCTCCAGGAAAGTCGACGTCGGGGAGGCGTCGGGCCACGTCTACGCCCTGGGGACCATCGGGAGCATCGCCGGCGCGTTCGCCACCACGTTCTACCTGGTGCCGACCTACTCGATCGATGTCGTCGGGCTGGCGTTCGGGTTCCTCCTTTTGCTCTCGGCGCTGGTCGTCGCCCACGACGCGGTCTCCTGGCGGTCGGGCCTGAAAGCCGTCGGCGTTTCTGTCCTGTTGATTTCGGCGGGCGTGACCACCCCCGCGTTCAGCTACGTTTCCGGGGAGGTCGTCCACCAGGAACAGACCCAGTACCAGCGAATCACGGTCGCCGAGGAAGGGGACGTGCGGACGATGTACTCCAACGGCCACCCGCAGAGTACGATGGACATGAGCGACCCGAAGCGGTACGTCCACTCGTACACCCGCTACTTTCTGATGCCGTGGTTGATGACCGACGAGCCGGGCCAGATCGACCGGGTGCTGGTCATCGGCGGCGGCGGGTTCACCGGGTCGCGCCAGATCGCCTGGCGGACGAACGCGACGGTCGACGCCGTCGAAATCGATCCGGGGGTTATCAGGAACGCCAGGAAGTACTTCAATCTCACCGACACCGAGCGACTGAACGTCATCAACGCCCCCGGACGGCGGTACCTCCGCGAGACGAATAGGACCTACGACCTGATCATCCTCGACGCGTTCAAGAAGGACCAGATGCCGTTCCAGTTGACGACCGAGGAGTTCTTCCGGCTGGCCTCCGATCGACTCAGCGAGCACGGGTTCCTCTACGTCAACGGTATCGGAACGCTGGATGGGCAGTCCTCGCAGATGTACCGCGCCCAGGTCCGGACGCTCGAACGGGTCTACCCGCAGGTGTACGTCTTCCCTGTCACCTACGGTGAAAACGTGGTGACGAACATCCAGCTGATAGCGGCCAAAGATCCGGACCGGGTCAGCCAGTCGACGCTCGCAGAGCACAACCGGAGGCGCAACGTCGACATCAACCTCAGCGAGGAGATTACGCACTACGAAACCGACGTCGAGACCGGCGACGTCCCCGTACTCCGGGACGACCACGCGCCGGTCGACCAGCTGACGAGCCCGTTGATCGGGCGACGACTCGACGTCGAGCAGCACGAGGCGACGGGCTAGCGGGGCGGGCTCGGTCAGGGCGACCGGCGCACATATCAGCCCGGGGCGTCTGGGTCCGTCCGTGACGGCGGACAGCGAATTCGTGTTCGAACTCCGGGTCTGCCAGCGGATCGAACGGGAGTGGCCGCCGGGGTCGCCCGCGGACAGCGTCGTGGTCGCGCGCCAGCTCGGCACCAGACACAGGCGGTGGGACACCGTGGTCGTGGAGTGCGATCCCGGGGGGCTGGCGGCTCGCGCCCGGTTCGGGCAACGCGCGCTCGATTCCGACCTGTTGCACGTCGTCAGGCACGCGCCCGCGGAGTGGGCGTGGTACAGGGACGCGCTGCCGGACCCCGGCTACCCCTGGCGGTACGTCCGCGAGGCGATCCACCGCGCCGCGGACCGCGGCGTCGTCGAGGCCCGGACGGACGGGAATCGCCTGCACGTCAGGCGGCGGTGGCCGTACCCCGAGTGGGTCGACCGGATCGTCGCCGTCGAAAACAAGCCCGACCTGGACGCCAGCGCCGCCCGCGACCTGGCCCCCCAACTGTCGCGGGACGTCGCGCTCGCACTCGCCGACGAGGTGTGGGTCGCCACCGTCCCGACGGAGCGCCGAATCGAGCCGGTTCTCTTCGAGGACCTGCCCGTGGAGGCGGGCGTACTCGTCGTCGGGGAGGCGCTGGAACCGGTCTGGCACCCGCGGACGCTCCCGGTCGAGGACCCGGGGACGCGCATCGTAGAGAACCCCTCGCCGGGCGGGGCCGACCGGTCGGCCGCGCGCTTCGAGTACGCCGACCCCGAGTGGAAGGCCACCAAGCGCCTCGAAATCGCCGAACGAGCCTACGAGCGGGGGTGGCGGTCGTTCGCGGGAACGATGCGGCCGGACTGCCGGCACTTCGAACTCCGGACGGACGGCCGCGACATCCTGCCCTGGTGTAGGGCCAAAGACCGGAATCAGTCCGCCAGGGAGTGTGCGGGCTCGTGTCCGGCGTTCGAACCGGAGCCGCCGGCCTGGCGGACGCGCGGGTGGCCCATCGAGGGGGGACCGGGGAAGGCAATCGAGCGGCTCCTCGAGCGCCGGCGCGCGCGACGCCGGCCCGGCCCGCCCGACTAGTCGAGTTCGCGCACGTCGAGGTCCGCCCCCGCGACGGCCAGCCGGAACGTCGGGACGGTCAGCCGGACCCGCTCGACGACGCCCTTGTCGACGAGGCTCCGGAGCGCCGACCGGACGGCGTCGGTGTCGCTTTCGGTCCCAGCGTCTTCGAGGGCGTGGAGCACCGACACCACGCTCTGTGGCTCCTCGTCCGGCCCCGCGATCACCTCCAGAATCCGGGCCTGGAGCGCGGGGACTCGTACGATCCGTCCGGCGGTCCCGTCCTCGTCCTCGTCGCTCTCGCCGTCGACGAGTCGGGGGGCCTCGGGCGTCGCGCAGATGAGGCTGTTCTCGTCGCGGTAGTAGTACTCTTCGAGTTCCGATTCGAGATACTCGTGGACCTCGCTGCCGCTGTCGAGCCCCCACCGCTCCTGTAGTTCGGCGTTTTTCGTCGGCTGGAGCGCCACGACGTCGGCCAGCCTGGCCAGCGCCTCTTCGGAGAGACTCATTGTGCGGCTCTATCGACAGAGAGGTACAATGACCTTCCGGAGTCGCGTTGCTACTTCGGCCGCACCAGGTCGGCCAGCGTGACGACCACCCCGAGGAACCAGCCGACCGGGACCGCGAGACCGAACCACATGATCGGGTAGGCGACCCCCCGGAGGTCGTACTGTCGGCGGACGATCTCGTTGAGGCCGCCGACCGTGAGGACGTTGTCCAGCAGCCAGATGGCGATGGAGGTACTCCTCGGGAACACCACGTCCGCCAGCGCAGGGGAGTACAGCGCGGCCACGACCGGCGGGAGAAACAGCGCGGTCACGCCGAACGGGTACGCGAACAGGACCGTCGTTCCGCGGCCGCCGACCCGGCCGAAGACGACGGCCAGCGCGGCCGCGACCGTCGCCACGAGGCTCGCGGCCAGCACTGCCAGGAACCCCCCGGTCGAGAACCGCAGCCGCGCCACCGCCGTCAACCCGCCCCAGACGACCAGCGACAGCAACACGACGCCGAGCACCCCGAGACGGGTCGCCGTGCTGTCGAGCCGCCGGCTCTGGAACCTGATCAGAAAGCCCAGCAAGACCAGCGGGTAGACGACCGCGACGACCGGCACCCCGAGCAGCGCCCACGTCCGGTAGGTGACCTCCTCCCGGCCGGTCGTCGGCTGCCACTTCCCCAGGACCGTCTGGTCGGCGTCGACCTGGCGGGGGTAGATCAGTTCCATCCACGTTTCGTGCATCCGCTGGAGGTCGATCCGGATCGCGGCAACGACACCCTCCTCCGTCCCGGTCGACATATCTATCCCGTTCGAGCGCCGCGTTTTAATCGTTCTGGCTCCGGAGTTGCGGGGTCGCTTTTACTCCCCGAGCCGCCGGCGGACGAACCGGCCGAGCAACGGCAGGTCCGAGAGGTGGAGGATTTTCGGGAGCGCCAGCTTGTCGCCGCGGTTGATCCGGGTGAGCGTGTTCTCGTCGGCACGCGCGAGGTCCCGCATCAGCGTGTCGTACCGCTCGTTGGGAGCCAGGTAGAGCAACCGCGTCATCAGCAGCCGGGCGTCCATCCGCGGGGCGACCCGCTCGTGCCACAGCTGGTCGTACAGCGACATCTGTTCGGCGGAGGTGTCGGGCTCCCGCCGACCCAGGCAGGTGTCGGCCGTGATCGCCGCGACGCGGCCCGACTTCATGCACTTGTGGATGCCTTCGCCCCAGAGGGGGTCGATGGTCGGCACCGTATCGCCCACCGCCATGAAACTGTCCGTACTCAGTTTGCCCGGTTTCTGTATGTGCGCCGATCCGCGGTGTTGCTTTCCTTCGAGGCGCTTTGCGTTCTCGAACCGGGGATCGATGTCGAGCCAGTAGTCCAGGTAGTCGTCGATGCCCATTCCCTCGCGGGCTCTGGCCCGGTAGCTCTCGTTTTGGATGTAACAGAGGCCGACCTTGGCCGTATCAGCGCCGGTGTGGAAGATCCACGAGTACCCCCCGGGCGCGAGGTCGTGGTCGAGCCTGAGCATCATCGCGTCGGTCAGGTCCGCGTAGTCGTCGTGGTCGACCGCGACGCCCTCGAACTCCCACTCGACGCCGATCGCCTGGTTCTCGCGTTCGAGGTCGCTCACGCCGAGAGCCTTCACCAAGGGTGCCGCCGGCCCGGTCGCGTCGACGACGATGTCGGCGTACACCTCGTTGTCGCCGTCGTACCGGACGCCCGCGATTTCGCCGTCCTCCATGACGGGACCGGCGACCCGGGCATCGAACCAGTACTCGGCACCGCGCTCTCTGCCGTCCGCGACCAGCCACCGCTTGAAGTCCGCGAACTCCAGTACGGCCCCGACCCGCTCCTGGACGTAGTGGCGGTTCGGGGATTCGAGAACCACCTTCTCGGTGTGGTTCATGACGACCTCGTCCGGGACGCCGAACGAGGCCATCATCGACGGGAAGGTACCCGCTGTCGACTTGTTGCTCTGGCGCGGGAACTCCGATTCGGGTTCGGTCTCGAGCACGAGCACGTCGTGGTGCCGCGCCGCGAGGTCGCGCGCGCACTGTGCGCCCGCCGGGCCGGCCCCGGCGACGATGACGTCGAAGTGCTCTGTCATGGCCCCCTGGTTGCGTCCGTTCGGGCGGACCGCCCGACTTTCGCGTCCGTTCGTGCGGCTCGCATTCGTCGGCGTTTCTCGCCCAACTCATAAAAAAAGGGCGTATACGACCTCGCGCGGCCGACGCGGACCGTCTCTCACTGTCGGGGGCCGCGCCGGCACTCGACTGACGGCGACGTGTTTATCGGACTCCGGAGTGTACGGACTGGGAATATGAAAGACAGTGTCGGCGAGACGGGCGAGCAATCGCTCGGGGAGCCGGGACGGGATCCGGAACCGGGGGACGATGAGGTGTTCGAGGCCGCCGGCGACGGTCTCTGCCTCTTCGACGGTGGCGGTCGGATCGTCGCGACGAACGGAGCGTTCCGCGCTCTGGCCGGCCGCTCCCGCGAGGAACTGGCAGACTCGGATCTCTCGCGCGTGGTGGTGCCGGGCGACCGCGACGCGGTCCGGTCGGAAGTCGAACGGGCCAGCGAGCGCGCGGACGCGGACCGCCGCCTGGACGTGACGCTCCGGACGGCGGGGGGCGACACTCTGGCCTGCGACCTCAGGATTACGAGCATCCCGTCCGGCGCGCTCGGCGCGTTCCGCGAGTATCCCGAACCGGAGAGCCACCTCGATACCGGGGCGGACGCGGGTGCGAACGCGGCCACAAACGAGGACGCGGGTGCGAACGCGGCCACAAACGAGGACGCGGGTGCGAACGAGGGGGAACGCGAGCGGCGTCGGCACGAGATCTACCAGCAGTTCGAGTCGCTCGTGGATGCCGTCGAGGACTACGCGATCTACCTGCTCGATACTGACGGGACGGTGGTGAGCTGGAACGCCGGGGCCGCCAGGATCAAGGGCTACTCCCGGGAGGAAATTCTCGGCGAGCACTACCGGACCTTCTTCACCGAGGCGGACGTCGAGCAGCGCCTCCCGGAGCGGAACCTCGCGGAGGCCGCGAGGACCGGCCACCTCGAGGAGGTCGGGGTGCGGGTGCGCGCCGACGGGTCCCGGTTCCCGGCGCGGGTGTCGCTGACCCCCATCTACGACGACGGGACGCTCGACGGGTTCGCCAAGGTGACCCGCGACCTGACCGACCGCCGCGAGCGCGAGGCGCGGTACCGGCGGGAGCGCGACCTGAACGAGCAGATCCTGGAGGCGGTCCCGGCCAGCATAACCGTCGTCTCCCCCGACGGCACCATCCGGCGTGCGAACGCCCGCGCGCAGGAGCGGCTGGGCTTCGATCCCGATGCCGGCCAAACCTACCGGATCGGCGACCGGAACGTCTACGACGAGGACGGCAACTACCTGCCCCCGGACGAGCGGCCGTACATGCGGGTCTTCGAGACCGGCGAGCCGATGTTCGAGGAGGAGTGCCGGCTCGACCTCGCCGACGGGAGCCACCGCTGGATCCTGCTGAACGCGGTCCCCTTCTACGGGAACGACGGCGAGGACGTCGAACACGTCGTCATCTCCTCGATGGACATCACGCAGCTGAAAGAACAGTCGCGGCAACTGGCGAAAACCCGGGACGAACTCATGGCCGAACTCCGTGAGGTGTTCACGCGCATCGACGAGGCGACGATCGCCATCGACGAGAACTGGCAGATCGCGTTCGCCAACCGGGAGGCCGGGCGGTTGCTCGACCGCGACGAGACGGAACTCGTCGGCCGGGACCTCTGGGAGGAGTTCCCGGACGCCGTCGAGTCGACCTTCCAGCACCAGTACGAGCGGGCGATGCGCCTCCAGAAGCCGGTCACGGTCGAGGAGTACTACGCGCCCCTCGACGCCTGGTTCGAGGCCCGCGTGTACCCCTCCGAGACCGGGCTGTCGATCTACTTCCGGGACGTCACCGACCGGATCAGGCGCAAGCGCGAACTCGAGCGGTACGAGACGATCGTCGAGACGGTCTCGGAGGGTATCTACACCGTCGACGAGGACGGCTACCTGACGCTCGTCAACGCGTCGTACGCGGAACTGCTGGGGCGTCCGCGGGGCGAACTCGTCGGCGCGCACGTCTCCGAACTGGTCGACGAGGCGATCATGGAACGCGCCAGGTCGATCGAGCGTGCGCTCCTCTCGGGCGACCGGGAGAGCGCCACTATCGAGGCGACGATCGACCCGGAAGAGGGCGATCCCGTCGAGACGGAGGTGACGTTCTCGCTGCTCCCGACCGAAAACGGCTACGAGCGCGTGGGCGTGGTCCGGGACATCACCGAACACAAAGAGCGCGAGCAGCAACTTCAGGACCGGGTGCGCCAGCAGACGGCGGTCACCGACCTGGGCAGGCGCGCCCTGGCCGATACCGATCTCGACGACCTGATGGCGGAGGCGGCGCGGGTCGTCTCGGACACGCTCGATACGGACTACTGCAAGGTGCTCGAACTCGACCGGGCAGCCGACGAACTCCTCCTCCGGCAGGGCGTCGGCCGGGACGAGGGAATCGTGGGCAACGCGAGGGTCTCGGCCTCGGCGGACGACTCCCAGGCAGCCTACACCCTCCGGAACGAAGGACCGGTCGTGGTGGAGAACCTGGCCACGGAAGAGCGGTTCTCCGGTCCGGACCTGCTGACCGACCACGACGTGGTCAGCGGGATCAGCGTCCTGATCGGCTCCCCCGGCGACCAGTGGGGGGTCCTGGGCACCCACGACACGGCAGAGCGATCGTTCTCGCAACACGACGTGAACTTCGTCCGGAGCGTCGCCAACATCCTGACGACGGCCATCGAACGCCGGCGTACCGAGCGCCGGCTGGAGAGCCAGCGCGAACAGCTCGCGGCGCTGAACAACCTCAACGGGGTCGTCCGCGAGATCAACGAGGCGGTCGTCCGGCAGTCGACCCGCGAGGAAATCGAGCGGCTGGTCTGCGAGCGCCTCGCGGAGTCGGACTCCTACCGGTTCGCCTGGATCGGCGAACTCGAGTCGTTCGACGACGAGTTCGTCGTCAGAGAGGAGGCCGGCGTCGAGGGGTACCTCGACGACCTGACGCTGGCGACGACCGACGAGAAAGCGAGACGGGGGCCGACGATCCGGGCGCTGGAGACCAGGGAGATGCAGACGGTCCACGACGCCCAGACCGATCCGGCATGCGAACCCTGGCGGGGCCGGGCCGAGCGGTACGGCTACCGGTCCTCGGCCGCCATCCCGATCACCCACGAGGGGGCACTCTACGGCGTCCTGAACGTCTACGCCGAGCGCCCCCGGGCGTTCAGCGGCGAAGAGGGGGACGTGGTCGGCCAGCTCGGGGAGGTGATCGGCCACGCGATCGCGGCGGTCGAGCGCAAACGGGCGCTGATGAGCGACGAGGTGCTCGAACTCCAGTTCCAGCTCAAGGACGTCCTCGATCGGATCGACGTCCCGGCGGACGACGACGAGTTCAGTGTCCGTTTCGATCGGGTGGTCCCCGTCGGCGACGGTCAGTTCCTCCAGTACGGCCGGGTCAACGAGGGGAGCGTCGGGACCCTCCGGACGATCACGGAGCACCTCCCACACTGGGAGTCGCTGTCGATCTTGGACGAGGGGTTCGGCGAGGCGCGGTTCGAACTGGCGCTGACCGATCCGCCGGCCATCTCGACGATCGCCAGCTACGGTGGCCACGTCGAGGAGTCGCGGCTGGAGAACGGCGACTTCACGCTCGTTGCCCACGTCCCGACTGGCGTGGACGTGCGGCAACTGACAGAGGCGCTCGCGGAGACCTACCCCGGAGTCGACATCATCTCGCAGCGCCAGACCGGCAGGGACGGGACGCCGGAACGGGGCCTGGCGGAGGTCGTCGCCGAGGAACTCACAGACCGCCAGCGAACCGCGATCGAGGCGGCCTACTTCGCGGGCTACTTCGAGTGGCCGCGGGACAGTTCAGGCGAGGACGTCGCCGAATCGCTCGGGGTCGCGCCCGCGACCTTCCACCAGCACGTCCGCGAGGCCGAACGCCGACTCTTCGAAGCCGTCTTCGACCACCGGGCCGACACGTGACGACGGACAGCATCTATTCCTTTTGGAACACCGCTCAATCCAGCGGCGTGTCTCGGTGTTCCCATGGGAGATGACCGAGCCGACGACACCCCGCCAGCGACCGCGGGAGACCGCGACCGCGTACCGGACCCTGCGCTCGCCGCCCTGTCGAGTTACAGGTGCCGGCTCGTCGTGGAAATCCTGCGCGACTCCGCCGACGCGGTCGAACGGCGGGAACTCGCCGACCGCCTTGCGACCGCCGCGGCCGACTCTCCCGATGCGGTCGACGAGCGGGACCGCCGCCGGGCGCGAACCGAACTCACCACCGCATCGTTCCCGAACTCTCGCGGGCCGGACTCGTCGAGCGGGACCCGGACCCGGAGACGGTCGCGCTGGCCGCGCCGGATCTGCTCTCGCATCCGGCCGTCGAGCGCGTGCTCGGTGGGGACCGCGACGACGTGGACGAGGAGGAACTGTCGGACGCCCTGCAACTGCTCTCGGACCCCGCATACCGGGCCGTCCTGGCGGCGCTCGACGGGCAGGACCAACGGATTGGACTCGCCGAACTAGCCGGCGCAGTCCTCCGGCAGCCCGAGTGGCCGGCGCGGGCGTCAAAGACCGACCTCGAAACGGTCGCCGCGAGGCTCCACCACGTCCATCTGCCGAAACTCGACGCCACGGGCGTCGTCGCGTACGACGTCGACGGCGGAACCGTCGACTACCGAGGTGACTCCGGCACCCTCGATCGATTGCGGACCCGGTTGGCCGACGCGAACGTCGCAAGTGTGGACGCGAGGTAGCGCGGTATCGACCTCGTTTTTACCGTCCTTCCCGGCTCACGTCCACGTCGGGATCGCGGTCAAGTGTGCGGCCCGCGAACTCCCCGTCGGGGTGGGGAGTAGCCTGATCGTCGTCGGCGGACGCGAGCAGCGGGCGCAGCCGCCGCTCGAACTCCGCTTCCGTGAGTTCGCCCTCGACGTACCGGCGTTTCAGTTCCTGCCGTCGCTCTTCCGTCGACGGCGGCGACGGTTCGAGTCGGTCCGAGAGTCCGGCCCGCGCCAGGGCAGGGACCGCGCGCTCGACGCGCGCGGCGACCGAGGACAGGCGTTCGCTCTCCGGCAACGAGGCCCGCCGGACGACGGTCGCCACGAGACCGACCACCAGCAGGGCGTCCAGCAGCGCGAGTACGGCGATCCCGACGACGAACGGCACCGCGGCCCGGACGATTCCCAGGAGCCACGGCTCCCCGGCGGCGGGCGCGGTCATCGCGCCGAGGACGACGAGGATGCCGAATCCCAGCGTGGCAACCAGGGCGACGGTCACCCCGACGACGCCGCCGAGCAACAGCCAGTGGAGGTTGTCGCGTACCCAGCCCATCGCCGCACGGTACGTGCCGGCCGCGTAAAAACAGCGGGGCCTCGGTCGGGTGCCGTCGGGCGATCGGCGGGTGGAATGGGGATCCCGACCGGGGTCAGTAGAACTCGCGGACCAGGTCGGTCGCACCGTCGGGAGCGCCGTCGGGGATGTCGGCCATGCTCTCCGAGAGTCCCTCGCGGCGTCCGTACGGCACCGATTCGTCGTGCTGGTAGATGACGCCCATGTACTCCTTGTCGAGGTCGAGGATCTTCCGCTTGGCGTCGTCGTAGTCGGTGGGGTCGTGGTCGGTCTCCGAGAGGTCGACGATCGAGTCCCGGAAGTAGTCGTAGGTGTCGACGTTGTTGAAGGTCACGCAGGGGCTGTAGACGTTGACGAACCCGAAGCCGTCGTGTTCGATGGCCCGCTTGACCAGTTCGGTGTGGCGCTGGGAGTCCGAGGAGAACGACTGGGCGATGAAGGTGCCGCCGGCCGCCAGCGCCAGCGCGAGGGGGTTGACCGGCGGCTGGTTCGGCCCCTTGGGCGTGGTCGCGGTCTGGAAGTCCTCCCGGCTGGTCGGGGAGGCCTGGCCCTTCGTGAGCCCGTAGATGCGGTTGTCCATGACGACGTACGTCATGTCGACGTTCCGGCGGACGGCGTGGATGAAGTGGCCCGCGCCGATGGAGTAGCCGTCGCCGTCGCCGCCGGCGACCATCACCTCCAGGTCCGGGTTGGCGAGTTTCACCCCGATGCCGACCGGGAGCGCCCGGCCGTGCACCCCGTGGAGCGCGTAGGAGTGCATGTAGGTGCCGATCTTGCCGGAACAGCCGATACCCGCGACGATGAACGTGTTGTCGGGGTCGTTGCCGGTCTCGGCCAGCGCTTTCATCATGCCGTTCATCGTCCCGAAGTCGCCACAGCCGGGACACCACGTCGGTTGCTTGTCCGACTTGAAGTCGGTGAATCTGACTTCCGAACTCATGCCTGAACCTCCGGTGACTCCGCGAGTTTCTGCTCGATCTCCGATGCGAGTTCGTCCGCCTTGAAGCGGACGCCGGTGTACTTGTTCACGCGCTCGACACGGGTCAATGTGTCGTGTTCGACCAGGTCCGCGAACTGGCCGGTCGCGTTACACTCCACGACGATCACCGTCTCCGCGTCGTCGACTTCCGGCGTGAGGTCCGGTCGCGGGTAGAGGTACGGGACCGAGACGAAGCGCACGTCGATGCCTTTCTCGTCGAGGAACGCCAGCGCCTCCCGCATCGCGCCCTCGTTGGACCCCCACGAGAGGACCAGCGTGTCCGCGTCCGGGTCGCCGAACTCCCGGTAGTCCCAGGTCTCCTCTCTGCGGGCGGTCTCGACCTTGCGGGCGCGCTTGTCGACCTGTTCGACCCGGACCTCGGCGTCCTCGGTGCGCCGGCCCAGCGAGTCGTGTTCGAGCCCCGTGGTCATGTGTGCCCCGTCGGTGGTGCCGGGGAACGCGCGCGGGCTGATCCCGTCCTCGGCGGGGTAGTGGGGCTGGAACCGTCCCTTGTCGTCGAGCCAGGACTCGATCCCCGATTCGTCGACGACCTTCCCGCGGTCGACCTCGACAGCGTCCATGTCGAACTCCTCGGGCGGGAACGTCTGTTCGGTCACCGCCAACGAGAGGTCGGAGGTGAGATAGACCGGGAGCTGGTACTTCTCCGCGAGGTTGAACGCCTCGACGGTCTTCCAGAAACACTCCGCGATGGTCGTCGGCGCGACCACGAACCGCGGCACCTCGCCGTGGCCGCCGTAGAGCAGCTGGTCCAGGTCGCCCTGCTCCTGTTTGGTCGGCATCCCGGTCGACGGCCCCGAGCGCATCACGTCACAGATGACGAGCGGCGTCTCGCTGGTGGCCACGAGGCCGAACGTCTCGGTCATGAGGTCGATCCCCGGGCCGCTGGTGGCGGTCATCGCCCGCGCGCCGGCCCTGGCGGCCCCCAGGGCCATGTTGATCGCCGCGAGTTCGTCCTCGGCCTGGACGACCTTCCCCCCGAACTGGTCGATCCGGCCGGTCAGGTACTCCATGACGTCCGTCGCGGGCGTGATCGGGTACCCCGCGTAAAACCGGCAGCCGGCGGCGATCGCGCCCATCCCGATGGCCTCGTCCCCGTTCAACAGGACGTAGTCGGCGTCGGTACACTCGAGTTCGTAGCCGAAGTCGTAGTCGTACTCCTCGGCGACGTACTCCTGGCCGAGGCGGGCGGCCTCCTCGTTGTTCTCGACGATGGCACGCCCCTTGTCGCCGAACCGCTTCTCCAGGGCCTCGTCCAGGTTCTCGATGGGGAAGCCGGCGACGGCGCAGGCGGCCCCGAGTGCCACCACGTTGCGCATGATCGCCCCGCCGGCCTCCTCGGCGAGTCGCTTGAGCGGGACGGGCAGGCCGATCATACCCTCGGGGATATTCACGTCCTGCATCGTCGTGCGCTCGTCGTCGTAGATGATGACGCTGCCGTCGTGGAGTTCGTCGAGGTTCTCGTCGATGGTCCGCTCGGTCAGCGCGATCAGGATGTCCAGCCTGTCGACGACGCTATCCACGCGGTCGACAGAGGTGCGTACCTTGTACGCGGTGTACCCCCCGCGGATGCGAGACGCGAAATCCTTGGACGTGAAGACGTGCCGTCCAGCCCGCGAGAGCGCCTGGGCGAAGATCTTCCCGGTCGAGTCGATGCCGTCCCCGGCCTCGCCACCGATGGCCCAGTTGAGGTCCTCGGGCATACTAGCGGTAGCCTTTCCCCCCGCGGAGCAAAAGCCTTCTGAATACCCCATCTTTTCGGGGCCGGCCGCGCGACGTCGCACCCGAAATTCCGGTCGACGGAGCGTCTGTGGAGCGTGCGGGGGCGTGCGGGGAGCGAAAGCGCCTTTGGCCCGCGCGGGCGAGTGCCGGGTATGGAGCAGACACCCGTCACTGTCGCCGCGGTCCGCGAGGTGGGGCCGGACGCGGTCGCAATCGAGTTGGAAACGCCGCCGGGGTTCCGGGCCAGACCCGGCCAGTTCGTGAAACTCTCCGCCGAGGTCGACGGGGGGGTCGAGAGCCGGTTTTACACCATCTCCTCGCCCGACGTGACCGAAACCTTCGAGGTCACCGTCGGGATCGATCCGGAGGGCACCCTGGCACCGAAACTGGCCGACCTGGCGGCGGGCGAGACGGTGGACGTCTCCGGGCCGTTCGGCAACGCCTACTACGAGGACGAACCCGGCGTCGTGATCGTCGCCGGCGGCCCGGGCGTCGGGCCGGCGGTCGGCATCGCGGAGCGGGCCATCGCGGACGGCGGCAGGGCCGCGGTCGTCTATCAGGACGACGAGCCGATCCACGAGGACCGCCTGGCGGCGCTCAAACGCGAGGGGGCGTTCGTGGAGATACTCGCCGGGGACGACGACCTCGCCGCGGCGATCGAGGGGGCGCTCCGGGAGACCGGCGACGCCCAGGTGTTCGTCTACGGCTTCGCGGACTTCCTCGACGCCGCGACCGACGCCGTGGCCGCGGCCGGCGGCTCGCCCGACCAGGCGAAAGTCGAGAACTTCGGGTAGCCGACCAGCGGTTTCGCCCGCGAAAACCCCGCCGGGAACGCGAGCCGCGTCCGCGACGTAACGAGCGGGATAGCGACTCGCAAACAAGACTCATCCGCTGTCCGGCCGTATCCCCGGTATGAGATCCCTCATAGAGCGGACCACCGGGAAGAGCCAGCAGACCGGAGATGAGCCCGCGGCCGGGTCCCCGCGTCGACGTTGCGCCCGCGGGATCGTCGACAACCCCAAGGCGGTCCGGCTCGACGACGGCCGGCTCGTCGGGTACGCCGACTGCGGGGACCCGGACGGCGACCCGCTCGTTCTGTGCCACGGGTTCCCCAACTCCCGGGTGTTCGGCGCGCTGTTCGACCCGGCCGCCCGCGACCTCGGGGTCCGGGTTGTCGCCCCGGAGCGGCCCGGGATCGGCGTCTCCGACCCCGACCCGGACCGCGAGCTGACCGACTGGCCGACGGACCTGGCGGCCGTGACCGAGGCGCTGGACCTCGATCGCTTCGGGGTGCTGGGCATCTCCGGCGGGGCCCCGTACGCGCTGGTCAGCGCGGCGATGCTCCCCGGGCTTGTCGAGCGGGTCGGCGTCGCGTCCGGTCTCGGTCCGATGGCGGCCGTCGGCCTGCGCGAACAGCTCTGGTACAAGACCGCCCGCCACCTGTCCCCGCTCACCAAGCTCGCGCTCCTGGTGGGCGACCGCCGAGCCAGGAAGGACCGCGACGCGTTCCTTTCGGGGATCGCCGACGGCAGTGCGCCGGCCGACCACCCGCTCTGGACCGGCGAGGTCGGCGCGGTCATCTACGACAGCATGATCGAGGCGCGCCGCCGTCACGGTCTCGACCCGCTCGACCGCGAAACGGCGATCTACGGTAGTCCCTGGGGGTTCGACCTCGACGAGGTCGACGTGCCGGTCGCGCTCTGGTACGGTAAGGCAGACAGCGTCGTCCCGCCGGGGATGGGCTGGTACCTCTCGGAACACCTGCCGACGGCGACCGCGCAGTTCTACCCCGACCTCGGGCACCTCTCGACGTTCGTCCGCCACGAGTCGGAGATCCTGCGGACCGTCGCGCTGGCCTGATTATGTCCTGACATCATACTTGAACGAACTCCAGCAGGACACCCCCGGTCGAACCGGGGTGGAGGAATGCGACGTCGTGACCCCACGCACCCGGCCGCGGTTCGTCGTCGATCGGGTCGACGCCCGCCTCCCTGGCGGCGTCGAGCGCCGCCGACACGTCGTCGGTCGCCAGCGCGAGGTGGTGGATGCCGGGACCGTGCGAGTCGAGGTAGTCGGCGATCGCCCCGCCGTCGCGGGGTTCCAGCAGTTCGAAGTAGCTTCCGCCGAGGTCGAGAAAGACCACGTCGATCCCGTCGAACGTCTCGCGGTGGGCGATCGGAACCGGCAGGAAGTCCGTGTACCTGTGTGCCAGGTCGTCGGCGTCCTCCGTGGCGATGCCGGCGTGGTGAAAGCGCATGGTCCTACTACCGGCGAAGAACCCTTAACCGACCCGCCGGCGATACGCCGCCGCGAGTCCCCGGTATCCCCGTAGTGCGGACTGGTCCGCCGGCTGGACTACCGTCAGAACGTAGTGCCGGGCAGAACGTTCGGCAGGAGGGTTGGCCGACGACGCCGGCGTCAGTATTCGCCGCACACGTCGCGGAGCACGTCGCAGATTTCGCCGGTCGTCGCGTAGGCCTTCACGGCGTCGACGATCGGGGGCATGAGGTTGTCGTCGCCCTCGGCGGCCGCCCGGACGGCGGCCAGGGCCGACTCGACCGCCTCGTCGTCGCGGTCGGCCCGGACCGATTCGAGTCGCTCGACCTGGCGGCACTGATCCGTTTCGGTCACCTCCTCGATCTCGACGTCCTGGCGCTTCTCGTCGCTCCGGAACCGGTTGACGCCGACGATGATCCGTTCCCCCTCCTCGATCCCGCGCTGGCGCTCGTAGGCGACGTTCTGGATCTGGCGCTGGACCCACCGCGTCTCGATGGCCCGTCCCATTCCCCCCTTTTCCTCGACGGTGTCGAGGATCTCGAACGCCTCCGATTCGAGTTCGTCCGTGAGCCGTTCGACGTAGTAACTGCCGGCCAGGGGATCGACGGTGTCCGCGACCCCGGACTCGTGGGCGAGGATCTGCTGGGTGCGCAGCGCCGTCCGGACGCTCTCCTCGCTGGGCAGGGCAAGCGCCTCGTCTTTGCTGTTGGTGTGGAGGCTCTGGGTACCACCGAGGACCGCCGCCAGTGCCTGGTAGGCCACCCGGACGACGTTGTTGTCGATCTGCTGTGCGGTCAGCGTCGACCCGGCGGTCTGGGTGTGGAACTTCAGCTGTTGCGACTTCGGGTTCTGTGCGCCGAAGCGTTCGTCCATGATCCTGGCCCACATCCGTCTGGCGGCTCTGAACTTCGCCACCTCCTCGAGGATGTTGTTGTAGGCGGCGAAAAAGAACGACAGTTGCGGGGCGAACTCGTCGACGTCGAGGCCCGCCTCCAGTGCGGCCTCGACGTACTCGATTGCGTTCCCGAGGGTGAACGCGATCTCCTGGGCGGCCGTCGATCCCGCCTCGCGGATGTGGTACCCCGAGATGGAGATGGTGTTGAACTTCGGCGTCTCCTCGGCGCAGAACTCGAAGATGTCCGTGACGATCCGCATCGACGCCTCCGGCGGATAGATGTAGGTGTTGCGCGCGATGTACTCCTTGAGCACGTCGTTCTGGATGGTGCCCCGGAGCCGGTCGCGCGGGACGCCCTGCCGGTCCCCGATGGCGACGTACATCGCCAGCAGGACGCTCGCGGGTGCGTTGATCGTCATGCTCGTCGAGACCTCGTCTAGCGGGATGCCCTCGAACACCCGTTCCATGTCCCGGAGCGAGTCGATGGCGACGCCCGACTTCCCGACCTCGCCGGCGGCCATCTCGTGGTCGGAGTCGTACCCCATCTGGGTCGGCAGGTCGAACGCCATCGAGAGCCCGGTCTGGCCCTCGTCCAGGAGGTACCGGAACCGCTCGTTGGTCTCCTCGGCGGTCCCCATGCCCGCGTACTGGCGCATGGTCCAGAGCCGACCGCGGTACATCGTCGGGTAGACCCCGCGCGTGTACGGCTCCTGCCCCGGGAACCCGAGGTCGTCGGCGTAATCGAGGTCGGCGACGTCGGCCGGCGTGTAGAGGCGCTCGACCTCCTGGCCACCCGTGTCGGTGGTGAACGTCTCCTCGCGCTCGCCGAACCGCTCGACGGTCGGGCCGGCGGTCTCCGACTCCCACTCCGAAAGCGCCGAGCGGATGTCCCGGAGGTCGTCGGGATCGAACATACCCGGAAGCTTCGGGCCCGGAGGTTTAACAGTTGGCAGTGTGCCGGTCCCACACTGCGACCGCCGCCGTCGTTCCGGGCGGGGGGTCGACAACCGCGCCTCAGCGGCCGGCCGACCACCGCGCCTCAGCGGCCGGTATCGTACTTGTAGGTCGCCTCGTCGGGGTCGATGCCGAAGTCCTCGGGCCCCTCCTCCGGTTCGGGGTCCACGTCCTCGCTGCCGGCGCGCTTGAAGGCGTCCCTGAACCGGGCCGGCATCACGAACTCGTCGGTCCCCAGGGCCACCGGTACTACGTCGTCCCCCCTGGCCGTGCGCTTCTCCTCCAAGCGGTCGCGCAGGACCTCGGGGAGTTCCGCCTCGTCGAGTCCCTCGAACCCGAACTGGGCGAGATACTCTGGCTCGGGCGTCAGCGCGTAGACGGTCTCGAACTGCTTGTCGCCCGCGGTCTGGACCAGCCGCTCGACGACGTGCGCGCCGACCCCCTGCCCGCGCCACGCCTCGAGGACCCCGATGCTCGTGAGTTCGCAGACCTCGCCCGCGACCGCGCCACGCCCCGACGACTCGCGCTCGGACTCGTCGCGCTCGGTCTTGTGGACCCGGATGCGGCCGAACCCAGCCTTCTCGTTGGTCTCCTCGTCGATTGCGATCACGTAGTCCCGGGAGCGAAACGCCTGCTCGTCCAGCCCCATCTCCTCGATCCGATCGAGCAACCAGACCTCGTCCCTGTTCTTGGCGTCCCGGACGTACATATCCCACCGTTGGCGGCCACGGTCCAAAAGGGTTTACAGGACCGACTCCTCGAAAGGGGCGTTCCACACCGGCCGGCCACGGGAGTCACACCCGGCCGGACCGCCGACCTGCTCCGGGGCGCTTCTAGCGCTGCCCGCACGCCAAAATACTACTACCGTGGCGGGCAAACCGGCGTGGTGAGTGGTTACATGACGGGGCTGGAAGAGTTCGACGAGGTGGTCAACGAACCGTCGCGGGAGTTCGTGGAGTCCACGAACGTCTACCGGTTCATGCAGGAGTACGGCATCGAGGACTACGACGCACTGATCGCGCGGACGACCGGCGACGTCGAGGGGGTTCCGGAATCGGGGATCGACTGGTTCTGGGACGAGATCGTCGACTACCTGGGGATCGAGTTCTACGAGGAGTACGACCGCGTCCGGGCCGACAGCGACGGGCCGCAGTTCACAGACTGGTACCCGGGCGGGAAGATCAACGCCGCGCACAACGTCGTAGACCGGCACGCTGGCGTCGGCGAAGGCACGCGAAACAGGGTCGCCTGCATCTGGGAGGGTGAACCCGGCAGCGTCCGCGAGGTCACCTACCACGACCTCCACCGGCAGGCAAACCGGGTCGCCAACGCGCTGGCGGCCCGCGGCGTCGGCACGGGGTGCCGATATTCTCGGGATTCGGCGTCGACGCGACCGCGACGCGCATCCGCGACCCTGAGTGTTCGGTGCTTTTCACCGGCGACGGCTTCTACCGTCGCGGCACGCCGGTCTACCTCAAGGAGACGGCCGACGAGGCGATCAGCGAGGCCGGCCACGCCGAGCACACCATCGTCTACGACCGCCTCGGGTCCCGCGGCGGGGACGGCGATCACGAGGTCCCCTGGGTCGACGAGCGCGACGAGTGGTGGGACGACGCCGTCGGATCGGCCGACGACGACTACGAGACGAAGTCGCTGCCGTCCGACCAGGAGTCGATGCTGCTGTACTCGTCGGGGACGACCGGCAAGCCGAAGGGAATCGTCCACACGCAGGCGGGCGCGCTGATCCAGGCCGCCAAGGAGGTCTACTTCGGGTTCGACCTCCGGCCCGCCGACCGGTTCTTCTGGGTGTCGGACATCGGCTGGATGATGGGGCCGTGGGCGCTGATGGGGACGCACACCTTCGGCGGCACGCTGTTCATGTACGAAGGCGCGCCGGACCACCCGAAACCCGACCGGTTCTGGGAGATGATCGACCGGCACGGGATCACGCAGTTCGGCATCTCCCCGACCGCCATCCGCGCGCTCCGGAAGCGGGGCGACGAGTGGCTCGAAGGGCACGACATCTCGTCGTTGCGGTTGCTCGGCTCGACGGGCGAACCGTGGGACCCCGAATCCTGGCGCTGGTTCTACGAACGGGTCGGCGGCGGGGAGACGCCCATCATCAACATCTCGGGGGGCACGGAGATCATGGGCTGTTTCCTGATGCCGATGCCGATCCAGCCGCTGAAACCCTGCACGCTCGGCGGTCCGGGGTTGGGAATGGACATCGACATCGTCGACCGCGACGGGGAGTCGGTCGCCGACGACCACGAGCGGGGCTTTCTGGTCGCCCGGGACTCCTGTCCCTCGATGACGAAGTCGCTCTGGAGCGGGGACGAGCGCTACATCGAGGAGTACTGGAGCACCTGGGAGAACCTGTGGGACCACGGCGACTGGGCCCGGACGGACGAGGACGGCTTCTGGTTCCTCCACGGCCGCGCGGACGACGCCCTGAACGTGGCCGGCCGGAAGGTCGGTCCAGCCGAGGTCGAGGGGGCGGCGATGGAACACGACGCGGTCAACCAGGCCGCGGCCGTCGGCGTTCCGGACGACACGACCGGGACCGCGGTCGTGCTGTACGTCGTGCCCGAACCGGGGGCCACGGAGTCGGCGGACCTCAGGGAGGCGATCCGCGCGGTCGTCGGCGAGGAACTCGGCAAGCCGTTCCGGCCCAGGGAGGTGCTGTTCGTCGACGAGTTCCCGAAGACCCAGAGCGGGAAGATCATCCGCCGGGCGATCCAGGCGACCCACGCGGGCGAGGACCCCGGGGACCTCTCCTCGATAGAGAACCCCGGGGCCATCGACGAGATCGAGCAGGCGCGCTGATCGCGTCCGCGGCCCGGTTCCGACAGTTACAGGTAGGACCCGGGAGAATCCCCGCCCATGGCCGACGACCACCACGGGGAGGACCGACCGGAGTACGACCCGGAACACGTCGAACTACCGTCGCGCGAACCGCCGCTCAGGAGCACCGCGCCTCAGAGCGACTACACGATGTCGCACGTGGCGACGGGCTTCGTCGTGCTGGCGGTCGGACTCGTTCTCACGTTCGGCGTCGCGCTGGCCCTATAGTTCCCGCTCGATCACGCGCCGCCACTCGGCGATTTCCCCGGCTTCGGGCGCGATTTCCCGGTCGTCGACCGAGAACACGAGCCGACCGGACCCGTCGGCCGTCCCCAGTTCGTACGTCGGAGCGACGCCGTCGAAGGCCTCGCTCACGCCGTGCGGGTCGGTCGTCTCGATCACGGCGCGGCCCGCCTGTTCCCCGAAGGCCAGCGCCGCGGCCGAACCCCTGTTCGGCGCGTCGAGTTCCACGGCCGCGCCCGCGTCGTCGTGGACCATCTCGGCCAGCGTCACGGCCAGGCCGCCGTGGCTCACGTCGTGGACCGCGAGGGTGCTCCCGCGGTCGGCCACGTCCGCGAGCGTGGCGACGAGTCCGGCGGGGTCCCGCGGGAGGTCGGGGAAACGGTCGCTCCCGCCGAACTGCGCGAGGTACTCCGAGCCGCCGAGCCGCGCGGGGCTCTCGCCGTCGAGGACGCGGTCGCCCACGAGGACGAGCGTCCCCTCGCCGGCGAGCGCGGCCGGCGGGGCGTCGTACCCGGCTTTCGTCCCGACCATCGCCAGCGTCGGCGTCGGCGGGATCGGGCCGGCCGCCGAGTCGTTGTACAGCGAGACGTTCCCGCCGACGACCGGCACGCCGAGCGCCCGGCACATGTCCGCCAGCCCGTCCACGATGCCCGCGAAGCCGCCGTAGACGTCGGGTTTCTCGGGGTTGCCGCCGTTCAGGCAGTCGACGGCCGCCAGCGGCGTCGCTCCCTCGGCGGCGACGTTGACCGCGTTCTCCAGCGCGACCGCCCGCGCTCCATCGTAGGGTGCGGTGTCCGTCCAGTTCGGATCGGCACCCGCCGACAGCGCGAGGCCGGTGTCGGCCTCCCTGATCGCCAGGACGGCGGCGTCGTCGCCCGGCGTGGT
The DNA here is from genome assembly GCA_003021105.1 of Halobacteriales archaeon QS_1_68_17. Classification (GTDB taxonomy): domain Archaea; phylum Halobacteriota; class Halobacteria; order Halobacteriales; family Haloarculaceae; genus QS-1-68-17. Next base: position 44,147 of record PXRG01000013.1, read on the forward strand.
GGCCGTCCGCACCTGGACCTCGTGGTCGTACTGCCGGTAGACCCACCGCTTGCTGGCGGTGTTCGGGCTGCCGACGACTCCCTCGAAGGCCTCCTCGAACCCGACGTCTGGCAGGTCGCGGTCCGGCACTGCCGGCTCCGTCATTTCGAGGTCGTTGGTCGGCGCGCCGTCCGCGAGAAACGTCGCCGGTACGTCCACGACAGTCTCGCCCTCGAAGGTACAGACGTAGTTGCCCTCCGTGACCTCGCCGACGACCGAACACCCGAGGTCGTAGCGGTCGGCGATTTCGGCCACGCGGTCGACGTTCTCCGGGGCGACCTCGTAGCACATCCGCTCCTGTGATTCGGCCAGCAGGATTTCCAGTGCGTTCATGTTCGGTTCGCGCTGGTGGACCCGGTCCAGGTCGATGTGTGCGCCGTAGCCGCCCTTCGCGACGAGTTCGCTGGACGCGCCGCCGAGGCCGGCGGCTCCGAGGTCGCGGGCCGCCTCGATCAGCCCCTCGTCTACGAGAGCCTCGCTGGCCTCGATCAGGAGCTTCTCCGTGTAGGGGTCGCCCACCTGGACCGCGGGCCGGTCCTCGGTTTCAGCGTCCTCCGAGAGGTCCTCGCTGGCGAAGGAGGCCCCGCCGAGTCCGTCCCGGCCGGTGGCGTTGCCGACGATCACCAGCTTGTTCCCCGGCGACTGGGCCTCGGCGGTCACCAGGCGGTCGGCCCCCAGCAGGCCGATGCAGGCGACGTTGACCAGCGGGTTCCCCTCGTAGTCCGGGTGGAAGGCGACGCTCCCCCCGACGGTCGGGACGCCGATGGAGTTGCCGTAGTCGCCGATCCCCTCGACGACCCCATCGAAGAGGTACCGCGAGTGTTCGCGGTCGAAGTCGCCGAAGTAAAGCGAGTCCAGGAGGGCGATGGGGTAGGCACCCATCGAGAGCGTGTCCCGGACGATCCCCCCGACGCCGGTCGCGGCCCCGTCGTACGGGTCGACGTACGACGGGTGGTTGTGGCTCTCGATGCCCATCGTGAGGTAGGTGTCGTCGTCGAGGGCGACCACCGCGGCGTCGTCGCCGGGCGGGACGACCACCCGCTCGCCCTCGCTGTCGAAGGCCGAAAGCAGGGGCCGCGACGACCGGTAGGCGCAGTGTTCGCTCCAGAGATTCTCGAACAGCGCCGCCTCGGCCGGGGTCGGCTCCCGCCCGAGTTCGGCGGTGACGAGGTCGCGGTCCGCGTCCGGAAGCGTCATTACTGGCCCGTTCCCGGAGACCGGCTAAACCGCTTTCCATGTCCGGCCCGAGACACACGCGAACCGATTTCGAGAAAAATATTAAGTGACGGGGTTGTCAACCCCTCGAAAGAACCCGGAAACGACGTATGGGGTGGCAATCGGGGGAAAGGCGGACGCACTCCGGCAGGGATGCCTGAAACGTCCGGAAACCGTCGTCCGCTCGGTTGATCGGCCCGCAGGACCGATGTCTGTCAGCACACGAACGAGGTATCTGATCGCGACGCGTGGCACGGCGATAGCCGCGGTACTCGCGCTGGTCGGCGTGGCTGCGCTGGCGGGTGCGGCCTACACGTACACCAACCCCGGAGTCGAGGAAGTGACCGAGCAGACGGCACAGCAACGAATCGCCGTCTCCGGGGGCACCAGCGCCGTCGTGACGGGGAACACGACGCTCTACGACCGGGGGCGACGGTTGCAGAACCAGCCCGTGTACTTCTTCCGGGCCACCCCGAACTTGACGATTCGCGTCCGGTCGTCCGTGCCGGACGGCCGGCAGGTGTCCGTCGACCAGCGGATTGCGCTCGTGCACACCGGGACCAGGGACGGCATGGAGTTCTGGCGGTCCACGCGGGTCCTCGAAACGACGACGACCGAGACGACAGACGGCGGCGTGGTGACACGGGCGACGGTCAACATGTCTGCCGTCCGCGAAAACCTCGCGGACAAACGCCAGGAGATCGGCACCGCTGGCTCGGTCCGGACGGTCGTCCGGGCCAACGTCTCCTACGAGACCGACCGCTACGACGGCCGGGTCAACGCGACGGTCCCGGTGATAATGCTCAACCGAGCCTACTGGCTCGACGGGGAGATCGCCGCCAGCCGCACCCACATTACGCCGGTCGAGCGAACGGTGACACGTGACCCAGACCCGGTCCAGTACGGCGGGCTCGGAGCGCTCGGCCTCCTGTCGCTCGCGGGCGCGGCGGGCGTCGCGGTCGTCTCCCGGCGCGGCATCGACATCCGGGCGGTCGAGATCGAACTGTCCAGGGCGCGCTACGACGAGTGGATCTCCCGGGGAGACTTCCCGACGAAAATGGAGAAGACGTACATCCGGGTGGACACGCTGGAGGACCTCGTCGACATCGCCATCGACTCCGGGAAGCGGGTGATCCACGACGACGAGTACGACGCCTACGCCGTCGTCGACGGCGACCTCATCTACTACTTCACCACCCAGGAAGGACGGATCGAGGCCTGGCTGAACATGAATCCCTGACGCGGCCGGCGTCTCGTCACTCGTCGGTCGTGATCGTGTCGGTGTCGTAGTTCCCGTCGGCGTCGTAGCCGGTCACCGTCGCGGTGTAGCTTTTCGTGCTGTCGACCGTGTAGTTCGGGGCGTCCGGCTGGATCGTGACGTCGGGGTTGCCGCCGGGATTGTACGCTTTGCCGCCGTCGCACCCACAGGTAATGGTTTTCGTCCCGACCGTCGTGGTTTCTTCCTGGATCTCGAATTCGACCCGGTCCAAGTCGTCGTCGCCGTCGTCGTCCTTGACGTGGACGATGTCGATCGTCCACTCGTTGTTGTTCCCCCGCGTGTTCGTTTTCAGGCCCTTGAATTTCTGGATGAAGACGGCACCTTTGACGTTCCCGGATTCCGCGTAGGTCCGGTCCTGGGTCGACAGCGAGAATCCGTCGCCGCTGGCGTCGATGTCGAAGTAGATGTACTGCCCGGACACGTTCGACTCGATGTCGAAGCGACCGGTGTCCCCGCTCACAATGGTCGACGTTGCTGTCGTCGTACTGTCGTCCGCGGCGGAACAGTCGTCCGCATTGCCGGCGTTGTCGTACAGGGTCCCGTCGGTACAGGTGTCGAGCGTGATCGTCACGGTCACGTCGACGTTGAGGTTGTTCGTCACGTACACGAGGGGGTCGCGGCTATTTTTCTTGACCGGACTGTTGATGTCCAGCCCGACGAGCGCGTTCTCGGGTTCGGCGATGGAAACGGCAGCCTCGCGGGGTGTCGTCGCCGAACTGAACGCGCCGGTGTCGGCCGCCATCGACAGCGTGCCCGCGCCGACCAGGCCGCCGCCCAGGCCGACGAGGAGACGCCGACGGCTGATGCGTCCACCACGGGGACTCACGGACGACACCTCCTGGTTGCTGATGCTCGGGCAGCGTCCGCGTCCCTCTCCCCCGGCTGTTCCCGTTCCATAGCTGGTTTCGAACTCCTGTGCGATTCGTCCCGGGCGTCGAGCCGCTACGTCCGGCGGGACTGACAGCCCCGCCGACGCGGACGCCCGGGAGCGGGAGGCCGACCGCGTTCGAACCGGTCCCCGGAGTTTCCGTCCCGGACGACCGCCCCTCTCGTAGTTTCCTATTGCTATTAAATACTCACCACTGAAAAAACACTTTTGGATAATTCTACCATCAATCGTTCGTAATTTACTTAGTATCTAACCACGGATGTAGCACCGGGAAGGTTCGGGATTAAACATTCCCATTCCAGAATATTTATTGACATCCTCCTCCGGGTGAACGCGGAGGAATCCCGAGCGGTGGGAGTTTCAGGTTCGCAGTCCAATCACCTGACTACCACACCTTTCGGGCGCGGGTAGTCCCACAGCGTCGGAGTGGTGGACTGCTGGCAGTGCCAAGCCGCCGTTACCCCTATCCTTGACCGTG